>JALHSP010000060.1 GCA_022865305.1 Bacteroidales bacterium | reverse complement strand
TGAAAACCGGCTGTCCGACAAATTTTATTTCTGTATCTTTACTCATGTTGTATTTATTTTCTCCAAAAACCAAATTACAACATCTGGGGGAAACCTTTGGGGAGTACCCCTTATTTTATTATTTTAGTCGGACACTAGTGAAATATTATAAGAAAAGTTAAAGGAATTATAAGAAAATTTAAAGTCCATTCATGTAAAATTGCTATGTCTCATAAGGTGTTTTATCCGAACTTTAATACAAAAGCGCTTGAATCAGAAGTTTAATTTTAACTAAAAACTTATACCTATGAAAACAAAGACATTTTTACTTTTATGCCTTTTTTTAGGCATTGCAACTACTCAGCTTTCTGCACAAAACGGGAAGGAGGGTACGGGATCAACTTCAGATTATTATATATGGGATACATTTTCGCAACCTGTATATTGCAATGGTGAGTTGATTGATTATATAGAAGGATCAGTAGCCTTTCACAAAGTAACTCATTATAAAGATGGGAACTTGATCTGGATTAAAACTCAGGGTTTTGGTGAAGCTGTAAGTGTAGATAATGAAGATTTAGTTTTTACAGGTTCAGGTGAAGTTTTTAGGGTTCAGAGCATCAATAGAACAGTTGGTTTGGATATAGGGATTAGCCACTTATTTCTCATTGGGAATCAAGGCTCCCATTATATTATGACCTTTACAATGGATCTTGAAACTGGAGAAATTACGTATGGTGAATGTGTCTGCCCCGGAAACGATAAATAAAAAGTAACAATTCAATGAAATGGCCCCCGGAAATCAGCTCCGGGGGCTTTTTTTTATGTGCGCCCGGCATGGGCGATAACTATAGGGTGAAAGACCCGAACACACCTGGCAGTAGGAAGTGTTAGCTAAAGGCAAGGGTGTCCACCGTGAGGTGGAATCTGAAGGAAGCCGGAGGCAAAGTTCCGGCCTGATGAACAAGAACTGCATATAAGGCTTATGAGGGGCGGATGAGCTTGCATAACAAAGTGAAGTCCAATACTGCCCGAACCCCTTGGAGTAAATGCAGCAGGTATATGGGATGAAAATTATCGTTCTTACCCGGGGAGACCTGACCAATAAGTTGGGGATAGATTACAAACCCGACAACCCGTACAGCGATGTACGGCTGAATGGTCAGGAGTCAGCAGATGCCATAGTGTCTCGCAAAAGCGAGAGAAGGGCTGAACGTTAGAGGTGATAGTACTTTGATATTAGTGTTGCGTCGCGTTGAAAGCAGTTGGTCTAAATGGACGTAATCTTTTGTGTGGAAGTATGCCGGAAGCTGAACCTACCAAAGATATGCTGAGCTAACAACCTACATAGAGAAGTGTAACATTCACAAGCTGTTTTCGCAGCTATCTCTGACGAACCGCCGTATGCCGAACGGCACGTACGGTGGTGTGAGAGGACAGTGAGTGAATTAATCACTCACTTCCTACTCGATTCATTACACATCTTCATCTAACCGGTTTTTTGATTTTCTAAAGCCGGAGGCTTTAAAGTCTAATAGCCCCGGTTACATACGGGGTAGGAGGAGTGTTTCTTCTCAATCCCGGAGTGGGTTGAAGTTGTTTATTTAAAGATGGATGTTTATTATTATAATTCTTCAACACCGCCGGTGTTGTCTGATACTACCTGCAATTAACCATGGATGTAACCATGGATATTATACTTAGATGCCTCCGGCATCTTCTGACCTCATAATGGTAATAATGCCATTAGACAGTGCCTGTGGAGCTTGGAAATCAATCTCCGATCTTTTTTCTACAAACAGGTCGTCACTACGGGACTCTTCAAAATCAACTAAGTTATTACTGAGCCGCGTGGTGGCGGCCTGTTTGTAGAATAATGCATGTGATGATGTTTTTTAGCCGCGTAGCGGTGATCTGTTTGTAGAATAATGCATGTGATGATGTTTTTGAACCGCATAGCAGTGGTCTGTTTGTAGAAAAAATATGTATTTTTACATTTAAACCACGCGGTGGGTACCTGAATGGTCATATTTATATGTTTCGCTGTTTAAATTGTATTTTGAACATAATAACTAAATACTTACTAGTATGGCAAATACCTATACCCGAATTTACCTTCATCTGGTTTTCTCTCCAATAGGACGCGAAAATGTAATTCCCATAAAACATAAAGAGGAGTTGCAAAAATATACCACTGGGATAATTCAAAATCGGAAACATAAATTGCTGGCAATAAATTATATGCCTGATCATGTTCACATTTTTATCGGATATGAACCTTCACAGGCATTACCAGATTTATTAAGGGATATCAAGGCAAACGCATCTAAATTTATAAACGACAAGAGATGGCTGCCTGGTAAATTCCAATGGCAGGAAGGATACGGCGCATTTTCATATAGCCATTCCCAGATCAATGAAGTAATTCAATATATAAATTCACAGGAAGAGCATCACAGAAAAGCCACATTCAAGAATGAATACCTTAAATTACTTGAAAAATTTGATGTAGAATATGATCCAAAATACTTGTTTGAATGGATTTGATCGAACAGGCCGCTCCCCGCTAATGCGGGGCAGGCTCTACGGAACTTGAACATGATTGATTGGTTGTTTTCTACAAGCAGGTAGTCACTACGAGACTGAGCCACGTTGTGGCGGTCTGTTTGCAGATTAACACATGTTTCAACCGCATACGGCAGTTGAAATAATATTTTTAAAATTCTGACAAAAAAATTTGAATTTGATAAAATTTAGCTTTAATTTTATAGTACAATTCGATCTGCAATCGAAAGATTATTTTATTTAATGTGAGTTTGTGAAGGTTAATCACGGAATTTAACGGGTTTAAGACGTTTTGATATTTGTGCTGGTTATTTATGGTTTATTAAAGTATTGTGGAATAACTTGAAGTATAACCTTTAAAAATATATCTCGCTGCTGTAAAAAGTGCTATTGCATCATTATTTTCTGAATGAAGTACAGTAATTCAGAAAATACGGGAGAAGTGAAGTCCCCGGGTCCCGAAATTATGCCGGGGATAAACTTTGCTTGAGAGAGCAATTTTTTAAAGGTGCAAATTAAAAAACAATGAAATGAAAAGGACCATAAATATAAACTTGTTTTTGACAGGTATCATTTTAGTACTTTATATTGTAACGATACCAGCTGGCTGCGAAAGAACTGAGCTCAGATCAGATAATTCCCAAAAAACTGGAGGATTATTTGAAAAGAATGGATACAACCTGGATATGCAGGATTTCTCACTGGCTGTCACTTCCGCAATTAAAGAGAACAAAAGCTTCAGAAACCTTGTAAAGGAAGAAGCTTTGAAAATGTTCGACGGAGATTATGATGTGTTACTGTCAAACATTGTCAATTACAGGGTAGATCCGGCCCAGTCCTCAGTAAAATCAGCCGGAGAAAACTTTTGTGTCAGGGATCTCTTACAGAGTCACTTTAAAAGTTCTTTGGGTCCGGCAGAAAAAAAGTCTTCAGGATCAGTTATAGATGATCTGATCTCGAAGTATCCCTATTTACAGATTTCTGTTCCTGTTAATGCCGAGAAATGGGTTAACGAAACCTATGTCCCGGTTGTGACGTTTATACCGCTTGAGTTTGATGAGGCTACAACAGAAGAGGTTGTTGGGTATACTTCGGATGGGAGTACAGTTGTACTTGATGCAGTTAATCCTCCTGAGGATCCTGTAATAGTGATCAGTATGAATGAACGCATTGAGATTATTGAAGAACCCAAGGGGCCTGTATTGCCACCAGCTCCATATAATCTTACAGGAGTGCTTACTGAATCAGGGATAAGACTTAACTGGGTAATGCCGGATACAGCAAACGTGAATAATACAACAGGTTACTATGTTTATCGTAAATCATCAAGTGATTCATATTTTGCCCTGATGTCCACAGTAATCGGGGTAAATAACAGGAGTTATGATGACAATAATGTTGTGTCTCAAAAGTCTTATTCATACTATGTATTAGCTTATTACGAAAGCGAAATTTCATCACCTACTAATTACCTGACAATTTCAGCTCCCCCGCTCCCGAAGCCTGTTCTGTCGTTTGATGCGATACAGCATGCTAAAAGTATTGTAGAACTTCGCTGGCAGAATGATAACACCCAGTACATAATGGAGACAAGAGTTTATAAAAATGTTGTTGGTGTTAATCCTGATTATGTTTTATATAAGACCTTTACATCAGGGCAGTATGATTATTTTGATACGGATATTGCTATTGGTAAGAAAACAATTTACAAAGTTGTTCATGTAACTCCCCTTGGAGAATCGAATCCAAAATATGACTTTATCCAGGCTCCTTACAGAGATATATCCCAGGATTCTCCTGTTTATATTAAACAAATAAAATTTACGGACTGGAAAATTGAAAGCTGGATTGCGGGGAAGCCTGAATTTTATATAACTGTAACAAATGTCGAGCCTGTAAATAAGAATCCTTTTAAAGTTCAGGATCAGATAAACTGCATGTTTTCAAAACGGTCAAAAGTATCACAAGTATTCACTGGAGTTAAGGTGCTTGACTGGCAACCCGGATTCTGGTATGATATGTTGACTTTTACAGCCGAAGAATACGATAGGCCATCTGGCAAATTAACGGTTAAGATTGGTGTAGGATTCAATGCAAAAGATACTTTAAAACTAGGATTTCTCCAGGGTACTGCTGGAGTTGATTATGAAATTGAATTCCAGAATAAAGGGGAGAAATGCGGAAGTTCATATTTTGACTACTTCGATAATCCGGAATCATGGCTCATATTCCCAAATTATGGCGTTCAGATACTTGTAAGTGAATCCGATATTTAAAACTAAGCTATATGAAACAGATCAATTTTCTTTTAATCTTTCTAATCTCTATTCCGACGTTTGGACAGGAAACTCAAAAAGATTCTAAAATCCAGGTTGAGGTCGGATTAATTTATCATAAGAATAACCTTAATGAAGATAACTACTTAAATAATAAGAGTCCCTGGGGGCTAAGTAGTGATAGGCTAATGGCTGGAGTAGACCTTAGATTCATAATGCCCTCTAAACTAAATTTTATCGATTTTACATTCGGCACATTAGTTGAAAAATGCTGGGATGAGTATGATGCTACAACTGACTATAAAATGAACGGAGGTGGAGTCTATGCAGGAATAAGCCCAAAATTCAAGGGTAAATTCTTCGGTGTTACTAGTTTACTATCTATAGGTGTATTCAGCTATAAAGAATACTTCGCTTTTTACCGTGAATCTCCACTTCCTGTTGTAGATATCTATGAAAAGAAATCCTCCTTTGGATTAGGTGCCATGAGCTCAATAGGTGTTTACGGTAAAATCGGTCCGGTTGGTATACATCCGCAAGCCCAGGTAATCTTTTCAGGAGGGAATGGTGCTTCATTTTTATTCTATGGTTTTGTTATTCCGCTGACCATACAATTCTGACCAATTGACAAACACAGAATCTATCTCTAATTAGATGATGGATAATTCATTTAGTTATTTATTAAGGAACAGAAGCCGTAAGTCTTCTGTTCCTTTTATTTGTACCTTTGTTCTATTGCGAAAGAGTAAGTTAAAATAAGATCTATATGAAAATGAAAAACTTGCTTGTTGGGATTTTGTTTCTGATAATCGTGTCGTGCACAAAACAAAACGATAACAGCATCAATTCACTGATGCTTACCGGAATACAGGGATCCAAAGGTTCCGAGATGGTAACTATCAAACTTGATTCGGGTGTCGTCAATACCACCCCGGTTGAATGCTATGTGCTGGGCTCGACAGTGTTCGATCCAACAAGCAGGGGATACGGGTATGTTGATTGCGATTCAGTATTCAGGCTGGTTAATCCCGAAACAGGTAACCTTTTAAGATCTATTAAACTCCCGGGATACCTCTCCCAGGCTGTCATCGACAGTAACGATAATGTGCTTATTGGAATATATACTGTCATTTCTTATGAGACTAATCCTGTTATCTACACCAATTATGTTATAAGGGTCAACCTGGAGTCAGGAACTATAGTTTCTCAAAACCAGGTCGATCTTGGAGATGGTGTCATTGTCTGCACCAATTATTATGAGCAGGAGGAAAAAAGTTATGTCATGCTACGCGCTGATTACAAATTAATAACAATTAACACTTTTACCGGCACTGTTGTCAAAACGGTTTACATCGGGAAAATCCTTAATAATATAGTGTATAATCCTGATAATAAGACTCTTATAGGATTGACTTATTCTCTGGATACTGACAGAAATTATATAGAGGTTTTTGATCCGGAAACCGGATCGCAGATAAGCAGTGTGGAAATTAAACAACGTGATGATTATTATGCCTGCATCTCGGGATATGATGCTGAATCGGATTGTTATATTTTAGTTAATCATCCTCAGAATGAGGTACTATTTATTGATATTTCTTCAGGAGAAATTGAAATATCTTACAAGCTTGAGTATCCGATGAATGATATTAAATTCTGGAGGAGAAAATAAATTAATTGAAAAAGTTATACATTACCGCCTGAGACCGGGCGTGCGTACGCAACTACATCAGCACCGGTGATTTCATCTTTGCATAGAATGATCAGCCTTTCAAGGACATTCCGGAATTCACGGATATTACCGGTCCATTCAATTTTCTGCAACTCTTTTATTGCGTCCTTTTTAATTATCTTCTTACTCATCCCGTATTCAGTACATATCACCGTATTGAAATGTTCAGCAAGAATAGGAATATCTTCCTGCCGTTCATTAAGTGTGGGAACATGGATTAAAATTACACTCAGCCTGTGGTAGAGGTCCTCGCGGAAGGTATTGTTTTCAATTTCCTTTTTTATGTTTTTATTGGTGGCTGTGACCACTCTCACGTTAACATGAATATCCTTGTCTGAACCAACCCTTGTTATCTTGTTTTCCTGGAGAGCTCTCAGGACTTTAGCCTGTGCGGAAAGGCTCATATCGCCAATTTCATCCAGGAAAAGGGTTCCCCCGTTAGCCTGTTCAAACTTACCGATTCTCTGTTTTATTGCCGAGGTGAACGAACCTTTTTCATGACCGAAAAGCTCACTTTCAATAAGTTCAGAAGGTATGGCAGCGCAGTTGACCTCTACAAACGGGGCTTTTGCCCTGCTGCTTTTTTCATGGATCTGGCGAGCTACAAGTTCCTTTCCTGTTCCGTTGGCACCTGTTATCAGCACTCTTGCTTCGGTGGGAGCAATCCTGTCTATCATCTCCTTAACTTTCCTGATTGCTTCCGATTCTCCCACAATCTCATACATTTTACTGACCTTGTTTTTCAAAACCTGTGTCTGGCTGACAAGCGTTGATTTATCTGTCGCATTGCGGATAGTTATCAGCAGCCTGTTAAGGTCGAGGGGTTTTTCAAGAAAATCGTAAGCCCCCTTCTTGATAGCTTCAACGGCAGTATCGATGTTGCCGTGGCCCGAGATCATTACAACAGGTGTGTTTGAGGAAATTTCATTTATCTTCTGAAGGGCCTCGATTCCGTCCATCTTGGCCATCTTAATGTCACAAAGGACAATATCATAAGTATTGGCATTGAAAAGTTCGATTCCTGATGGCCCGTCTTCAGCAAGATCAACCTCATGTTTCTCATATTCCAGAACTTCCTTCAGAGTGTTCCGGATGGCTTTTTCATCGTCGATAACCAGAATCTTTGACATGGTATTATTTTTTAAATCCTTTTTTTACTACGGGGTAACACGGAGTTACACGGTTTTACTGCCTACTGCCTTCTGCCTTTTACCCGCTATACCTCAGCCACTTCCATATTTCCTTCCATGAAGTTTTCTTCCCATACATAAGAATTCCTGTGCGATAGACTTTTGCTGCCATCCATACAAAGCCTAAGAAGGTTATTGCCAGCAGGAACATTGAAAGAGCGATCTGCCAGCCAGGTACTCCAAAAGGAATCCTCGCTACCATAACAATAGGAGAGGTGAGCGGAATGATTGAAAACCAGAATGATACTGAACTTTCTGGATTCTGCATAGTTGCCATTGCTACCAGCAATGCTAATATTATAGGTATTGTGACAGGAAGCATAAACTGCTGTGTTTCAGTCTCATTATCGACTGCCGAACCTATTGCGGCAAAAATTGAGGCATAAAGAAGATAACCTGTAATAAAATAAAATATGAATGAGGTTATTATTAACAGCCAATTCTGGTTCTTTACATTCTCAAAAACCTTTGCAAACTCAGCAAGGTCAGGAGATACCTCACCAGCCTGTGGTGCAGAAGATGTAAGCTGATTTTCTACCATAACATTTTGAGGCAGATTCTGAGTGATCTCTGCCATATCGGTTTTCTTAAGAACCGTGGCTTGTACAACACCTACAACTGCGGCTGTAAGGAATATCCAAATTAAAAACTGGGTTAATCCGACCAGGGCAATCCCGATAATTTTACCCATCATCAGCTGTACCGGTTTTACCGAGGAAACAATCACCTCGACTACCCTGCTTGTCTTTTCTTCTATAACACCTCTCATTACCTGGGAACCGAACATAAAAACAAGCATATACATTAAGAAACCACCGATATAGGCAAGGATCATTGCAATTATTGAGCTGGTCTCTGTTGCCTCGCCCGCAGCATTGATCAGGGTTGTTTTAACAGAAACATCTGTTTTGATATTCTTCATTATCTCATCGAGATTCTGGATGTTATATGCAAGGAGCTTCTGCCTCTCTATTTCCTTTTCAAGCTTATTGGAAATATCATCAATAACAAAGAAAGGTGGTGTTTTTTTTGAAATCAGCTCGACAGCGTTAGGTGTATTTATGATCTCCCGTGAAATATAAAGTATTCCATAGTATCCGGCCTGCTCAAAATTCTCTTTAAGATCGGCTAGCTTGACATTTTCCAGGTACACATAATCCGCATCTTCCGAGTCCAGGTCAACATTCTTAAAAAGATCTGATCCATCCTCAATAACAGCGATCTTCTTAAAATCCCTGTCTTTACTCAAAGTCAGTAGAATTGAAGTTACTATTAAACCGGCCATTAATAGCGGAGCCAGAATAGTCATTATTATGAATGACTTTTTCCGGACCCTTGTCATGTATTCTCTTTTAATTATTACAGATATCTTATTCATATTCGTAGGTTTCAGTTTCTTAATTGCGCGATTCAACTATCCTAATAAATATTTCATTCATTGACGGAAGTGCAGGATTGAAGGAAACAACTCTGCCTGCATTTAAAGCAGTTTTCAGAATATCATTTGAAGCAATATCCCCTGCCGTTTTAAGTCTGATGGTACTTTGATCATCTTCAAACTTATGGTTGAGAATTTTGTATTTTCCGTTTTCTTCAATTTTAACATTTCCCTGGAAAACAAGATCAAATTCATTTGCTGCCCATTGTTTGCGGATCTCATCAACCCTGCCCTCAAGTATTGTCTTTGCCTTGTTTATCAGGGTGATATTATCACATAATTCCTCAACCGATCCCATGTTATGAGTTGAAAATAATATTGTTGCTCCCCTTTCCCTGAGGAACAGGATTTCATTTTTTATAGTATTTGCATTTACAGGGTCAAAACCTGTGAATGGTTCATCAAAAATGATCAGTTTAGGTTCATGAAGAACAGTAGTTATGAATTGTACTTTTTGCTGCATTCCTTTTGAAAGCTCTTCAACTTTCTTGCCCCACCAGTCCACGATATCAAGTTTTCTGAACCAGTATTTAAGCCTTTTCATAGCTTCGGCCTTTGTAAGTCCTTTCAGCTGAGCAAAGTATAGAGCCTGCTCACCCACTTTCATCTTTTTATACAGGCCGCGTTCTTCAGGGAGATAACCTATCCCGAGGACATCATCCGGTGTCAGTTTCTTACCGTTAAGGAACATTTCACCGGAATCAGGTCCGGTTATCTGGTTGATTATCCTTAAAAGCGTCGTTTTACCGGCCCCATTGGGACCAAGGAGACCGTAAATGCATTGCTCAGGCACTGAGATGCTGACTTTATCGAGCGCTACAGTGCTGGCAAATTGTTTGGTAATGTTCCTTGCTTCAAAAAGTGACATAGAGAATTCTGATTTAATTTTAAAATGAAGAGTAAATATATAAAAACTCTGTGTATCTCTGTGTCTTCTCTGTGCAACACTGTGTAAGTTCTTATTTTTTTTAGTTGCACAGAGGAAATCCGAAGAAGGCATAGAGGGTCACAGAGTAAGAAGAAAATCTACTCGAAGTATCCTCTCATTCTTTCAAAGAAGTTTTTATCGCTTTTATCCGGTTTTGGTGTGAAAGATTCGGATTCTTTGAATTTTTCAACGATTTTTGCTTCTTCCCGGGTCATGCTTTTAGGGATCCATACGTTTACATTAACAAGTAAATCGCCTCTGCCATAGCCGTTCACTTCAGGTAATCCTTTACCTCTCAACCGGAGAATTTTACCAGGCTGAGTGCCCGGCTCTATCTTTATTTTCACATTATTATCGACTGTGGGGACTTCGACATGAGTACCCAGAATAGCATCAGGGATGCTTATAAACAGATTATATATCAGATCATTACCCTCCCGGATAAGATCGGGATGCTCCTCCTCGTCTATTACTACCAGCAGATCACCGTAAACCCCGCCTCGTCTTGGTGCATTCCCTTTACCGCTGACAGTCATCTGCATACCTTTGCCAACCCCTGCAGGTATATTGATTTTTATTATATCTTCTTTCTGAACTATACCCTCTCCATAACATGAAGGACATTTTTTTGTTATTGTTTTGCCTTCTCCCCCGCATGAGGGGCATACGGAAGTAGTCTGCATCTGTCCAAGCATGGTATTGGTGACTCTTGTTACATGTCCGGATCCGCGGCAGGTAGAGCAAGTTGACATGCTGTTTGAATCAGCAGCTCCCGTTCCGCCACAAGAATTACAGGTATCGTATTTTGTAACCTTTATTTTTTTCTCTGCACCTGTTGCGATCTCATGGAGTGTCAGCTTCACTTTTACCCTGAGATTGCTTCCTTTGTTGGTTCTCCGCCCTGACCGTCTGCTTGCTCCAAATGCCCCCCCAAATCCACCGAAGGCATCACCAAAAATGTCACCGAAAGATGAAAAGATGTCTTCCATGGTCATCCCACCACCGCTGAATCCATTACCCGCTCCACCCATGCCGGCATGACCAAAGCGATCGTACCTGGATTTCTTTTCATCATTACTTAAAACCTCGTACGCTTCAGCAGCTTCTTTGAAATTTTCCTCTGCTTTCTTATCCCCGGGATTCTTGTCAGGATGATATTTCAATGCCTGCTTCCTGTAGGCTTTTTTGATCTCCTCCTTTGAGGCATTTTTGGATACCCCGAGCACTTCGTAATAATCTCTTTTTCCCATCCGCTTTAATTTATTTTGCAGTCACCCCATTCATGTGCAACCGGGCGTTAAATTCATTCTCCAACAACTACCTTTGAGTGCCTGATAATCTTATCTTTGAGATAATAACCCTTTTGTATCACCTCAATTATTTTTCCTTTCTTTTCATCTTCCTGCACTGTGACTTTTGCCACAGCGTCATGAAGATTAAAATTAAAGTCACAATTAAGGGATTCAATCTCTTTAACTCCGTTTTGTTTAAGGAATTCATTAAATTTCACGTAAATAAGATCAATCCCGTTCTTCATTGCAACACAATCAGTTACAGTATTCATAAGTGAAAGGGCTCTTTCGAAATCGTCCATAACCGGCAGGATCTTAAGGAGTATATCCTCACTGGCATATTTTGACAACTCCATTTTCTCTCGCAGTGTTCTTTTCCTGTAATTATCAAATTCTGCAGATAAACGAAGATATTTATCCTGCATCTCTGCCAGTTTTTCTTCGGCAGATTTCTCTTCAGCAACAACTTTGTCAGATACAATACCCTCCGGCGCAGATGTTTCTGTTACCAGCGATTCCTGATCAGTCACCGGCGGAATATCTGATTTTTCCTTGTCGCTAATTTCCTGAGTGTTGTTATTTTCTTTATTATCAGCTGTTTCAGTTTGCTTTTTGTGTTTCTGCTCCTCCTGTTCAGGTGTTTTTTTCTTTACCATCACTCAAATTTTTCTCATTAATATTTGATTATTAACAAAATGTCTGCCATGGAGATATATTTGACAATTTGGCAGGTAGATAAAGGTACAAAGGCGCAAAGGCATATAGGCACAGAGGTATAAAGGCGTAACGGCATAAAGGCGAAACAGGATGAATACTAAAAAGCAATTTTTGCCTTTGAGCCCCTGAGCCCCTGCGCCCTTGTGCCAAAATACTTAAGGAATTTCAGATTCTCCTGATATCCGCACCAAGAGCGTTAAGCCGAGTATCGATATCCTGGTAGCCCCTGTCAATCTGTTCAATATTATGTATTACGCTTTTCCCCTCTGCCGATAATGCAGCTATAAGAAGAGCAACTCCTGCCCTGATATCAGGCGATGACATCACTGTTCCCCTTAATTTTATCATTTTATCTAGGCCGATTACGGTTGCCCTGTGAGGATCACAAAGGATTATCTGAGCACCCATATCAATCAGTTTGTCCACGAAGAAAAGCCTGCTTTCGAACATTTTCTGATGGATCAGGACAGCACCTTTAGCCTGGGTGGCAGTAACAAGCAGAACACTTAATAAATCAGGTGTTAAGCCCGGCCATATGGCATCAGCGATAGTCATAATCGAACCATCAATAAACGTTTCTATTTCATAATGGTCCTGGTGAGGAACATGAATGTCATCGCCATTCCGTTCAAAGTTGATTCCTAGTTTACGGAATGAATCGGGAATAATGCCAAGATTTTCGTATGATACATTTTTAATTGTGATTTCCGATTCAGTCATTGCAGCAAGACCGATGAATGAGCCGATTTCAATCATGTCCGGCAGAATAGTATGCATACATCCTTTAAGTCCGGTTACTCCGTCGATATACAGAAGGTTAGAACCAATACCTTCAATTTTTGCTCCCATTTTAACAAGCATTCTGCAAAGCTGCTGCACGTAAGGTTCACATGCAGCGTTATAAATTGTTGTACGGCCTTTTGCCATAACAGCAGCCATAATAATATTCGCTGTTCCTGTTACTGATGCCTCATCAAGGTGTATATAGGTCCCGGTCAGAAAGGGGGCTTCGACTTTAAAAAAGGAATCGGAAGAGTCATAGTTGAATTCAGCTCCCAATTTCCTGAATCCAATGAAATGGGTGTCGACCTTGCGTCGTCCTATCTTATCACCACCAGGTTTTGGAATAAATGCTTTTCCGAAACGTGCCAGAAGCGGACCAACAATCATAATCGATCCCCTTAAGCTGGAGCTCTGAGATATGAATTCTTTTGTCTGAAGATAATCGAGATTGATAGTTGCAGCTTCAAAACTTGTAACTGAATCTGATTCCATGGTTATCTTAACGCCAAGACAACCAATAAGTTCAATTAGTTTTTTGACATCGCTAATATCAGGTATGTTTTTTATTGTGATTTTTTCAGAGGTAAGGAGGGTGGCACAGATAACCTGTAAAGCTTCATTCTTGGCTCCCTGCGGCGTTATTTCTCCTTTGAGTGATTTTCCGCCTTGTACAATAAAAGTACCCATCAGTGACGGCTATGCCCTTTTTTCTTGTTGAACTGTTTATTCAGCTGTTTACCATGTGTTATTCTTTGCGGCTTTCTTCTGACAGGAGGCATAAGTTCTTTTACTTCAAGAATTTTCACACCTTCTGTCATTTTTAATTTACCGCCCGACAACATCTTCATGTCGCCGATTATTACCTCATCAGCAACCTGTCCTCTGTTCCAGGTAATATATGATTTCTTCATCTGGTTCACTATCAGTGTAGTAAGGTACTCTTTCTCTTCACCTTCATCCATCCCGGAAGCAGCGTCAATCAGTAATTCAATTATTCTTCCGTAATGAAGGAACCTGATATTCCCCTGCTTGTAAGGTACCTGCTTCGGTTTTTCATTGAACTTTGAAGCTTCAGGAGGAGGAAATGGGGTGTCAATATCCAGTTCAAAGTCCGCTATTAATGCGAGATGATCCCATAGTTTATGCTTGAAATCTCCTATATCGCGGAGATGAGGATTAAGGTTACCCATTATCTGGATTATTGTCTTTGCTGCCCTGTTCCTTTCATCCCTGTCCTCAATGGTTTTGATATGATCAACCATTTTCTGAACGTTCCTGCCGTATTCAGGCAATGCCATCCTTTTACGCTGAGTATTGTAATCGTAATTCATCCTATGGTTTTTATTTTTTGTAAAGCTAATAATTTAAAGTGAATTCGATACGGCACAAACTCCAGGGATCATTAAGAAATGCCTAAAGACCAAGGAACTGGATCGCCATACATGAAAGGAAGATCATTGTTCCGGCAATAAGATGACTGAATTTTTCAACCGGTTTCAGGTTGATTTTGTTTAATCCCAGCTTAAATGCCAGTACTACAGACATCATTGTTGCAATAGTCACTACAGAAAATAGCAATGTTACAAGAACTGCACCCGGAATATTATTTTCAGCAGCAGGATACATCAGAATAGGGATAAGAGGTTAACACGGTCCAAAAACAAATATGAGGAAAAGAATCCATGGTGTAGTTCTGACTATATCATTCTCATGAATATGTGTATGCTCTTTGTGGTGCTCATGTTCGTGCGAATGGCTTTCTCCACCGATATGAAAATGTGAATGGTTGTGTTTTCTTCCCTTGATAAGGTTTCTTATACTTATTACCATATAAACCAGCCCGAAAGCGATAAACAGCCATGCAGCAATATTACCCCTGAATGATTCAACTGCGACAAGTTTTTTTAAAGATATTCCGACAGCAACACCGACGAGGCCAAGTATCACAGAGCTTAAAACGTGGCCAAGACCACAAAAAAATGTTATAGACATGGTTTTCTTCAGCGTCCATCTTTTCGCCTGGCTGAGTACAATAAATGGCAGATAATGATCAGGTCCGAGGATAGTATGCAGGAAGCCGATGGAGATGGCTGTGACAGTAAGTATTGTTATGGAATCGGTCATAAAATTATCCAAACCGTAAATATCTGATCTTTGTTATGCAATTATATTTATAAAAACAGGATTAAACTAAATGGTTGAAGAATTTTATTTTATCATATTTATTTATTCAACACCTCCGGCGTTGAATTCTTTAACCCCATGTTTTCCATGGATGTAACCATGGCTCCCGATAGCTATCGGGATGGAATTGGACGCCCCGCTGGGCGGGGCAGGCTCTCCGGCGTCGTTTATTATCAATTAATTAACTATATAAGTAAATTCCCGTATATTTATGTTTTGTTCATAAAGCAGTGCTCTTGAGTCGGTTATGAATTTCTTCATCTTTGCGTAGCTGGAAGGATCGGTGAAGAATTCAGGTTTGTTTTCATATTCGGAACAGGGAAGAATATAAAACTTTTTCCTGTATTTTTCTACAGGTGTATAAACCCACGTAAGGTAATATCCGGCATCTGAGACATCTAATGAATTTCCATTCCGGGTCAGTTCGATTCTTACCATAGAGCCACCGTCAGTTTTCGGCTTTCTCTGATTTGTTATAAAATTGCCGAGAGAATAAACCAGAATTCTGTCTTTATCAGCAGAATCTCTTTTGTGCCAGACCATTTTTTGAAGGACATGCGGATGCGAACCTATTATCAGATCAACCCCCTGCGAGAAAAAATACTCAGCAAGATCTGTCTGGATCTTTGATGGAATGGTATCATATTCTGTTCCCCAGTGCAGAAGCAAAATAATCAGATCGGGATTCTTATGTCTGGCTTTCTCGATATCATTGATAATAAGGTTTTTATCAAGCATATTGACAATTACTGGTCCCGGAACTTTGAGACCATTAGTTCCGTATGTATAGTTAAGAATTGCCAGTGAAACCCCGGATTGCTTAATCATTAGAGGGTAGAGACTGTCCCTTGCTGCCTGGTCTGGAAATGTTCCGGTATGGGGCATTCCGATGCTGTCAAGCCTGTTTATAGTACCGGCTATCCCGGTTTTACCCCGGTCGGCAGCATGATTATTAGCTGTGACCAGGTAGTCAATTCCGGCATTTTTACAGGCTGCAGCAAGGGATGCCGGAGAACTGAACAGGGGATATCCTTTATAGGGAGGACCAGCAAGAGTTACCTCAAAATTAGCTATTGCAATGTCCGCTTCTGAAATAACGGGTTTGATATACCTGAAAACGTCATCATAACTGTATGTGCGGGTGTCCCTGTTCTCGGCTGACAATATCTGCTCATCATGACCCATAATATCCCCGATAAAAAGAAGAGAAATCTTTGCGGGCGATGATACTGTGTCCTGTCCTTTGGCTGACACTGATACACAGGTGAGGAATATGCTGATTAACAATTGCCTTAACATGTTATGTCTGTAATTAAATCACAACTTAATTTCGGATCAGACAGCTTATTTCTCTGAACTTTAAGATCACAAAGATAGTTTTCCTGACTTTGATTTAAAACAATAAAATAGCCAAATGAATAACTTTGCATACCCGAAAGCCATCAAAAATATATCACTTTAACCTTTTGCAGAGTTTATTAATTTTTAACTTTGCTTCCTTTTCTGGCAAATAGTACTGTTTAATTGCGGGAAAAATCATGAAAGAGACTGAACAAAGTTCTGTTATCAAGAAGCTTTCGCTTGCCGGTCTGTTAGTAACCCTGGGAATAGTCTTTGGTGATCTGGGAACAAGCCCGCTCTATACCATGAAGGCTATTATCGTCGGAGGATCGGCCAATTTTAATGAATTACTTGTTTATGGCAGCTTATCGTGCATTTTCTGGACACTGACGCTGTTTACCACAATTAAGTATGTTTTAATAACATTAAGGGCTGATAATAACGGGGAGGGAGGGATATTTTCCTTATTTGCCCTGATTAAGGAGAAACCAGCGTGGGCTGCCATCCTTACAATGATAGGAGGGGCTGCTCTTCTCGCAGATGGTGTTATCACTCCTTCAATCACCGTTACTTCGTCCATTGAAGGATTAAAGCTGTATAATCCCTCAATTCCGGTTATCCCTATTGTTCTTATTATTTTTGCGGTTCTTTTCTTTATCCAGCAATTCGGTACCAATTTTCTCGGGAGCTCCTTTGGACCAGTAATGGTTATATGGTTTTCAACACTCGGTATCCTGGGATTTTCGCAGTTGCTTTTACACCCCGATATTTTACGGGCAATCAGTCCGGTTTATGCATACCGGTTTCTGAGTGAATATCCCGGCGGTTTTATTCTTTTGGGAGCTGTTTTTCTCTGTACAACCGGTGCTGAGGCTCTTTATGCTGACCTAGGGCATTGCGGACGGACAAATATCCAAGTGTCATGGGCATTTGTTAAAATTACTTTGCTTCTAAATTACTTCGGGCAGGGAGCATGGTTAATGAACAATTTTGAGTCAGGTACGGATATCAATCCTTTCTTTGAAATAATGCCGAAATGGTTTTTAATACCCGGTATAATTCTGGCAACAGTTGCTGCAATAATTGCCAGTCAGGCAATCATCAGCGGATCATTTACGCTTGTAAGCGAGGCTGTTTCACTTAATTTTTGGCCAAAGATAAAGGTATTGCATCCCACTTATGTCAGGGGACAGGTTTATATGCCATTTGTTAACTGGTTTTTCTGGATAGCGTGTAGTCTGGTTGTAATCTTTTTCAAAGAATCATCAAATATGACTGCCGCATATGGTCTTGCTATTATGATCACCATGATTATGACCACATTCCTTCTGTCATATTATTTGTACAGTAAAGGATTGAACCACCGGCTTATTTTGTTGTTTTTGATGATCTATCTCACCGTCGAGGGAAGCTTCCTGATTGCAAACCTCCACAAATTCATGTATGGAGGATGGTTTACGCTCTTCCTCGCATCAATTTATTTCCTGATAATGTTTGGCTGGTATTTCGGACGAAAAATAAAGAACCGGTACATTACTTTTGCGGACCTCGACAAGTATCTTGATCTGTTCAGGGATCTCAGCAAAGATGAATCTGTCCCCATGCTTGCCACAAACCTTGTATATATAATACGTGCCAACAGAAAAGACCAGGTTGAATCGAAAGTTATTTATTCTATTTTTCAAAAACAGCCTAAAAGGGCAAAAACATACTGGCTGCTTCATGTAGACAGGGTAAATGAACCAAACAGGTTTAATTACCAGGTTACCCAGATTATTCCGGGCATACTCATCAGAATCGATTTCCATTTAGGATTTAAAGTTGATCCAAAAATCAATCTTTATTTCAGGGAGGTGCTTGAGGACCTTGTGAAATCTGGGGAGATAAAGCTTGAAAGCAGCTTTGATTCATTACGGAAGCATGATATTCCGGCAGATTTCAAATTTATACTGATTGAAAGGATTATGTCACGTGATGCTAACCTGTCCAACAGGGAAAACTTCATCCTTGCCATTAATGGCCTTCTCAGGAAACTCAGCATTACTGATATCAGGACGCTTAATCTTGATTCCACTAACACAATCATTGAGCAGGTTCCAATAATTATTGATCAACGGGTTAAAAAAAGGATCAACCGGTTGTGATAATTAGAATTTCTTGTATTCGGGGAAATGTCTATTTTAGGTGATTGTTTCTAATTTCATCAGCCAGATGAATGCAATGCCATTTGTAATCGGTTCCATAGCCCTTTTTGCAATTGCTTACAGGCTCTATTTCAGCTTTGTTGCGGCAAAGGTTGCGGTAACAAACGATCTGGCGCTAACCCCGGCACACAGGCTGTATGACGGTCAGAATTATTATCCAATGAATAAATGGGTATTATTCGGCCATCATTTTGCTGCAATTGCCGGGGCAGGCCCTCTTGTCGGGCCTGTTCTGGCAGCACAGTTTGGATTCATGCCCGGATTTTTATGGATGCTGATCGGCGCTGTTATGGCAGGTGCAGTCCACGATTTCGTAATATTGACTGCTTCAGTCCAGCACGATGGTAAGTCACTCGCAGCTATAGCAAAAGCTGAAATCAATAAAGTCAGCGGTATTACAACAACCTTTGCTATTATACTGATTATAATTGTTGCTCTGGCAGGATTAGGTCTGGTGGTCGTTAATGCTCTGGCTGAAAGCCCGTGGGGAACATTCACCATTGCATCTACCATTCCTATTGCAATTATTATGGGATTGTGGATGTTTAAGATCAGGAAAGGCAAAACACTTGAAGCAACACTATTCGGTGTAATTATGCTGGTACTTGCAGTTGTATTTGGCCGATATGTACCTGATTCCCAGTTTTCAACCTGGTTTACATTTAATCATAAGACACTGACGATTATTATCGCCGTTTACGGATTTCTTGCATCAGTTCTTCCGGTATGGCTTTTACTTTCCCCCCGCGATTACCTGAGTTCTATTATGAAAATTTCAGTAATCGGATTACTCGCAATAGGGTTGATTATTGTCGCACCGGAAATAAAGATGCCGGCATTTACTGAGTTCGGTAAAGGGGGAGGGCCTATAATTCCGGGGAAATTATTCCCTTACCTTTTCATTACTATTGCCTGTGGTGCAATTTCCGGATTTCACTCTCTGGTAAGTTCCGGAACAACTCCCAAAATGGTGATGAAAGAGTCTCATATAAAGCCTATTGCCGTTGGTTCAATGCTTACTGAGGGTGCTATCAGCATTATGGCATTGATCGCTGCAACCAGCCTCCTTCCGTTAGATTATTTTCAGATAAATGTTCCGGTTGAAAAGCTCCAGGCAATACTTCCGAAACTGTATGAAATGGGTTTCACAGAATCAAATATTGATCAGCTTTCTGCCAGCGTTGGTGAAAAAATTGCAGGACGCACAGGGGGAGCTGTTTCTCTGGGAGTCGGAATGGCATATATATTCTCATCTATTCCCGGCATGAAGCACCTGATGTCGTACTGGTACCATTTTGCCATAATGTTTGAGGCATTATTTATTCTGACAACAATCGATGCCGGAACACGTATCGGCAGATTTCTACTACAGGAAGCATTTGGTAAAATTTATCCGCCATTTCAGAAAACCAACTGGCTGCCGGGAAACCTGATAACCAGCGGCCTGATTGTTTTTGCCTGGGGTTATTTCATCTATACCGGGACAGTAGCTACAATCTGGCCAATGTTCGGTACTGCCAATCAGCTACTTGCCACAATTGCCCTGGCTATAGGGACCTCTTTTATAATAAACCGCGGCAGGACAAAGTATGCATGGGTGACAATTTTGCCAATGACATTTGTAGGCATAACTACTATGACTGCAGCATTCCTGAACATAAAAAATATTTATATCCCCCAGGTAGGTGAAGCTGCAACAATGATTCCGGGACTGATCAATCTAATACTGACGTTAAGTATCATAATTTCGGTTATTATAATTATATTTAATGCCATACCAAACTGGTTCAGGGCAATCAGAAAAGGTTAATAATTTCTAATTTGTTAATTAAAATAATAAGTGTAAAAAGGACACTTAAAAGTCAACTATGAAAAAGTTATTATCTGTTTTGTTAGTAATGGTATTGTTTCCAGGAATCAATCATGCGCAGGTTTCCGGCTGGAAAATTGCCGGCAATAAATTCACAACCACATGGTCAGCAAATGTGAATCCCCTGAATCCGCTTCCTGAGTACCCCCGGCCCCAGATGGTCAGAACTGAATGGAAAAGTCTCAATGGTTTATGGGATTACGCTATTACCCCTGCAAATGGAACCATGCCAAAAGTTTTTCATGGGAAAATACTTGTCCCTTTTGCAGTGGAATCTGCTCTGTCCGGGGTAAATAAACCTGTAGGTCAGGAAAATATATTATGGTACAGAACAAGATTCACAGTTCCAAAATCCTTTAAAAACAAACATGTATTGTTACAATTTGGGGCAGTTGATTGGTTATCAGACATTTATGTGAATGGCACTAAGGCCGGATCTCACCAGGGTGGTTATGATCCATTCTATTTCGATATAACTGATCTGCTTAAATCAAACGGACAGCAGCTTCTGGAGCTTCGGGTTACCGATCCTGCTGACAAAGGTCCTCAACCACGCGGCAAACAGGTATCAAAACCTGGTAGTATCTGGTATACCTCGGTAACCGGTATCTGGCAGACAGTCTGGTTGGAGGCAGTTCCTGAAGCTTATGTATCTTCATTAAAAATGGTTCCTGATATCGACAGACAGATTCTTTCTGTGGATGTCAGGGTTGAGAATCAGGAACCTGGTGACGTAATACATATTTCAGTCCGTGAAGGTGAGAAAACCGTTCTTGAAAAGGACGCTACAATCGGAACAGGAATTGTTTTGCCTGTAAATAATCCGAAATTATGGTCTCCTGATAATCCTTTCCTGTACGATCTGAAGATTTCGGTGATGCGAAAAGGCAAAATAACGGATGAGGTTAAAAGCTATTTTGCCATGCGTAAGATCTCTGTCAGTCCTGATGAAAATGGTGTTCTGAGGATGATGCTCAATAATAAATTTGTTTTCCAGTACGGCCCTCTTGACCAGGGATGGTGGCCTGATGGTTTGTACACTGCACCGACTGATGAAGCCCTTCTCTTTGATATTGTTAAAACCAAAGAAATGGGTTTCAATACAATAAGAAAGCATGTAAAGGTTGAACCTGCCCGCTGGTATTATCATTGTGACATGACAGGTATGCTGGTATGGCAGGATATGCCAAGCGGAGACCTTGGAGGAGGTCAGTGGAATACACGACCGGGTATGGAAGGCGGGTCGGATAAGATCCGGACAGAAACATCAGAAAGAATATACAGGACTGAATGGAATGCTATTATAAATTACCTGCACAATTCTCCGTGTATTGTTGTGTGGGTTCCATTTAATGAAGCCTGGGGTCAGTTTAAAAGTGTTGAAATCACAAAATGGACGATGCAAAAGGATCCCTCACGGCTGGTTAATAGTGCAAGCGGAGGAAATTTCCATGAAGTCGGTCATATACTTGATCTGCATAATTATCCTGGTCCGGTTATGGCAAAACCTGAAGTCTTCGGTTCAAAACAGGCTCTGGTCCTTGGCGAATTCGGTGGTCTGGGACTTCCCCTCGAAGGGCATACCTGGCTTGATAAGAACAACTGGGGGTACAGGACATTCCAGGACGCAGATACTTTATTTACAACTTATTCAGGATATCTCAACCAGATAGTCCCGTTTATAAAAAGAGGCTTGTCAGCTGCCATATATACCCAGACAACTGATGTTGAAATTGAGTGTAATGGTCTTATGACTTATGACAGGAAGGTTATTAAAATTCCTGAAACTCAATTAAAAGCTGCCAGCCAGAAAATGTATGATGCTGCTAATAAAATAGTTTTTAAATAATTACAAATCATTTTCAGCTTTAAAAGATTCTCAATATGAAAAAAACAGCACTGATTTTATTTGTACTGGCCATTAACTTTAGTGTTTTTGGTCAGTCGTCTGTGGCCCTGGTTGTTGATGCAGGAGCGTCGAAATATACTATAAACCGTCACATTTATGGTCATTTCTCGGAACATCTCGGGAGATGTATATATGATGGTTACTGGGTGAATGAAAGCATGCCTGTACCGAAACAGGACCGTATCCGTCTTGATATTGTTGAAGCGCTGAAAAAGATTCAGATACCAAACCTGAGATGGCCTGGTGGATGCTTTGCCGATGAATATCACTGGCGTGATGGCATTGGCCCGAGGAATCAGCGTCCTACAATGATAAATACCAACTGGGGGAACGTCACCGAAGATAATAGCTTCGGTACGCATGAATTCCTCCAGCTTTGTGAACTGCTTAATACAGAGCCTGTCATTGTCGGAAACCTTGGAAGCGGTTCAGTCGAAGAGATGAGCAAGTGGATTGAATATCTCAACTACGACGGGATAAGCCCGATGACAAATATGAGAAAGCAAAATGGGCATGAAAAACCATGGGGAGTCTCCTTCTGGGGTATTGGCAATGAGAATTGGGGCTGCGGCGGTAACATGACGGCTGAATACTATGTAACGCAATTCAGGCAATATTCATCATTTGCAAAAAACTACCCGGGAACAATGCTGAGAAAAATAGCCAGCGGAGCAAATTCTTCGAATTATCAGTGGACTGATGTTTTGATGCAGGGTCTGGCAGGAGGAGGAGGAAGAAGCATGATGTGGGGAATGGATGTGCACTATTACACGCGTCCGCCGAGAGGCAGAATGGGACAGGGTCCGAGGCCTGTGAATGCACAGGGAGCACCTGCTCAACCACCTGTCGCGGTCCAGAGCCAGGGCTCGGCAACCAATTTCACAGAAGCGACTTATTTCGGAACTATGCAGAATGCTCTCCGCATTGATGAAATCATCAAAGGGCATGATGCGGTAATGACAGAATATGATTCACTGAAGAGGGTAGCCCTGGTTATCGGTGAATGGGGTATTTGGACTGACCAGGAACCGGGAACAAATCCCAGATTCCTTTATCAGCAGAACAGCCTTCGTGATGCTATCATTGCCGGTTCTACATTGAACATATTCAATAATCATTGCGACAGGGTTAAAATGGCACAGCTTGCACAGACAATCAATGTGCTTCAGGCAGTGATACTTACTGAAGGTTCAAAGATGATACTTACACCCACGTATCATGTTTTTGATCTTTACAAAGTGCACCAGGACGCTAAAATGCTGCCTGTAAAATTCACAAGCCCTGATTATGTCCTTGGAGACCAGAAACTTCCGGCGCTTAATGTTTCAGCTTCTATGGATTCAACTGGTGTTGTACATATTACACTTGTCAACATTGATCCCAACAAGTCAATTACTTTAAGCACAACCTTAAACCAGGTCAAATGGTCAGCAGTTACAGGCCAGGTCCTGACTTCTGCAAAAATTACAGACATCAACACGTTTGACAAACCAAACACAGTTGCAATTGCAAAATTTGACGGAGCCAGAAAGCAGGGAGATCTGCTGAATGTTGTACTACCTTCGAAATCGGTCGTTTTGCTTACTATCAAATAAACTTCAGATAAACATATAATTGAATCAAAATATTTCCCGACAATGAGAAAATATCTTAAACACTGGTTATGTCTGTTTTTAACCGTAATGTTATTTGTTACATTATCTGCTCAGCAGTTAAATGAAATATCGATTCTTGCCAATAAGCCTGTGGCAGATATTCAGCCTACAATGTGGGGTGTTTTTTTTGAAGACATAAATTTTGCAGCTGACGGAGGAATTTATGCAGAGCTGGTAAAGAACAGATCATTTGAGTTTTCATTGCCGATGATGGGTTGGAGACAGGTTCGTCAGAACGGTAATGGCAGGGTTGTCCCTACATTTTATTCACCGGCAAACAGCGCCAATCCCCATTATATAACTGTTTTTATTGATGCGCCAAACGGAGCATTCGGTTTAACAAACGAGGGATTCCGCGGAATGGGCATAAAAAAGGATAATCAATATAACTTTTCTGTATCAGCGAAGATATCACCAAATTCAAACCTTAAGCTGAAGGTTGAACTGCTGAATTCAAAAGGTGAGATCCTTGGAGGGACTGAACTTGAAGGATTTACCACCACATGGGAAAATCACCGGACCTCATTTAAAGCTACAGGGACAGAGCCTGAAGCGCTTCTTCGCCTTCTATTTACCGGAACAGGATCAATTGATCTTGATATGGTTTCACTTTTTCCGTCAGATACGTGGAAAGACAGAGCAGGTGGTTTAAGAAAAGATATTGTTCAGATGATCGCCGATTTGAAACCGGGATTTGTCCGTTTCCCCGGAGGATGTATCGTTGAGGGCAGGGATCTTACAAACCGTTATCAATGGAAAACTACAGTTGGTCCTGTTGAGGCACGAAAAATGATCATAAACCGCTGGAATATGGAGATACGGGACCGTCAGGCTCCGGATTATTTCCAGACATTCGGCCTCGGATTTTATGAATATTTCCAGTTATCTGAAGATTTCGGAGCAGAACCACTTCCGATTCTGAACTGTGGAATGTCGTGCCAGTACAATGCCGGTGAAGTAGTTCCTCTGAATGAGCTGGATCCCTATATTCAGGATGCACTTGATCTGATCGAATTTGCCAATGGGGCAGTTACAACAAAATGGGGTAAATTAAGAGCTTCAATGGGACACCCTGAACCATTCAATCTTAAATTTATCGGCATTGGTAATGAACAATGGGAAGAGCAATACATTGAGCGATACAAAGAGTTTGAAAAGGTGATAAAGCAAAAACACCCTGACATTAAAATCGTTTCAGGTTCCGGGCCAAGCTCTGCAGGACGCTATTTCGAATATGCATGGTCAGAATTGAAAAAGCTCAGCCCGGCACTTATTGATGAGCACTATTATATGCCTCCGGAATGGTTTTTGAAGAATGCAAACCGCTATGACAACTATGACAGAAAAAGCATAAAAGTTTTTGCCGGTGAATTTGCAGCTCATGACAGAGATACAACTGAATCCGAGTCACGCAATACATGGTTCAGCGCACTGGCAGAAGCTGCATTCATGACCGGTCTTGAGAGAAATGCTGAGGTGGTAAATATGGCATCATATGCTCCTTTGCTGGCTCATGTAGATGCGTGGCAATGGCGTCCTGACCTTATCTGGTTTGATAATCTTCAGACTATTGGAACCCCGAATTATTATGTTCAGAAAATGTTCTCCACCCACAGGGGTACCCAGGTAATACCTGTTCTGGAAGCAGGCAAGCCGCTCATTGGTGCCGACAGCCTGTATGCCAGTGCTTCGATCGATAAGAACAATGCTAAAGTTTATATTAAGCTTGTAAATGTTTCATCCTCATCAAAAAATATCAGGATAAACCTCGAAGGGCTTTCAATCCTGAAAAACGGGGAGATCGAAACACTGAAGTCAAAGAAATTATATGAGTATAATACTATAGTAAATCCAAAGCGCGTATACCCTGCTTTCAGTACTGTAACCGTTGCCGGCAGAAAGATCAGCACAAATCTCGATCCAAGGTCGGTAAACGTGATGACCCTGGGTTATAAAAAATAAAGAAAGGGAATACTTTATTATTATCTTTGACGCCTCAAATAAGTTTTTGAAATAATGGAGTTTATTCAAACCCTGCTGGATTGGTACATGGCCAACCTGAATTATTTTACGATTGCCCTGCTGATGACAATCGAAAGTACTTTTTTGCCTTTACCATCTGAAGTAGTTATACCTTTCGCAGCATACAAGGCTGCCCAGGGCGACCTGAATGTTTTTATAGTGATTCTGGCAGGAACTATCGGTGCTCTCTGCGGTTCACTGATAAATTATTCTCTTGCATATTACCTTGGGCGTCCACTGGTTTATAAGTTTGCCGATTCAAAGCTGGGGAGAGTATTTCTTTTATCCAAAGAGAAAGTAATTCATGCGGAGGATTACTTTAAAAGGAATGGGAAATCATCAACATTTATCGGACGTCTTGTGCTGGGTCTCCGTCATCTTATTTCAATACCTGCCGGGTTGTCAAAAATGAATCTGCGTGATTTCATACTGTATACTTTTATCGGCGCAGGATTATGGAATATTATACTGGCTATAATCGGTTATTTTTTGTTTGAGATCAGGGAACAGATATTCCCGTATTTAAAATATATTCTGCTTGCCGTGGGAGTAGGTTTTGTTTTGTATCTTATCATTAAAGCCATAAAAAACCGGAGAAACGCATTTTAAGGGTGACAGGCTTATTCAGACTTCCTCATTAATTATTTTAATGTCATATGCCTTTTCCGGTATAAAATTATACCAGTCAGGAAATAAATGACAGTCAATATGATAAGAGCTATTATTTCCGGGATAATATCACCAAGTTTCATCTGCATTATCATGATCTTATTAAGGGCAGAGATTGCATGTGTCGGCGACATTAATCCCTGAAGGGTAACGGGATACCCGAAAAGAGAAAATAAGCCTTCGCTTCTGAAAGGAAATGCTGCACCTGTAAAAAACATAAATAGGAACAGGGGAAAGTTACCGACAATCAGTACCTCATTAGCTGTTTTGGTAAGAGCTGCAATGATAAGACTGAAAGCTATCATAGAAATGCTTGTCAGAATGGCAATGAGGATAAATACTGCAGCAGATCCGTGGAACTCAAAACCCAGAATTACAGCTGTTAATAGTGTCAGGAGAATTGATATTATCCCTACAATTATCTGGACAGCTGTTATTCCTGTAATAAATTCAAATGTTGAAATCCGTGAAAGTTTGAGCCTGATTATTGTTTTATTTTCCACTTCCGAAATGAATGCAATGGTTGCTGTGAACATCAGCATTATTACTGATAATATAAGAAGTCCCGGTACTATCATATCAAAATCGGAAATGTTTGAAGAGGTGCCTATCCCTGTTTCAGATATTTTAATTAAATCTTCAGATCCTGTGGACACTTTAATAAATGAGTTCATTGTTTCATTTGCCCACAAAGCGCTTAAGAGATAGTTTACATTTGTAAGATCTCCGTAGAATTGGATTTCTGCCGGTGTGGTGCTATCTCCATCTTGCTGTTTTACAAGATGTTCCGAAAAATCTTCCGGTATGATTACCAGGGCATCTGTCTTTTTGTTTTTAAGAGACTGAAGTACATCAGTTTTATCATGTGCTTTCTTTATGAAAAACGGCATATTTACAGAGTCTTTTACACTGCCGGTAAAAAACAGTATAAACTCTTCTCCTTTATTAAGAGGCTCTGATCTGAGAATGTATCCTTTGTCGTTGTTTATAATTGCAACGTCATAATGTGGTTTTGAGGTTTCAATAATAAGGTAATAGACAAAAATAAAGAAAGGTCCCATGGACAGGGTCAGAATAAGGATCCAGAAGCTCCTCCACTGTTCCTTAAGACTTTTTATTATTATACTGAGCAGTTTCATTGTCTTAACATTCTCCCGGTCAGGTGTATAAAAACATCCTCGAGTGTATTTTCCCTCAGCTTTGTCTCTTTAATTGTAAATCCGGCCTCTTTTATAGATGAGGTTATGCCATGTATTTTGTCAATTAGATGTATAGCTTTTATTATCAATAAGTTACCACTTTGAATAATATTATATTCATGTTTTAAAACCGATATAAGTGCGGCTGTTTTATCTGCGGATTCTTCAATAATTTCAATTTCAAGAACATCCCCTTCGCCAATTGAATTCTTAAGATTATATGGTGTATCAATCAGCATAATTTTCCCGTAATCCATTATTGCTACTCTGTCAGCCAGCCGATCTACTTCATCCATATTATGGCTGGTAAGGATAATGGTTTTTTCTTTTGAAAGAGATTTAATAAAATTACGGACAAGGACCCTGCTTTGCGGATCAAGACCAGCTTCAGGTTCATCCAGTATCAGGATCCCGGGGTCATGAATCAGCGCCAGGGCAATATTCAGACGTCTTTTCATTCCACCAGAAAGATTTTTGGCACAAACTTTTGATTTGTTGATTAATCCAAGCATCTCCAGTAATCCCATGGCTCTTTCCCTGCACCTGTCAGACGGTATATCATAGAGATTACCCATAAATACAAGCTGCTCAAAACAAGTCAGCTTCGGGAAATAAATATTTTCCTGCGGGCAATAACCAATAAGTGATTTGATTTCTTTTAATTCACGGGATTGAAAATCGATTTTACCATCGGAAGCAGGCAATAATCCGCAAATCATATTAATGGTTGTCGTTTTACCTGCGCCATTGGGGCCTAATAATCCAAATATTTCACCTTTACAGACTTCAAATGAAATATTATCTACAGCGGCAAGGTCTTTGAAGGATTTTTTCAGACCAGTAATTTTAATTATAGTTTCAGGAGTGGGTACACTCATTTATTTGGATTATTTTAACCATCTTACCTATTTTGCTGACAAGCTCACGATTTGTACAGGCCCCAGTAATCCTGATGGCAACAGTGGTGAATCAGTCCTGTAAAATGCCTGAGTTGTATATGTATATTTCTTAGTAATATCTGGCTGCTGATCACCTATAAGCCTGTTTACCCACAGGTTGGTTACCTTTACTTCAAGTGTGTTTTTACCAGGTTTTATTGCATCAGTTATATCCACGCGGAAAGGTTTTTTCCAGACAATTCCAAGGGATTTTCCGTTGACCAGGACTTCTGCAAGATTTTTTACTGTTCCCAGATCCAGCCAAAGTTGATCACCTTCCTTAAACCAGTTTTCGGGAGCCTGAATATTCTTTGTATAGATTCCGGTTCCTGAGAAATATTTTACTCCTGTATCAGGGTTTTCACTCCAGGAAACTAGAGTATCGAGGGTGATTTCAGAAGGTGCTCCGCGGTTTGGCTGAAAGCTTACGTCCCAGGCACCTTTGATTGTAATAAGGTTATTTTCAGTTGTTTTCGGTACATTGAATGAAGTTTTTCTGGCGGCTTTGTAGAATACAACAAATACTGCATCATTCGGTGCAAGACGCAATGGTACTCTGGTACGGTCACCTTCAATAGCATAAGAGACCTGTTCTATTTTGCCTGTTTCAGGATGCCAAACCTCAGCAATTTTACCTTTGACTCTGAAAATGGCTTCCAGGTTTTCCTCGCGGTTATGCCGGTTATTGACCCAATAAATATCGGCTTTTAACAATTTACGATGGACAAACAGAAGGCTTGTATTATCTTCTGGTTTTGTATAATCAAAATCGGGAGTTAATTGCATTGCAGCCAGCACTTCAGCCACTGTTTTTCCGGTATATATTTTCCCCATACCGATACTGTTCTCTCCATTTTCTGTTTTCCAGAGCTGACTTACGACTGCCTGAAATTCACTTTGGTCATCACTTAGGCTTGGTGAATCTACTGGTTTTGGACCTGCAACAACAGCGCCTCCTTCCACCATATCACGGATTTTAAGGAGGACCGGTAATGGCATATGACGACTGTTTTGATCGAGAACCAGGAGGCGGTAACTCATTCCACCTGGAGTTACAATAAGCCCGTTTTCCACAGAAAGGGAATTCAAAAGAGCATCACTATTAATAAAATCATAATTGAACCCTTCAGGTATATCCGGAAGTTTTTCTCCGAACAATGCTGTGATGTTATTGTCCTCCCCATAATAATATATGATATCGGCTACGAATTTCCCCCGTTGCAGCATAAATGAGTTACGGGCAAGGTAAGTTGTCCAGGGTTTTGCCAGTTCAGCCCATGTTTCATGCCTGGTGAACCACTGACCGAATGGTCCCAGACCCAGGCCGGGTATTTTATCCGAAACAGGCTGATGTACGGATGTATGGATAACAAAACGATTCAGTCCCATAGCCAGTTCCATGTCGGCTGTGGGTTTCAACCTCTCAGGTGAGAAAGCCCAGGTATTGCCGATAGCTGTCATTGATTCGGCTGCGACAAGATTCTGCCCGTAAATGTGGGCTACAGAGGCTGATTCGAGTACATCAGCTTTATAACGTGTAGCTACTCCTGCATTTTCATCACCATCAAAGCCTCCCGGAGTCCATGTAGCACTCATAGGAATGTCGGCTTTCTGTTTAACTTCCATACCGTCACCGATAAAGGCGCGACCACCTTCATGCGATTCAGTGTAACGACCCATCCCCCGATTGTGCAGAATAGTGGTCAACTGGTCATAGTGATTTTCTGCTGTCAGATCTGCAATTGTTTTCCTGAAATCCCACAGGAATCGTTCACTTGCCTCAGCACTTTCAACTATAAGTCCTGTCAGAACAGGCATCCATGGCAGCATATCATAACCACGATGCCTGGAGAACTCAACTATCATACTATCAGTCCAGTTTTGTACACCTGCTTCCCAGCTATCGGTAATTATGTACTGCAGGCCTCTCTTACCCATAAGACCGCCTGTTGCATCTTTATACTGATCAAGATAATTATCGAAATAGGCTTTGACATGATTTGCGTTGAGTTTATCAACCTCGAGTCCTGTTGCTTCAGGTGAAGCAGGTGAATTCTGATGGCCTGTCAGGGAATAGCCAAAGCGAATTATTCCCCAGCGTCCCTCCGGAGGTGTCCAGTCAAGCGTGCCATCCGGATGCATTTTTAATGTCAGGTCAATTATTTCAGATTTATTAACAGCATCTGCAGCAGAGATTGGAGATGTGGCCATTGTATATAATCTGGTAGCTGCTGAAAATCCTGCTTTATCCTCAAAACGGTTTACATGTACTACTGAATGAAGAATGACTTCAGCGATTCGGATTCCTGCTGGCTGTAAAGATCCTGGAGGTGGTGGACCGCTGAACATGGCAGATAATCCTGGTCTTTCCCTGGGTGGCGGAGTTTTGAATGTGATCCGGAAAAACCTGTTTGTCGCAGGTGCAAATGAAAAAGTCCGTTGCATATTACCGATTCCGGGAATCTCAAAAACTGTTTTGAATTGTCTGCCATTGTCAGATGCCTCCAGAATTCTATTATTCCCGGAGCCACCCAATCCGGAATAATTAACACCGGTTTCGTTGCTGACAAGTGTTAATGATTGAACAGTAACCGGTTTGGAAAATTCAAACTGAATCCATGCTGTTTTATTTGGTTTTGCTGCCGGCAGGAAGGTTGAATTTGTGAGATCACCATCAATAAGGGTAGAGAGTTCAAACTTGCTATTGCTGGATGTTACCTTCGGATTCAGTTCGGAGAGAGACAAATCATTTACGGGAATCTTATAGGCAACGACTGCGGCATCAGCATAATATTCAGCCTGGGGTGGCGAAGAAGGATCTCTCCTGCTCTGGCCAGGAATATTTTGAAATGACCCGGTAGTAGATGGTGGTCTGGGCAAAGTTCCTGTGAAAGGTTTTCCTCCCTCTATCCTGACTTCACTCCATACAAGTTTTTTCATTGCCTGTGCAGGAGTAACCCAGGGGCCACCACTCTCGCTCCATCCGGGGGAACCGGCGATAGCCATTTCCAATCCCAGCGAATCAGCCAGTCTTGTTGTAAAGAGGAACGCATCTTTCCATTCCGGTGTCATATAAATTAACCTTTTTTCCACCACTTGCGGTGAAGCGAGGCCAGCATCAAAATTCTGAAAACCGCCGATACCAATTCGTTTCATCCACTCAAGATCAGCTCTTATACCTTCCTTGCTGATGTTGCCATTCATCCAGTGCCACCATACTCGTGGCTTTGCACTTTCGGGAGGATTCTGAAATCCGGCTTCAAGATTAACTCCGGCATCTTTCAGAGGGCCGGAACAATTTAAAAGAATAATACATGTCATCGAAAGTAAAAGAGAAGAAACTTTTACTAAATTTTTTTTATTGCTTCCAGTAAAAACTGTCATAATTGAAAAATTTAATAGTTGAATATCACTAATTTATTAAAGATCTTTTTACAAACGGCGTTCTTTACCTGATGGTTATTTCATTTGTAAAAGTTTGTCAGGAGATTGCTTTACAATCTTAATAAATGCCTGTACTTCAGAAAAAAGAATTGAAAATTAGACTTCCGCAAATGCAACAATGTAGTTATGTCCGTATTTCTTAGCGCATTTCGGACAGGTCGTGTAATAGAAAAAATACTTTTTCGCCTTTTTTTCCAGTAATGTCAGGTATCTTCTGAATTCATTTAGATACTTTGGGACTTGATTATAAGGTCCGTCAAATACTTTGCTGACAAAAGTGCCTGTAAGCTTAACATTCTCAGCTTCCGGAACCTCTTTAGTGACATTCATGTAAAGCTCACTTTTCCAGGGTGAAGGGTCATAGGCCAAAAGAAGAAAATCTTTTATTTCTGGTGCAGCTCCTGCATCCTGGGCTTTTTTCCACATCCCGCCAAGAACCCTGGCATACATAAAGGGCAGCGGCATGTGTAAAAACTGGGGCAGGTTTTTTTTGATAAATAATTTATCAACCCATTCGTGTGTCTTGTAATCCCATGGTGCCGGATCAAAAACAGGGCAACATTCAGGTTCTTTAGCTGTGTCGTGCATGGTAAATTGAATATTAAATTTTATGTAAGTTACAAAATCTTTTTAAAAATGTTTAAACCTTCTTTTAATGTTAAAAGATCCTCTTAAGCCAGTTTTCAGCAAGAGTCGGCCATGTCGTACCGGCAAAACTACCCTGTCTGAGACCATATCCATGTCCTCCCTTTGGTAAATAATGCAGCTCAACAGGTAGCTTTGCGTCTCTTAAAGCAGTTGTCATAACAAGCGCGCTGTTACCATAAGTATCATCTGCTGTCTGGAATATGAATATCGGAGGGGTATCTTTTGTTAACTGCAGTTCAGGGGTGAGAGTCCTGTTTTCACCCAGGTCGAGATATGCAGGATAAATAAGTAATGCAAAGTCCGGCCTGCATGAGAGACTGTCTGATGCGTCAACGGGCGGATATGTTTTTTTACCGGAGAGAGTGCTGGCCCGGGCGCTGAGGCTTCCACCTGCTGAAAAGCCCATAATGCCGATCTTTGCAGGATCGAGCTTCCATTTTGCAGCATTTTGCCTCACCCCCTCTTATCCCCCGCTCCCAGGAGAGCGGGGGAGGTTGAATCACGTATGTCTTTAAGCCCCTCCCTCCCGGGGGAGGGGCAACCCCGAGCAACGCCGAGGGGTGGGGAGAGGTTTATTCAACAATCTCAGCATTATCGAACTTCTGTGACTGGAAGTTGACTCTTGTATGCTGAACCCTGCGCACTCCTTTTCCTCCAAAGAAACCCCAGCCGCCGCTGCCTAAAAGGAATCCGAGAGCATATAAGCCTCCGTTATTATTCTGGGCATACATTGTGATTTTATCATTAAAAAGCATTCCTATAAAATCAAAAGGAGCAATAAATCCATGCCAGAGACCACCGAAGAATCCGTAGGTATGGCCTGTCAGGCATTGATCAACAGCCTCATTCTGAGCACACCCTGTTATTGCAAATAGAATAAGTGCAAATGACAGGAGAAGAAAAATTCTTTGTGAAAAAAGTGTTTTCATAATACTTGAAAAATGTATTTATATTTTTGTCTGTTCTGGTTAAAAGAGATCAAGATCTACTGCTTTCCCGGAATATTTTTTTTCATGATAGAGGAGCCATTTTTTCCTTTTCAGTCCGCCCCCGTAACCCGTAAGATGACCGTTGGATCCTATAACCCGGTGACATGGGATAACAATTGATATCCTGTTCATTCCGTTAGCGTTTGCAACAGCTCTGACAGAACCAGGTTTATCCAGAATATCAGCCTGTTCCTGGTATGACCTGGTTGATCCGAATGGAATATTCAGCAGTTCTTTCCATACAATCCGTTGAAATTCAGTACCGGGTATTACGAGGGGAACTGAAAATTCTTTTCTTTTCCCTTCAAAATACTCGTCAAGCTGTTTTCTCAGCAGTTTAATATACCTGCTATCTCCTTCTTCACTGGTTGTTTCTAAAAGCCTTTCAAGGTCCTTCAGTTCAGATGAAAGCATCCTCCTGTCGGTAAATTCCAGAAGACAAACACCGTCTTCAGTTGCTCCGGCAATCATTTCACCAAGAGGGGTTTCTATATTTGTAGTCTTAATCATTTAACCCACCCCTAACCTCCCGCCCTTCGGTCGGGACAGGCTCTCCAGGGAGGGGAATTTTATTTTGGATACCTGTCAGAGGTTGACTTAATATACTTTATATTCCTGAACCTCAAAGCTGACCAGTCATCATCAATTGCTACCATCCTTGTACCATAAAAACCAAATTCATTCAATGCTTTCCAGCCGTGGTCACGTTCAAGATCGGAAGAATATTTTTTTGAGCTTTTTTTAGGATAACAGAACCATAATGTACCATCAGCTGTAAGGTTATGAAGCGCAATAGGAGCAAAGAGTTCGACTTCTTTAACTGATCTGACAAAGAAAATCATGTACTCGTAAGGACAGCGTTGATCAATCTCCCTGTCTGTCATTACACCCTTAAGCTCCTTCGAGATTGCTTTGAAGAAATGGTCTTCAGCATTTATAACTGCGATTCTAAGATATCCCTTATAGTTAAGTTTGACAAGCAGTTTTTTCATATTTATGCAGGATATGATCGCTAATTTAACAAAAAATTGACAAACAGGATAAAAAGTTATATCTTTGAATTATCGGAAAATGGGGTGCCTTAATACTACGGGCTGAGATCATACCCTTACACCTGATCCGGATAATACCGGCGGAGGGATTCTGTAAATCAGCACAATATTTAAAGAGCCTCATTTTCTAAAATAGTTAATTAAAAGGTAAAATGAGGAAAAAGCTGGTACTCTTGTTTTTCGGATTTATTTTTCTGATGGATGTATCTGCAGTTAAGGAAAGCGGATCTGTAATCCAGGGGAGAGTCACAGATACAAGCGGGAATCCGCTTGCAGGGGCCGGAATTACGATTGAAGATACATTCCTAGGTGTGTATAGCCGCAGCGATGGCAGTTACTCCTTTTATGGTCTTAAAGATGGCACCTACCGCCTTCATTTTTCTTTCATCGGCTATGAACCGCAAATTCATGAAGTGAATCTTACCGGAAAATCAGTTCTGAATATCAGCCTGACCGGTAAACCCCTGTTAACAGGGGAAGTAATTGTAAATGCTGTAAGGGCTGGGAACCATTCACCTCTTGCATATTCGACAATTGACAACGAACAGCTAAAAGAACAAAACACAGGACAGGATTTCCCTTTTCTTCTGAGTCTGACTCCTTCACTGGTTGAGACTTCGGAAGCCGGGAATGGAATAGGGTATACAAGCTTACGGATACGTGGTACCGACGCAAACAGGATAAATGTCACTATCGACGGGATTCCGCTTAACGATCCGGAGTCACAGCAGGTCTTCTGGGTTGACCTTCCTGATCTTTCATCCTCTGTTGATAATGTCCAGGTTCAGCGCGGTGCGGGAACATCATCAAACGGGGCTGGAGCTTTCGGAGCTACAATAAGTATTCAGACCAAAAGTCCGGAAAATGAACCTTTTGCCAGGATAAGCACTTCGTTGGGATCTTTCCAAACAACCAGGAAAATGATTGCTGCCGGAACAGGACTCCTGGCTGAAAGATTTGCTTTTCAGATAAGGTTATCGGAACTGAACAGCAATGGTTATATCGAAAGAACGGGGTCAAACCACAGATCGGGCTACATCAGCGGCGTTTACAGGACAGAAAAGGTCAGATTAAAAGCTAATATAATTCTCGGAGAAGAACATACCGGAATAGGCTGGTGGGGTGTGCCAAAAGAGATGCTGACAATTAACAGAAGATATAATCCGGCAGGTGAATATACTGACGAGGCAGGAATAAAACAATATTATGATAATGAGAGCGATAATTATCTGCAGAATCATTATCAGCTGATTTACAGCCACAGTCTCAGTAGCAGTTTAAGTCTGAATACCGCTCTTCATTATACAAAAGGTAAGGGATATTATGAGGAATATAAGGAAGACAGATTCCTTCCGGATTATGGATTGCCTGTAATAAGTGTAGGAGATACACTTATTACTGAATCCGACCTGATAAGAAGAAAATGGATGTCGAACGATTTCTATGGTCTTGTGACTTCACTTAAATTCAGTAAGAATAAAATTGAAGTAACAGCCGGTGGAGGTGGAAATTATTATTCGGGAGATCATTATGGCAGGATTATCTGGATGAGATATTCAGGAGCCCTGGAAAAAGATCACCAGTGGTACCTGAACAACGGGACAAAAGGAGAGATAAGCTTTTTCGGCAAGGCAGATTATTCCTTAACAGATAAAATATCTGTTTTTGGTGACCTGCAATACAGGTACATACATTACAGAATGACCGGTAATGATGATGATATGAAGGATCTCGACCAGGAACACCGGTTTGGCTTTTTTAATCCTAAAGCCGGAATTTTCTTTTCGATAACCCCGAATCAGGATGCATTTCTTTCATTTTCGGTTGCCAACCGTGAACCAACCCGGGCCGATTTTAAGGAAGCTGCAGGAGATATAAATGCCACACCGGAAGCCGAAACACTTTATGATACCGAGATGGGATACAAGCTTCGGGGAGAAAAATATTCCCTGGCAGTCAATATGTATGGAATGATGTATCTGGATCAGCTGGTTCCTACCGGAGAGCTGAGCAGCACCGGATATTCAATAATGACAAATGTTGAAAAAAGTCACCGTCGCGGAGTTGAAATCAGTGCAGGGCTTAAGCCCCTGGATTTGTTAAACTGGGATTTCAGCGTTACATTGAGCAGGAATAAGATCAGGGATTTTGTCGAGCATTATACAGATTATAATACCTCTGACTGGTCAGAAGAGTATATAAGCAAGTATCTTGGAACTGTTGATATTGCGTATTCCCCGTCAGTTGTCGGAACAAGTGACATAAATATAAAAATACTCAGGACGATGAGGATGCATTTTATCAGCAAGTACGTCGGCAGGCAATATTTCGATAATACCATGAATCCGGAAAGAAAGATAAATCCTTACATCGTTAACAACCTGAGGATCGACTTCAATCCGGCGATCCCTAAAATCAGAGATGTTGAATTCCAGCTTCTTATCAACAACATTTTCAATGCCGAATATGAAAGCAATGCTTATGGTGGTAACTGGTATGAAGATGGCATAGAAAAAAGCTGGTCTTATTATTTTCCTCAGGCAGGGACTAATCTGATGTTCAGGGTTGGCTTAATGTTCTGATAGTTAATTGTTATGAAATGACAGTATCCGGATGGTTTTCAGATAATTTTATTGAAATATTCGGGGCAGTTACGGGCATCCTGTATGTTATCCTTGAAATCAGGCAGAATATCTGGCTCTGGCCGGTAGGTATCATTACCTCAGGGATTTATATCTGGGTCTTTTTCACAGGGAAGCTTTATGCAGATATGAGCCTGCAGGGATACTACCTGGTGATAAGCGTACTTGGGTGGTACTGGTGGGTAAAAGGCACAAGGCTCAGGGCTCAGGGCTCAGGGCAGAAGGGGGGGAAAGGAGACGAAGAGACGGAGGGACTAAGAGACGAAGGGACGAAGAGACTAAGGGACGAAGGGACTGAGAGACTTGAAGTGTCCAGGCTAAAACTCAACACCGGAATAGCTTTGTCAGTTATTTTTGTTTTGCTGTTTACAGTAATGTGGCTTGTTCTGGACAGGCTGACTGATTCGCCTGTACCGGGATGGGATTCATTTATTACTTCGCTTTCGATAATTGCAACATGGATGCTTGCAAGAAAAATTTATGAACACTGGTTTTTATGGATTGTCGTCAATGCGGCTTCAGTAATACTGTTTTTAACCAGGGGACTTTATCCGACTGTATTACTATATATTGTTTACTGTTCCATGTCGTTTGTCGGATTGAGGGCATGGAAACGTACAATTCAGGAAAGATAAATCCGGGTATAAATTAAAAACGCCATCCGGAAATAGTTACAGAACAAGAACATGACTTTATTTGGGGAATTTACTTGCATGATTGGAACTTTTATTCTAAATTGCTGTTTTTAAAATTTTCGGTATGAATGTTAAGTATTTAACAGATTTTAACTGAAAAAAGATAAAATTAATGAACTAACCTATAATGTACTAAAACTAACCTGAATTGCCTATGATGCAAAACTACCTGATCCCTAAATCTCTAATACGAAAAGACAGGACTTAACTACAAGTTCTGTCTGCGACGTTTACTCAGGTGAGACCTGAGTACAAAACATCATGTTTAAATCTTAAAACTTTAAATCTTAAACGTATGACAAAAAACTTTGGAAAATCTGTTTCATTACCATGGCATTTTATCAGGATAAAGCTGGTGATGAAACTCATGACTTTTCTTTTATTGTTTGGGACAATACAGTTCACCGCTTCAGCATACGGGACTGTAACCTCAGACAATGAGCAGCAAAAAACTGTAACCGGGCGTATAATTGATGCGGCCGGGAATAATTTACCTGGAGTGAATGTTGTTGAAAAAGGAACTACAAACGGAGTAATTACAAATCCTGACGGAAGATATTCCATCACAGTTGCTTCGGCAAATTCAACGCTTGCATTTTCATTCATCGGTTATACAACACAGGAAATAGTTGTTGGATCCGTGGCTAACATTGATGTAACTCTAGTTGAAAGTGTATCTACTTTGCAGGAGATAGTTGTTGTTGGTTATGGAACACGTTTACGTGAAGAACTGACCGGTTCTGTTTCCTCAGTATCAAACCAGCAGATGGCAATATCTACAGCCCCAAGTGCCATTGGCCGTATACAAGGCCAGATTTCAGGGGTATCAATAATTGACGGGAATGCTCCCGGTTCCGGTGCCAGCATCCTGGTACGCGGGCTTGGAACGATCCAGGCTTCTACAGGCCCTCTCACAGTTATTGACGGTGTACCTGCCGGTCCGGGAAGCTCTTTGAATCCAAACGACATCGAATCCATTTCTGTATTGAAAGATGCTTCGTCGGCAGCTATTTACGGTGCAAGAGGTGCAAATGGTGTTGTCCTTATTACCACAAAACGTGGACGTATGGGGGACAGACCAAGAGTAGCCTTAAATGTCAGAACCGGTATCACAAAAGCTGTCAATAAATACGACCTGCTGAATACACAGGAGTATGGTGAATTATTATGGTTGCAGGCAAAAAACAGGGGATTAGCTCCAACCAACGCTCTTTATGGAAGCGGCGCAACACCGGTAATTCCCGATTATATTCTTCCAGCAGCAGCGGTCGAAGGTTCTGCAGCAGTCAATCCTGCACTGTACTTATGGCCTTCGTACACAATTATAAGGGCTAATAAAGAAGGTACCGACTGGTACGATGAGATTTACCAGAATGGAGTGATACAGGAATATGACCTTTCAGTTACGGGTGGCGGACAGAATACATCCTATGCTTTCTCTGCCGGTTACCTTAACGAAGAAGGTTTTGTTATTTATTCAGGTTTTGAAAGATTCTCCTTAAGGTCTAATACCGATGTAAAACTCACGGAATGGTTAAAAATAGGTCAATCCCTGAGCGTTTCATATACATTAGGAAAAGGTAACAGGGGAGACAACGGTGAAGGGACTGTTATTTCACAGGGTTACCGTATGCAGCCGATTATACCGGTCTATGATATTATGGGTAATTTTGCAGGTACAAAAGCGCCTACTCTTGGTAATGGGGCAAATCCGGTTGCCGGGCAGGTACGCGCCCGGAATAACAGGGACAAAAGCTATCGTATGCTGGGCAACTTTTTTGCTGAAGCAAGAATTATGCAGGGACTCTCTGTCAAAACTCTGTTTGGTTTTGATGTAAATCCATATCTGGGCTATTCTTACGGTATCGCAAATCCGGAATTTTCTGAGGGAACATTAATAGACAGCTTTAGTGAATACGGAGGTGCCGGTCTGCAGTGGAACTGGACAAACACGCTTAACTTTGACAGGACTTTTGCCGATATACACAGGGTCTCCGCTGTTATTGGTACTGAAGCAATTTCTTACAGGTCTGATAACCTTAACGGTGGCGCAAGCCAGTATTTTTCGCAGGATCCTCTTTATATGACACTGGGAACAGGAGAAACTAACTTTACAGTTGGTAGCGGGGCTTCAGAGAATTCATCCTTCGGAATATTCGGACGTGTAAACTATGCCCTGAAAGGCAAGTACCTGTTCGAAGGAACATTACGCCGTGACGGATCATCCCGTTTTTCTCCGGCAAACCGTTATGGTATGTTCCCGGCAGCATCAGCTGCATGGGTGATCTCCGAAGAGAATTTCATGTCAGGTACAAGCAGCTGGCTGAGCTTCCTTAAGCTTCGTCTTGGATGGGGCCTTTCCGGAAACGACCGTATCGGGGAATACCAGACATTTACAACTTTTAATACCAGCGGTAACGCGTCAGCTTATGACATTAATGGTGCCAATACTTCAAGAGTTCAGGGATTCCAGCCCAATCGTTTGGGAAACGAGGATATAACCTGGGAAAGTACTGAAACAAGGAATGTCGGTGTTGATGCCCAGCTCTTAAAGAATACTATTAATTTAAGCGTTGATGTATGGCAGAGGAAAACCACTGACATGCTTTACAGGCTCCCCATACCGCAGACTCAAGGAGTTGTAACTGCTCCTTATATAAATATTGGTGAGATGGCTAACAATGGCTTTGATATTGAAATCGGATACAAAAACAAAGCATTTGGCGGAAAATTCACTTATAATATAAGCGGCGAAATTTCGCATTACAAAAACGAAATAGTAAAACTCGGTCTTCCTACAGGCACACTTGTGGACGGGTATAACACACGTCAGTATACTTATACAAGGTTCGCGGAAGGTACTGCATACCCTGAATTCTACGGATTAATTGTTGACGGCATCTTCCAGACAGCGGCAGATACTACTGGCTATCCAAAAGCTTTCGGAACTTACAATATCCCGGGACATTTCAAATACCGCGATATCAGCGGTCCGGAAGGGATTCCTGATGGTATAGTTAACGATACTTACGACAGAACATTTATCGGTAATCCTCATCCTGATTTCACAGGAGGTCTGAATGTTGACCTGGCTTATTCCAACTTCTATGTGAACATGTCATTCTACGGAAGTTACGGGAACGAGATGACGAACTATGTAAGACGCTGGATTGACTATTCACAGTTCCTTGGCAACAGGAGCAAAGACAGGTTGTACAAATCGTGGGGGAGCCCGTATCTCGACGACAACGCTGACGCTACACTGGCAATGGCAGATCTTGATGCTAATTCAGAACGGCCTTCCACCCACTTTATTGAAGATGGATCGTTCCTAAGGATGAAGAGCTTGCAGATAGGTTATGTTATGCCGCAATCGCTGGCCGGTAAAATAGGGCTTCAGAGTATTCGTATCTATGGCCAGGTAACAAATCTTTTCACCTGGACGAAATACAGCGGCCTCGATCCCGAACTTAATTCATCGGGAACAAGCCTGGGATTTGACCAGGGTTCATGGCCAACCCCGCGGCAGATAATGTTAGGTTTAACTCTTAACCTGTAAGCGGTTCATCGTATAACTAATTTTAATATTTAAAATATGAAAAAAGCAAAATATATTATAGCCTTTACGCTATTAATAGTCATTTCCTTTTCATGTTCGGAAAGCTTTTTTGATAAGAAACCCATCGGTTCCACATCAGAAACTGTTTTCTATACTGAAAAAGGTCTCGAATCTCTGTTGATAGGAGTATATGCAGTTGCTGGCGGAGGTATACAGAATACTACGGGATCCGGCAGCGGATGGGGCTCTTCTGCTACTAACTGGACTTTTGGCTCCGCAGCTTCAGATGATGCCTATAAAGGATCAGATGAAGGCGACCAGGTGCCGGCAAATGAGGTTGAACGCTGGAACCAATTGCCTAATAACGAGTACCCAGCCGGGAAATGGAAATGGCAAATGTTGGGAGTAACACGTATCAATACGATGCTGAGAATTCTTAAAGGCACGGAAGGACTCACTGCTCCGGTTGCTACCAGCTTTGAAGCCCAGGCAAAATTCCTGAGGGCATGGTTCAATTTCGAAGCATATCTGGTATTCAAGAATATTGTAATTCTTACCGAGGATACTGAAGATCCGACAACAGTTCCCAATACTGTTGATGCCATACCGGCTATTGTTTCAGACCTTACATATGCTGTGGCCAATCTGCCTGCAACACAGGCACAAAAAGGGCGGCCGACAAAATGGGCTGCAGAGGCGCTGCTTGCAAGGGTACATTTGAACAGTTCTCCCATAAATTATACTGCAGCAAAACCTTTGCTCGATGATATAATAACCAATAGCGGAAAATCACTGGTTACTAAATTCTTCGACAATTACAGGATCGCTACAGAACACAATGCTGAATCAATTTTTGAAATTGAAGCATCTGTTAATAACGGCTCAGGATATGGATCATATACCGGTGAAATGGGTATAGGACTCAACTGGCCTCATGGTTCAGATATTGGCTTCTGCTGCGGTTTTCACCAGTCATCACAGAACCTGGTTAACGCATACAAAGTTGATGCAAACGGTTTACCATTGTTTACAACCTTCAACAATGTTGACCTGAAGAACGACCAGGGTGTTCCTTCCGAAGCTACATTTGTTCCTTTTACCGATGAGGTTGATCCCCGTCTGGACCTCACTGTCAGCCGCAGGGGTATTCCTTATATGGACTGGGGAGTAAACAGAGGCCGCGACTGGATCCGCAACCAGCCGGATGGCGGACCTTATCTGCCTGCTCCCAAGTGGTTTGCCAAAAAATCAGAAAAGGCTACCCTTATAACAAACAGCGGGTGGATGTCAGGAGTGAATGCAAACAACTGGAGAGCTATACGGTATGCCCATGTTCTTCTTTGGAGAGCTGAAGTTGCAGTCAGCGAAAATACTCCGGCCAGCTTAGCTTATGCCGAGCAACTTGTCAACATGGTACGCACCCGTGCAGCCAACGAGATTGTAATGGGCAGAGTAACTACTTATGAACTACCTCCGGCAGCTTATCCATTCAATGTAACGATTGACTGGAACCAGCCTGCAGCAAACTATAAGGTATCTCCATATCCGGTAGGTACTTTTGTTGCACAAGGCCAGGCAAATGCCCTGAGAGCAGTTCAGTGGGAGCTTCGTCTTGAATTCGCAATGGAAGGACAACGCTTCTTCGACCTGAGAAGATGGGGTATTATCAAAGAAACCCTTGACGCTTTCGCTATTGCAGACCTTAGAACACGTCAGTTCATGAAGGACTGTGTCTTTACCGACAAAGCCAAGTGGGCTCCGATTCCTCAGGCTCAGATTGACCTGCAACCAGGCGTTCTTGTTCAGAACACGGGTTACTAGGAGCTTGTATTTATAAAAATAAAGAGGCTTCCCGAAAAGGGCAGCCTCTTTTTTTTGCTATTCTATTTTTACCAGTTCACCTTCCCGGAATTGATATTTTGCTATCTCAATACATTCAGAACAGCCATATGTCGGGGAATCCATTGAAACTTTCGTAACCTCCGCCACAATTATCCTGTCTTCGATTTTCAGGATTTTGATAACATTGTATATCGTTTTGGCAATCACCAGTTTACCTTCTTTATTGATCAGTATCAAATGGTCTGTCTTAACAGGTGTTACTCCTCTGAAAAGGTTCAGGGGAACTATGGCATCTTTTTCCGAATCTTCATCAAGTTCACTGATAATGATTTTCGAAGGATCGATAAGATAGCTGAATCCATTACCTGACATACTGATGATCCCGTCTTTATCAATTGATTTTTTTGCATTATTTAATTGTGCCGATGCATAATCCGTGGCGATACTGATAACCTGGCTTCTGACATTCTCTTCCGGCGAATTAACAGTCTTGCCGGTTCCGGCTTTTTGTGAGCAGGCAACTATGAAGCCTGCAATAATAAAAAATATTGAAATGGTACGCATGATTATATTTTTCGATTACCAAAAATATAATAAATATGAATTTTAAAGAAATAATGTATCTTTATTGCCATGTCTTCAAATACAATCATACTTGCGGATGGCAGTTTCCCTGAGCATGAAATTCCACTTGGATATCTCACTAACGCGGAAAGAATTATCTGCTGCGACGGAAGTGCAGAAAATCTTTTAAAAACAGGAATTATTCCTGAAGCCATTGTGGGTGATATGGATTCACTTAAAAAGGGGATTGCAAAGAGGTTTTCTGACCGTATCTATCGCGATAAGAGCCAGGAAACCAACGATCTGACCAAAGCGGTCAAATGGTGTGTCATGAGGGGATTCAAAGAGATCATTATTCTGGGTGCAACAGGTAAAAGGGAAGATCATACTGTCGGAAACATTTCATTACTTGCGGAATATGTTAAAGACGCTGATGTTGTTATGGTAACAGATACCGGAATCATCCGTCCTTTCCGCGAAAGCTGCAAAGTATCATCATATCCGGGGCAACAGGTCTCAATATTTTCAATCGACCCTGCAAACGAAATAACCTCAAAAGGATTAAAATTCCCACTTAAAAACAGGAAAATAGAAAACTGGTGGGTGGCAACGCTGAATGAGGCGGTAGGTAAAAGTTTTTCCCTTGAATTTAAGGGCGGTCCTGTTATTGTTTACCTCGAATTTCCCGGGCAAGTTTTATAGAATCTTTAATTCCTTTACCAGGTTTATCAGCTGAACCCGGCTTTTAACATTAGTTTTGATATAAATCCGGTGTGTATGATCTTTGACAGTCTGAAGGCTGATAAACAACTTGTCTGATATCTCTTTGTTACTCAGTCCATTACATATTTCCCGTATGATGTCAGTCTCGCGGGGCGAAACTTCGAATTTATTGCAGAATTCTTCGAAAGAAATGTCTGTCGCCCTTTCTCCACTGAAAGCTGTTAACAGCGTCCCGTAATTGAAGTAGACCGGCAGGAATGTATTTCCTATGAAAAATGTAAAAATAAAGATAAAGGCAATCCAGAATTGAGTAGTATAAAACAGGAGAGGAACACATTGAACTAACATTATCAAAAAGATTGCAGGGGCAACTATCCTTCGGTCATAATCATGAATAACTGAACGACCTTTCCATGGGAAATGTACCAGATATGAAGCCAGAAATGTATAAATCAGGTTCATTACAATAAAGTAATTCCTGATAAGCGAACCAGGATTTATTTTAGTTGTCTTTGCTATTACATATCCCAGGGAAACTAATATTGAAAAATTAATAAACAGGAACCAGAAGATAAACCATTTATTGTTTCTCTTTCCTGAAAGACCGGATGTAAACTGAATAAGCATTAGCCAGGCGAAGACCAGGAATGGTAATCCAAGGAGCAAGGCAATATTTGAAAATCTTGCCAGAAGATCAGCTGATATATAGGAAGAGAGAAATGCCTTTATGACAACCTGCCCCCATATTCCATAAAAGCCGAAAGTATAAATGAAGACCTGGTAGTACAGAAGAGTGGAAAAAATTTCTGATTTATAGGTATTCCTTAACCTTGATGTCAGAATAATACCGCCTGCAGAAAGTGCAACAGATAAAATAAAAATCAGGTACACCAGAATGGTTAACATAATATAAAGGTATAAAAATCGCTTTAAATGCCTGAATAAAAAATAAGCACTACTAAAGTATTGCATCCCATACTTAAGTAGGAATCTGAAAAATCACTACTATAGTATTAAGTCTGTTGGAAAAACAGGGTTTACATTTGCTTTGAAATACTCAAATAATATTATTTAAAAATGAATGTAACTATGGAAACAAATAAAGAATACAAATTGATTCCAACCTTTGGTGACAGCTTTGGTGCCGGATGGAGAGTAATGTCGGATAATTTCCTGAGGTTATTCCTGGTAGTTTTCGTCCTGGCCATACTGACAGGTCCGATGAAAGGTTTAGATTTCCATTTCGATGGCTCGGATTTTCACAATTTCCCGTGGAAATGGGAAGGTGACTGGGAACAGATTTTCGGGCTTGCATCGATTGGTGTATTTGCAGTTTTTATCGGTTTGATTGCTTTACTTTATGTTTTTCTGGCATTACCGGTTGTAAAGTATGGCGGTAAAATGATTTTTGTCCAGGCAGTCAGAAAAGTTAAGCCTGATTTTGAATTACTGATCAGGGGATTCTGGCAAAACTATCTGAATATAATTCTTGCCAATCTTCTGGTGATTGCCCTGGTGGTCCTGGGTTTATTTGCTCTCATTGTACCGGGCATAATAATTGCGTGCAGACTTGCTTTTGTACCATATATAGTAATGGATAAGAAGCTTGATCCGATTGAAGCTGTCGAGTTGAGCTGGAGACTTACCAGGGGCCATGGCTGGACCATATTCCTGATGGGTTTTGTATCTTTTTTCATCATCATTTTTGGCCTGATCCTGTTTCTTGTCGGCGTTTTCCCTGCATTAATCTGGATATCAAGCTCCTTTGCATCACTTTATCAGGCGGTTCTTCTTGAGAAAGAGAAACCAGTTGAGCAGATTGCAGCTTAAAAAGAATCACCCATTCTTCTTTAGTTTTCCTCATTCCTGCCTGCCGTTAAAGCAGGCTTTTTCTTTTTCTGCTGGTTAACTTACCTCATCCCCCTGACCCCCTTCTCCTGAAGGAGAGGGGTATGGGGTGAGGTGAAAGAAAAAAGAGGGATTTAGGGCGAGGTAATATAAAAGGTGAGGGGATTTGGGGGGTGAGTACATGAGGACACAGAGGGGGGATTAGGGAGTCAAATCTTCTTCAGCTTAGCAAACCTGAGCAGAAGCTTTTTCCTGCCATTTGTTTCGAATTCTACAGAGGCAGTAGTGTTTGGAGGTTCCCCTTCGATGGAAACAATCAATCCGTTACCAAATCTGTCATGAAGTACGGCATCGCCTTCTGAAAACTCTGATGGATCACTGCCACTAAAGGATGTGGAGTTTTGTGCAAGGTAATTTCCGGCTTTTTTAAGCCTTGCTCTTGCAGGATAAGGCTGAGGCTCCTCGCGAAGAAAGGATGTTCTGAAAGGTTTACCTCCTGTCTGAGGAAAGTTTAAGAATTTCTTATCAATTTCATGCAGGAACCTGCTTGGATTACTTCTTTCAAGATTTCCCCATTTATACCTGTTAAGCGCATAGCTCAGCGTTGCCTGCTTTTCAGCACGGGTTAGAGCTACATAGAACAGGCGTCTCTCTTCCTCGAGCTCGCGGGCACTGCCGGCTGACAAGGGGGACGGGAAAAGTGTATCTTCCATTCCGACAATGTATACATGTTTGAATTCCAATCCTTTAGCTGAATGCATCGTCATCAGGGTGACTTTATCACGGTCTTCATCTTTTTCATTATCCTGATCAGTCAGCAATGCGACATTGGCCAGATATGCTTCAAGTGTTGATGGTTCACCGTTGGTTTCGGCACCTTCAGTGAATATCTTTATCCCATTCAGCAGCTCCTCGATATTTTCAATACGGCTTATCTCCTCGGGTAGTTTCCCGTCTCTCAGTTCCTTCATTATTCCGGAACCGAATGCTATCTCTTTGGCTTTTACAAAAGCATCCAGGGTTCCACAGTTAAGCGAAAAAGTATTTATCATTTCAACATAACCCAGCAGTTTCTTTAGAGTTCCGGCATTAAAATGTTCGATGTATTTCCCGCTTTCCGCGATAATGCTCCATGGTGTAATATTCAGTTCAGCCGACAGTTCAAAGATCTTTTGCACAGTTGTATCTCCAATACCTCTTTTAGGATAGTTGATTGATCTTTTCAGTGCCTCTTCATCTTCATGATTTATGACCATTCTGAAATAAGCAAGAATATCCTTTATCTCTTTTCGTTCATAAAATGATAAACCGCCATAAATTTTATAAGGAATATTTTTTCTGCGGAGTGTCTCCTCAAATATTCTGCTCTGGGCATTTGTCCTGTAGAGAACAGCAAAATCTGACCAGTTCAACTGTTGTGAAAATCTTTTATCAAAAATATCAGATGCAATATTAAATCCTTCCTCCATATCGGTTAGCGCCTGCAAGACCATGATCCTTTCTCCGGGTTCATTTTTCGAATATACTACCTTCTGTATCTGGCCATCGTTATTTGCAATGATCTCATTGGCGGCATTGACTATTGTCTGGGTTGACCGGTAATTTTGTTCAAGTTTGAAAAGCTGATAATCAGTGTAATCATTCCTGAATTCCAGGATATTCTCAATCCGGGCGCCACGAAAGGAGTAGATGCTTTGTGCATCATCACCCACTACGCATAAATTCCTGTGCACCGCTGCAAGCTTTTTAACTATCAGATATTGTGAATAGTTTGTATCCTGGTATTCATCCACCAGAATATATCTGAATCTGTCCTGATAAGCAGCGAGTACTTCAGGGAAATCCCTGAACAGTATATTTGTATTCATGAGGAGGTCGTCAAAATCCATAGCATTAGCCTTAAAGCAGCGCATCGCATATATTCGGTAAATATCAGCCATAAGGTGCATACGGCTTGCATTATCATATTCGCGCATACCATGATCAGCCGAATACATACTTGCAGTTACCAGGTTATTTTTTGCAGTGGATATTCTTGCAGCAATTGCACCTGGTTTATAAATGTTATCATCCAGGTTAAGTTCTTTTATTATTGATCTGATAAGGCTTTTAGAGTCAGACGCATCATAAATTGTATAATTTGGCTTGTATCCCTGCCTCTCCCCTTCAATCCTGAGAATCCTGGCAAAAATTGAGTGAAAGGTTCCCATCCACAGGTACCGGGCAATCTCGGGACCGGCAATCCCTGCTATTCTCCCCTTCATTTCGCCTGCAGCTTTGTTTGTAAAAGTAAGTGCAAGTATTTTCCCGGCAGGGACTCCTTTGTTTAATAGATGAGCAATCCGGTAAGTAAGCACCCGTGTTTTCCCGGCACCGGCACCTGCAATCACAAGTGCAGGGCCTTCAGTATTTATAACTGCTTTCTGCTGAGCATCATTCAGATCGTTGAGATAGTTATGGATCATTTATTTTTCAGAATTACAGCATACCGGAAGAAACAAATTTAACAATATCACGATCAATGAAACAGAAAATCCGGAATGAATATCGGATTATTTATTAACAAGAATCCATCCGTAGCACGGTGATGCATCACGGTGCTGCGGCTAATAAAAATATGATTGGATTTTATTAATATTGCAGGGGATTATACAAATAGGTATATATAATCCGTTATTATTTAAATTTCAGATTGCCTGTGCGTTTTTGGCTTTTATTTGTAATACTGATAATGCCGTTGTCGTTGCTGGCCCAGCTGACTGCTCCCGGATCGAACACAGTAAGATATACTTCGTACTCGCCAAAGGATCCTGCCTTTTTTTATTGCAATAAGACAGGAACTGAGAGAGGAAAACTGACTGCAAGCAGTCCAGAGGGTGCAGGACCATTTAATTTTTCATGGTACAAGTGGAATAACGGGACCAATAGTTTCAGTACATCTATGAAATCAGAATCCGGTGTAATTAATTCTTCAGTTGAAAACCTTACTGAAGGCGGTTATAAAGTGAATATTGATAGTGCCGGATTTTATGATACAAGCCTTGTAGGATGGATTTTTTTTGATGAACCACCAATTGCAGCAGCTGGTTTACAACAACGATTGTGTGACAGGATTGCTTTGAACGGAGATACTGCTGCTGCAATCCATAATTTCTTTTACAGGAATATTTATAATGGTTCGTCTCTTTCATTAGATAACGAGATTACATTTTTATGGTCTTCATCACCTTCATCTTTTATCCCGGTTCCCGATTATTACTTAGATCCGATAATTACGAATACACCACCTCCAAATAAAATCTACAGGTTACCCATGGAGGATGTAACTTATAAATTTCAGGTATTCAGCCTTGGATGCAGCAGCGAATCATCATTCTTTTATGAGTCGATACATGTTAAGGCTGATTTTACACCTGATCCTACTGAGGGAGAGGCACCGCTGGAAGTCAATTTTACAAACAAATCAATTCGGGGTTATATTTATAAATGGGAGTTTGGTGACGATTCTGTTTCTTACCTCCAGGATCCGCCGCCACATATTTATTATAAGCCGGGCGATTACTCTGTATTGCTGACTATAGAAAGCGAACTCCGTTGTATTGATTCACTGAGGTTCGATAAAATAGTGGTTGATCTGTCATCTTTAAATATTCCTAATGTTTTTACTCCTGACGGCGATGGCTATAACGACTTGTTCATGGTCGATTCAAAATCGCTAAGGTTTATCAGTGTGGAGGTCTTCAGCCGGTCAGGCATTAAAGTGTATGGATTCTATGGTGAAGGGGAAATTCTTAAAGAGTGGACAGGCTGGGATGGGAATATCAACAACTCCTCAATAAAAGCCAGCCCCGGCGTATATTTCTATATAATACGTGCTTACGGGTGGGATGATGTCATATACGATAGTAAGGAACATCGGGGATTCGTCTATCTGTATAGATAAAGGCGCCTCTGAGCCTTCGTACCATTTTTACACAAATAACTCAGCCCTAAATATTGTTCTTGCCTGCCCGGAAATTTCTACCCTGTCGCCCTTCTTTTTCACTCTTAAAATGCCACCTCTACTTGATACCTGATGGGAAACAAATTCCTTCTTCCCGGTTTTATCATACCAGAATGGAACCAGTGCGCAATGTGCCGATCCTGTCACCGGATCTTCATCAATACCAAGCGCAGGAGCAAAGCACCGTACACAGAAATCATAGTTTCTGTCTGCGGAAGGTGCAGTTACGATAAGGTCTCCGAATTCCGAGTTTTTCATTAGCTTAAAATCAGGTTTCAGATCCCTGACTTCATATTCGTTTTTTAAAAGTGCAAAGGTCCATCCGTGTCCTGTCCGATAAAGTTCTACAGGTTTTATGCCAATAATTTTATTGATTCCCCCAGGTATTTTAATTGGCTTAAGAGGATATGAAGGGAAATTCATTATTATCCAGCTGCCTGAATTACCTATAATTAATTTGCCGGATTTTGACAGGAATGTAATTTTTTCTTTTCTGCTCACCACACCTGCCTCAAACATAATATGGGCAGAAGAGAGAGTCGCATGACCGCAAAGTGGTATCTCAGCTTCGGGAGAAAAAAACCTTATCAGGTATTCCTTCTTTACTCTGATAATAAATGCAGTCTCTGATAAATTCATTTCTGCAGCGACATTCTGCATCCATTCATCCGGCATTTCTTTTTCAAGAATGCATACACCGGCAGGATTTCCTTTAAACGGCTGGTCGGTGAATGCGTCGACCTGGTAGATAAGTCTGGAGTTTGTCATAGTATTTAGTTTATAAAACGGCTTTATGGTCAAGTAGCTAACCCCCCAACCCCCCTATATAGGGGGGCCGTACCTCCATTCACCGGTAAATTTCAGCTTTTTACTGAAAATAACCGGAATTTAGCTAAGAAAACTTTGTAAACTAAAATAGTTTTCTCATTTTTGCAGCGTTTTAATTTTAAAGATGGATTACAGGCAAAGAATAATAGAAGATGCTGCATTGATGTTCCGGACTTATGGGTTAAGGGCAGTAACGATGGATATGCTTGCAAATCATATGGGTATCTCGAAAAGGACAATTTACGAGGTGTTCAAAGATAAAGATGAACTGCTCAGGGGTGTACTCAGATGGATGGCTGTCAGGCAACGGGAGGTAATGACAAAAATACTTAATGAGTCAGAAAATGTAATTGAAGCCATTTTTAAAATGCTAGATCTGATGAGGGATCATTTTCAGAATATGAGTCCGGCTTTTCAGATGGATATGAAACGTCATCATCATGATGTAATGAAAAAACTCGATGAACTGAATGAGCTTCCGTATATCAATAATAATTCGGAAATCATAGAGCGAGGCATCAGAGAGGGCGTTTTCAGGAAGGACATTGATGTCGAGATTATCAATAAATGCATGCTGGAGGTGGCACGCATGTCAAATGATAAGAGTGTTTTCCCTCCCGATGATTTTCTTAATAAAGATGTTATCAGGAATTTTTATCTCAACTACCTGAGGGGGATATCGACACAAAAAGGTCTTGATCTTATAAACTTCCATGAAAAGAAAAAATAATTAATCTCTTTATAAAGCAACATAAATTGAATGAAGAATAAAACAGATTATATGAAAAGCAAATTTTTAATAGCAGCCTCATTTTTACTGCTTTTCCCCGGAACCATTTCACTGGCACAGGAAAACAGCGGTGAACTGAAACTTTCTCTCAAGGAGGCTCATGATTATGCCCTGGCATACAATAAGAGCATAAAGTCAGCCAAATATGATGCTGAGGCATCAAGATATGGACTCTGGGAAGCGATTTCTGCAGGCCTCTTACAGGTCAACACCAGCGCCTCCATAAATGACAACCTGATTATAATGACCAGGATTATTGACATGAATGGAGTTCAAACTGCATTCAAATTTGGGACGACGTATGATTTATCGTATGGAGTAACCGCCTCAACAGCGATCTTTAATGCGCCTTATATTGTAGGAATTCAGACAGCAACCCTGGCAAAGAAACTTTCCGGCCTTAATGTTGAAAGGGCAGAGCAGGATACAAAGGAATCGGTGATAATAAGTTATTATCTTATACTGGTATCGGTCGAGTCAATGAAAATACTTGACGGTAATATTGCCGTTCTGAATGAGACACTGAAGTCGATCCGCTCCATGCTTTCTGCAGGAATGGCTGAAGCAACCGATGTTGACCAGATGGTATCAAACGTTTCGATGATGGAGAATACCAAAAGCTCGATGGAGAGGACCCTCGAGGTGAATTATAACATGCTCAGGTTTCTGTTGGGCGTTTCACCTGAAACCAGGATCATTCTTACAGAATCGCTGGAGTCGATAGTGGAAAAGGTTAATATTGCCCAGATTCTTTCTACTGGATTTGATGTAAAGGGGAACCTTAGTTACAAACTGGTTGCAAGTCAGGAGCAGATGTCAGAGCTATCGTTAAAAATGCAAAAATCAACGATAATGCCTTCGCTATCAGGTTTTTATACCTATTCTGAGAACGGGATGGGTAACAAACTCAACAGTATGAGTTGGTTCCCAAACTCAATTATCGGGCTCCAGCTGTCGGTTCCGATATTTGCCACTGGCACCAGATATTCAAAGATAAAACAAGCCCAGATAAACCTTGAGAAGACCCGTACTGGAAGGGAAATGGTCACGGAGCAGCTATTGCTGCAGGAAAAGCAGTTAAGGTACAACCTGGTGAGTGCCCGTGAACAATATAATTTACAGAAGGCCAACATTGATGTTTCGAAAAGAGTTTATACCAGCACCGAAAACAAATTCAAGCAGGGAATGGCCTCCAGCCTCGATCTGACACAGGCGAACTCACTTTACCTTCAGGCGGAAAACAATTACATATCCGCCCTGATGAATCTTCTGCAGACAAAGCTTGCACTTGACAAACTATTGAGTAACATGTAATTAATTAAAGAATATTTAATAAAGAAGATAATGAAATACACAAAATCAATTTTGGCAATACTGATAAGCAGCCTGATCCTTTCAGCCTGTTCATCAAAGAATGCCAATCAGCCAGCAGCCTCACAGAGCAATACAACAGCTGAAGAAAAAGCAGCTATCCCGGTACAGGTTACCACCCTTGCAAAAACAAAAATCGCCAGAACAATAGATTATACTGCTACTATCCTTCCCTTTGAAGAGGTGAACATGGCCCCTTCAACACCGGGAAGAATAGATAAGATATATGTAGAAGTTGGTGACAGGGTCAATAAAGGAAATGACCTCTTTCTTATGGACCGCACACAGCTTTACCAGCAGAAAGTGCAGCTCGCAAACGTGGCAAAAGACCTTTCAAGACTCGATACTCTTTTAAGAGCAGGAAGCGCCAAACAGCAGCAGTACGACCAGATGAAGACTCAATACGATGTTCTGAAAACAAATGTTGAATTCATGGAGCAGAACACACTGTTGAAAGCTCCATTCTATGGAGTTGTGACAGGAAAATATTTCGAAGATGGAGAAATGTATTCAGGTACTCCTACAACAACATCAGGAAGATCAGCCATTGTGACTGTGATGCAGGTTAACCCGTTAAAGGTAAATGTCGGGATATCAGAACAATATTACCCCATGATAAAAAAGGGAATGAAAGCTGAAATCACTACCGATGTCTATGGTAGTGAAAAATTCTCCGGTTTCATTTTCCGCGTTGCTCCAACGATAAATGCAGACACACGCTCTTTTATTGCTGAGATTGAAGTACCTAACAGGAAGGATCTTTTAAAACCCGGAATGTTTGTAAGGGTTTCAATGGACCTTGGGGAGGTAGAGACTTTCGTTGTTCCGGCGGGTACAGTCCTGATGCAGGAAGGAACTAATATCAGGTATGTTTTTATTGAGAACCAGGGTACTGCAAAACGAATTGAAGTATTGATAGGGAAACGGTTTGATGATCGCCTTGAGATCATTTCAGAAAACATTAAGGAGGGAGACAGGCTTGTTTCAGAAGGGCAGTCCAGACTCCTTAATGATGACAAGATTGAAATAGTAAAGTAAGTTCAGAATAACAACAGAATCAAAATGAGTATATACAGTACTTCCGTTAAGAGACCGGTAACGACGATCCTGATTTTCGTTGCATTGATGGTGATAGGTCTTTATTCACTTACTCAACTGCCAGTGGATCTTTACCCGGAGGTGGAACTCCCGTTCATTGGAGTGGTAACAACCTACCCGGGCGCCAGCGCATCTGATATTGAAACCAATGTAACCAGACCTCTTGAAGATGTACTGAACGCTGTAAGTAATCTGAAAGAGATTACCTCTACCTCCAGTGACGGTATATCAGTCATCTTCATGAATTTTGAATATGGTACTAATCTCGATGAAGCCTCTAATGATATCAGAAGCAACCTGAGTTTTATAGAGAATTACCTGCCTGAGGACAGTGAGAATCCGACAATTATGAAATTCAATTCAAGTATGATGCCTATCATCTTCTATGCAATTACTGCAAAAGAGAGTTACAGGGGGCTCGAAAAAATACTTGATGAAAAAATAGTAAATCCTCTGAACAGGATAGAAGGAGTCGGATCTGTAAGCCTTGCAGGTGTTCCCGGCCGTAAGGTGTACATTGATGTCGATCCCCGGAAAATGGAAGCATACAATCTTACCATAGAACAGATTGGTAATATTTTACGGGCTGAAAACATGAATATGCCGGCGGGTTACTTAGAAATGGGTCAGACCGATTATCCACTTAGAATCCAGGGTGAATTTCCCGAGAGTGATGTTATGAAGAACATTGTGGTAAGCAGCTTTAACGGCAACAATGTCTACCTTAAAGATGTTGCGACGGTACGGGATACAATACGTGAAACAAAGCTTGACACAAGAATCAATGGTCTCCAGGGGATGACCATGTATGTCCAGAAGCAATCGGGCGGCAATACCGTTAAAGTGACAAAAGAAATAGAAAAAACACTTGCAACTTTAACAAAAGAGCTGCCGGCTGACGTAAAAATCGAAAAACTTTTCGATAGCGCAACATTTATTAAAGATTCAATAAGCAACCTGACAGAGACACTTCTGTATGCAGCAATTTTTGTTGTCCTTGTGGTGCTCTTCTTCCTTGGACGATGGAGGGCAACAGTCATAATAATTGTTACAATCCCGGTTTCCCTGGTGGTTGCATTTATCTACCTGTTTATAACGGGAGAATCAATAAATATCATTTCACTGACCTCTCTTTCTATAGCAATCGGTATGGTGGTGGATGATGCTATTGTTGTCCTGGAGAACATCACAAAACATGTTGAAAGGGGAAGCCGGCCAAGGGAAGCGGCCATTTATGCTACAAATGAGGTTTGGCTGGCAGTTATTGTTACCACATTAACAGTAGTAGCTGTATTTTTCCCTCTGACTTTCGTCAAAGGTATTACCGGAGTTCTTTTCAAGCAGCTTGGAATGCTCGTTTCAATTACTATCGTAACTTCTGTATTCGCAGCAATTACACTCACCCCTACAATGAGTGCCCTGATCCTGAAATGGTATCCGATCAGAAAAGATGCTCCTTTCTGGACTTATGACGGAAGTATCCGGAAAGGACTCGACTGGTTTGACCATTTTTATGAGAAGACCCTTCGGTGGGCGCTTCATCATAAAAAAGTTGTCTCTTTAATCGCGATCGTGGTATTTGCAGGATCAATGAGCCTGTTTACTCTAATTGATACAGAATTTTTCCCAGAGGCTGACCAATCAAGACTTACGGCAACTATAGAACTTCAGACCGGCACAAGAGTGGATGAGACCGTAAAAACAACCGATAAAATCGACAAATTGTTAAAAGAAAAATATCCGGAAGTCAACCTGATCTCATCATCAACCGGTACCGACGACCAGGCCGGATTTGAGTCGCTTTTCGGTGCAGCCGGAACTCATAAGATCACTTATACTCTGAGACTTGTCCCAATTGAAGAACGTGAGAAAAGTGTAACAGTCCTGGCCGAAGAAATGAGATCTGATTTTGCAAAGTTTCCTGAGATTGTCGATTTTACAGTTAGCACCTCTGAAAGTATGGGAAGCTTTGGCTCCAGTACCGTTGATGTGGAAATTTACGGGTATAATATTGCTGAAACAAATGCAGTTGCCGGGGAGCTTGCAACCAAGATAAAGAAGATCGAGGGAGCAAAAGATGTAACAATAAGCCGCGATAAATCCAAACCCGAACTTCAGATCATTCTTGATCAGAACAAAATGATCTCCAGCGGACTGAATACTGCAATGGTATCTTCTGCAATCAAAAACAGGGTTGAAGGTATGACTGCGACACGTCTTCGCCAGTCGGGTGATGAATATGATGTTGTTGTACGGTTTAAAGAAACCTCAAGAAGTACTCTGACGGATATTGAAAATATAGGTATATCAAATCCCATAGGTCAGTTAATAAGGCTTGGTGAAATTGCAGTCATTAAAGAGTTCTGGTCACCGCCAAGTATCGCAAGAAAACGAAGGGAAAGGATTGTAAATGTATCTTTTACTCCTTATAAGAGATCTCTTACAGAACTGCAGCTAGAAGTTCAGAAAGCAATCAATGAAACATCTATTCCTGCAGGCGTTATTGTACAGATATCCGGAGCAATAAAGGAACAGATGGAGTCTTTTATGGATATTGCATTTCTTTTAATGGTCAGCCTGGTACTTGTTTATCTTGTTATGGCGTCCCAGTTTGAATCGCTGAAGATGCCCTTTATAATAATGTTCTCAATACCATTTGCATTCTCGGGTGTCGCCATCGCTTTGTTTATTACGCATACAACCCTGAGCGTAATTTCTGCAATCGGAGCTGTGATGCTGATTGGTATTGTAGTGAAGAACGCAATTGTGCTGGTTGATTTTATAAACCTCATGCGTGAAAGAGGTCTTGAACTCTATGAAGCTATTGCACTGTCAGGCAGGTCGCGTCTGAGACCTGTGATCATGACTTCTGCGACAACCATCCTTGGTATGCTGCCGCTGGCAATGAGCACGGGTTCAGGTTCCGAGCTCTGGAGCCCGATGGGCGTGGCCGTTATCGGAGGACTTATATTTTCAACCGTGGTTACTCTTGTTCTTGTACCTGTTGTTTATTCGATTATTGCGAAGCATGGTGAGCGGAATAAGAGCCTGGCCGTATATTCCGAGATGGATTTCATGAATGGCAATAACGGTGCTTCAAAGTAGTTTTTAAAGAAAAATGATTGAATATGAAAGCAATAATGATAATATACAACCAGGCGAATACTGAGAAAGTTGAGTATATGCTTGATAAATTGGGTATTAAAGGTTATACATTATGGGAAAATGTGCAGGGGAGGGGCAGCAATACCGGTGTTCCTCACCTGGGGACACATGCCTGGCCGGAAATCAATAAGAGTGTCCTGACCATTATCGATGATAATCTCGTTTATAAAGTCCTTGATAAAGTAAAAAAGATAGACTCCATCAATGAGGATGTCGGTATCAGGGCATTTGTGTGGGATGTGGTAAAGACGGTGTAGTTCTCATGTACTCACCCCCCCGCCCCCCTCTCTACTTCGTAAAGAGGGGGGCGCAATGGATTGAATATTAACAGTTTCCCCCTCTTTGCGTGAGCAGAGAGGGGGAATACCGAGCGGAGCGAAGGAAGGGGGTGAGTACGTGCTATTCTTCTTCCTCTTCTTCAGTATAAGCCTTTATAACAGCCTCCTGGACATCACCAGGAACCTGGACATATTCTGCAAATTTCATTGTGTACATGGCACGTCCGCCGGTTATTGAGCTCAGGGCTGTAGAGTACTTATTCATTTCTGCCAGTGGCACCCTTGCCTTGATTACCTCGAACCTCTTTTCGCTAGCCATACCGAGCACCATTCCACGGCGGCCTTGCAGGTCGCTGATGACATCACCCATACGATCGGATGGAACCATTATTTCAACATCATATACAGGCTCCAGAATTTTCGGATTTGCATTTTTGAATGCCTGGCTGAATGCATTTCGGCCTGCCAGCCTGAAAGATATTTCATTTGAATCGACCGGGTGCATTTTGCCGTCATAAACGTAAACCCTGATATCACGAGCATATGATCCTGTCAGCGGACCAACTTCCATTTTCTCCATGATCCCTTTAAGTATTGCAGGCATGAACCTGGCATCGATAGACCCGCCTACAATGCAGTTACAATAAATAAGCTTTCCCCCCCAATCAAGATCAATCTCATCCTTGTTTCTTACTGAGAGTTTTATTTCTTTCCCTCCGAACTTCTGCATAGTCAGTTCTGGTGATCCCTCCACGTAAGGTTCAATAATCATATGTACTTCTCCGAACTGGCCTGCACCACCTGATTGTTTTTTATGTCTGTAATCAGCCTGGGCTGCTTTTGTAATTGTCTCACGATAAGGTATTTTTGGGGGATTAAAGTTTGTCGGTATCTTATAGATATTATCAAGATGCCATTTCATTATATTTAAATGATATTCCCCCTGTCCGTGAACAATAATTTGTTTCAGTTCTTTGGAATATTCAATTATAATTGTGGGATCCTCAAGATGAAGCTTATTCAGAGCCTCTCCCAGCTTTTCATCATCACTTTCACTTTGTGCCTTTATTGCTGTACGGTATTTTGGGTCAGGGAATCTTACTCCTTCATATCTCCAGTCATTGCCTGATACATTTAAAGTATGATCTGTTTTTGTGTTTTTGAGTTTCACGATAGCACCGATATCACCTGTATGAAGTTCCGGCACTCTTGTCCTGTTTTTACCTGCACATACAAACAGTTGTGACAGCCTTTCCTTGGTGCTGTTATTATAGTTAATGACATCGAGGTTTTCAGTAATTTTTCCTGAATAGACACGGTAGTAGTTGATTTCACCGATATGCTCTTCAATGGAAGATTTGAATACATAAACAGATGCTGGTCCGGCAGGATTAGGCTTAACTTCGTTTCCCTTGCTGTTTTTTGGAACAGGCATATCAGTTATTGATGGTGCTTCGCTGACAATGAATTCCATGAGGCGTTCCACACCGATATTATTTTTGCCCGAAGTACAAAAAACCGGGAACATAGCCCTTGTTAACAGTCCTTTTGCAATTCCTTTTCTTATTTCTTCCTCGGTAAGCTTATCGTTTGCAAAAAAGAGCTCCATCAGAGATTCATCGCTCTCGGCTGCTTTTTCAACAAGAGCATTGTGCAACTCCTCTGCTTTGTTTTTCTGGTCAGCAGGTATATCAACTACTTTAGCTGCTCCTCCATCTTTCTGATACTGGAGCATTTTCATCCCAAGAACATCAATTATTGAATTGAATCCCACACCTTCGTTTACAGGATACTGAACAAGAGTTACATTATTTCCGAACCTCTCCTTCATCATTTCAACTGCTTTCTCGAAATGTGATTTTTCATGATCCAGACCATTAATCACCAGAATAAGAGGCTTATGAACTTTCTCTGCATGACGGAAATGTATTTCTGATCCAACTTCGACACCATTCTGAACATTGATTGTCATAACAGCAGTATCAGCTGCATAGAGCGAAGAAATAACTCCACCGCTGAAATCATCGAGACCGGGAGTATCAAGAATATTTATTTTCTTATTCTGAAATTCAGTATAAAGAACCGTTGAAAAGATTGAGTTTCCGTTCTCATGTTCTATCGGACGATAATCGGAAACAGTATTTTGTCCCTCGATTGTTCCCCGTCTTTCAATAATTCCTCCGTTAAAGAGCATCGCCTCGGCCAGGATTGTCTTCCCTGACCCGGAATTACCTATAATAGCAATGTTCTTTATCTGGTCTATCTGGTATGTTTTCATAATTATCCGGATATTTTATTTAGTATTTATTAATTATTTAGGATGATTTTGAGGGGACAAAATTAATAATTTTTTAAAAACAGTTTAAGAAAGAGAGCAGAATTACAGATTTTTTGTTTTCTTTGCACCAGTTTTTTGAAATGCAGGAGTACCGGTTTTTCTTTCACAGGTAAGTTTATAAAATATTTTCCGTCGGGAAAAGTCGGGAAGGAACCTGTTAATAACTTACATTTTTTAAGTTATATATTTTAAAAATGCTTTAAGAGCTGATTATTGAAAATAGTCAGTTGTCTTAAATGTATGATATACAATGTAATATAAAAAACAGCAGACTTGTTTGTTAATAATGAAATAAAAATAATACCTTTGCGAACCATTTTTTCAAGTAAAATTTAATGCTTAAATAATTGGAAATATGCCAACAATTCAGCAGTTAGTAAGAAAAGGAAGGAAGAGACTGATTGATAAAAGTAAGGCTCCTGCTCTCGATTCATGTCCTCAAAGAAGAGGTGTTTGTGTAAGAGTATATACTACAACACCGAAAAAGCCAAATTCAGCTATGAGGAAGGTTGCCAGGGTAAGACTTACAAACCAGAAAGAAGTTAACGCTTATATTCCCGGAGAGGGTCATAATCTCCAGGAGCACTCTATCGTGCTTATCAGGGGTGGAAGGGTAAAAGATCTCCCTGGCGTTCGTTACCACCTTGTACGTGGTGCTCTTGATACCTCAGGAGTTGATGGCCGTACACAGAGGCGATCAAAATATGGTGCAAAAAGACCAAAGAAATAACAACAGTTAAAGGAATAAGATAATGAGAAAAACAAAACCAAAGAAGAGGATTCTGTTGCCGGATCCAAAATTTAATGATCCGTATGTAACAAGGTTTGTTAATAATCTTATGTTTAATGGTAAGAAGAACCTCGCTTTTAAAATTTTTTACGACTCCCTTGAAATTGTCAGTGATAAATTTAAGAGCGAAGGGAAAACCCCGCTTGAAATATTTAAGCAGGCTCTCGAAAATGTTACTCCCCAGGTTGAAGTCAAAGCACGCCGGGTGGGAGGTGCCACTTTTCAGGTACCGATGGAAATACGGTCTGACCGTAAAGTAAGCATCAGCATGAAAAACATGATCTCCTTTGCACGCAAGAGGACCGGTCACTCAATGGCTGAAAGACTTGCTGCAGAACTGATGGCTGCTTATAAACTTGAGGGCGGTGCATACAAGAAGAAGGAAGATACTCACCGGATGGCGGAAGCAAACAAAGCTTTTGCTCATTTCCGGTTTTAACTGATTATCAGGGCAGCTGCAGGAAAATTAAAAGATGGATAAGAACCTGAAATATACCAGAAACATCGGAATCATGGCCCACATCGATGCCGGTAAGACCACAACGACAGAGCGTATTCTGTTTTACACGGGTCGTACACATCGCATGGGCGAAGTGCATGATGGTAATGCCCAGATGGACTGGATGATTCAGGAACAGGAAAGGGGTATTACAATTACTTCAGCTGCAACAACAACTTACTGGAAATACAACGGTGAGGATTTTAAGATTAACATTATTGATACTCCCGGGCATGTTGATTTTACTGTTGAGGTCGAAAGATCTCTGAGGGTGCTCGATGGAGCAGTTGCCGTATTTTGTGCCGTAGGCGGGGTTGAACCACAATCTGAAACAGTATGGCGACAGGCTGATAAATATGGTGTACCAAGAATTGCCTTTATTAATAAGATGGATCGTACAGGGGCTGATTTCCTGAGTGTTATCTACCAGATCAAAGAAAAACTTGATGCCCATCCTGTTCCTGTTCAGATACCAATAGGGGCAGAGGAAAACTTTACGGGTGTCATCGATCTGGTAAAAATGAAGGCAATTGTATATTATAACGATGAGGAGACCGGTACAAGGTTTGAAATCGAAGATGTACCTTCAGACATGGTTGATGAAGCCGAAGAATGGAGAGGAAAGCTGGTTGAAGCTCTAGCTGAGGTTGACGATACATTACTGGAGAGATACATTGAAGATCATGAATCAATTACAGCAGAAGAAATATTAACAGCTTTGAGGAAATCTGCTGTCAGCGGATCATCTGTTCCGGTAATTTGCGGAGCTGCTTTGAAAAATAAGGGTATACAGAGCCTTCTTGATTCGATAGTTGCATTTCTTCCTTCTCCTGTTGATAAAGGTACCATCGAAGGATTTGATCCAAGGAATGACAATGAGATTACTCGTGAACCCGATGATGAAGCACCACTTGCGGCTCTTGCCTTTAAAATAGCAACGGATCCATTTGTCGGAAGACTTGTTTTTCTGCGGGTTTATTCTGGAATACTTCATGCCGGAGACACAGTACTCAACGCACGTACGGGGAAAAGGGAAAGAATCAACCGTCTTTTCCGGATGCATGCCAATAAGCAGAATCCTATAGATAATATTTCAGCCGGTGATATAGGTGCCGGAGTTGGATTTAAAGAACTAAAAACAGGAGATACTCTTTGTGCCATCCATAAGCCAATTTTACTTGAAACGATGGATTTCCCGGAACCGGTAATCGGTGTAGCAATTGAACCGAAGACACAGGCGGACTTTGACAAATTATCGCTGGCACTAGGTAAACTGTCCGAAGAAGATCCTACATTCCAGGTCAAAGTTGATCCCGACAGCGGACAGACAATAATTAACGGCATGGGCGAGTTGCATCTTGAAATCCTTATTGACAGGCTGAAAAGAGAATTCAATGTTGAATGTAATCAGGGTCCTCCCCAGGTTGCATATAAAGAGGCTATTACAATTTCTGCCGAGTTCCGCGAGGTATTTAAGAAACAAACCGGGGGTAGAGGGAAATATGCTGACATTACAGTAGAATTAATGCCAGCTGATAATGGTATAAGGGGCTTACAGTTTGTGAATGAAATAAAAAGGGGAAATGTGCCGAAAGAATACATTCCCTCAGTAGAAAAAGGATTCCGCGAAGCGATGTCAAATGGTCCTCTCGCAGGTTTCCCCCTCGATAGTCTTAAGGTAATATTAAAAGACGGTTCATTCCATCCTGTTGATTCCGATGCCCTTTCATTTGAAATTGCTGCCAAACAGGCATTCAGACGGTTTGCCGGAAAATGCAATCCGGTTCTTCTTGAGCCAATAATGTCAACGGAAGTTGTTACTCCTGAAGAATATGTCGGGGATGTAATACGCGATTTCAACAGGAGAAGGGGCAAGGTAGAGGGTATGGAATCTAAAGCAGGTTCAAGAGTAGTAAGAGCAAAAGTACCTCTGGCCGAAAAGTTTGGCTATGTAACAGTTCTTCGTACACTGACCTCTGGAAGAGCAACTTCGACAATGGAGTTCTCACATTACGAGGAGGTTCCTGAGGAAATAGCAAACAGAATAGTTGAAATTACAAAAGGAAAAATATTTTAAAGATGAGTCAGAAAATTCGTATTAAACTGAAATCTTACGATCATAACCTCGTAGATAAATCTGCAGAGAAGATTGTAAAAACAGTAAAATCTACTGGTGCAGTGGTTAGCGGTCCTATTCCGCTTCCTACCCACAAAAAGATTTATACGGTTCTTCGTTCGCCGTTTGTAAATAAAAAGTCTAGGGAGCAATTTCAGCTTTCATCCTATAAAAGGCTTCTGGATATTTACAGCTCGACTCCCAAGACCATCGACGCTCTTATGAAGCTTGAGCTTCCCAGCGGGGTAGAAGTAGAAATTAAAGTGTGAAACCAGTAAATCAAAAGAAAGATGCAGGGATTAATTGGAATAAAAGTAGGAATGACCTCCATTTTTGATAAAGATGGGAAGAATGTTTCTTGTACGGTGTTGCAGGCTGGCCCTTGCGTTGTCACCCAGATAAAAACCAAAGAAAAGGATGGCTACTTTGCTGTGCAGCTTGGATTCGATGAAAAAAAGGAAAAGCATACCACAAAAGCTGAAATGGGGCACTTCAAAAAAGTTAACACAACTCCCAAAAGAAAACTCATTGAGTTTGACGGCTTTAATGAAGGACAGGTAAAAGAGGGTGAAGTGCTTACAGCCGAGCTTTTCAGACCGGATAACTGGGTCGATGTCAGAGGCTGGTCTAAAGGAAAAGGATTCCAGGGTGTCGTTAAACGTCATAACTTCAGTGGGGTCGGAGGACAGACCCACGGACAGCATAACAGGGGCAGGGCACCCGGTTCGTTGGGAGCTTCATCATTCCCTTCAAGAGTTCTTCCCGGTATGAGAATGGCAGGCAGGACAGGCGGAAATAAGGTAATGGCAATCAGCATGAGAGTTATGAAGCTTATGGCTGAGAATGATATAATTATTGTTAAAGGATCAGTTCCCGGTCCGAAAGGTGGTTACGTAATAATTACAAAATAATGGAATTAGCGATTCTTGATATTAATGGTAAAGCAACCGGAAGAAAAGTTAATCTTAATGATTCTATTTTCGGTATTGAACCTAACGACCATGCCATTTATCTGGATACAAAACAGTTCATGGCAAATCAGCGTCAGGGTACCCACAAATCAAAAGAGCGTGGAGAGGTTTCAGGAAGCACCAGAAAAATAAAAAGACAAAAAGGAACCGGTACAGCACGTGCGGGTAGTATAAAAAATCCGTTATTCAGAGGAGGAGGTCGCGTATTTGGCCCGAAACCAAAGTATTACGGCTTCAAGCTTAATAAGAAAGTGAAGGAACTGGCAAGAAAATCGGCCCTTTCCTATAAAGCTTCATCGAACAACATTATTATTCTGGAAGATTTCTCTTTCGAAGCTCCGAAAACAAAGGAGATGATCAAAATGGGAGATAACCTGAATATCGCAAATAAAAAATTACTGTTTGTTTTACCGGAACAAAATAATAATATATATTTGTCATCCCGAAATGTACAAGGGGTTGAAGTTGTAACTGCCAATGAATTAAATACATACGAAATAATGAAGGCTTCAACTTTAGTCCTTGTTGAGAGTGCAGTTGACGTTTTACAGGCAACATTTGAAAACTAGTAAACTTTGAGTGATGAATATTTTACTTAAACCGATTGTAACGGAAAAGATGACACACCAGGGCGATAAATTTAACCGCTTCGGTTTTCTCGTTGCTAAAAACGCAAATAAGTTACAAATTAAGAAAGCCGTTGAAGAATTGTACGGCGTTACAGTTGTATCGGTAAATACGATGCGATATGGCGGGAAAATAAAAACCCGTAATACAAAATCAGGCCTTCTGACAGGAAAGGCAGCTGCTACTAAAAAGGCAGTGATCACTCTTGCCGAAGGAAACAAAATAGATTTCTATAGCAATATTTAAACCAGGATGGCAGTCAGAAAGATCAAACCTGTAACACCAGGTCAGAGACACAAGATAATCAGTGCTTTTGACAATATCACAAGCACTATGCCGGAGAAATCCCTCCTCCGACCGCAAAGAAAAACCGGAGGAAGGAATGTTAACGGCAAACAGACCATGAGATACATCGGAGGCGGTCATAAGAGGATGTACAGAATAATTGATTTCCTGCGTGATAAAGACGGGATACAGGCAACAGTAAAAACGATCGAATACGACCCTAACCGTTCATCGAGAATTGCACTGGTTGTTTATAAGGATGGTGAGAAAAGATATATTGTTGCTCCTTTAGGTCTTCAGGTGGGACAAAAAATAATGTCAGGGAAAAATGCTTCACCTGAGGTTGGGAATAATATGTTTCTAAATGATATACCACTAGGTACTATTGTTCACAACATTGAGCTGAAGCCGGGGAAAGGCGGAGCTCTGGCCAGGAGTGCAGGAACCTATGCACAGCTGTCAGCCCGTGAAGGTAAATATGCAACCATAAAGCTTCCTTCAGGCGAGACAAGGTTGGTCCTTACCAGCTGCCGCGCTACAATAGGAACAGTTTCCAACCCCGATCATAACCTTGAAAAATCCGGGAAAGCCGGACGTTCACGGTGGCAGGGGCGTCGTCCAAGAGTCAGGGGTGTTGCTATGAACCCTGTAGATCACCCTATGGGTGGCGGTGAAGGAAAAGCTTCCGGCGGACATCCGAGATCGCGCAGAGGTATTCCTGCAAAAGGCTTTAAGACCAGGGACAAGAAGAAGTATTCTGCAAAATTTATTATTGAAAGAAGGAAAAAATAACTGATTTATCATGAGCAGATCCATAAAGAAAGGCCCTTTTATTGACTTTAAACTTGAGAAGAGAATTCTTGAGATGAATGAGGGGCAGAAGAAATCAGTGGTTAAGACATGGTCAAGAAGATCCGTTATCTCACCTGACTTTGTAGGACATACCATTGCAGTTCATAACGGGAACAAATTTATCCCTGTTTACATTACTGAGAATATGGTAGGTCATAAGCTTGGGGAATTTGCGCCAACACGTACTTTCAGAGGCCACTCCGGTAACAAATAACCTGTAATGTAACATTGAAAAACTAATATAAATGGGTGCAAGAAAAAGAAATACAGCTGAAAAGAGAAAAGAGGCCTCAAAAAGCAGGTATCAGGCAATTCTCAGAAACTGTCCTACCTCTCCGCGAAAGATGAGACTTGTCACTGATCTGATAAGTGGAAAGGATGTTAACAAAGCACTTGATATACTTAAGTACAGTTCCCAGGAAGCATCACGGCGGCTGGAAAAACTTTTACTTTCAGCTATAGCAAACTGGCAGGCAAAGAATGAAGGTGTCAGGGTTGAAGAAAGCAACCTCTATGTGAAAAACATTCATGTTGATGGTGGACGGATGATGAAAAGACTTCAAACAGCCCCTCAGGGCAGAGCTTACAGGTTAAGAAAAAGATCAAACCATGTAACCCTTGTGCTTGACAGTAAAAATAAAGAAGTTGAAGAAACAACAAAATAAAATAAATGGGACAAAAAGTAAATCCGATAGGTAACAGATTAGGTATAATCAAAGGCTGGGATTCAAACTGGTACGGCGGAAAAGACTTTTCCGGTAAACTGGTTGAAGATACAAAGATCAGGGAATACCTGAATGCCAGGCTTGCAAAAGCAAGTATCTCAAAAATAATTATTGAGAGAACTCTTAAACTGATAACAGTAACTGTTAATACTGCACGTCCGGGGATCATTATCGGCAAAGGAGGACAGGAAGTCGACAAGCTCAAGGAAGAACTTAAGAAGATTACCAGGAAAGAGGTTCAGATAAATATATTTGAAGTCAAGCGCCCCGAGCTGGATGCAAACATAGTCGGAAATAATGTTGCCCGTCAGATTGAAGGCAAGATCTCTTACCGCCGGGCAATTAAAATGGCGATTGCTTCCACAATGCGCATGGGAGCTGAAGGGATAAAAATCGTGGTTTCAGGTCGTCTTGGTGGAGCAGAAATGGCAAGAACTGAAACATATAAGGAAGGGCGTATACCTCTCCATACATTCCGGGCAGATATCGATTATGCACTGGGTGAGGCTCATACAAAGGTTGGACTTATAGGCATCAAAGTATGGATATGTAACGGTGAAGTATATGGCAAGAGAGACCTTAGCCCTAACATCGGAGCCAGGAATGCTAAAAGCAAAAGCATGAAGAGGAAAGCAAAGAAATAAGGAATTACAAGAAAATAATTTCAAATCATTAAATAATGTTACAACCAAAAAGGTCCAAATACAGGAGAGTCCAGAAGGGAAAGATGAAAGGCAATGCCCAGAGAGGCACTGAGCTGGCATTCGGGTCATTTGGTATCAAAGCGCTTGAGCAATCCTGGATTACCGGAAGGCAGATCGAAGCAGCTCGTCAGGCTGTTACACGTCATATGAAACGTGAAGGGCAGCTCTGGATAAGGGTATTCCCTGATAAACCTATTACAAAGAAACCTGCAGAAGTCCGTATGGGTAAAGGAAAAGGAGCTCCGGAAGGTTTTGTTGTTCCGGTTACTCCGGGCAGGATATTACTTGAAGCCGAAGGAGTTCCTTATATAGTAGCGAAAGAAGCTCTCCGTCTCGGAGCACAGAAGCTGCCAATAGCAACAAAATTCGTAGTAAGACGCGATTACGTAGAGTAATGAAAAATTAAAAAGATGAAAACTCCAGAAATAAGAGAATTAAGCACTCCCGACCTTCTCGAACGTATCGACACCGAGAGGACCATGCTCGTTCGCATGAAGCTTAACCATGCAATTACTCCGCTTGATAATCCGCAAAAGCTAAAACAGACAAAGATTACAATTGCACGTCTGCTTACCGAGTTACACTCAAGAGAATTACAACAGGAATCTAAATAGCCAGATATCAGCAATGGAAAGAAATCTTAGAAAAGAACGTATCGGGGTTGTTGTCAGTAATAAAATGGACAAATCCATCGTCGTTGCCGTCAAAAGGAAAGTAAAGCATCCTATTTACGGTAAGTTTATCAATAAAACAAAAAAACTGATGGCGCACGATGAAGAGAATTCATGCAATATCGGTGATACAGTACGAATTTCAGAGACCAGGCCTCTGAGCAAAAATAAAACCTGGAGATTAATTGAAATAATCGAAAGAGCCAAGTAATTATGATACAGCAGGAAAGCAGACTGGCAGTAGCCGATAACTCGGGCGCCAAAGAGGTATTATGTATCCGGGTTCTGGGTGGCAGCAAAAAAAGATATGCAACTGTAGGTGACCAGATTGTTGTGAGTGTTAAATCCGCACTTCCCTCGGGTGAAGCAAAAAAAGGCACAGTAAGTAAAGCTGTTGTTGTCAGAACCAGGAAGGAAATCCGTCGTCCCGACGGTTCGTATATAAGATTTGATGATAATGCAGTTGTGCTGCTAACTAATCTTGATGAAGTCAGGGGTACGCGTATTTTCGGCCCGGTAGCAAGGGAACTCCGCGACAAGTACATGAAGATCGTTTCGTTAGCACCTGAAGTGTTGTAAAAGATAAATACACAACAATGCAAAAAAGGATACATATTAAAAAAGGAGATACGGTTATGGTAATAACCGGTGAATCAAAAGGACAGAAAGGAAGGGTTCTTGAAGTTGACAGGAATAAGAACAGGGCTATTGTAGAAGGAGTTAATATGGTATCAAAGCATACCAAACCTAACGCAAAAGCTCCGCAGGGAGGAATTATGAAAAAAGAAGCACCAATCCATTTATCAAATCTGATGCTTATTGATCCGACATCCGGTAAACCTACGCGTATAGGAAAGAGACTTAATGAAAAAAATAAATTAGTGCGTTATTCTAAAAAATCAGAAGAGGAGATCAAGTAATGTATGTACCTGCGCTAAAAACCAAGTTTAATGATGAGATCGTTCCTGCATTAATGAAGGAATTCGGTTACAAAACCGTAATGCAGGTCCCAAAGTTGAAGAAAATAGTTCTTAATCAGGGTGTTGGGCAAGCTATTGCTGATAAGAAACTGCTTGAATTCGGTGTTAAGGAATTAACAGATATCGCAGGTCAGAAGGCTGTTCTTACTTACTCATCAAAAGATATTTCGAACTTCAAACTGAGAAAAAATATGCCGATAGGCATAATGGTCACCTTACGTAAAGAGAGGATGTATGAGTTTCTTGAAAGACTTATATGTGTTGCACTTCCGCGTATACGCGACTTTAAAGGGATAAACGCCAAACTCGACGGTCGGGGCAATTATACCCTGGGAATTACGGAGCAGATTATCTTCCCTGAGATCGACCTCGATAAGGTTGCAAAGATTATGGGTTTTCAGGTTACATTTGTTACGTCCGCAAAGACCGACGAAGAGGCTCTTGCCCTGCTGAGGAACTTTGGTTTACCCTTCAAAACATCTAAAAACTGAAAATATGGCTAAGGAATCAATGAAAGCCCGTGAAGTAAAACGCGCAAGACTGGTACAGAAATATGCTGCGAAAAGAGCTCAGCTGAAGGCCGAAGGTAATTACGTCGGATTAAGCCGCCTGCCGCGAAATTCTAATCCTAACAGGATGAGGAACCGATGCAAGATAACAGGCCGTTCGAGAGGTTATATGAGACAATTCGGAATCAGCAGGATTACTTTCAGGGAGATGGCATCATTCGGGCTCATACCGGGTGTAAAAAAAGCCAGCTGGTAATAAAGGAATGAATATAAACTATATTAAATAATTAAAGATGACGGATCCAATTGCAGATTTACTGACCAGAATAAGAAATGCCATTTTGGCCGGTCATAAGGTTGTAGAGGCACCAGCATCAAATCTCAAGAAGGAGATTGCAAGAATTCTTTTTGAAAAAGGGTATATTCTTAGCTATAAGGTTATTGATGGTGAAAATCCACAGGGAATTTTAAAGATTGCTTTGAAATATAATCCCAGGAGCAAAAAACCTGCAATAAAAGAATTACAGAGAATCAGCCGCCCCGGTCTCAGGCATTATGCAGGAGTTGATGATTTACCCAGGGTCCTGAACGGTCTGGGAATTGCAATTATTTCAACCTCAAAAGGATTGATGACCGATAAAGAGGCAAAAAAAGAAAAAATAGGTGGTGAAGTATTATGTTATGTTTATTAATCAGGAGGAAGCTTAATGTCACGAATAGGAAAATTGCCTGTAAACCTGCCTAAGGGCGTTACTGTAAGTGTCAGCGATGCTAATGTGGTAAGTGTGAAGGGACCTTTGGGAGAATTAGATCAAGTTATTGACAAAGACCTGAAGGTTGAAGTAGTGGATAACGAGGTTATTTTAACAAGACCAACGGAATCGAAAAATCATAAATCGTTACATGGTCTTTACCGGGCGCTTATCGCCAATATGGTCACCGGTGTTTCTCAGGGGTACAAAAAGGAGCTTGAGCTTGTTGGAGTTGGATATCGTGCCGAAGCTAAAGGTCAACAACTGGGAATGAGCCTTGGCTATTCTCACGATATTATTATTCAGCTCCCGAATGAGGTTAAAATTGAAACAAAAACCGAGAGGAGGAGCAATCCTGTTATTACCCTGACCAGCATCGATAAACAGCTTATCGGGCATGTAGCTGCAAAAATAAGGTCGCTCCGGCCCCCGGAACCTTATAAAGGCAAAGGGATTAAGTTTGTAGGAGAACAGCTCAGAAGGAAGGCTGGAAAATCTGCAAGTGTTTAAAATAGTAAATGTTTAATAAGATGGCCTTAACTAAGTTGGAAAGAAGGAAAAGGATAAAGATGAGGATCCGTAAAAAATTACACGGGACTGCAGAACTACCAAGGTTAGCAGTATACCGTAGCAATAAACAGATTTATGTTCAGGTTGTTGATGACCTGAACAGGGTCACTCTTTTATCGGCTTCATCAAAAGAAAAGGATATCGCTGCAAATACAACCATTAAGAAAACCGAACAGGCTAAGCTTGTCGGAAAGCTCCTGGCTTCAAAATGCAAGGGGAAAGGTATAGAGAAAGTGGTATTCGACAGAAGCGGATATAAATATCATGGCAGAGTAAAATCATTGGCTGATGCAGCCCGCGAGGGAGGATTAAAATTCTAAATTATGGCAGAAGGTATAAGGAAAGTTAAAACCAGCGATCTGGAATTGAAAGACAGACTGGTCAGTATCCAGAGAGTTACCAAGGTAACAAAAGGAGGACGTACATTTAGTTTCTCAGCTATTGTGGTTGTTGGAAATGAAGATGGAATAGTTGGCCATGGTCTGGGTAAAGCCAATGAAGTAACTACAGCTATCGCAAAGGGTATCGAAGATGCAAAGAAGAACCTGATAAAAGTACCGTTGATAAATGGTACAATACCTCACGAACAGGTTGCCAAATTTGGTGGCGCAAAAATCCTTATAAAGCCTGCTTCTGAAGGTACTGGAGTAAAAGCAGGGGGTGCTATGCGTGCTGTTCTTGAGAGTGTAGGTGTAAAGAATGTGCTTGCCAAATCAAAAGGCTCTTCAAACCCTCATAATCTTGTGAAAGCGACTTTTGCTGCTCTTCTCGAAATGCGTGATCCTTTTACAATAGCGGAGCACAGGGGCGTGTCAATGGAAAAAGTTTTTAACGGTTAATAAAACGCATTGAAATGGCAAAAATTCGCATTACACAGGTGAAAAGCAAAAACGGCAGACCCCCAAGACAAAAAAGAACTCTTGAAGCTCTTGGTATCCGGAAATTAAACCACAGTGTTGAACATGAAGCCACCCCACAGATTCTGGGAATGGTGGAAAAGATCAGGCACCTTGTTAAAATTGAAAATATTTAAGGTATTAACCATATTTATATATTAAAGGTTATGGATTTGAGTAACTTAAAACCTGCTAAAGGATCAGTAAAAAAGAACAAGCGTCTGGGTCGCGGTCAAGGTTCAGGAAGAGGAGGAACATCGACAAGGGGACATAAAGGAGCTAAATCCAGATCAGGTTATAGCAAGAAAATAGGATTTGAAGGAGGACAGATGCCTCTCCAGAGACGTGTTCCGAAATATGGTTTCAAGAATATTAACCGCAGGGAATATAAAGGAATTAATATTGGTATGCTTCAGAACCTTGCTGATAAAAATAAGCTTGAAAAGATTGATATAGAGGTGCTTGTAAAAGCAGGACTGATTTCCAAGAATACACTGGTAAAAATTCTGGGAAAAGGTACTCTCGAGAAGAAACTTGAAGTTCATGCCCACGCTTTCAGCAAATCGGCTATTGCAGCTATTGAAGCCAAACAGGGAACCATAGTAAAACTTTAATTTCATGAGACTGATTCAGACCATAAAAAACATTTTCAAGATAGAAGATCTTCGGGTAAGGTTGCTATATACGTTGGCAATCATTGCGTTATACAGACTTGGAAAGTATATTACACTTCCTGGTATTGATCCTTCCCAGCTGGGGAACCTAAGAGATCAGACATCTTCCGGTATTATGGGTTTGCTTGATATGTTCTCCGGGGGCGCATTCTCCCAGGCCTCAATATTTGCCCTTGGAATAATGCCTTATATTTCGGCTTCCATTGTTGTTCAGCTTCTTGGGATAGTGTTCCCTTATTTCCAGAAATTGCAGAAAGAGGGAGAAAGCGGAAGACGGAAAATGAATCAGTATACAAGATACCTGACAGTAGGTATCCTTATTCTTCAGGCTCCCACTTACCTTGTGAACCTTAATGCAACACTTGATCCTTCAGCATTTGTTCTGACAGGGTACTTCTTTAAGGTCTCTTCAGTGATCATTCTTACAGCGGGGACTATATTTGTCATGTGGCTCGGTGAAAAGATTACAGATAAGGGTATCGGGAATGGGATTTCCCTGATAATAATGATAGGTATAGTTGCCAGGTTGCCTGCAAACTTTATCTTTGAATTTGGAACAAGAATGAATGGAACTGGCGGAGCAATTGCCCTTATAATCGAGATAGTATTATTATTTGTAGTTGTGCTGTGCACAATACTTATAGTACAGGGCACAAGACGGGTTCCTGTTCAGTATGCCAGAAGGATTGTCGGAAATAAACAATATGGCGGAGTAAGGCAATATATTCCTCTTAAGGTCAATGCAGCAGGAGTTATGCCTATAATTTTTGCCCAGGCGATTATGATGATCCCGCTTATCTTCACAAAATATGCAAGTTCCGGATCGGGATTCGTTATTGCAATGCAAAATATGTATGGATTCTGGTACAATCTGGTGATGGGTCTTATGATAGTTCTGTTCACATATTTTTACACAGCCATTACCATCAATCCTGTTCAGATGGCAGAAGATATGAAGAAAAACGGAGGATTTATTCCCGGGATTAAACCTGGCAGGAAAACAGTGGAATTCTTTGATACAATAATGTCAAGGATCACATTACCAGGTTCAATATTCCTGGCAATAATTGCCATTCTGCCTTCTATTGCGGTTCTAGCCCATATAACACCTCAGTTTGCACAATTTTATGGGGGAACAACCCTTTTAATCCTTGTCGGAGTTGTTCTTGATACTCTGCAACAGATTGAAAGTCACCTGCTGATGCGACATTATGATGGTCTGATGAAGTCGGGCCGTGTCAAGGGCAGGTCTGGTGCTGTCACCTCAATTTAAATAGTTTTACGTTCTTTGATGTTGTATTTAAAAACTGATGAAGAGGTCGGGTTGTTAAAAGAGAGCAATATCCTGGTGTCGAGAACACTTGCGGAGGTTGCAGCATTTATAAAACCCGGTATTACCACACTTTATCTCGATAAAATTGCTGAGACGTTTATCCATGATAACGGAGCAATCCCGGCATTCAAGGGATATGGTGGTTTTCCTAAAACCCTCTGTACATCTGTCAACGATGAAGTGGTTCACGGTATCCCGTCTGATTATACTCTCAAGGAAGGAGATATAATATCAATTGATTGTGGAGTAATTCTCAACGGATGGTATGGGGACAGTGCTTATACTTTTCCTGTGGGAGAGATAGCAGAAGAAGTCCGGTGTCTTCTGGATTACACCAAAGCATCGCTCGAAGAGGGCGTTAATGCTGCTGTTGCCGGAAACCGTGTTGGTGATATTTCATATGCGGTACAGACCAAAGCTGAAAGCGGTGGATTTTCAGTAGTGAGGGAACTTGTGGGGCATGGTATCGGAACAAAATTACACGAACCTCCAGAGGTGCCAAACTATGGTAAAAAAGGAGCAGGCCCGAAAATGGAAAAAGGACTGGTGATCTGCATAGAACCAATGATAAATATGGGCAGGAGAGAGACAATGCAGATGAGAGACGGGTGGACTATTAAGACCGCTGATGGAAAACCTTCGGCACATTTTGAATATGCCGTTGCAGTAAATAAAGGAAAAGCAGACGTTTTAACAACGTTTAAATTTATTGAAGAAGTTTTAAGTAAAATGTAATCGTATGGCCAAACAACCATCAATTGAGCAAGACGGTACAATTATTGAAGCTCTTTCCAATGCTATGTTCAGGGCGGAGCTTGAAAATGGGCATATCATAACCGCGCACATCTCGGGGAAAATTAGAATGCATTATATTAAGATTCTGCCTGGTGACAAAGTAAAGGTGGAAATGTCACCATACGATCTTACAAAAGGAAGAATAACATTCAGGTATAAATAAGAAATATTTAAATAATGAAAGTAAGAGCATCCATAAAAAAGCGCAGCGCTGACTGTAAAATCGTCAGAAGAAAAGGGCGTCTTTACGTTATTAGTAAGAAAAATCCCAAGTTTAAACAGAGGCAGGGATAATTTTAACTAATTTTGCAACTTATTTAAGAAAAGTAATATATGGCAAGAATTATAGGGGTAGACTTACCCAGACATAAAAGAGGCGAAATTGGCCTGACTTATATTTACGGAGTTGGCAGGAGCACAGCACAAAAAGTACTCGATGAAGCTGGTGTTGACAGGAATACAAAGGTTCAGGAATGGACTGATGAGCAGATAAATAACATCCGCCGGATTCTTAATGATAACTTTAAGCTTGAGGGTGAACTTCGGTCAGAAACTCAGATGAATATAAAAAGACTTATGGATATTGGATGTTACCGCGGAGTCCGTCACAGAATTGGTTTGCCTGTAAGAGGCCAGAGCACAAAGAATAACGCCAGGACACGGAAGGGCAGAAAAAAAACTGTTGCAAACAAGAAGAAAGCTACTAAATAAATAGACAATGGCAAAGAAGACTGGAGCATTAAAAAAGAGGATTGTAAAGGTTGAACCGTCAGGCCAGGCGCATGTTCATTCATCATTTAATAATATTATCGTTTCACTGACAAATAATTCTGGTCAGGTTATTTCGTGGGCTTCTGCAGGGAAGATGGGATTCAAGGGTTCCAAGAAAAACACTCCGTATGCTGCGCAGATGGCATCGGAAGAATGTGGTAAAATAGCTTATGACCTTGGTTTAAGAAAGGTAAAGGTTTTTGTTAAAGGCCCGGGATCAGGTCGTGAATCAGCAATCAGAACCATCAGCAATGTTGGTATTGAAGTCACTGAAATAATTGATGTAACTCCGATGCCACATAATGGCTGCCGTGCTCCGGGGAGAAGAAGAGTATAATAGTATTTAAATTGATTAATTATCTGATATAATATAAATATTAAAGGACAATGGCAAGATATACCGGCCCAAAATCAAGAATCGCAAGAAAATTTGGTGATCCTATTTTCGGACCAGATAAGCACCTGGATAGAAAAAATTTCCCTCCCGGGCAGCACGGAATGAACAAAAAGAGGAAGAAGACTTCGGAATACGGGGTTCAGCTCAGGGAAAAGCAGAAAGCTAAATATACCTATGGTGTACTGGAGCGACAATTCCGCAATACCTTCGAAAAAGCATCAAGGAGCAAAGGTGTTACTGGGGAGATGCTTCTCCAGCTTCTTGAAGCCCGTCTCGATAATGTTGTCTATCGTCTTGGTGTTGCACCAACCAGGGCAAGTGCACGTCAGCTGGTCTCTCATCGTCATATTACAGTGAACGGAGAAGTTGTTAATATTCCATCATTTCAGCTCAGACCCGGAGATATCATCGGAGTTCGTGAAAAATCTAAATCACTTGAATCAATTATAGATTCAATTACTACACGGAAGGGTTCAAAGCTTTCATGGCTGGAGTGGGATGAGGCTCAAATGGCTGGTAAATTTATGAATGTGCCTGAACGCACAGATATTCCGGAAGATATAAAAGAACAACTGATAGTTGAATTGTATTCAAAGTAATAATATAAGAATAATTCTATGCCCATTTTATCATTCCAGAAGCCTGATAAAGTAATAATGCTGGAAGCGGATGACAAGATCGGAAAATTTGAATTCCGTCCGCTTGAACCTGGCTATGGTATTACTGTAGGCAATGCGCTGAGGAGAATCCTTCTCTCGTCGCTTGAAGGTTTTGCCATCACAACAGTTAAGATCGAAGGTATCGACCATGAGTTCTCTACCATCCCAGTTGTTATGGAGGATGTGACTGAAATTATCCTGAACCTGAAACAGGTCCGTTTTAAAAGAACGGTTGATGATGTTGATCATGAAAAAATCACGATCAAAATCCACAATCAGGAAACATTCAAGGCAGCTAATCTGAACAATGCCCTCAGCAGCTTCGAGGTGCTTAATCCAGATCTGGTTATTTTCCGAATGGAATCTGATGTTAAGATTCAGATTGAACTTACAATAAGCAAAGGAAGAGGTTATGTGCCTGCGGAAGAAAATGAACCTGTTGACAGTGAGTTTGGCATTATTGCAATTGATTCAATTTTTACCCCTGTCCGGAATGTAAAATATTCAGTTGAAAACTATCGCGTTGAGCAGAAAACTGACTATGAGAAACTTCTTTTTGAGATTGAAACTGACGGATCTGTTTATCCTAAAGATGCACTCAAGGAGGCAGCCAAAATTCTTATTTATCACTTTATGCTTTTCTCCGATGAAAAGATTACCCTGGACTCTGATGATAAGCTGGCCAATGAGGAATTTGATGAGGAGGTTCTGCATATGAGGCAATTGCTCAAAACAAAGCTGATAGACCTGGATCTGTCAGTCAGGGCACTTAACTGCCTTAAAGCAGCAGAAGTAGAAACACTTGGCGATCTTGTCAAGTTCAACAAGAACGATCTGCTTAAATTCAGGAACTTTGGCAAGAAATCGCTTACCGAGCTGGATGAATTGCTGGAATCCATGAGCCTTTCGTTTGGCATGGATGTAAGCAAATATAAATTAGAGAAAGATTAATTAGAAACTGCTAAGGAGATACACAAATGCGACATCAAAGAGTTATCAATCATTTGGGAAGAACGAGTTCGCACAGAAAGTCGATGCTTGCAAACATGGCTACTTCGCTTATCCTTCATAAAAGGATTACTACTACTGTTGCCAAAGCCAAAGCTTTAAAATCATACGTTGAGCCTCTCATTACTAAATCGAAGGAAGATTCCACGCACTCAAGAAGAACTGTCTTCAGTTATCTTAAAGATAAATCTGCGACAGCAGAACTATTCAGGGAGATCTCACCGAAAATTGCCGAGAGGCCTGGTGGGTACACCCGTATTTTAAAGACCGGTAACAGGATTGGTGATAATGCAGAAATGTGTATCCTTGAACTTGTCGATTACAACCAGGTTATGCTGGGTGGTGAAGCTGCAAAAACCAAAACAGCAAGAAGAAGAAGATCACCAAAGAAGAAAGCTGAGGGAACAGATGCCGGTAAAACTACTAAGACCGCTGCTGAAAAAACTAAAAAGCCTGATGTTGAACCTGAGGAAACGACAGGAGAACCAGAAAAAGAAGGGAAAGAATAATTTGCATAAATATTTTGAACTTAAAGGGGTAAGTCGTTACAGTCATTATCCCTTTTTTTGTATATTGCACAATTGTTTAATAAAAAATTAAAATCCTATGGGTCAAATAGTTAGTGTTCATGCTCGTGAGATTCTTGATTCCCGCGGCAATCCGACAATTGAAGTAGATGTAACGACATCCAGTGGTTATTTTGGAAGGGCAGCAGTGCCATCCGGTGCCTCAACCGGCGAAAATGAAGCTCTTGAATTAAGAGATGGTGATAAAAATCGCTACCTGGGCAAAGGAGTTCTCAAAGCTGTCCATAATGTTAATAATGTTATTGCCGAAGAGATAATAGGAATGGATGTCACTGATCAGATCGGCGTTGACCGGAAAATGATTGAGCTGGATGGTACTAAAACGAAGAGTAATCTGGGAGCCAATGCAATTCTTGGTGTATCTCTGGCCGTTGCCAAAGCAGCAGCTACTCTTCATGGATTGCCTTTGTTTCGCTATATCGGTGGAGTAAATGCAGTCACTCTGCCGATCCCAATGATGAATATTATTAATGGTGGTTCACATTCAGATGCCCCAATTGCTTTCCAGGAATTCATGATAAGGCCTGTAGGAGCACCTTCATTCAGGGAAGGCCTGAGGATGGGAGCAGAAGTATTTCATTCACTTAAAAAAGTCCTTAAAGGGCGCGGATTAAGTACTGCTGTTGGTGACGAAGGTGGATTCGCTCCAACTCTTAAAGGAACAGAAGATGTTCTTGATACAATACTAAAGGCAATTTCTGCAGCCGGATACAAACCAGGTGTTGATGTTACCATTGCACTTGATCCGGCCGCTTCTGCATTTTATGAGGATGGCATGTATAATTATGCAAAATTTGAAGGACCAAAAGGAGCAAGAAAAACCTCAAAAGAGCAGGTTGATTATTTTGAAAAGCTTATAAGCAAATATCCTATCGATTCAATCGAGGATGGTATGGCAGAAAACGACTGGGATGGATGGAAAATGCTGACCGAAAGGATTGGTAAGAAATGCCAGGTGGTTGGCGATGATGTCTTTGTAACCAATGTTGATTATCTTAAGAAAGGTATTGAAATGGGATGTGCCAATTCCATACTTATTAAAGTAAATCAGATTGGTACCCTTACTGAGACTCTCAACGCGATCGAAATGGCTCACAGGGCAGGTTTTACGTCAGTTACATCACACCGCTCAGGTGAAACCGAAGATTCGACAATAGCAGATATAGCAGTTGCTACAAATTCAGGTCAGATTAAAACCGGCTCATGCAGCCGCACTGACCGGATGGCCAAGTACAATCAGCTTCTCAGGATAGAAGAAATGCTTGGTGACCTTGCTGTGTACGGATATAAGAAATAGGAGAGGGATATCGTCATCTGCTGAGGCTCTCCGACGTTATTAACAATTGTTGATAACTTTTGTTAAAACTGGGTTTACAACTATGAACCTGCCTGTATGGTTTTTTAATATTCTTAAGTTATATTTGATCTATCGGGTGAGCGATAAAAGACTGCTCGAACGATGTGGAAACGGAAAAGGTTACTTAACTGAGACTGGATCCGATTCAATCAGACCTTCGGGTCTGCGCATCAAGAGAGCCGAAGTATGAACGAAAGGACCCCGGTCCCGGATGTTCAGTAGGTCACCGAAATTCGGAAACGTTCTTTTAGCGACTGAGTTACAGGGCTTCAGAAAAGGAAGGGCTTCGGCCCGGAATAATCTGAAACTGATGCCAAATCCTTCGGGAAATGCGCATCAGCGCCTGACTGACGCTTCGTCCAGGAAATCCTGCTTCGGCGGGACAAAAGGACAGCTGGAAGGTTCTGCTGTAACAGGCAAAACCGGAAAGCCTTGGGTTGCAGGAACAGATCGTAAGACCTGGAATGCAGCCGGTCAGAATAACAGTAGCCCGACGCCGTATGCGGCTTCGGTTGCAAACGGTGGATGGGAACTAATCCTTGTGAATAGTTCCCATTATTGTTTTTATATGGTACCTCTTCTTTCCTTTTTGCTCCAAAGCTGCTGCTGATATCACCATATTAAATATCTTTAAGTTTCAATTTGTTGTTGAAAATGGCCTATTCAGGATTGACAGGTTATATTGCTGACCTTGAAAAACATGGAGAACTCCATCGTATTAAACCATTTGTTAATCCGGTACTTGAGATTGCTGAAATAACCGACCGTGTAACTAAAAACGGCGGGAAAGCCTTACTTTTTGAAAATACAGGTACCAATTTCCCTGTGCTTATTAATGCTTTTGGATCAGATAAACGGATGGCAATGGCAATTGGCAGGGAAGATACTGGAGAATTAGAAGAGGAAATTTTATCATTGTTTAATAATCTTTTATCATCACACGGAACCCTATTTAAAAAGCTGTTATCTCTGCCGGATCTGGCCAGGCTTACAGGATTTCTGCCATCACGAACCGGGAGAAAAGGTATCTGCCAGCAGGTCATATACAGAAATCCTGATCTTGATATTCTTCCTGTTCTAAAATGCTGGCCTTATGATGGCGGACGTTTTATTACCCTGCCTATGGTACATACCGTAGATCCTGTCTCCGGCAATACCAATGTCGGAATGTACAGGATGCAGATCCTCGGTAAAAACACTACTGCTATGCACTGGCAGCGCCATAAAACAGGTGCTAATCATTTTGAAGCATGGAAAAAATATGGTGGGAAAATGCCTGTCTCAGTTGTTCTGGGTGGTGATCCCGTTTATACATATTCAGCAACGGCACCTCTGCCAGAGAATATCAGCGAGTATATCCTGGCTGGATTTCTGAGAAAAAAAAGGGTCAGCCTGGTTAAATGTATTACTAATGAACTGTATGTTCCTTTTGATGCAGACATTGTTTTAGAAGGATATGTTGATCCTTCTGAAGAATTTATATATGAAGGCCCGTTTGGAGATCATACCGGATTCTATTCTCTTGCTGACTGGTATCCCAAATTTCATGTTACTTGTATAACTCATTCTAAGAAAGCAGTTTATCCAGCGATTATTGTCGGCATTCCTCCACAGGAAGATGCCTTGCTGACAAGGGCTACCGAAAGAATTTTTCTTTCTCCTCTTAAACTTGCTCTTCAGCCTGAAATTGAAGATTTTCATATGCCTGTTGCAGGCATCGCACATAACCTTGTGATAGTTAAAATAAAAAAAACATATCCCGGACAGGGAATGAAAGTTTTAAGCTCATTATTCGGAGCAGGTCAGATGATGTTTACCAAGTATCTGGTAGTTGTAAGCGGTAATGTCAATATCAGAGATTACAGGGATTTACTGAGGCATGTCTTTGAAAATGCCAGTTTCAAAACAGATCTTCTATTTGGTACGGGACCGCTTGATGTTCTTGACCACTCCTCTGAAAAGTTTTCTTTTGGAGGTAAACTGGGAATTGACAGTACTGTAAAATTAAAGGAGGAATCGGAAAACCCAGCCGATAATGTTTCTGTGAAAAGACCAGGAATAAGGGATCTCACCGGCATTTTCGCAGGAAAAATCAATATTCCTGCTTCCGCAATGAATATTTTATCAGATGAGTTACCTGTTTTAGTTGTGGCTTTTGACCAGTTAAAAAATTCCCGGATTATTGAAGAGAGTAAAAAGAGGCTCGCAGGAGAAGAATTAACCGGGATATTCAGATTGATACTTGCTGTTGATAATACTGTTGACATTAATGACTTTTTTACTGTAGCCTGGCAGGTCCTGGGAAATTCCGATCCGCAAAGAGATATTGAATATATTTTTGACAATACTATCTTTATTGACGGAACAATAAAAGCATACCGTACAGGTGGCTTTCCCCGCAAATGGCCTAATGTTGTATGTTCCTCTCATGAAACCATAAATATAATTGATCAGAAATGGGGATCACTGGGGATCGGTCCTTTTATTCCTTCGCCATCAATTAAAAACTCCGGACTAATCCGTGAAGGTGATGATGAATTAATTGTCAAAAAAGCCTGAACATATTTTTTAGAATTCCATCAGGAGACAGGTACAGATAAATAATCTATTTTTGCAGTATCTGATGAAAGGAAATTTTTATACATACTGTTTTCTATTTATTGTCAATGGTGAATTATTTCCCATAATGATTTCAGAGGAAAATCTGATAATCTCTTCAGCCTCTCCTTATCGTTTTATTCTTTATGGTGCCATGCTCATCGCATTTGTATATCTGCTGGTTATGTCGCAGACCAGAAGCCTGATCAAAGCCCGGAAACTTTTAAAGGAAAAAGAAAAGGCACTCGATCATGTTGAAAAACAAAAAGTTGAGCTTGAATTGAGAGACAAGGATATGACAGACAGTCTGGTATATGCTCAAAGGATTCAGGAAGCGCTTCTGCCTTCGGAAGCATATTTCAGGAAGCATTTTAAAGACTCTTTTATATTTTACAGGCCAAAGAATATTGTAAGTGGAGATTTTTACTGGATAGAAGAAAAGGGGGATAAGATTTTCATTGTTGCAGCTGATTGTACAGGTCATGGTGTGCCTGGTGCCCTGATGTCGATGATTGGTCTGGAAATTATTGAAAAAACCATTAATGAAGATAATATTGAGACCCCTTCACTTATTCTTGCTGTTATGAATAAAGGTCTTGAAAAAACCTTCAGCAGGGAAAAGAATATCGGAACAATTATCAGAGACGGAATGGATATCGGGCTCTGTGTCATTGACCTCAAGAGGAAAAAAATTGAATATTCAGGGGCTTTCTTCCCTCTTTATCTTATCAGGGATAACAGTCTTATAGAGATTAAAGGCGATAAGCTTATCATCGGGATGAATCCTGCCGGCCTTTCATATACAAATCATGAACTTGACATCAGGGAAAATGATATTTTTTACATCTTTTCTGATGGATATGTCGATCAGTTCGGGGGCAGGGAGAATAAGAAATTCATGTACCGCAGGTTCAGGTATCTGCTTACCACTATTCATAGTTTCCCAATGAATGATCAGAAATCGATCCTGGAAGATAATATTAAGACATGGATGGCCGGAAATGACCAGATTGACGATATTATGGTTATCGGTTTCAGGCCACTGGTAAGCGGTTACTAGATAAATTTCTTTATCTTATCAATAAGTGCTGAAGGTTGAAAGGGTTTGCTGATATAATCATCCATACCTGCTGAGATACATTTTTCCTTATCACCGAGCATGGCATTTGCAGTAATAGCAATAATGGGGATATGTGTATTGGTACTTGCCTCAAGCTCTCTGATCTTTTCAGCAGAGACAAGCCCGCTCATAACAGGCATTTGAATATCCATAAGAATGAGGTCAAAGCTGGAAGTCCCGAATTTATCGAGAGCTTCCTTCCCGTTACTGGCTGTATCCATGCTGCTGACCAGCGGTTCAAGCGTCAGAAGCGTGATCTTCTGGTTAATAAGGTTATCTTCAACAAGCAATATTTTAATGTCTTTCAACTCTTTATGAACTTTTTCTTTCTGAATAAGTTCTTCGATCCTTGGTGAAGCTATAAACGGTTTTGTTTCGGGAACCGGACTGGTAAATGGAAGACTGATATTCAGTACTGAATAATTTTCCCCGAACTCCTGGGTGAATGTACCTTTACCTGAGGAGATAAGTCTCGCTGCAAGGCTGTGGCCACGTTCTTTTTCATCTATCAGCACAATTTTTTTATCAGTTTGTATTCTTAATCCGATTAAGCTTTCATTTCCTGATTCTTTCTCCTTTGTGAGACCAATAGTAACCTTTGTAGTCCTTTCTGAATTCTGATTCTCAATGGTATTAAACAGGTCGAGAAAAACCTGTTTAAGGACGATTGGATCACCGAAACATTCAAAATCGGTAAACTCTTTTTTATTCAGGATAAAATCAATATTGGCTTTTTCTTTCAAACTGTAAAGCTCTATAGTATTCTGAATAGTTGAAAGCAGGTTAAACCTGATATGCTTTCTGGTTTCAAAACTCAGATTACCGGCTGACTGCATTGTTAATTCATTAACAGTAGTCACCATGTTTTTTGTCGAAGCAACAAAAGTCTCCAGTAACTCCTTCTGCTTTTTCTGAAGGCCTGATTCCATCAGCAAATCGGTAATAATAACAAGGTTATTGAGAGGTTCTCTTATCTTGTGGGAGAAATCGGTTATTACGTTGTCTTTCTTTTCATTTGATGAAGAAACATCATTCAGGGAATTCCTTGCAGTTTCGGCTAAGGATACCGCCTTTTTCAGGAGTACTAAGATCAGACATGCAGTGGCTATTATAATAATGCCGGCAATAAGTCTGAGTCCCATGGTTATAAATAAAATAGAAATAATCAGTCCGGAAATTGATATATAGGAATATATCCTGATTAATCCCGTATTTTTTTCAAAATACTCTCCGATTGATTGATTTAATCCGCTTTTATTGATGTTTCCGGTTTCCTTAACCATATCTCAATTTTAAGGTTTTGTAAAAATAAGTAAAATATGTAATAAATATACATTAACTGAATTTAACATCCTTTCAAGGAAAGCGTTAAATTTGCCTTGCGGTACGATTTTTGTTTTTAACAAGTAAATCAGAAATTGTTATGAAGAAGTTTTTCAGGATAATTATTCTTGTTACCATGGTCGTTTCCGGATGTACTCTTTTTTCCGTGAAAGGACAGGACAGGGAAGGAATGGCAAAATTTACTCCTGATTTCAGATTCAGGGATGGGATCTACCTTAATTTTGACCAGGTAAAACTGAACAGCCCGATACCAAAAGCCAAGTTACTCACTTCAACAGACTACAACGACAGGGAATTTTTTCAGAAACTGTTTGAATCCGGGAAAATATATTTCTATGATAATATGGGTATCAGGCAAGAGATCGAAAAGAATTCGATTTGGGGTTATGCACGTAACGGGATATTATATATTCAGATACAGGAGAATTTTAACAGAATCACATTTATTGGCAGCATTTGTCATTTTGTGGCTGATATTACAATTTATGACAGCCGTTATTATAATTCCCCCTATGGTTACTATGATCCCTATTCTTATTATTCACCATATTCTCCTTATGGATACGGTAGTTACTACTCTCCTTACGGATCCTATTATTCACCTTACCGGCAGGGAAATATGACCCGCAATGAACTTAAGCAGTATATTATAGATTTTGAGAGTGGTAAAGTCCTTGAATTTGATGTTGAGAACACCGAATTACTGCTTATGAAGGATAGTGAACTGTATGAGGAATATGTCCAGCTGTCCAGGAAGAAAAAGAAAGATTTGATGTTTGTTTATATACGTAAGTTCAACGAAAAGAATCCATTATTTTTACCTGTAAATAATTAATTGGAGAAATGAAAAAAATATCTTTAGCAGTTACTGTCATGTTCTGCTCAGTTTTACTTTGCGGACAGGCGCCATTCCCGAGCAAGGATGAGATAAAACAATTTGCTGCTTCCAAAACATGTGTGGTCCTTGAAGATAATCAATTTTCCTCCTATAACTCTTATATAAGGGCAGCAATGAAGGAATATTGGAAAATTACTCCCTGCGAATTTATAAAGGTTACAGATTTTAATGTCAGACGGTTAAAACCCGAATATTCATTTATTGTGCTTACTGAAACTAATTTTGACAAGGATAAATCAAACTCCCTTTTTAATTTTATTAACCTTCTTCAGGGAAAGGATGTGAATAAACTGGGAGAGATGCCTGAGATTTGTGCTGTTCCTCTCTCTTTCGCCGGAGAGGATGATTTTGAATACGGTTATAAGCTGGGTGCTATCCTTTCATTCATGCAAAAACATGCACAGCTGATAATGGAGGATCCATCAAAGACAGGGAGGAAATATCTTAAGTACTATAATGAAAATATACCTGACGTAATGAAGAAAACTATCCTGGTAAAGCAGGAAGACCTGGTTCCTGATATTGGTACTATTGAAAGGATTAAAGCTATATATTCAAACAAATTAGAGATAGTGTCAGAAGATGAAATTGTGAAGGCTATTGAAAACAAGACACCGAATACTGTGATATTGCACAAGGTAGGTCCTGTTGGAGACCGCAATGAGGGTTATTGTTTTAAAATGCTGATAGGGACGGATGATGCCAATATGTATTACTATAATGTTCATTCGATTGACAAGAGCAATCCTAACGGATTTTTACCTGCTGATCTGAAACGCCTTGCCAGATTTGACTGATGCAGCATTGATGAAACAATTCCGTCTTTTTATAAAATATTGAATGTCATGAATGAGATCAGAGAATTATCAGAATCGGAACGAAACTGGGCGATGCTTTGCCATTTATCCGCGTTTGCCGGTTTCTTCTTTCCATTTGGAGGTATCATAGGTCCGCTGATCTGCTGGTTATCGAGAAAAGATGAGTCGGAATGGGTCAACGAAAACGGAAAATCATCAATGAACTTCCAGCTTTCTGTTCTGCTTTATGTTGTTCTGGCTATCCCCTTATGTTTCCTTTTAATAGGCATTCCGATTATTATATTTCTTGGAACACTAAAGGTTGTCTGCATTGTTATTGCGAGCGTTAAAGCCTCAAAAGGTGAAAGATTCAGGTATCCGCTGTCTATCCCCTTTATCCAGTAGAACTCCCCATCCTGCCTGCTTTTTACTTTACACGTACTCACCCCCAACCCTCCCGCGCAAGCGGGAGGGTTGGGGGTGAGTTCATGTGATTTAATCTGTTCCGAAAACTTCATATTCTGATGATTTTTATTATCTTTCTTTATTTAATACTTTCGCCATGGCAGCACAGAAGAAAGAGAAAAAGATGAAAGTTGAAACTTTCAAAAAGAAAGATTTATATTATGATTATAAACCTGAAAAGAAGAAGAAGCTTGGACGGATAGAATATGAAAAAAAACTTTTAAAGCTTGAAATTGAGCTGGTCAAGCTTCAGGAATGGATTAAAGCAAAAAAACTCAGGGTAGTTGTCATATTTGAAGGCAGGGATGCAGCTGGGAAGGGAGGTGTCATCAAAACCATTGCAGGATGTCTTAATCCAAGAATTTGCAGGATTGTTGCTCTTGGCATACCAACTGAGAGAGAGAAATCACAGTGGTATTTTCAACGTTATGTTACTGAGCTTCCTGCAGGAGGTGAAATAGTGTTATTAGACAGGAGCTGGTATAACAGGGCTGGTGTTGAAAAGGTAATGGGATATTGCACAAATGATGAATATGAGGAATTTCTCCGGTCTTGTCCTGAGTTTGAAAAGATGCTTATCAGATCGGGGATAATACTTGTAAAATACTGGTTCTCAGTAAGTGATGATGAGCAGGAAAACAGGTTTCAGGACAGAATAAAAGATCCGACTAAACGCTGGAAAATAAGTCCTATGGATGTTGAATCGCGTGATAAATGGGTAGAGTATTCCATGGCTAAAGACAAAATGTTTTCCTATACCGATACAAAACAATCTCCATGGTATGTTGTCTATGCCGATGACAAAAAGAGGGCGAGATTAAACACTATTGATCATTTTCTTTCAATCATACCTTATAAAGACCTTACTCCAAAGCCTTTTAAACTGCCACCACTGAAACGCGATGTGGCTTACGTAAGACCTCCGGTAACCGAGCAGACGTTCGTACCGGATAAGTATTAATTAGTTTATAAAGTTTATAAAGTTTATAAAGTCTATAAAGTCATATGTTCTTCTGCTTTAAGGACTTTAAACTTTATGGACTTTCGACTTAAATGTTCTTCTGCTTTAAGGACTTTAAACTTTATGGACTTTCGACTTAAATATATACTTTTACCTTTTAACTTTTAACTTTTTACTTGTTTATGCCTTCCAGACCATCCATACCAAAAGGAACAAGGGACTTTTCAACAGATGAGATGCTGAAAAGGGATTTAATCTTCGATACTATCAAACAGGTTTTCAAATTGTATGGTTATCAGCCAATTGAGACTCCGGCGATGGAAAATCTCACTACTCTGCTGGGCAAGTACGGAGAGGAGGGAGATAAGCTACTTTTCAGGATCCTGAATTCGGGAGATTTCCTTGCCGGGATAGACAATGAGGATCTTTTAAAACGGGAGCCGTCAAAACTTTCATCACAGCTAAGCGAAAAAGGATTGAGGTACGACCTTACTGTACCATTCGCCCGTTATGTTGTTCAGCATCGTGATGAAATTGTCTTTCCTTTTAAAAGATATCAGATACAGCCTGTATGGAGAGCTGACCGGCCTCAGAAAGGCAGATACAGGGAATTCTTCCAGTGCGATGTGGATGTAATCGGAAGTGATTCATTATTAAATGAATATGAACTAATTGAGATCATTGATGATATCTTTGAAAGGCTTAAAATTGCTACTGTAATCAGGATCAATAACAGAAAGATTCTTTCCGGTATTGCCTGTTTCATTGGAGAACCTGACAGGATCACAGATATTACTGTCGCAATTGATAAACTTGAGAAAATCGGTATTCAAGCTGTAAATGAAGAGCTGAGGGATAAAGGTATATCTGAAGAAGGAGTGAAGAAGCTTCAGCCTTTCATCCAGCTTAAAGGTGATACATGGAATAAGCTGTCAAAACTTGAAGAGATGCTCGTTCAATCTGAAACTGGCAAGAGGGGAATAAATGAAATGAGAGAACTTTTCACTTATATTAAAAACAGTCAATTAAACTGCAGGGTTGATCTTGATCTTACATTGGCACGCGGGCTGAACTATTATACTGGTGCAATTATTGAAGTCAGGTCGAAAGATGTGAATATCGGAAGTATTTGTGGAGGTGGGCGATATGATAATCTTACTGGTGTTTTCGGGTTGGAGGGAGTCTCCGGAGTTGGCGTATCTTTTGGAGCCGACAGGATATATGATGTGATGAATCAACTGGCTCTCTTTGACAATATCACTTCTGCATCCTCAGAAGTATTGGTGCTGAATTTTGGCGATGCTGAAACAAAATATGCTTTGAAAATCCTCGGAATACTAAGGAAGCTCGGCATAAAAGCTGAACTCTATCCCGACCCTGTGAAGCTTAAGAAACAGATGTCATATGCAGACGCAAAGAAGATCCCTTATATTATTATTGCCGGTGAGGAGGAAATAAAAACTGAAGAGGTGACAATTAAAAATATGTCATCAGGGGAGCAGAAAAAGATATCGCTGAAGGATCTTAACTCTTATATCTTGTCTGAAATTAAAGTTAAAGGCTGATTCTCCCGAAATCGGACAATTATCGTAGTGGCTGGTTATTTCTTTGCTCCCTTCTCTCCTGTAATTCATTTAACAACTGTTGCCTGTACTGATTTTCAGCCTGGTAAAGCCTTAAAATCTTTACCGGAGGAAGTATTCCCTTCAATTGTTGATGTAATGCGACACTTAATTCTGCTTCCAGAACCTCCAGTTCTATAAGCTTGTCACCTGCTGCGGTGAGCTGCTCATCGCTCATTGTAGTTGCTTCCTGGATGAATTTCCTGTTAAGCTGTATTCTTTCCTGCTGGATCTGATTTTTTTTTGCCTGGAATTCATTATATACCGGCCAGAATATCTCGGCTTCCCTGGAAGTAAGATTCAGCTTCTTTGTAAAAAATGCAATCTTATATGCATTTAGCCTTTCAAGGTTTGTATTCTGTCCCTGCAAATCCATTACAGATAACAATGACAATATCAGAAAAATAACCACTCCTCTTTTCATAAATAAAAGCTTATAATAATTCATATATTTCATTTATATCAATATTTTCAAGTATAAGATAATCAATAATTTCCGAATTGCTAACATCAGGTACTTTATTATAAAAAGCTGCAGGATCAGCAGCTTCTTCCAGAGAAAGAACATCAATATCATTAAGGTATGTATCTGAAAATTCCTGGAGGCTTATTTCAGGCATTCTTGTGGTATTACCTGAGGGAAGGAATATTTTCAGTGCTGCATAACTTAAAAGAATTAATACTGCAACAGAGGCTGCAGCTGCAAGAATTGGCCTCAGTCTGCGATATAATCCTTTTTGCCTGTCTTTGGTTTCAGCGCCGGCAGTTGAAGCGATGATCTTCCTGTTTACCTCCTCAAAATAGTTTTCCGGTACTTTGAAAGGATTTTTATTCGTTATTTCATCAAGATTTCTCATCATTTATTTAGATCGTTAAGGAACGGAAAAGTTTAACTTTCACCCAATATTTTTTCAATTTTTTTTACTGCATGATGATATGAAGCCTTCAGCGCTCCTTCTGAAGTTTTCAGCACCTTGCTCATATCTTCATAGGTCATCTCATCAAAGTATCTGAGGTTGAATACAACACGTTGTTTTTCTGGAAGCTGTAAAATCGCATTTTGAAGCTTTAGCTGTGCTTCATCACCGTCGAACCATGTGCCACCTTCAACGGAATTGGCAAAGTAGGTTCCTAAATCATCAAGTGAGACGGAAGCATTTCGTTTTCTTTTGTTTATTAAAGCCAGCGACTCATTGGTTGCAATTGCATAAAGCCAGGTATAGAGTGAACTTTCGCTTCTGAAATTGCCGATATTTCTCCAGGCATTTATAAATGTGTTTTGCAGGACATCATCGGCATCTTCATGAAGGATTACCAGCCGGCGGATGTGCCAGTACAATTTTGAGCTGTATCTCTCAACCGCAAGTCGGAATCCTTTAGTAATGTTAGTCTTAAGGATTTCAGTTATGTCGCTGTCCGGCTTGTTTAAACTCAATTGCAATTCAGATTTTCTTATTTGATGATCATATCAATCAAAGGTTTAAAATAAAAAATGAATTTTGAAATCTAACCAGTATAAAAATTATAATCTTCCTCACCCCCTCCCTCCCGACAGCATAATAATCGGTATGAAAAGCATTACTTTAACTTTGCGCGCTTTAGGATTAAAATCCATTTTGTTAACAGTCCCTGTTACAGGAGTGGAACAGCAAGAAAAGAAAGATAAAGCCCGATATAATATCAACGTATTAAAAAACGTTTTTTAATACGTTGATAAAATTAAAATCCCTGAAGTGTTTCCGTGGGTTGGTTAAGATCAGGAATAATGATAAATTTACACCCATAAAAGAAACCTTCAATCTGATGGCTCTTCAATGCGGAATAATCGGGATAACAAATGTCGGCAAAACAACTATTTTTAATTGTATTTCCAGTACAAAAGGGGAAACAAGTGCTTTTGCTTTCGGTGCGACAAAATCGAATATAGGTGTGGTACATGTCCCGGATCAGCGGTTATATGAGCTTGAGAAGTATCAGGTAACCGAAAGGATCGTTCATACAACCGTTGAAATTGTTGATATTCCCGGACTGGCAAAAGGATCCAACAAAGGGGAAGGAGTAGGTAATAAATTTCTTGCCGATATTCGTAATACAGATGCGCTGATCCATGTCCTCAGGTGTTTTGATAACGAAGCTCTGCCACATATCGAGGGTTCGGTCGATCCTGTAAGAGATATAGAAACTATTGACCTTGAGCTGCAGGTAAAAGACCTTGAATCCGTTGAAAAGAAGATAGATCGTCTTAAAAAAGCTGTCAAAGCGGGCGATAAAGATGCAGAGCATGGCCTGGAGGTGCTGGGTCATTACAAAGAGCATATTGAAGGATTCAAAAATGCACGGACCCTTGCAGTAAAGGCTGATGAGAAGAAGTATGTCGATGACCTTTTTCTCCTGACTATGAAACCTGTAATGTATGTCTGTAATGTGGATGAGAAGTCGGCAGTTAAGGGAAATAATTATGTTGAAAGAGTTAAAGAGTTCCTCAAGGGTAAAGATGATGAAATACTGATCATAGCAGGCGCCAGTGAGGCAGAAATTGCAGAACTCGAAAATAAAGAGGACCGTCTGGCGTTTCTTAAAGATGCAGGGATTGATGAACCCGGAGTTGATAAGCTTGTAAGGGCAGCGTATAAATTGTTGAATCTTCAAACATTCTTTACGGTTGGACCAAAAGAGATAAGAGCCTGGACAATAAAAAAGGGAATGACGGCTCCTCAGGCTTCAGGGATTATTCATAGCGACCTTGAAAGAGGATTTATCAGAGCTGAAGTAATGAAGTATAACGACTTTGTCACCCTTGGTTCAGAGCATGCATGCAAGGAAGCCGGCAGGTTTCATATTGAAGGGAGAAATTATGTTGTTGAAGATGGTGATATCCTTCATATCAGGTTCAACGTTTAAGTTCATGGTGAACAAACGTCTGCATTTGATATTGTTTACACTTCCTTTTTTTAATTTGTTGAATTTCTCGCAGGATGTCATTTCAGATGACAGGTTGCTTGATATTATAAAACAGAAGGGACAGGCTGAGGTCATAATCGCTTATTCCGGCAGGAAAGAAACCGAATATCTGTCCCGAAACCTTTCAATTGCTTCGGTAGAGGATAAAAGAATACATATTATTTTATCACGGAAAACGGTCGAATGGTTTATTGCGCAACATTATGATTATGAAATCATTGTAAGGGATGATGCAAAAGGTATTGTTAATTCATCGGATATAAAGGCGGCCGTGGCGTGGGAGACCTATCCAACTTATACTCAGTATGATTCCATAATGCAAAAATTTGCGGATGATTATCCGTCTTTAAGTAATCTTGATACAATAGGAACCAGTATAAACGGCAAGCTGATCCTTGCTCTTAAGATATCTGATAATGCCGGCAATGATGAAGATGAACCGGAGGTTTTTTATGCGTCAACTATGCATGGGGATGAGACAGGTGGTTTTATCCTTCTGCTTCGCCTGGCAGATTACCTCCTGAAAAACTACACCCTCAGCACCAGGGTAAGAAGTCTGGTGGATAATCTTGAAATATGGATCAATCCTCTTTCAAACCCTGATGGTACCTACGGATCGGGCGATACAATGACCTCACCAACAAGATTTAACGCAAACGGGGAAGACCTCAACCGAAATTTTCCTGATCCGGAGGAACCAGGGAAAATACTTGAAAAAGAGAACAATGATATGATAAGTTTTATGCGCAGGCATAAATTCATTTTATCTGCCAATTTCCATTCCGGTGCCGAGGTGGTTAATTATCCGTGGGACAGATGGTTCAGGTTGCATGCTGATGATAACTGGTTTTACAGCATAAGCAGGAGTTATGCTGATACAGTTCACAAACATTCTGTTTCAGGTTACATGACTTACCTGGACGATGGTGTTACTAACGGATATGACTGGTATAAAATTAATGGGGGACGACAGGATTTTGTGATTTATGAATTGCATGGCCGTGAAGTAACAATTGAACTGGATTATGATTACATTACACCCGCTGCACAACTCAATTCATTATGGGAATACAACTGGCGGTCGATGCTTGGATACCTCGAAAACTCTTTATACGGCATCCACGGATTTGTGAGAGATGCCCACACTTCTGCTCCGGTTCCTGCCAGGATATTTGTTATAGATCATGATAAGGACAGTTCACATATTTATTCCGATACACTGACCGGTAGTTTTGTAAGGCTTATTGCCCCGGGTACATGGGATCTGCTCTTCACCGCTACTGGTTATCAGGATGTCCTGCTGACCAATGTTGCAGTAGTGGAAGGTCAGTCGACCGGGCTCCTGGTTGAGATGCATTCAGATATCAATTCTGTTGATACTTCAGAAACCCCGGTTCCGGTGCTTTACCCGAATCCGGCAAAGACAATTATTAAAGCTGTTCTCCCTGAAAGGCAATTCGGAAGGATTAATATTAAGATTTTCAATTCGACGGGAATCAAAATATCAGATTATTATTCTTATGCCATGAAAGGGATCCCGGTAGAGATTGATGTGAGAGGTTTATCCGGTGGAGTGTATACTGTGATATTCACCAATACAACTTCAAAAATTACAGATAAAGGACGGTTTGTAGTTTTACGCAGGTAGACAGAAATTTGCTACTCTGCCTGAATAAGTTACTTTTGGACCTTTAAATTATTTTAAGGAGAATTATTAATTATAATGAGATATAAGTACATGATTTATATGAATAAGGGGAAATTTTTGTTGAAGAGGGCACTTTCAATTTTATTGTTAGTATTTGTTTTTAACCGACTGCAGGGACAGGCTGGTTATCTTCCGCCTGAAAAACCCAGGCTGGTAATAGGGATTGTTGTGGAACAGTTAAGATACGATCAGCTCGAGAAATTCAGGAACAGGCTGGGAGAAAGCGGAATAAGAAGATTGTTAAACGAGGGTACCTATTTTCAGAATGCTTATTTCCAGTATTTACTGACACAATCTGCACCGGGACATGCTACCATTTCAACAGGCACAGAACCCTCTCTCCACGGTATAACGTCCGACAACTGGTATTTAACTCTAAAGAACGAACTTATTTACTGCACAAAAGATCTTGAGGTTAAATCTGTCGGAGGAAGCTATGAATCGGGCCTTCATTCACCGGTGAACCTCCAGGTGTCGACATTCTCCGATGAACTTAAGATGGCAACTAATAAGAAAGCAAAAGTTTTTGCTGTCGGTCTGAAGGAGAGTTCTGTTATTTTCTCAGCAGGTCATGCCGCCGATGGTGCTTACTGGTATGATAATACCTCAGGAACATGGATGTCAAGTACATATTATACTGATTCTCTTCCGACTTGGATCAACGACTTTAACGCCCTGAAATATTCCGACACATATCTCAATAATCCCTGGAATCTGTTGAGACCTGCACAGGATTATTCTGATTGCATTCCTGATTCAAATATATACGAAACGGGTTTTGGCGGACTCAATTATTTCCCTTATGATCTGAGAAAGCTGAGTACAAAAGGTAAAAACAGTTCGAAGCATGATTTTTCATTGTTAAGGGAGACACCATTCGGAAATAGCCTGACTAACAGCTTTGCCATGCGGCTTATTGAAAAAGAAGAATTAGGCAAGGATGATGTAACAGATTATTTATCAATATGTTATTCATCAACGGATTATATTGGTCACAGGTTTGGGCCTTCATCATTCGAGATGGCGGATGCACTGTTAAGGCTTGACCAGGACATAGCATATCTCCTGAATTTTCTGAATGACAGTTTGGGTAAGAGAAACTTTCTTGTTTATGTAACAGCGTCGCATGGCATATCTGAAATACCCGGTATACTTGAAAGTAACCGGATTCCGGCAGGTTATTTCAGGCAGAACCAGGCATTACAGCTGCTCAGGAGCTATCTTAATGCAGTATATGGTGAAGGTGACTGGATTAAAGGATATTCTGAAAAGCAGGTTTTTCTTAACAGGACGCTGATTGAGGATGCAAGGATTCCGCTTGAGGAGGTTCAAAAGAAGGTCGCAAGATTCCTTGTACAGATTTCCGGTATTGCCTCTGCTTATCCTTATTCAGCTTTTGAAGCTAATGATTTCGGTAATGGAAATCTTAAGAGGATTATTAATAACTATAATCCTCAGAGGTCAGGAGACGTAATAATAACGCTTAATTCAGGATGGATTGAAAAGGAAGATGATTATGTCACTAATCATAATTCTCCTTATGAATATGACTCTCATGTTCCTTTGATCTGGTATGGTTGGTCCGTCAACAGGGCAACAGTTACCAGAAAGGTTAATATGACTGACATTGCGGCAACATTGTCATCATTATGCAAGGTGCCATATCCGAATGCATGCACAGGGGAGCCTATGTTTGAATTGTTCAGGTAAGTGGCTTGTTTCTTAATAAATCCCTTATTTTACATGCTTCGGCAAGAAGTGACGGATTTGATTCGCAACCATTACCCAGGATGATCAGGTTTGCACCTGCATTATATATTTCTTCGACCTCTCTTTTATTTCTGATCCCGCCACCGACAGCAAGGGGAACAGAAATATTTTCCCTTACGCTTCTGACTATATTTACCGGAACCGGATTATTTGCACCGCTCCCAGCCTCAAGGTATATCATTTGCAGGCCAAGCATTTCACCTGCCAGGGCAGTTGCTATTACAATATCAGGCTTGTCAAAAGGAATAGCTTCAGTCTGACTGATATATTCCACAGAAGTTTTAGTGCCACAGCTTACCAGAATATATCCCACTGATATAAGCTTATCTCTGACATTCTTCAGATAAGGTGCAGCAATCACATGGTTACCGATCAGTAGTTCGGGATTCCTTCCTGAAATGAGTGAAAGTAGCAGTATGGAATCAGCTTTATGGCTGAGCTGCAGAAGGTTCCCGGGAAAAAGAATAACAGGAATTGAACAAAGATCTCTGACTGCATCAATCAGCTCGTCGATATTACTGAAAGTAAGGCTTCCTCCGGTAAGGATAAAGTCAGTTTTACATTCTGCTGCAACTTTTAAAATATCGTGAAGATAGTTGCCTCTGGCTTTATCAGGATCAAGAAGCAATGCAATACTTTTTTCTCCGGGGAAATTATAATCTTTCATAGTTTTTCTTGGTCCACACTATTGCATAATTGTCATATTTTGAATAAAACAGGTCAAATGATTCATTTATCTTATGAGTCTGAACCTGTCCTTTTATCTCACCCGAATCCTTTACTTCAAAAGGTTCAATGGTAATATTATTTCTTATACTGATGCCCTCTTTATCACATATTTTATATAATGCTTCTTTTGCGCACCAGTGAATATACAGATGATATTTCCGGATTTCATGATCCCTGGTAATCTTTTCTTTCCTGTTGATAAATTTGAAAGCAAAAGCAGAAATATTCGAACTCATATATTCCAGGTCAATCCCTACCTTTTCATTGGTACTAAGCAGGATTGCAGTGAGCTTGAGAGAATGGGAAATGCTGATGAAACTGGAGCCATCTTTTAAAAACGGCTTATTATTCTTATTATATACGATCCGTGCATCCTTACCGAGCAGTTCGGAAAGAAGTGCCCTTACGCTAAGAAATTCAAGCCGGCGGGAAGTACTTGTATATCCTTTATATTTTTTTTTCTCATCGTTATCCAGAGTCACAGATTCAAGAAGAGTTTTAATGTCCTCTTCTATCTTCCAGACTCCGAGAATGGAAAATTCATTTAGATAATGTTTTGTGATACAACCCATTTAACCCAAGTTATTTTTCTTTCCATTTCAGAGTTTCAATCAGATGAATGATATCTTCTCTGAAAAATTCAATTACCGGTGCCAGTGAATCTGAATTCGGTTCTGCGGCAAAGTAGAGTGATCCCCTGAAATAATGTTTTATACTGTCTGTAACATAAAACTGGACTGCTGTTGCTGTATTCCCTTTAAGATCATACAAAATCCCATAAACTCTTTGATCCGGATTACTGATAACCTGCTCATTAATTGCATCGGCTTTTGTTATATGATTTTTTACATTCATTCTGTAAGTCTGTTCCATCAGTTCTTCAAGATCATTATTGATCTCTCTGTATGTAAAAAATATTTTGGCTTTGTAAGGAGGGAATTCAATGTTGAACCAGCCGGGTTCTGAGTTGTTATCAGCTTCAAATGATATTCTCCCGTATGACGGATATTCAAAGTATACAGGAAGGTTGATGTTCTGCAGAGCGGAATCATTCAATGTGATATATTCCCTGGGGGGCAGGTCGATCCTGAAATAGCCTTTCGGTTTTGGGACAGCCACTTCCCTGCAACCGGTCAGTATGCTTAGAATTACAGTTAATATAAAAAGATTACTCTTTTTCAATATTATCTTTCTCCTCATTTATCTCGACACGGATTTCCTTAATTCTCCTCCTGTCGGCTGATTCAATCATGAATAAAAAATTACTGAATTTGATAGTCTGTTCCTTCTTGGGGATTTCACCTGTGAGCTCAAGGATCAGACCGGCCAGTGTCTCTGATTCTCCCCTGACTTCTTCAAAAGGATCCTCTTCAAGTCCGAGTATCTTATAAAAGTCATTCAATAAGATTTTGCCTTCAAATACATAAGTCTTTTCGTCCAGCTTCTTGTATAACGCCTGATCCTCATCACTTTCGTCAGTAATTTCACCGACAATTTCTTCAAGAATATCTTCAAGAGAGATAATTCCTGATGTCCCTCCATATTCATCTATTACAACAGCCATATGGATTTTCTTAATTTGAAATTCCTTAAGCAGATCAATTATCTTTTTTGTTTCAGGAACGAAGTAGGGTGGTCTCAGAAGTGATTGCCATTTGAAGTTGTCCGGATTATTCATATAAGGAAGGACATCTTTAGCATATAAAATTCCCCTGACATTATCGAAAGAGTCTGAATAGACAGGGATCCTCGAAAATCCGGAGCTGATGATAACAGGTATTATCTTGCCGAATCCTGATTGAATATCAACGGCTGTCACATCTATCCGGGGGCACATGATTGCGCTTACATTTATGTAACCGAAATTGACAATACCTTTCAGGATTTTTTCATCCTCATCCAGTTCATCCGATGTAAGTTCAAGCGCATCGGATAGATCATCCATACTTATATTTGATCTGTGGGTCCCGGTTCTCTTCTTTACGAATGAAGAGGAAAGTATCAGCAATGATGTCACCGGATGGAAAATCTTTTCAAGCATAACAAGCTGGAATGCCATAAACAGAGCCATTGAAACATTATTCTTTGCGGCATAAACTTTTGGCATGATTTCGCCAAAAAACAAAAGCAGGAAGGTTATAACAACGGCCTCTGCAATAAAACCCAACAATGGATCAGCACTGAAGTTAAACATTTTTGAACTCAGGAATGCTGCCAGTAATACAATGGCAATATTAATTGTATTATTTGCGACAAGAATTGTACTGAGTAGTCTTTCAGGCTTTTCATACAGTCTCAAGACTGTTTGTGACCTTTTGTTTTTATCGCTTTTGAATTTTTCGATATCGTCAGGTTTCAGGGAGAAATATGCCACCTCGGATCCAGACATAAGTGCTGAGCCAATAAGAAGTCCAATAAGTATGATAAATCCGATAATTATCTTTAAATCAGGTGCATTGATAGAGACCCCTGAAATAATTGCTAAATATGTAAATGCATATTGAGGTTCCAAGTGAAAAAAAATTGGTAAAACAAACTAGAAGGGCAGGTCGTCTTCATTTTGTCCGGTTCCATGGCCAACGCCATTTGTGCCCCCCTGACCAAAATCATCACTGTTTATGCTGCCTTTCCCTGGCCCGCTCTTATCACCGTTATCATTAGCCGGCTGATAGGATGTACCTGGTTCACTGATCTCTGATGCAGAAGGTTCTTTGCCAGACATATCACCTTTCCCTGCATTTGCTTGTGGGGTATAGCCTGTCTGACTCGGTTTTTTATCGAGAACCATCAAAGTATCAGCAAGGATTTCAGTAATATACTTATTATTTCCCTCTTTATCAACATAGGAACGGGTTTTAATTTTCCCTACAATGTAAACCTGTGAACCTTTTTTGACAGTTTTTTCCGCAACTTCAGCCAGGGCACGCCATAATATAATATTATGCCACTCTGTTGAGGTAATTGTCTCCCCCTGCTGGTTGGTATAAGTTTCGCTTGTTGCAAGGGGGAATGTTGCCTTTGCAACGCCCTTGTCAAAATATCTTATAACAGGATCTTTCCCAACATTTCCGACAAGTATAACTTTATTGACAGACATTTAGTTACAATTAATTAATAATAGTAATACAGGAGTGCAAAGTTAAGAAAAAAACCACTTTGTACAACCAAAACCGGTGTTAATCGTCGAAAATCCAAATTATCAATATTTTACACAACATTATCCCGTTTATTCATTTTATGACTGATTTCGCGGCCCAGAAGGGATAAATAAGTATTGACATTTCCCTATTTCATTGTAATTAAGGCAATAATAAAATCCTGAAAAAAAAATTATTGTATAAGTGTTTCAATTTAAACAAATAATATTTTTATATTTGCAGGGTTGAAAAAAACGGATACTCAAAATAATTTGTTGAATTTTAAACTTCACTAAAATGACCAAAGCAGACATTGTTAATGAAATTGCCAAGAACACTGGTATTGAAAAGGTAACAGTACAGAAAACTGTAGAAGCCTTAATGGAAACCGTTAAACACTCAATGGTAACTGGTAATAACGTCTATCTTAGGGGTTTCGGAAGCTTTATCGTTAAGAAAAGAGCAAAGAAAACTGCCAGGAATATTTCCAAGAATACTACCATTATTATTCCTGCACATAATATTCCAGCTTTCAAGCCGGCAAAATCTTTCATAACCAAAGTTAAATCTCACGTTAAGAAGTAATCCTTTTATGCCAAGCGGGAAAAAAAGAAAGAGACATAAGATGGCCACCCACAAACGCAAAAAGCGTTTGCGGAAGAACAGACACAAGAAGAAGTAGGAGATCACCGGGTGGTCTATGATTAAATGTATTAAACCTAAAGGTCCGTTGATCTTTAGGTTTATTTTATCAGTATGTCCGTAGCAGGTGATAATATATTAATTCATATTAATATAGGTAGTGGCAAACAAGGATCTGATCATTGATGTAAATGATTCCGAGGTTTCTTTAGCATTGCTGGAAGACAAGCAGTTAATCGAGTTAAACAAGGAAAAGCGAAATATTAAATTTTCAGTCGGGGATATCTATCTTGGTAAAGTAAAGAAGATTATGCCCGGGCTGAATGCAGCCTTTGTTAATGTCGGTTATGAACGAGATGCATTTCTCCATTACCTTGACCTCGGAGCTCAATTCAGGACACAGCATAAATACTATTCCACGGCGGTTCAGAAGCAGGGGAGAGTACCTCCTGTTTATAAATTTAGATCTGAACCCGATATTGACAAGGATGGACAGATAACTGATGTCCTTTCGGCAGGTCAAACTGTAATTGTCCAGATTACAAAAGAACCAATTTCAACAAAAGGTCCGCGGCTGGCTTCTGAGATTTCACTAGCAGGGAGGAACCTGGTATTGATACCTTATTCTGATAAAGTATCCATTTCTTCAAAAATTGAAAATCCTGAGGAAAAAAACCGCCTTAAAACACTTTTACAGAGCGTAAAACCGAGAAACTATGGGATCATAGTCCGGACCCTGGCTGAAGGAAAGAAAGTTGCAGTTCTGGATTCAGAACTCAGGGAACTGGTAAGAAAATGGGAATCAGCATTCTTATCCATAAAAAAAGAGATAAAATACCCGCGGTTGTTCATTGGCGAGATGAACAGAACAACCACTATTCTGCGGGACATGCTGAATGTTAGCTTCAACAGTATTCATGTCAACGATCCTGCTATTGCTGATGATATCCGCAGGTATATTAAAGAAATTGCACCTGAAAAAGTTAAGATAGTTAAGGTATATAAAGGGAGCCTTCCAATATTTGACCATTTTGGTGTAAACAAGCAGATAAAAGCACTCTTCGGGAAAACGGTTTCTTTTAAACATGGTGCATACCTTATCATCGAACATACCGAAGCTCTTCATGTTATTGATGTGAACAGCGGTAACAGATCCAGGACCGGTAATGATCAGGAATCAAATGCCCTGGAAGTAAATCTGGAAGCAGCTGCAGAAATTGCACGCCAGCTCAGGCTGAGAGATATGGGTGGAATTATTGTAATTGATTTTATCGATATGCAGTCGGCTGATAACAAGCAGATTCTTTACGATAAAATGAAGGAGATTATGGCAAATGACAGGACAAAGCATAATATCCTCCCGCTTACAAAATTCGGGCTGATGCAGATCACCAGGCAGAGAGTCAGACCCGAAATGAATATTATTACTGACGAAAAATGTCCTTCCTGTCAGGGGACAGGTGAAACCAGGCCAACGATACTTTTTACAGATGAACTTGAAAGAAGCCTCTCCTTTATTGTTGATAAAATTAAAACCAGGAAGGTTATTCTTAATGTCCATCCTTTTGTAGCTTCTTACCTTAAAAAGGGGCTATTCCCTGTCTTCCTGAAATGGAACCTCAAATACAGGATAAGCCTTAAAATACAGGCAGTAACTTCATATCATATGCTTGAATATCATTTTTATGATCGCTATGATAATGAGATAGACCTGGTCTGATCCTTCCATACATGCCTGATTCCCGGGTAACATTATCTTTTATTAATTGTTGTATGATTTATTACTTTTGCAATTAATAGAAATACCTTCATTATGCTGAAAAGACTCATATTGATTATACTTCCCATACTTTTAACACTTTCTGCCCATGGACAGATATATGATCCTGTAACTTGGGATTTCAGTTATGAGAAAAAAGGTGATAAGCAGTACGAACTTGTTTTTGTTGCAACAGTTGATAAAGGATCTCACATCTATTCGATGGATATACCTGAAGGAGGCCCGATTCCTACTTCTTTCCGGCTTGATTCATTAGATGATTATATACTTGATGGTACAGTATATGAAGTCACAAAACCTGAGGAGGTTTTTGATGATGCCTTTGGATTTAAGATTAAATCATTCAGTAACAAAGCTGAATTCAGGCAGAAAATTACCTCTGTTTCATCCTCATTTACTGTTAAGGGAGAAGTGAACTTTATGGCTTGCAACAATGTCACATGCTCCCCGCCAAAAGATGTTGAATTTGAGATTAAGATTTCTGATATTCCTTCCGGACAGGTAATTGAGCCGGCAGAAAAAAACGGTGCCGGATCGACAGGAGTACAAAATAAAAGAGGTTTGCTTGGATTCTTCCTCATTTCACTGCTTGCAGGATTAGCAGGAATTCTTACTCCGTGTGTCTTCCCGATGATCCCCATGACCGTCGCTTTCTTTTCCAGGGGATCAGAAAACCGGAGGAAATCAATTCTCAATGCTGTCATTTTTGGTCTTTCAATCATCCTGATATATTCATCACTTGGTATTATTGTTTCACTTACCAGTGCAGGCGCTGGCTTTGCCAATGCTCTCAGCACACACTGGATACCCAATATTATCTTCTTCTCATTATTCGTTGTTTTTGCTACATCATTTTTCGGGGCTTTTGAAATTGTGCTTCCCAATAAATGGGTTTCAGGTGCTGACTCAAATGTCGATAAAGGTGGCATCCTTTCTTCATTTTTTATGGGACTGACAACCGTGATTGTTTCATTTTCATGCACAGGACCAATTATCGGCGGGCTCCTTGTTGAAGCTGCAAGAGGAGATGTTTTAAAACCTGCTATCGGGATGTTTGGATTTGGCCTTGCATTTGCCCTCCCATTCGCATTATTTGCACTGTTCCCGTCAGTATTAAGCAAAATGCCACGTTCAGGCGGGTGGCTGAATTCAATCAAAGTAGTCCTTGGATTTATTATGCTGGCATTCAGTATGAAATTCCTGGCGACTATAGACAGCGTGTATTCCCTTAAACTGATCTCGAGAGATCTCTTTTTGGCAATCTGGATCGTCCTGTTCATACTGCTCGGACTTTACCTTTTGGGTAAGATCAAATTTACTCACGACAGCGATCTTCCATTTATAGGCACCTT
>JALHSP010000059.1 GCA_022865305.1 Bacteroidales bacterium | reverse complement strand
GTGTCCAATAGGGGGAGCCAAGATAATTTCAAGCCCTTTGGCTTAAATGCTGAAGGGCTTTTTTATTTTTTATGAAATTATTTTGTTAAAAAAGAAGGATTCTTGAAATATTTGTTGTATTATGACGAATATAGAAAAATTATATTCTACTGCAAGATGCGGAAAGTGGTACGATAGGACCATTAAATACGTATTAGAAAATTCTTTTCCGTGGGTTCGTGTTGACTTATACGGAAAATAGTTTAATAAATATATTATGTGTACAAAAAAGAATGATCGTAAAAGAAATATATTGACAATTTTTTTTATCCCGCTGTTTTAGCGATATAAGAAAAATGTATATACAATCGTAATCTCCAATTAAAAAAAATCAAAACTATATTACAACTAATCCAAATATAAAGTATCATGCATAAGGATAAAAATGTTGTATAATAACTGCACAGGCAATTTAAAAAATTAAAAGAAAGGAGAGAAAAAATAAATTCAAACAGGAAGACCACTTATACAACAAATGAAGGGATGGATAATAAACAATCAAAAAGAAAGGAAAGTTATAATATGAATAAAAATACTATTATCAAAGAGGTAGAGATGTTTAAACATATTCTCAAGGGATTGATTGTCTCTCTGTTGGCAATATTGCTGATAACCTTCGATGCTGTACTTGTCCTTGCATTTAATGCCCGCAGTGGAAATATCGTAACCGTCTCCAGTGTAGAGGTAATCGATGGTGACCTTTATGTAGCTGGCGGAACAATAATCATCGATAGCACTATTAATGGTGACCTCATTGCTGTTGGCAGGACAATCATGATCAACGGTACGGTCAATGGTAGCATCATTGCTGCTGGTGAAACAATCAATATCAATGGCGAAGTTACTCACGCCGTTCGGGTAATGGGCAAAACTCTGAATATCAGCGCTACTATTGGAAGAGACTTACTGGTTGCCGGTGGTGAGTTTAGTATGGCCAGTACATCTGAAATTGGCGGTGATCTTCTTTTAGGTGCTGGCACCGCCCTTATTGACGGGCTTATTAAGGGTGACATTAATAGCGGTGTTAAGAGTTTAACTATAACCTCTACGGCAAGTATCCAAGGAAAGCTAAACTACATTAGTGGGAACGAAGCTAATATTCAATCCGGTGCTCAAATCAGAGGTACGATCAACCACAAGCTACCCGATGTAAAAAAAGGGTTAGAAGCCGGTATAGGGTTATGGTGGATAGTCATCGGGTTCTTAATGACTTTCGTGTTAGGCATAATAATCGTTCTCCTTGCCCCAATACGGGTGAAAGCGGTCACTGAGTCAATACGCACTCACCCTTGGGCAAGCCTCGGCTGGGGAGCGGTTATCTTAGTTGCTACCCCCATTGTTGCCCTAATAGTTTGTATTACTATTATTGGTTTACCTCTCGGCTTAATTGCTTTGGTTATTTATACTATAGCCATTTATCTCACTCAGCTTTTTGTTGGATTACTTATCGGGCTCTTGATTATTGGTGCCTTTAGGGGAGTTGAGACCAGAGCCGCTCTGATTGGTGCCCTGGCTTTGGGTCTTGCTATTCTCAGACTTCTGAGGCTAATTCCTTTCGTGGGCTTTTACTTTGGATTGGCTACCGTTCTTTTCGGTTTGGGTGCTATATTGGTCTCGGAAAGGAAACTACGGGCTGAGGTAAAAAATATATCTTGAGTCCAGAGGTAGCTAGTCCAAATGATTAAAATTATTCTAGTAAGACGCGGAGAAACTAAAAGGAATGAGAGAGCGATTATAAAGAGAGCAGAAGCATTAGCAAAAATAGCATTGAATGTCTGGAGGAACTTAAAAGATGCAACTTATGAGT
>JALHSP010000058.1 GCA_022865305.1 Bacteroidales bacterium | reverse complement strand
GCAATTTTAAGAAACCTTTTACCCGGATCCTATTTATGATATACAAATTCCGTGGCTCCCTGATAACGGCTTAAATAAACTGAATTTTTAACTACGCGTAAAGGTTATTAGACAAACTCCCGTTATGCTTAAGCTGTAAAACATCTCGGCTGATAGTAATCATAATAAAAACAGCCTAAGCATAACTCCACTTTCTATATCTATGAATTGAAAAAACAGCAAATAATTATCACATGAAAAACTTAAACTGCTTTATTATCTGTTTATTATTATCAATAGTAATTGGTTGTACACACTCAAAACCCAATCCTCCCGAACTTCCAAAAATCCTTGAAGTGTCGGCAACCAAATTGGCAAACACTATTGATAGCTCTTTCAAGATGATATTAGGTCCTTTAAGGGATAATCCCCTTGTTGCTATTTATCCAAAACTGAAAGGTATTCCTGATTCGTTATACAACATAAAGAAATATTTATTCCCCATTGATGATGCTCAAGCCATTTTTCAAGCTTATAAATCTGGTTTAATAACCAAAGAGATTATTGTAAACTCCTTGAGAAAAAGTATAAAAGATACTGTTCTATGTACCGCTGATTGTGTAAAAACTTTTGTTGTCATAGTTACTGGAATCTCAAAAAAGGGACACAAATACTACTTATTTGATTCCAATAACAATTATGATCTAAGCGAGTTCTATTCGGGCTTAGTTATGGAACAAGGGAAGTCATACAAAAATGGAAAGGGAAAGGCACAAGCAGGGCAAACACCTGTGAGGCTAAATACCGATGATTTGTATGATGTCGGACTCAGTCATAGTAGTGAAGAAGCTCCTGTAATGGGAGTGGAGCGAAGGACTGAGGTTACACAGTTGAGGTTACCACTGACAACCCCAAAAGGGGGGAGGGCTGGTGGAGCTGAGACGAAAAGTATACCAATTACCAAACGAATGATTTGGGAAGATTACAAGAAGGTGCGAAGCAACAAAGGGGTAGCAGGGATAGATGAAGAGACCATAACGATGTATGAGGAACGTCTTGAAGACAACCTTTACATGCTTTGGAATCGGATGAGTTCCGGAAGCTACTTTCCACCGTCTGTACTTGAAGTGGAGATTCCCAAGGATGATGGTAGGAAACGAAAATTAGGCATTCCAACGGTTAATGACAGGGTAGCACAACAAGTGATAAAGAGCTACCTTGAACCGAGGTTTGAAGCAGAGTTCTCACCGCAATCTTATGGATACCGTCCATTAAAGAGCGCCCATCAGGCAGTTGCACAGGTACGTAAGAACGTAAGGCATTACCATTGGGTTATTGATATGGACATATCCAGTTTCTTTGACAGGATGTCTCACGAGCTGCTAATAAAGGCAATTGAGAGGCATGTACAAGAGAAATGGGCAAAGATGTACATCACAAGATGGATAGAAGCACCCATTGAAGACAGGAAAGGGAACAAACGCTACCGTAATGGAGAAGGAACGCCACAGGGAGGGGTAATAAGCCCCCTGCTTGCAAATTTGTTCCTCCACTATGCCTTTGACAGATGGCTCGAGAAAATGTATCCTGACTTATGCTTTGTGCGATATGCAGATGACATAATAGTTCATTGCAATAGCCAGACAGAAGCCGAGGGAGTATTGATGGCCATTAAGAGCAGGCTAGCGGAGTGCAGGCTGCAATTAAATGAGAAGAAGACCAAAATTGTGTACTGTAAGAAGGATCACCGAAAGGATAAATTCAAAACAGTGCAGTTTGATTTTCTGGGATTTAGTTTCCAACCACGTCCGACATCGACCAAAGACGGGGAGATGTTTTTAGGCTACGACTGCGCCATTAGCAGGAAAAGTGAGAATAAAATTACGGAAATATTCAGAAAATCAGAATTTCATCGCTGGACTGGCTGTGATATCACACACATAGCAAAAGAGTTCAATCCTAAAATATCGGGATGGATCAACTACTATGGAAAGTTCAGGATACATAAGTTGATGAGAATCTTCCGTATTTTTCAATGGCGGCTAATCAAGTGGGCGGTAAAACGGTATAAGCGTTTTGGTGATAATATGCATAAAGCCGGACGATGGCTCAGGAATCTTGCTCATAGCTATCCGGGGTTATTCGTCCATTGGCAATATGGCTTCATTGGCGCTTAATCTTTTGTGTAACAAGAGCCGTATGATGCGAGAGTATCACGTACGGTTCCGTGAGAGGCTGGGGGGAAGCTCCCCCGGTCTACTCGACCTAGCCAACTGGTGACAAAAGACATTTATCAAGAAAAGGCCTAAACATAATGGGCAATGCAGAATAAATTTTTAAAAAATATTCAATTAAAGTTCCCATTTTGGGAATTAATTAATATCTTTGTCGCAGACTTAAGAAATAATGGAGAGAATTTTTGCGAAAAGTACTCTTAGACAGTTTTGGGAAAAACATTCTGATTCTGAACAGTACTTAAAAACATGGTATGATACCGCCATGAACTCAGATTGGAAAACTCCCTACGATGTCAAGAAAACTTATGCAAATGCCAGTATCCTTAAGGACAGCCGGTTTAACATTAAAGGCAATTCATACAGATTGGTGGCTAAATTCAACTTCGAGAAACAATGGATTTTTATAAGATTCATCGGTTCTCATGTTGAATATGAAAAAATTGATGCAAACACGATTTAAAACTTGAAATTATGAATATTAAACTGATTAAAACAGAAGCAGATTACCAGAAAGCTCTCAAGAGACTTGAGAAAATCTTTGATGCTAAGATCGGTACGCCTGAAAGCGACGAGGCTGATATTCTTGGATTAATGGTTGATGAATATGAAAAGAAACATTACCACATAGATGCTCCTGATCCTATTGAAGCAATCAAAATCAGGATGGAAGAAATGCAACTTAAACAAGTTGACCTTGCAGATGCGATAGGAGGTAAAAATAGGGTTTCTGAGGTACTTAATCGTAAACGTAAATTAACTGTCGAGATGATCCGAAATCTTACAAAAAGATTAAACCTTTCAGCCGGACTTCTTATCCATGACTACGAACTAGCTGGGCAAAAAAGAGCTTGACTCATTTGACAGATTTGTATCCATCAAGACAACAAACGAGGCCTAACCATAACACGGACAATAAAATTAATAAGTCCAGCCTTCGCTACATCCTACGCTAATGCTTCGGATGTCAATGAAAGCTTCGGCTGGCGCAGTTGTCATGGTTTTTGCATTTTGTTCCATGCTCTCAAGACAGGAAACCGCATGGGGATAAATCGGGACAGGCTCACCGGGCAATTTCTTAACGCTCGGCCCTTTTATTGCCGGGCCGTCAGACTGTCTAAAAACCTGCCCTTACTGTTGATAACTAAGAACTTGTTCTTTCTTTGGTCTACCCTCAGTTTTGTATCTTGACTACATAAAATTCATACAGGAACAAAACAGAAATCAGATTCACCTTTTTCCGGTCTCACTTGACCAGTCAATTGATCCCGATAATGAAGTGAGGATAATCGACCTTTTCATTGAAAGCCTTTCTATTAAAGTTTATGGATTCAGAACGGACTTTCCGGAAAACGGTCGCCCGGCTTACCATCCTGATGATCTTCTCAGGCTCTTCATTTACGGGTATCTGAATAAGGTACGGTCATCGCGCGACCTGGAAAAGGAATGCAAACGAAACATTGAAGTAATGTGGCTATTAAAGTGCCTCAGGCCTGATCATAATACAATAGCCAATTTCCGAAGGGATAATCCCAAAGCCATAAAAAAAGTCTTCAGAACAACTGTTCAAATTGCCAGGCATTTTAACCTGATAGGCGGGAAGTTGATAGCGGGAGACAGCACTAAACTACGAGCACAAAACAGTAAGAAGAACAACTTCAACCAGGCTAAAATAGATCGGCCATCGCTAAAACCAGTTCCGATGGTATGGAAAATCACTACTGTGAAAAGGTTTTGAGACAAACTCCCGTTAGCAGCAATTGTAATAAAGACAACATACACATAAACATAGAGACTAATGAAAATTAGGTTGATTTCATTTATTTTGATTTTGTTTATTCTTCCTATCTGTAATGGTTGTAAGAACTATACAGCTAATTCTAAAACTACGAATAAAATTATACCAATAATTGATTATGTATGTATAAACTCATATCCACACGATATGACTTCTTTTACGGAAGGATTTCTAATACATAATGGTAGTTTATTTGAAAGTACAGGTGCATTTAAAGAGTTTCCTCAGACAAAATCATTGTTTGGTATAGTTGACCTTAAAACTGGCAATATTGATACAAAAGTAGAGATTGACAAAGTAAAATATTGTGGAGAAGGTATCACCTTTCTTAATGGAAAAGTATTTCAGCTGACATATAAGACCAAAGTTGGATTTATTTACGATGCAATATCACTAGTGTTGCGTTGTTTTTAAAATAAAGTTTGTATAATATTATAATTCAGTAAATTATAGAAGTTCTTTGATTTTTTGATTTCAAATCACGGTATTTTTAGCGAAAAACCGTGAATAAAGGAAGGTTTGTTTTTGCTC
>JALHSP010000057.1 GCA_022865305.1 Bacteroidales bacterium | reverse complement strand
TAGCCATATTGCGATGTTCCCGAAAGAATTACCGCGGCGTCTAGTGAAAATGTTTAGTTTTTACGGTGATACAGTTTTAGATCCATTTTTAGGAAGTGGTACAACATCAAGGGTAGCTCTAGATTTAGGAAGAAGCTCTATTGGTTATGAAATAAACCAGGATTTCTTGGAAATAATAAAAGAAAAGATTGGTATAAACATCGGGGATTCATTATATAAAGAGGATTTTGATTACGAAATTATATTCCAGCAAGGAGATAATGCAAAAGAAGAAAGAAAATCATCAATAGCGACTAATGGTAACCATTTGGAGAGATTAGTTGATCCAAAAAAATTTAAGTTTGGGACCGTCATAGATTTGAACGGGAAACAGGAGAGGGAGGACACATATAAGATTATTTCTATTCCTAGTCCTAACCAGTTAATTCTTGATTCGGGATTAAAAGTTAAACTTCTAGGAGTTCTTCCTATAGAGGTTCAAGATTATAAGAATAAAGCGATTTTGTTTTTGAAAAACTTTGTAAGTGGAAATAAGGTTTATTTAAAGTATGATAACTTGAAATTTGACGATAAGAAAAATCTTTTAGCCTACGTTTATTTGACGAATAAGACATTCTTAAATGCAAAATTGATAACGAATGGCCTCGCAAGATGCGATAAAAAATTAGACTTTCAGCATAAAGATAGATTTATAAAATATGAAGAGAAGGCTATGCGAGAAAAAATGGGCATTTGGGAAGAGAAAGGATTAATTCATGCCTAAAGAATGGATTCTAAACAGTGCAATTAATAGGTGGGGGCTTCAAAAAAAGAGAATGGTAGGTGCAGTTTCTGATGAGATAAGAAAATGTTCGCCCAAATCAGCGAAGAATTGGGAACAGTATTATTTCCAGAGTGTGTATTCGAAAGAGCATCTTGTTGAAATAGGTAAAAAGCTGTACGTAAAAATTACCGAAGTTTTACGAGCCGAAATTGACAATATTACAGAAGAAGATTGTATAAATTATGTCATCAATTTGGTAATAAATAGAACTTTCGATGGATATTTGACAGAGAAGAAAACAATCTATGAACAACTCCAAGAGATTTTAGGAGTGAAGATTGAACCAGCACCTGATGAATGGGATAGATTGTTTAATGTGGATTTCTTTATTAAAATAAAAGATAAATTTATTGGTTTGCAAATTAAACCCGCTGGGTATGCTTTCATTACTCAAATCATAAATGAGAAGACACATCAATTAGAAACCCATAAAAAGTTTACTTCTAAATATGGTGGTAAGGTTTTTTATATTATATCCGTTAAGGACGGCGATAATAAGAAGATTTATAATACAGAAGTTATTGATGAGATTAAGCAAGAAATAGAGAAGTTAAAATAGGTATAAAATATGACTGCAGAAATTACAATAATGAATAAGACAGTAATAGTTTTAGCTGCTGATAGCGCGGTTATTATAGGTGAAAAAAATTATATAATACCGTAAATAAGCTTTTTATACTTTCAAAATATCAGCCGATTAGCTTGATGATCTATAGTAACTCTGAATTGATGGGTATTCCTGGGGAGATAATTTTCAATATTTACAGTTGTACTATCTCAATAATTCGGTAACTTTTTCTAACTTTTTGTAAGTGATTTAATACCTCCTGGTCCCTCATGTCTGCTTAGATGAATTAGGAAGAAGTGTAATGACACAAAAACCTTTATTTACAAGGGTTTTAGACTCCCTTCAGGAATGCCCTTTAAACGCACGCAGAGTGCCTTTTTTGAGGCTTCAATTTTCGAAAAATCGGGGCATTACGACCCCTGTTTTTAGCCTATTTTTACTTCCCCTAAATCACGAAACCCTTATAAATAGACACTTTTTTATATCTGTTTATAAAAAGTTTTATCAAAAAGAAGGATTTCTAATAATAATGTAGTATTAGGATAAATAATAGTAGACTGATATTTTAACAAAAACATTGATAGAGCGTGTTTTATTTAGTAAAATAATTAAAAGGTATATGAATGTGCGTGAATAATTAATATGGATACATCTCTCGAAAAATGGGCGTCACTTGAGGAACTCGCAGAATATCTCGGAATGAGCAAAGATGCTAT
>JALHSP010000056.1 GCA_022865305.1 Bacteroidales bacterium | reverse complement strand
GCCAAGTTATACCTCGTATTTAGCTTGACTGATGGGGGTGACTCTTTTACAGCATCAATGTGCTAGCCTTCCATCCCCCTCATTCAGCAAACTAAAGATTTTAATCCGAATCTTTGAATAAACAAACATATAAGCCTTCCATGCAGCTCTCCAGTTGTATGGATAGTTCAGGTGAAGCCTGATTAAATCGTTGATAATCTTACTATAGTCACTTTCCGGAGGTATTGACAACAAAGCCTTTTCAATGATCTTATTAATATCTGATTCGAAATAAGCTTCAGAATAGAGCGCTGCAACAAAAACACCACCATAAACGCCATCCCCGTAATTCATGATATGACCAATTTTATCAGAAATTTCACATGCTTTATTAGGCATCCCGGGGCACATAAAACCTATATAATCAGCCTCAATCTGGAAGTCAATATCGTCAGCATGGATATTATATTCAGGACTTCCCGACAAAGGAGCAAATATGCTGTCGAAATAGTTTTTTCGAGCCTGCATGTTGGCATGCCACAGGTGGTAGCCAGCCCTGGCAAACATCTCCTGGAATTTTTTGGCTGGTGCATCGACTCCATATTTATCCATTGACATGAGGAATGTCAGCTGAACATAGAGATCATCCTGCCAGATACTGCCTTTGATGTCGGAAGGCTTCCATCTGATCGAATCTTCGTAGATTATTTGCCTTGCCCGGAACTCTGTTGGAGCGCCATATGTTACTCCTATCATCTTCCCGGCCCAGCCACCGGCAATCTTGTCCTTCAAAACATCAGGTTTAATTGTTTTGAATTCATTTGTACTGTTTTTACATGAAGAGAGGCTGCCGAGTATAGCTATTACAAAAATAAAAGGTAAAGATTTCTTCATATGAATAATAATTTGAACTGATATTGGTTTTAACCACGGTGTAACACAGAGTTTATACGAAGTAATACGGAGTTTATTCTCTGTAGCTTAAAAACTATTTATTCATCGGCAGATGCATCATTCGATCCTCGATGAATTTAGCCATCTCCGGAACCGGCATTTTCTGAACGACGTAAAGGTGTTTTCCGTTCAGATCATCCTCCCATTTATTGCTGCCATCTTCATTTACGATTATTTTACCTCTTACTGTATCAAAGAAGCCTTCTGTTCCATAGATGCCAATCAGTACTGCTGTCTCATCCCAACTCATCCGTCCATTCTTGTCTTCTACGGATAATGGTATACTTATCCTGAAAACATCTTTTACAGGACTGTTTATTATATCGGAACTTATCAGACGTAAGCCTGTATGTATTTCCCGTCCTATCTCAAATCCTGTAAAAATGATCTCTACCGGCCAGTTATTGAATAGATATACTGATGCGGCTGAATCCATATAAACATTAAATTCTTTGCCTTCAGGAAAACGACCTGCCATTGAGACAAGTCTTTTTATCTTCTTCTGAATCAGTTTTTTACCGCTGAGAGGGGAATAGTTGTCGCTCTGTGACTTAAGCAGGTTGGACAGGTTGGTCAGAAAGCCAACTGTAACAATTGTTACACTTTTATCGGGTTGTTCATTTAATATTTTCCTGTAAACCGAAACAGCATCAGTTACTTCCGAAGTTGATTTTATTTTATGTGTATAATCTTCCACAATTGAGTCCGCCCAGTGTTGGGATGATCCAAGATTCACTCCATCTGTTTTCGGAGCGCCAATTTCCAGTTCAGGCCTGTTGAAATATGTGTTTATAACTTCAATGGATGGGGCTACCAGCTCATGTTTGTTTGAAGACACGGTCGCTAGTATTTCAACTTTACCGCTGTCGGCCATAGCATGGAGAAATGCTAGTGCACCTACATCGTCGTAATCCGGTCCAAGGTCTGTGTCGAAAATTATTTTAGCATGTTTATCTGCCTCATTTCCAGATTTGTTTATACAGCCTGTAAACAGGATTGCAGCTGATAAAACAACTGATGTAAACAGCTTCATGATGAACTCTAAATATTGACTTTTAAAAATAGTGTAACTATTCAATTTCATTTCTGTAAGGTGCTGAAGCCTGTGCTCCCATTCGTGTCACTGAAATGGCGGCGGCTGAGTTTGCAAAAACCACAGCCTCATTCAAATCTTTTCCCTCTGAGATAGCAACAGCCAGAGCCCCGTTAAACACATCACCCGCAGCAGTTGTATCGACAGGAATTACAGCTACTCCCGGAACCAATCCCGTAAAATTTTCAGACATCAGGAAAGCTCCTTTCCCACCCATGGTTATTATTACATTTTTAACACCTTTTCTTTGAAAAAATGTTGCAGCATTTTCTGCAGATGAAATATCACGGACCTTAATACCTGTAAGTATTTCAGCTTCAATTTCATCAGGAGTTATCAACCAGGTGTGTCTGTACAGGTAATCGTGTAATTTTTGTGCAGGAGCCGGATTTAAAATCACTTTTATGTTGTTCTCTGATGCTGTAAGTGCGGTATATTCCACGGTCATTATAGGTATTTCCAGCTGTAGAAGCAATATCTCAAATCTGCCAGGAGAAAACAGGTCACCGGGAAGGTCCTCAGGAAGCAGACTACCATTTGATCCCGGGGCAACTACAATGTTATTCTCACCCTTTGAATTAACAGTGATGAGTGCGACTCCCGAAGGAAGTTCGTCATCTTTAGCAATATACTGTGTGTCAATTCCTTCCTTTGACAGAAGTTCGACAGTCTGGTCACCAAATAAATCATTTCCTCTTTTTGTAATGAAAGTGACTTTGCCGCCAAGCCTTGATGCAGCTACAGCCTGATTGGCTCCTTTTCCACCAGGATTCATGAAGAATGTTCCGCCGAGGATTGTCTCACCCGGAGCTGGTAATTTTTCTGTTTTGATAACCATATCGGTGTTCGAACTGCCAATGACAAGAATACTGCTCATATGCCGGAATATTTAATATTTGTTATATCACGAATTAGATTCCAAGATAATTTATTTTTTTCATTAATGATGTCAGTGCTTTAAAAATTATCAGAATGATTAAAAATTCTGAAAGTCAATATCCGGTTTCATCCATTTAGTTATATTTAACCCATAAATCATAGTACCCTTATAATTCGAACCTATGAAAAGAAAATTGTTTAAATATTTGTTGATTCTGTCGGTGATTCTTTTAATAGGATCAGGAATCTCATATCTGTCCAAAAGTATTTCGTTAACGGGTATTTTGCTGATCATGGGATTTGTTGCACTGGCATTGGGTGTAAGGGGATTTGAAAAATTTAAAGGATTTTCCTATACTCTGTGGATTTTCACAGCAGTAATAGCTTCCATGTTTTATCCTCAATATTTTACAACAATCGGAAATTTTCAGTTAAAAAAACTAATTGTCCCGCTTTTGCAGGTGATAATGTTTGGCATGGGTTCCCAGATGAGCTTTGCCGATTTTACAGGTATAATCAAAATGCCTAAAGGAGTTTTAGTCGGTGTTGTCTCTCATTATATCATAATGCCTCTGGTAGGTTTCACGATTGCTCATATTTTTTCATTTCCTCCCGAGATTGCAGCCGGAATCATACTTATCGGTTGTGTTCCGAGCGGACTTGCTTCCAATGTAATGTCGTTCCTTTCACGGGCGAATCTAGCTCTTGCAGTGACTGTCGGAGCAATATCGACTCTGCTTTCGCCATTCATCACCCCGATTTTAATGAAATGGCTTGGCGGGCAATTCATTGAAGTAAACTTCTGGAATATGATGCTCGATATCCTGAATATGATAATCCTTCCCATAGTTGCCGGCTTCATGTTCAATCTCTTCTCCAAAAAGAATGTTAACAACAAATCAAAAATCATCCAGCTTGTATCGTACCTCATCATCATCCTTCTTACAACCCTGGTTTTTGCTAAATCAAAAAATGCAAACTTATCACAGTTTGTAGTTCAGTTTATCAAATCAATATGCTGGTTTTATCTGTTACCGATGGTTGGTGCGATATTGCTGTCCAGGTTTCTTAAGAGTGAAAAAAATTATATGGAAAAAATACTATCTCTTATTTCAATGGTCGGGATTGCATTAATAGTTACAATAATTACTGCCTCGGGAAGGGATAGTCTCTTGCAGGTGGGAGGACTTCTGATTATCACAAGTTTGTTACACAACCTGACTGGGTATACTCTTGGTTATTCCTTATCATGGCTTTTGGGATTGCCGGAAAGAGATCGCCGCACAATTGCTTTTGAAGTAGGCATGCAGAACGGAGGACTGGCTTCCGGTCTGGCATTGCAAATGGGAAAGGTGGCAACTGTCGGCCTTGCCCCTGCAATTTTCGGACCCTTGATGAATATAACAGGCTCTGTGCTGGCGAACTGGTGGCGTGGTAAACCTGTCGGAGAAAAGAATAACAAAAATCTATAGAATAAATCATTATGAATCAGAAAATAGTAACATTTGGTGAAATCATGCTAAGGCTGGCAACCCCGGCACACCAGCGTTTTTCTCAGGTTACTTCTTTTTGCGCATCATTTGGCGGTGGTGAAGCCAATGTCGCAGTTTCCCTGGCAAATTATGGATTGGCAACTGAATTTGTTACCCGTCTTCCAAAAAACGATCTCGGGCAATCTGTCCTGATGGAGCTGAAGAAACATAGTGTCGGAACAAATCATATCATCCAGGGAGGAGAAAGACTAGGCATCTATTTTCTTGAAACAGGATCTGTTTCAAGACCGAGTAAAGTGATTTATGACAGGGCGCATTCATCCATAGCAGATATTGAGACCGGGATGATCGACTGGGACACTGTTTTTAAAGACGCTACCTGGTTCCATTGGACGGGCATCACACCTGCAATTTCAAAAGGTGCGGCAGCTGCATGCCTTGAGGCAATCACCACTGCTAAAAAGAAAGGAATTACAGTATCCTGTGACCTGAACTTCAGAAAAAACCTGTGGAAATGGGGAAAAAGTGCCTCTGAGGTGATGCCGGACCTTGTAAAAGGTTGCGATATAATTCTTGGGAATGAAGAAGATGCTGAAAAAGTATTTGGAATTAAGCCCGAAGGAACAGATGTGTCAAGTGGACATGTGAGCGCTGAAAAATATGAATCGGTTTGTGTAAGACTGATGAAGCAGTTCCCGGAAGCAAAAAAGGTAATTATTTCCCTCCGAGGATCAATCAATGCCGATCATAATACATGGTCAGGTGTACTTTATGACGGGGAAAAACTGTTTGAGGCACCTGAATATCAGATAACTCATATAGTCGACAGGGTAGGGGGCGGTGATTCTTTTATGGGAGGACTCATTTACGGATTGCTGACATATACGGGAGATGACCAGAAAGCATTAAACTTTGCGGTAGCTGCTTCATGCCTGAAACATACTATCCATGGCGATTTCAATCTTGTCTCGGTTCAGGAAGTCGAGCAGCTGATGAAAGGTGATGCATCAGGGAGGGTAGTACGATAAAAAGTTTTTCAAGCCACTTTAATTCTGGCTCCCAAAAGATCATAAATAACCATGATCTGATCAGGAACTCATATTTTTATTCAACCCGGGTGGTCGTGCATTTCTCCAGGTACAGTTTTTTGCTTTTTGGAGAGTTGGGATTAGGCGAGCCGGTAAACCTGTCGATTAATAAATCACTTACTTCATGACATTCGATTCCATTTGTAAAAAAATCCGGCAATCCATCACCCCAGGTTAATCTGAAATCACGAATAGCAAGATTATCAATATATTGAGCGTAAAGTCCCGGTATGTCATGTTCAAACACCTGCTTTGTAATGTCAGCAGTCGGCCGCAGGTCAAAATTTCCTCCTTTGCTTAACGTCTCTCTTCCTTTCACAATGCACAATTGAACATTGTTGAGCTGGATATTTTCCATACGGTTCTGTGTACCTCCATAGATGATTATTCCCTGGCCTCCTGTAGCGGAAATATTGTTAAACTGTACATTTTTTATCCGGCCAGCAGGCTGCCCCGGGAACCTTGAAACTGCAGAAAGATGGATAGGTTCCCCGTTGCCCCACCAGATGCCGTTATGGAGCCGGGTTTCAATTATTATATTTGAGAATATCAGCTCTTCAATATCTGAGGCATCGTGAGCAAATATTCCAATCCCTCTGTTCGATTCTGAAATTACTATATTATTAAATACAATCTTCCGGATGGGATGCTGTCCATAACCTATTCGTATCGCCGATGATCGAGACTGAAGATGACAGTTTGTTACCTGGATATTTTCTGCATAGATGGATTTGTTCCCATATATATATTTATCCTGCTCTTTTGAGTCAAAACCCGGTGTATCCTCAATCCTTGCAAAACCAGTTACAACAATGGCATCGTCACCTGCCCTGATCTCGCAATTTGCTATTCTGACATTTCTGGAAACTGTAAGATGAATGCCATCGCTGTTTGGAATCATCAGGTTATTCTGAATCGATATTCCTTCCACAAGTACATCCTCACAATAACTGAACCGTATAGCCCATACAGGAGTATCCTTTACGGTTATGTCTTTAATTGTGATCTGGTTACAGTGAAAAAACACAATAGTCATTCCTGGTCTTGGTTTGCGTTTTAAAGGTCCGTCGGTTTGAAAAATGCCATCGGGGATATAGTTCTCTTTCTGTCTGGTAAGCATTCTGTCATATTCCCTGGTCCCGCCGAGACCACTGCTGACTGTATGGTTTTTATCAGTCTCATAGAACTGCGTACCCATGGCATTGATGGTGCCTTCTCCCGTAATACTGATGTTTACTGCATCCTGGCAGAAAATCATTCCATATCTTCCCGATCCGACCACAAAATCTTCGAGATTTTCACTTGACCTGAGTTCTGCACCTTGTTCAAGATACAGGTTAATATTGCTTTTCAGTATTATCGCCCCTGATATAAATACTCCTGCAGGTACTATCACAGTACCGCCTCCTGCTTCGGAACAAACCTCAACTGCTGTGCGGATAGCGGCAGTTGAGTTTTGATTTCTTACAGCACCAAAATCGAGGATATTATAATCTTTGGCATTAAGCACCGATGCCAGAGTCAGTGATAAAGTAAAAAGTATAAAGACCTTATTCATTATTTCTCTTTCACCCTTTCCATTATTTCAAGACACATACGTCCGCTGTGGTAGGGACAGATCCAGTTTCCGGCTTTATCTCCACCTCCAACACCCTCGGGTGACACTGAGGTGAACCAGCTCCCATTAACTTTATCAACCATATACTTGTTTATAAAGTTCCAAGCATTTATAGCCCTGTTGAGGTATTTCTCGTCGCCGGTTAATTCATAGGCATTGGTATAACCGACAACTGTTTCAGCCTGTTCCCACCAGCTCCTGGTAGTCCTTGTACGGCCAGTTACCCTGTCTTTTTCGGTGAGCATGCTTCCGTCAGGGAGAAGTCCTTCCGATGCTGCATCAGCGATCTTTATACTTACCTCTTTAACCCTTTTGAGGAGGGCAGGATCTTTAAGTAAAAGAGCCGCCTCATAAAGCAGCCATGATGACTCAATGTCGTGACCATAGGAATCTATTTCAGAAGTGCTGTTCCAGTTTTTATCGAGGAAGCAGATAAGGTGGAATCTGTTTTTATCAATAATATGATCGAGGAATATATCTATCATGTTTTTCAGTCTTTCAGCCATACGTTTATCGGGCCAGGCACGGTAGAGATTTGCATAGGCTTCCATCACGTGAAGGGAAGTATTCATAGTCTTCTCGTCAGCAGCTGACTTTTCCCCGATAAGCCTGTCGCGGGAACGCTGCCAGTCGCGGCTGAAGACTTCAAAATAGCCATTTGACTCTTTGTCAAGAACATTTTTCTCAAAGAGCTCGAAAATATCCTTTGCGGCTTTCAGAGCCTCTTTGTCGCCCGTAGCCCTTGCATATTCAGACAGACCATAAATAAAAAATGCCTGGGTATAGGTATGCTTTCTTGTATCCTGTGGTTCTCCTTTAGCATTCAGGATCATGAAAACTCCGCCATATTCCTTGTCGATAAAGTGTGAAAGGATATAATCTTTGGCGCGTGTTGCCAGACGCAGATATTCAGGATTTTTCGTAACCCTGTATGATGATGAGTATGTCCATAATATCCTGGCATTCAGTATGCCTCCCTTATCAGCATCTGGAATAACCTGGTTATTCCTGTCTATACGACCATAAAAACCTCCGTTTACCTCATCAGGCATCTTTGCCGACCAGTACGAAAGAATGTTATTTGCCAGGTTGTCTGTAACTTCCTTTTTAAGCTGAGCAAGTTTCTGTTCAGGGGTTAACTGCAAAGAGATCTGACAGAACAGGGCACTGTTTGCTGAAAGTATAAATACTCCCAGCATAAAAAAGATTTTTTTCATGATTAAAATATTTACAAGGTTAAAAAGCTGCTGTTATTTTATTAACAGCAGCTTTTATGTAATATCAGAACTGGTTAGCTCCACAACCTGTCATGAGAACGTTTCTGATCCCATTCAGGAGTTGGTTCAAAATAACCACTATCTCGTCCAAGATGTTTTTTACACTCTTCCTCGTTAAGTTCAATTCCTAATCCTGGTGAATCCAGAGGAACATTGGCAAATCCTTTTTCTATCATAGGTTTACTTCCGGTCATCTTCACGAGGTTAATCCACCATGGTGTATCAACACTATGATGCTCGAGAGCAAGGAAATTTTGTGTAGCGGCTGCACAATGTACGTTTGCCATGAAACAAACTGGCGATCCGGCCATGTGCAAGGCCATTGCAACTCCACACTCTTCTGCATAATCGCCAATTCTTTTGGTTTCCAGGAGTCCTCCGGAGGTGCCAAGATCAGGCTGGATGATATCAACAGCTCTTGCATCAAGGAGGGGTTTAAACCCACCTTTCAGCATATAGATATCTTCACCGGTGCAGGTAGGTGTTTCAAGAGCATCTGAAACAGTCTTCCACTGGTCGGTATAGAACCAGGGTACCATATCTTCAACCCATGCAAGCCGGTATTTTTCCATAGCTTTTCCGAAGCGGATTGAGTTATTTATATCAAAATGTCCAAAATGGTCGGCACATAAGGGTATTTCATATCCTACTGCATTTCTAACCGATTCAACATATTCTGCAAGTCCTGCTAATCCTTTGTCAGTAATCTGAACCTGAGTAAAAGGATGTAAGGTACTGCCATAACCCATATAGTCTCTCAGATCATATTGCCCGGTTGCCCCATCCCAAAATTTAGTATTGACAAGAGCATCGGGAATGTTAGCCACAACATGTATCCCAAGGTCCATCTTAAGCCAGGTAAAGCCCTGCTCGTCAACCCTTTTCTTCATTGTTACAGCGAAAGCCTTGGGATCTCTGGCTCCAGGTGTATCTGCATATAATCTTATTTTGTCGCGATACCGGCCTCCAAGAAGCTGCCAAGCCGGAATGTTGTATGCTTTACCACACAAATCCCAGAGCGCCATCTCGACTGCGCAGACGCCACCACCCTGACGTCCATGGTAACCATATTGCCGGATTATTTTAAACAGCATTTCAACATTACAGGGATTCAAACCAAGGATGCGACTCTTAAGGAAGAGAGCATAGCGGCCATCAGCGCCATCCCTGACTTCACCAAGGCCATAAACGCCCTGGTTAGTATCAATCCTTATGATTGGCTTATTGGCTATCATGGCAATCCGCATATCAGTTATCTTTAGTTCCGATGGACTTGATGCACGACTTACTCCTGAGGTTGTCTGGGCAATTGTATCTTCTATCGAAAAAGACATTAATCCTCCGAGGGCGATCCCTCCCATGGCAGTCTTCTTAAGGAAGCTTCGCCGGCTGTTGTCTGTGGCAGGATTATTAATTTCAACCTGGCCTGTTGCAGCTTCAGCTTTCTCCATCTGTCTGTTTTGTTCTCTGATCTTTTCTATAATTTTCTTCATTGTGTTTTGGTCTAATTATCTGTTTATTAATCATTAGGTTGCCTTAGCTCTGTATTTTGAGCCCTGGGCCTTGTGCCCTGTGCCCTATGCCTTTATTACCAGTTACGCTCCTTAAAATAGTTATCCAGTTCAGCTTTTGTCATAGGGAGTTTGCCCGGATAGTTGCTAAGCCAGTTCATAAAATCCTTTCTTATCTCTTCGCTCCATTGACTGTCTATCTGTCCTGGTTTATATTTGCCTTCACGAAGCCTCAGGTGTCCAAATTCATCGCGCAAGGCGGTAACTTCAGATGTAATAACCAGGTCTTCAACAAGGTGGGCAGGGATGAATATTACTCCGTATTTTTTTGCCAGTACCACATCGCCCGGAAGAACAACCGCTCTGCCAATTCTTATCGGAGCATTGATCGAAACAAGGCTCATCTGCATGATATAGGAAGGATCCTGTCCCCTGATCCAACCGTTGAAGCCTTTTATTTCGCTTAATCCCTCCTGATCTCTTACAGAACCGTTAAATATCACTCCTCTTTTGGATTTTCCATAAATAGAATTTCCTAGGTTATCACCTATAAGGGTCCCGTCAACTATCTTGCCATAGCTGTCGGCAACATATACATCACCTTCAACCAGAATATCGATAGGCCAGGAATTGGTTCCGCCCTGCTGGGCACGATTTTCTGTTTTACCCTGGGCTTTTACATATTTCTCGAGATCTGGTCTTAATGGCATATACTGTGCTGTTACAACACGGCCTGTCATTGGCTCATCAGGATTAATGATCTGCCAGTCGCTTTCAAACTGGTTCTGATATCCTTTGTTTCTCAACGCACCCCAGGCTTCCTCAATGGAAATATTTTTTAATCTTTCCAGGATTGCATCGGAGACTTTTGGCCTGCCATCAGCAAACCGCTCACCTTTCCAGTCTGCTGTCAGAGCTTTGATATATTCGGGTGAGGAACCTACATTCTGGGCATAAGTAAAAGCAGTTGCCAGGATGAAGGCTGCAAGTAAAATGGTTTTTTTATTCATAATTATGTTTTTTGTTTAGTATAAATATAAGGGACACGTCTTGGCTAAAAATGTTAACTAAACAAAATGAGTATCCGTCAGCAGTGTGTATCATATTATCGTTATTCTACCCCTGTCTGTAATCAATTTCGGGATTATGATACTGGCATATTGCCGGATACTCATTTATTAACACTTTTATTGGTTTTAGATCATATTAGAAAGGTATAGGATTTACTAATTTGCATCCCACCATACTTTTTGTGCAATCTCTGTTTCCCTGTTCATTGTTGTTGCCCAGCCAAGGGTTGTCATCGCAGCGTTAAGGTTATCAAGATTATTTGCCCATTCATTTTCAACGTATGCGTATCTGACAGGCATCTCGACGGTTGCAGAATTGGAAGGAAGAACAAGGTTCATCCTGCGTACATTAAACCAGGATTCTGTCGGATTCAAATACATTGAGACCCACATTTCCTCTGCAAGTCTTTGCCTTGCTGCTGCACCTGTACCAAGCGGATTAGCAGTAATATAATCTGTAATCTCAGTTGCGTTTATTGTTTGTGTAGGCAGGAGGCCTGTATAAGAACTAAGCTGGTTCATATTAGCAGTTATTGCAGCTGAATAGGCTGCGTCTGCTGTTGTGCCTGTTGTCCATACGTTGAGGGCAGCTTCTGCAATAAGGTAGTTCATCTCTGCAGCAGTCATAATAACCAGGGGTTGATCCATTGTGAAAAGGAATGGATTTGGACTTGTATATGTCCAGTGGTATGCCGCAATTGTTGGAGTTGGCATAGAGTTGGTTCCATGAATCATACCAGTTGCAGCAGTGAGATCCCAGTCCCATTTTGTTACATCCCTCCAGTAGGTCTGCATATTGGATGCAGTAATTGCAGTAATGGTATTATTAAGTCGTCCGCCGAAGATAACTTTCCTGCGGGGATCAACTTTGGCCTTCAGAAAGTTCACAAAATATTCGCCCAGCTTCATATAACGTTCTGGGTCGCCTGAAGGGGATCCCTCAAAGAATGAGCTGTATGGACTCTTTTCGCTGTTCATTCCGTCTTTTGTTTTGAGAGTCCAGTTGTCGGCATTGTCGGTAATTACACCTCCTGCGATTGCTTTCTCAGCATATGTTTTAGCAAGAATGGGATCTGCAACAGACGCCCTCATTGCAAGGCGGAGCATAAGAGAATACGCATATTTCTTCCACTTGTTCATATCTCCGTTATAAACAATATCACGGGCTTTTTTGGAATCAGCATTTCCTTTCCAGGTGTATGCAAGAATTACTGGGTCTGTGCTAATTGCCTGAGCCTCTTCATCGAGAGTCTCAAGCATATATTTATAAATATCAGCCTGCCTGTCGTACTTGGGTTTCATATTGCCGCTTATATATGCCTGGCCTGCTTCGGAAACAGGGATATCACCATAAAAATCTGTAAGTCTCTGGATAATTGCAACCTTCATTATACGGGTCATTGCAAGGTTGTTGACAAGGTTGGGATCTTCCTTTATAGCAAGAAAATCCTCAAGGGCGATGGCCATCTTAAGAGGTCCCGTATAAACACCCCATGGACTGTCATTAATCCCCTGGTCAAACATGTAGAGTCCTCCCATTTGCATGAGGTTTGAATAAGTAGCATAGTATTTAACATATCCGCCTTCCAATCTGGCAGGGTTGCTACCGGTAGAACCACGTCCGTGACTAATTAGAATATTAGTAAACAACATTGACATATCAGCATTATCCGGAGTGAGCAGGTACTTGGGATCATCAAGTTCCGTCAGATTTTCTGTATCACATGCATAGCCGCCAAAGAGAATAAGTACGGCGAGGAAACATTTCAGAAATATTTTATTTTTCATGGTAAGTCTTTTTAGAAATTAACACTGAGATTCATTGTAAATGAGCGTGCTGACGGCAGTGCACGGTTGTTTATACCTATTGCACCTCCGGTACCGGGATCTCCGTTGGGGAGATTGTTTAACAGATCGAACAGGTTACGTCCTACCAGTGAAACATTTATGTTCTGGATAGGGATACTACTGTAAAGACTTTTTGGTATTGAGTAACCAATTGTAACCTGTCGGAATTTGGCATAAGCCGCATCAAATACTACCATTTCAGATACACGTTGTGCAAATCCGGTACGATAATAGTTTTCAAAATGCTTAACATGATATGGAATTTCGTTTCCGGCAACTACAACAGGATTGGGAAGATTAGCAGCAGGATTTGCATTGATGGTATATCCTGTGGCCGTTGCCACATCAGAATATACTGGCTCTGTAGCAGTACCCGTATTATATACTCCCTGAATGAATAAACTGCCGTCGCGGCCGGGAAGAGTTGAAACACTCTGGCCTCTTTCTACCATTTCCTGCTCAGCTTCAAAGGCAACTGTAGCTCCCCATTTTCCGTCGACAATTGCTGAAAGGGAAAATCCTTTCCATCTAAGTGTTGTTGTTAAGCTTGCCGAGTTAGGATGGGTTCCATATCCCAGGAGTGTTTTCTGAGGATCCCGTGCGGGACGCCATGACTGATGGGTCTGGCTGTTGTAACTAAAGGTCCATCTTTCCCAAACCGGCTGACCGTCAACTTTTTTCTGAGTATAACCATACATTGCATATGGACGTTCACCGACAATCTGTTTTACATCAATACCGCCACCGATTCCGACACTTCCGGCACTAACTTCTGAAGCACCACCGAGATCGAGTATTTTACCCATATTATATGAGTAAGCCAGGTTCATTTCGAGGTTAATTTTTCCACTGACAGGAACAAGGGTTAACATCAGTTCGTGACCTTTATTTCCAATAGCACCCAGGTTAACAGTAGCACTGTTATAACCTGAGGTTTGCGGTAATGTTACACCCACAATGTCATTTGTGGTTTTCTTATCATAATATGCATAATCAATTCCAATACGGTTCTGGAAAAAGCGGAAGTCAAAACCGACTTCATATTCCCTGGTCTGATAGGGAAGAAGATTGGGATTTGCTATGCTTCCCGGGAGACTTACCAGAGGAGTGCTCATGTAGCCTGTTGCATCAAAGTTGTAGCCGATTTTTGTTGCATAGGCGCTTGATCCCCCGCCAACCTCTGCATAAGAAGCCCTAAGCTTGCCAAAAGACCACCAGGAGGGCAGTGTAAACTGGTTGGACAGAAGGTAACTTAATCCGACACTTGGGTAGAAAATGCTGTTATTTGCAGGAGCAAGAGTTGAGAACCAGTCATTTCTGCCTGTTGCGGTAAGGTAAACAAGGTCTTTGTATGAAACTTCAACGCTTCCATAAAGCGAGTTAATACCGGAGTTGCTGTTACCTACACTAGTGTATAGCTGGCCTGCATTTGTGATAACATGATAGAATGGGATTAGAAGCTGATCACCGCTGATCCCGTCACGGTTATAGTGACTCCTGGTTGCGCTTCCCCCGAACATTGCATTTACATTAAAATCACCAAATCCTTTGTTCAAGTTAAGAGAGTACTCTGCATTCAGCTGGTTATCAATGGTTGTGTATTCTGCAACAGATCCTGTACCGGCAACGTTACCACGCAGGAATCCGTAAGCATCAATGTTGGTTACTTTCAGGTTACTTGTTTCAGTGCCGATTCTTCCCATAATGAATAACCAGTCGGTTATATCATATCTCAAACTGGCAGTGGCCGATATACGGTCTCTCTGGTCATTTTGAGAATCCTGGTATGCCGACCAGTAAGGATTCTGATAATAATCGTTGGTACTGAAAGGAAACATCCATCCGTCGGGTTTTGCACCCCATTTTTCAGTGTCGCCTTTAAGCCAGTTGATATCCCAATTTGTCGGGATAATTGACAACATCTGAATATAACGAGCCGGATTAGGTCTGTTTTTACTCTTTGATGTTGAGTAGTTTGCCCTTGCATCAAGAGTGATCTTTTTACCAAATTTACTGTTTATCGATAGGCTTACAGTCTGACGATTCATATTTGAGTTTGGAACAGGAGCAGTATAGCGTAAATCGGAAAATGAAACACGGAATTTCTGTGTTTCGCTGCCACCTGAAAAAGATACATCATTTGTTATTGTCGAACCTGTACGCATGAACTCATCCCAGTGGTTCTCCTTGTATTCATATATCAAAGGGATGTCTGGATTGTCATTAAAAAATATTCCGAGATCTTTACCATCATATTTTGGTCCCCAGTTACGGTGAACCTCCTGGTTCCAGATTGTCAGGTAAACATCGCTGTTATCACCAGTCGATCCCGAGTTACCATATAATGTCTGACGGCCCCTGTAAGGATCAATATAATTCTCAAACCCGAAAGTTCCGTTATAGGTAATTCCGATTCCCTGCTGTCTGGTTCCGCTCTTGGTGGTAATAAGAATTACTCCATTCGACGCTCTGGAGCCGTAAAGTGCAGTTGCTGCGGCACCCTTCAGGATACTCATCGTCTCAATATCATTTGGGTTGAGTGTGGTAAGCGCATCACCAAGATCCCTTCCACCAACGCTCGATGAAGCCCTGGTTATCGGAACTCCGTCAATGACATACAGCGGGTTATTGTCGCGGCTGATGGATGTGTTACCCCAGATTGTTACTCTGGATGAACCTGCAGCACCTGTTCCTGAAATGTTTATATCGACACCGGCGATCTTTCCCTGCAGTGTATTCATAATGTTCAGTTCAGGAACCTTCTTTATATCGTCACCTGTGACTTCGGCAGCTGAATAACTTAATGCCTTGGTCTGTCTTTTTATTCCAAGGGCAGTTACCACAACTTCCTCCATCTGAGTAATACTCTCGGCCAGGGTTATGTTAACTACACTCTGATTGCCGACAGTCACTTCCTGTGTGGCGTAACCGATGAAGGAAAATTGTAAAACACTCTGATTGTTAGGAACAGGAATTGAATATTTCCCGTCAACATCTGTTGTAATGCCTGTTGTGGTTCCTTTTACCACAACGGAAACACCGGGAATCGGACTGCTATCAGATGAACTGATAACTCTCCCCGTGATGGTTTTTTGTGCTAGCACAGCCTGTAATCCTGTAAATAGCAGGAATACAAGCATAATTGCAAATTTTCTCATAAGGTTTTAAGTTTTAGGTAAATTGTGTTTATTATTCTGGTATTTATTTTGGAATTGATTTATACAAGTTAATAAAAAAGTGCAAATGTTTTCACAATAATGCACTAATTATTATAATCTTAATTTATAATTGGTTATTTCTCCGTTATTAAGGCTAATGACGCCATTGTCGGTTCCGAACCAGATGAGTCCGCTTTTGTCAATAGTAATACACAAAATATTATTACTTGCCACACCGTCGTTCATGGTAATCGATGACCAGGCTTTACCATCAAAAGCCGAAATTCCGCCTTTTGTTCCAAGCCAAATTGTCCCCTCTCTGTCAATAGCTATGGCCTGGACAAAATTATTTACAAGGCCGTTTCCTGTATTGAAAACGCTCCAGTTCACAAGAGTTTTAAATCCAGTGTGTCGGGCAACACCCTTATCTGTGCCAAACCATTGCGTTCCGTCAGGTGTTATGCAGATACTGTATACTTTATCCGATGGCATCTCGATGGGTCCCCACTGGGCATATTCGGAAGCTCCGGATATAGCATCAACTTTATTTCTGTAAACTCTTGCAACTCCCGCACCCTCAGTAGCGACATACAAAGAATCACCATCAGGACTGGTCGCCATTGCAGTTATTGGAAAATTCTTGAAAAGCGATTCCGGGTATTTCCTCTGATAGGAATAGGTAAGCCATTTTTTGTTTTTAAATGCAGAAATGCCTTTATCAGTACCAAACCATCTGAGAGTATCTTTTCCGACAGCTACAGCTAAAACATTATCGCTTAGTATAGTTGAGTTTTCTGTATGGTATGTTGTAGCCCCGGATCTTGCATCAACAGGGAGAGTGACAACAGCTGCGCCCTGCTGAGTTGTAATCCATAATTCGGGTCCGTATGATGAGAAATCGTAAGCGAAATCTTTAAGATTGTCCATCGGGACTTTCCTGTTCTTATTGTGAATAGCCCATTTCTTACCGTCGAAGCTGACAATCCCGGCATCGGTCAGAAACCATTTCGTATTATCGTCATCAACTTCGACTGAATAGAATGTTTTTGCAATAATCTCTTCGTCTAAAGATCTATTTACAACCGGTTTTATTATGATTCCTTTCTTATCAGCACCATCCTTATTTGCAAAAGCCGGAACGACAACACCTTCACCGGTAATTGTTTTAGTAGCGGAATTTTTCGTGCTTTCTGTGTTCACTTTCTGCTCACCCGTAACAGATCTGGATGCGTAATTTCCACTCTTTACAAGTGTATCGGGTATTGAAATAAGTTCGATTCCGTTGGAGAGTCCCAGATTTCGTGAGTATTGTTTACTGTCAGGATTATTCCAGTGCTCGTGAACACCCAGGCTCTCAAGCGGTTTATCGCTGTTATCGGGATTATATATGATGCCTTTTGGCCATGCTGAGGGATCAGCAGCCTGGTGAAGGTAATCATCCACTCCGTTCACACTGGGGATTGATTCATAGGCATTATTGGCCGCACTATGGCTATAGGTACCGTTCCATTCGGTCCTGAGGAAATCGTAACAAACCGATTCAAGTGCAACCTGATCCTGCGATAAAAAAATTGAATTGCTCCAGTCATTATTAAACGGTGGCATAAAGTATTTTACAGGCACCCTGGTCTCATTCGATCCTCCACCATATAATCCGTCTACAACAAATAATAATGTGTTCCGGCCCAGGTAACGGCTGCCCATAAGATCAACCATAACGCGGTATTTCCCATAACCATTGTTTGATGGATTTCCCAGTGATACCGGAGATATAAGGGAATAATGAAGATGAGAGGCTGATGGCCTTCCCTGTGATCCGAAATGATTTTTGGCAGTGAGGGAGATACCTGCACGTACATGAGGCTTCAGATTAGCTACATTAATCAAGTAATCAGCATTCTCAATGATATCATAAAGTTTATCACTCTGGGTCTTGTCAGAATAAAAGATCAGGTCATTGGCAGTAGGTTTAATTAATGTGCGCCCTGATTTTTCCGACAATCTGTCAACATACACCACATCGGGAAATTCAGTAGCCCAGACATCATAGTTGTGTCCGTAAATATGAGCACTAGGATCGCCGATAGATATATTTTTCTGGTCGATCCCGACAACATTTACAAGTTCCCTTAAAATCTCCATAACAACATTAGGGAATGTTTCACAAGTACCGGCATAACCTTTTTTTGCCCCTTCGCTTTCAACAAGTCTTTGAGGAATATAGAAACCGTTATTAATATCTTCTGTTCGCAGCTTGGCATTTGCAGTGCCCTGGTTTATTTTAATAAATATTTTTTCACCCAGAGTATAACCTTTGTCTGTTTTGTTCTTTTTTAAATTGAACGCCCTGAATATATCATCCCATGTCTCATATAAATTAGTTTTCCCGCTGAGCATCTTAATACCGTCAACAACCATCCTGTTCACAACACCCTGGTTAGTATTTTCAGGTTTATGTAAATCGAAGGTGTTGATGCAATCTGCATTGGTCGCTTTAGGATCCCATACCCAAATTACCCGCCCGGGATTGACACCCATTCCCATTCCCATCGGTTGGTTCGGTCCGTCGTCCGGACCAGATTTAACAATTTTTTCCTGGTTGGATGTGGCAACATTCTGAACAGGAGATACTGCCATAACCACAATAACTCCAAATACCAGGAGTAATGTTGATATATATCTTATATTCAGAATTTTTAGTTTTGATTTTCTGGATGCAACGGTTAAACCCCAGACTGACATAAGGTAAATAATGAATCCCGACATAAACGGTGCTGCAACTCTCATGCATGGATAAGCTGCTCTGCCTGGCTTTGGGATTACTCGAATGAGAAACCAGACAGTTGAGATGAGCCCTAAAATAATAAATAATATCCGTGGGGGTATCTTATAACGATTCAGCCAATCTCGGATAATTCGTGGTTTTCCTTTTAACTTGCTGATGTCAAATTTGTTTTCGGTCTTCATGCTCGACGGCAGAGTAAATTCAGATCATTTACAAGTATTATTTGATTATCGGGGTTTAAAAACCAGACAGGTATAATCAGATGTAAAAGTATTTTTTTTAATGATATTTTATCAATTAACTGTTTACAATGGATGGTTTTTAAGGATTTTTAACATTTAACGGCGGAGTATTTAAACCCGTATAGTTGGCGCTTTATTTATGGATTGGTACTGATCCCTGTCATAATCAATCTTCCAGAATTTGTTACCTGGCATGAAATTATTTCACAATAAATTCCTCTCTGACTGGTGAGAAGCAGTCAATAAGTCTGACATGTTCACTGAGAATCTGTATGCAGTGAGGGACCCCTGAAGGAATGGTTACGATATCGCCAGGGACGAGGTGGTGTTTTTCCTCTCCTACATGGAAATATAGGTCACCCTGAGCTATATATGCTATCTGTTCATGAGGATGGGAGTGAGGGGATTCTGGATGCTCCATCGGGCCGTCAGTAAAGTCGCAAACGGCCATCATCAGATTATCAAGATGAGTAATCCTTCTTTCAAAACCATCCCGTATTTTTTCCGGAACTGACGAAATTTCTTTATAAACAGGCATTGATTTCTGAATTAGTAAAAGATTTTTAACCAGAGTATGTCATGCAAAACTCATAATAAAGTTATTAATTTAAAACGAAATTTCAATCAGCACATTCTTTGACCGGGACAATTATTAAATTTACCCGTATAAATATTCCTGACAATTGAAAATTAAATCTTAACCTGTATGAAAAACAGATTATTCTCACTACTACTGTTCTTTCTGTTTATATTTTACTCTTGCGAAAGGCAGAAACCTATAGAAAAAGTAATAGATGAATCTCTCTCTTTTTCAACAAAACAGTACGAACTCATGTTAGAGGTGATGAAAGAGAAATCAGATCTTTTACCAAGGACTATTGATACAACCGGTGCTCTGGTAACTTCAAGGTCGAACTGGTGGACCAGCGGTTTTTTCCCTGGCAGCTTGTGGTACCTGTACGAATACACCCATGATGAGAAATTCAGAGATGCAGCGAAACTTATGACCGCACGAATTGAAAAGGAAAAAAATAATACCGGAACTCACGACCTTGGTTTTATGCTCTATTGCAGCTTCGGGAACGGTTTGAGGCTAACAGGAGAGGAGAGCTATAATGATGTCATGCTTACCGGTGCAAGATCTTTATCAACCAGGTACCGTCCAAATATAGGATGCATCCAGTCGTGGAACAGCAGGAAAGGTTGGCAATGCCCTGTAATAATTGATAACATGATGAACCTTGAGTTCCTTATGTGGGCATTTAATAAATCCGGAGATTCAACCTTTTATAATATCTGTGTAAATCATTCAGATACTACAATCAGGAACCATTTCAGACCAGATTTCAGTTCTTATCATGTAGTATCGTATGATACCATCACCGGCAAAGTTGAAATTAAACAGACACACCAGGGTGCGGCAGATGAATCAGCATGGTCACGTGGTCAGAGCTGGGGATTATATGGTTATGTGGTAATGTTTCGTGAAACCGGCCTTGCGAGGTATCTTGATCAGGCTGTACATATTGCCGATTTTTTAATTAACCACCCGAATATGCCTGAGGATATGATACCTTACTGGGATTTTGATGCTCCGGGTATTCCTGAAGCAAAAAGAGATGTCTCGGCAGGAGCAATAATGGCATCGGCTCTTACCGAACTTAGCAGTTATGGTGATTCTGTTGCCGGAACAAAATATCTGCAGGTAGCTGAAAAGCAATTGCGAAGCCTTGCTTCTCCTGCTTATAGAGCGAAATCCGGAGAAAACGGAAATTTTATCCTTATGCACAGTGTCGGATCCATACCCGGCAACAGCGAGGTGGATGTTCCTCTGACTTATGCAGATTATTACTTTATTGAAGCTCTGATCAGATACAGAAAGCTCTTAGATAAAAACCAGTAATTTCTCAGGCTTATTTCTAAAAATCGATCATCACTTTCATAACACCATCCCTGTAATCAGCTACAAGGTCAAATGCCTCTTTTGTGTCTTTGAAGGGGAAGCGATGCGTCACCATATTCTTAACATCGATCTTACCTGTTTGCATCATTCTGAGAGCAGTCTCAGTACAATCTACCTGCCTGCGGACAAACTGAAGTGATATCTCTCTGCGCCGCGTGGTTTCAACACTTATCGACCAGCGGTCAAATTCCGGTATGCCGACAACCATCAGCTTTCCACCGGGTTTAAGAATATCGACAGCTTCGTCAAGAGCCTCCTGCTGACCGCAGCATTCGAATACTACGTCGAGCCCCAGAGGCTCTTTTTGCCGGATCTTTTCCACTATATTATCGTTCAGCGGATTACCTGTAAAGACTGCACCTTCTTTCGATGCCATTGCCAAACGTGCATCTATCTTGTCAGTAACATAAATATCATGAGCGCCCTGAACTTTAGCTGCAAGCAGAACACTCATACCTATCGGCCCAAATCCAAGTATTCCAACCTTTGCTCCTTTTATATCACCTGATTTCTTTACTGAATATACACCAATTGCCAGTGGTTCAGAAATAGAACCATGATCATAGGATAAATTCCCCGGAACAGGAAAGCAACTTTCTTCAGGTATAACTATATACTCGGAAAGACACCCCTCTGCCTGTCCCGGGCAACCCAGAAACTTCAGTTTACGGCAGGTATGATGTCTTCCGGCTTTACACTGATCGCATTCCCAGCAAGGCATTGCAGGCTCAACTGCAATTGCATCGCCGGGTTTAACCCTTTTTACTCCCTTACCTGTTTCAACAACTATTCCTGCCCCTTCATGCCCCACAGTAAATGGATACCTGACTTTTTGTGAACCAATTTTACCCTGGGTATAGTAGTGAACATCGGAACCACAGATACCAAGAACAGACATTTTAATCTTAACATCCTTCGGATTTGATATCATGGGATCAGGAACATTTTTCATTTCCATCTGCCTGATACCTGTGAGCATCATTGCTTTCATTATCAAAGAGTATTTATTGAACAAATATAACGAATACATAGTTTAACCACAAAGGGCATCACAAAGAGCGCAAAGGAGCAAAAAAAAAATTAGTAATTTCACAGTTGATACTTTATACTATATTATAATGCAAAAGATATTCGGGATAGGTGAGACGGTTTTTGATATCATCTTCAAAAATGGTTCCCCGCAAGCAGGTAAGGCAGGCGGATCGATGCTGAACAGTGTTGTATCTGTCGGACGCATGGGATTACCCGTATATTTTATCAGTGAATATGGTGTGGATGATGTGGGAATCCTGATTGATAGTTTTCTTAAAGAAAATGGTGTAAATACTTCTTATGTAAATCGATATGATGACGGAAATACAACTCTTGCTATTGCTTTCCTGAATGAAAAAAATGATGCCAGTTATGCTTTTTATAAAAACCATCATCCGGGTAAATTAAATGTCGCTTATCCTGATGTGAAAGAAGGTGATATCCTGGTTTGCGGATCATTTTATTCGATATGGGCTGATATCAGGGAGAGATTTAAAAGCTTTATCAGTGGTGCAAAGGAGAGAGGTGCCCTGGTGATCTATGATCCGAATTTCAGAAAATCACATCTTACCAATCTGCAAAATCTGAAACCTTTAATAATCGAAAATATGCAGATGGCCAACCTTGTAAGAGGTTCAAATGAAGATTTTAAGAATATTTTCGGAGTAGGTGATATTGATGAAGCGTATGCGGTTGTAAAACAATTTTGTCCCAATTTAGTATATACAGCCAATATTGAAGGAGTCTATGTTCGCACGCCGCATTTTTCAGGAAAATTCCAGACAAAGCTGATAACTCCAATAAGTACGATAGGAGCCGGAGATAATTTTAATGCAGGGATGATTACTTCAATTTATAAAAACAACATTCTCCCCGACCAGCTGGATAAGATGGGACAGAAGGAATGGTCAGAGGTAATTACGACTGCAGTTGATTTTGCAACTGATGTCTGCCTGAGTTATGATAATTATATATCTATGGAATTTGCCGCTAAAATTTACCCCCCTGCCCCCCTGAAGGGGGGTTAAAAACTACAACTTAATTAGCCCCCCTTTAGGGGGGGTGGGGGGTAGACATTCGCTATATTGGCTTCGCATTTTTGAGCAGGTACTTTTCTGCTTCAAGAGACCAGATATAATCATTTTTCGCAACAATTTCATGGAGTCCTGCATACAGCGGATTGTTTTTGCCCGATTCACCAAGTTTATAGAGTGAGATAAGAGGCATTGATATATTTGTATAAATAAGCTTTTTACCTCCCGGTATCTTAGGCAGGTTCAAGGTAGTATCAATCACAGCATCAAGTCCGCCAACATGTGTGATCATTATGGCCGGATTGATCCTGCCTTCTCCCATAAGTTTCAGGGATTCACGCATATCATCAGTATTCCCGCCGGATGTGCCGACAATATGAGTAAATGCATAATGCACATTATAGAAGTTGAAATCAGCTTTGAATTCAGGATTGGTGGGGCCGGCAAAGAAATTCAGGCATCCGTCAAATCCTAAGATTGCATCACCCTGCTCAATAACCTGTTTTACGGGTGCAAAAACGAAAACATCGTCAAAACCGCTTCCTCCTGAAAGATCAAGCAAATACTTTGCAGGATCATTCATTTTACCAGTATTAACATAAATCAGTTTAATACCGGCTTTTTCAGCATGTTCCGGAGGAAAAAGGCATGCAGCCCTTGAGAGGCGATTATCATCAATATCGGTTACAACCAGCAGTCCGGGTTTAGGATCCTGGTGGAGGGCATAATCTATTGCTCCCAGTCCCATCGGACCGACACCAGCCAGTAGCGCCAATTTGCCACCTTTGCGGGTACCCATTACATGTTGGTATGTACCGGGCGGAATATGATAACTTGCATGGAAAGCTCCTACAATACACGACATCGGTTCTGAAAGTGAGGCGGGGAAAAATGCTTCCCCTTCATAATGTAAAAGACAATCAGCCTCCATAACTATATTTGGGATAATGATATGAGTGGCATCACCACCAATATACCTGTATGAATATCCCGGCGCATCCAGAGTGCCTGTCTGACTCATGGCAGGCTGAATGGAAAACTTCTGCCCTTTATGGAATTTATGTTGCCATTTTTTCCCGACTTCGAGGATAACTCCGGAAAACTCATGTCCGATAATGGTAGGATGGATATGGATGTCGTCAGGGACTCGCTTATGATCAGCTCCCTGAAGCGCAGCTTTATGCGACGACATGCAAATGCTGTCGGAAATGACCTGTGCAAGGATCTCATCATCTTTCATTTCAGGAAGCTCAAATTCTTCAAGTCTTAGATCCTTTTTTCCGTATATTCTTATTGCTTTTGTCTTCATAAGAAATTTTTTATTTCGACTTTTTAAACCCACCCCCAGCCCCTCCAGGGAGGGGAACCTATGTGCCCAGCGCTCCAAGCCCCATGCCCCATGCCCCATGCCATCAACCCAGCATCACCTGTCCACCTGTTACCGGAACTGCCTGGCCGGTTTCATATTCCTGGTCTATAATATATAACAAAGCTTTCATAACATCTTCCAGTCTGCAGCCGCGTTTCATTGGCACCTGGTTTTCATAGAATTTCCGGACATCATCAATAGTTTTTGCGCCAGGTACTTTACCTGTTTTGAGATACTGAACAAACAATCCGTTTTGAGGATCGGACCAGAGAGGCCCTTCATAAAAATTGCCGGGGCAGATGGAATTAACCTTTATTCTGAAAGGAGCCAGCTCCATGGCAAAGGATTGTGTGAGTCCTATACCTCCGAATTTAGCCCCTGCATAGGCAAAATTTCTGTTGCTGCCACGCAGACCCGATTTAGAGTTGATCTGGATGATATCCGTATAATAGTCAGGCTTAACCTCGTTCTGCTGTTTCAATACCTCAGCAGCATATTTTGCACAATGGTAATAACCGTTATAATTAATACCTGTAGTTTTTGAAAAGACTTCCGGTTCCATTTCATCGAGACCTCCGGCTTTAAGTACTCCGGCATTGCTGACCATTATATCAAGCCCGCCAAATTCACTGACTGCTGCCGCAATAAGAGCCTTTACCGAGACCGGATCGGAGACATCTGTTCTGACGAATACTGCTTTATTGGATGTTCTTTTTGAATCAAGACTGGCAGTGTAAGCCATGCCCGCCTCTTCATTCAGATCAGCAATTACAATATTCATGTTCAGTTTAAACAGCGATTCTGCTATTCCTGCGCCAAATCCCTGCGCTCCTCCGGTTACAATTGCTACCTTGTTGCCAAACTTATTCTCCCGTTTGTCTGTCAGGGTAACTTTACGCCTGTAGTTCTCAACTTCCCACTGATCAATAAATGCAACCTGCTCCGTTGTCAGAAATTTTGTACCACCGCATTGCAATGAATAATGGCTTATCCTTATAAGATCCTCATAAACGTCAAGAACAGCTTCTGCTGAGAAATAACTATCATCAACTGCCAATAAGCCAACATTCTTTATTAAAATTACTTTGGGCGCGTATCCGTATTCATCCTTAAAGCGTGGCAGCTTCTGAATGAAACAATCAAGTATTTTTTCTGCAGTCGATGATTGTTCTATAAAAAGATACTGTGTTTTACAATAGACGATCATATCAGGAGTAAGTGACAGTGATATTTTATAGAACTCCTTTTGATTTCTGTAGTATTTAGCAATAAGAGTGTTATGGCGGTATCTTATTGTTACAGGTTTAAAGCCCGAAAGCATCATACGTATTACAGGGAGTACTTTATGAAGAACGGGATTGTAAGAAAGTTGCTCAATGTCGGGAATTGGAGCTATATGCTTTTCAATAGTACGGATGATATCGTTATAGGTATTCCTGATATCATCAGTTGTATCGGCGCTAACAAATACCCCATGATTTTCGAGAAAAATAATCCGGGGATCGTAAGAAAATTTTTCACGGTAAATTAAAATTTCTTTTTCAAGCTTTTTAAAAAGAGTATAACCCGGATCAGTATATGGTACAAAGAGGGCTTTTTCACCAAACAATTGAAATGTAAGCTTTTCAGCATTTATGCTGCAAAGCAATCCGTTTATAATGGTGGGATGCAGGTGCACTACAAATTTATACTGAATGATCTCATGCAGTGAAGTCTCAACCGATGGTCGCTTATTTTTACCCTGATCAAGAATACTTTCAAAGAGGTCATTTTTAACCTGGTCCTCCCTTTTAACAGGATCGTCGGAATAACTTTTCATAGATATCTCATGAAGACGTTCCCTGCTTAAGGTAACCAATCCTTCTTCTGTAAGTCCTGCCAGTGGCTGTCCGCTTGCTTTTATCCAGATAGTATGATCATCTTTGTATGAAGTATTGCCGCCCCCTGCAATTACATATCGCTTATCTCCTCCATAAAACTTTGAAATTTCGATCAGTTCTTTAATTTCCTTTTTCATTTTGCCTGTTATTTAGGAAATATTCAATGACTAATTGACCAAGGTCTGCCAGATCCTCTTTCTGGTTGGAGCTTAGAGTTCCATCTTCCAAAACATATCCCTGTCTGTCTTGTGCTCTCAGGTATTGGTGTGCAGCGATAACACAAACTCCTCTCCATGCGATCCTTTTTAAAAAATCATCAGGAGGCTTTGATCCCCTTGTACTGATGGTCAGAGGAACCATTTCGGGAGTGTTATGTTCAGTTCCAAATATGATAACGAATCCTTTACTGTCAAAAAACTCAACAAAATTTTCAAGCACCGAAAAATCATTTCTACCTGGAATCAGTTCGATACATCCTATTCCCAATGATTTAAGCGATAAGCATAACTTTTCTGCATCGGCTTCGAATTCTGTAAATTTCCCTGATGTATCATCAAGCAATACAGGGTAGCAAGGTATTCCTCCAGCTTTAATAATAATCCTTATAATTTTCTTAAGTTCAAGAAATGTACTTTCATCTTCTTCCACGAAGGCTGCGCCACCGGCTTTTAAAAGATTTGATCTTATTTCATTTTCGAGTGCCGCCGGATTACTCATTCCTGTTTTACATTTCTTACCGCCATATAGAGATTCAATAAAATTAAGCTGATCTTCAGCAGAGGAATAGTTCTCTGTTGCTGCAATCCTGACAGCTTTTGCAAGATGGCGTTCACGTACCAGGTCGTTGGCGAACCTCCTTTTTATATTTTCATATGTAAATGTAAGTGAAGGATTTATTGGCTGGATCAATTGGTTTAACCTGGCAATCATTGCTTTAATCTGATTCTGGCTCTCCTTTTTCACCTTATTAAGCTGCCTTTTCTGTAACCAGCCCAGCCTGAATGGGTAATCGAGACCCTTTCCGCTGAAGTATATTCTTCCCGGATTATTCGGATCATTTATCCTGATACCTTTTTTTTGTTCTTGTTTTAAAAGTCCTATAAATTCAATATTAAAGAGAGGGAAGATATTATTACGAATACAACCGTAATAAAATGCTTCATAACCATCAGCAACAAAAAAATCGTTAATCCCGAGAAGACTGATTTTTTCAGTACTGGCCATTGAAAATAGTGTTTCCATGTTATCAAATGCACTGAAAGAATATGGAGTATGTATATGTCCGTTGACCTCCCTGAAGTCGGGGAAAATAGTGCCATTCATACTCTCTTTCAGTTGCGCCGGGGAAGGGAATCGGGAAAGAAAATTTGTTTTCAATTTGTTAAATTTTTGTATCTATATTAAGATCAGATAGTAATGTGTAAATTCTTTTTATCTCTTCATCTGTCAGCCTGAAGCTGACAGCCCCTATATTTTCAAGAACCTGTGCAGGATTTCTGGCACCGGCAAGGGCGCATGTTATCCCGGGCTGCTGCATTGTCCAGTTCAGAACCACCTGTGCCAGGGTAGCATTATGATTTTCTGCTAGCGGTCTGATATCATCAAGGAATTGCAGAATATTTGAAAGATTTGGCTCTTTATAATATGGTGTATCGGGCCGGGTGTCACCATCATTGAATTTGTGTCCGGGTTTTATTCTTCCTGATAATAAACCTCTTTGCAACGGACTGTATGCCAGTATTCCAATATTTTTATGCGCACAATGGGGAACAATATCTTTTTCAATATCTCTCTTTACCATGCTGTAAGGAACCTGGTTAGATGCAATACTTAATACTTTTTCGGCCTCATTCATCAGTTCTAAAGAATAGTTGCAGACACCTCCGGCTCTTACTTTACCTTTCCCTATTAGTATATCAAGGGCTTCCATCGTTTCAGAAACCGGAGTTAAAGGATCGGGCCAGTGGATCTGGAACAAATCAATATAGTCGATCCTGAGGCGCCGAAGACTGTCATCACAATCCTGCAAAACCTTTTTCTTTGAAGCATGCCTGTAAATATTTATATCATTCCCGGAGTTATCTTTTGAAGCAAAAAAGAAATCTCCATCTTTACTGCCCCATGCCATACCGAACTTGGTAAGAATCTGAACTTTTTCTCTTTTCCCCCTGATAGCTTTTCCAACCAGTTCTTCACTCAATCCGAATCCATATACCGATGCTGTATCGATAGTTGTCATTCCGTTGTCAATGGCAGTCTCAATAGCTTTTATTGCATCATTGGCATCAGCCCCTCCCCACATCCATCCATCTATAGCCCATGCCCCAAATGCCAGTACCGATACTTCTAAATCTGATTGTCCTAATTTTCTGGTTTCCATATCTTAATTGAATTTAATCTTACCAGTTTAGCGCTTCTTCCGGAACATCATTAAGCGACTCACATATCCAGTCTGCTGCAGACAGGGAAGATTTATCGAAAGAGGAAGTGACTGCAAGGCTTCTGCATCCGGCTGATTTTGCAGCTTCAATACCACTGACTGCATCTTCCACCACCAGACATTCTTCAGGCTTTAACCTGATCTTTTCAGCTGCTTTAATATATATATCAGGAAAAGGCTTCTTATTTTCTACCTCAAGCCCGGTTATTGTTGCATGAAAGGATGTTGCAGGCATTCCAATCTCCTTAAGATTGGCTTCCATCTTAACTGTATCGGCACTGGTGGCAATGGCAATCTTAAATCCCCTGTTACGGCATAAGACAATAAAGTCAAAGGCGCCGGGCAGCGGTTTTAACTTGCCCCGGATGATCGTTTCATATATCTGGTATGTCCGAGCTTTTACCTTTTCAATATCTACAACAACACCATATTTCTCAGCCACCCCACCAATGTACCTGTTTTCACCGGTACCGACAAAAGGTCTGAAATCATCGGGTGACACTTTTAATCCTATTTCGGAGAACATCATTGTGGCAGCTTTACAGATGAATGGTTCTGAATCGACAAGCACTCCGTCCATATCAAATAACACACCTTTGATCATCGGAATAATTTTTCAATTTCACGGATCCTTGAGATGCTGAGCCCTTTTTTCTTACCGGTCATTTCAACTATCAGAGTCATTTTCGCAGCATTTTCCAGTACTTCAAGCTTATCGAATGCCTGTAAAAGATTTGATCCGGTGGTAAGTATTCCATGATTTTCAAGGAGCAGGGTGTCAGCATTCATTGCATTTTCTGCTACAATATCAGCCAGTTCAGCCGATCCCATCAGTGCGTATGGTACAAAACGAGGCTCACCGCAGATAGCCCTGGCTTCAGCGATAAGATTAGTGTCGATTGTACACTTCATAGCTGTAAACGATGTGGCAAAGACAGGATGTGCATGAACTATCGCTGATATATCCCTGTTCTTTTTATAAATATTTAAATGCAAGGCATATTCGATGGATGGCTTTAGATCCGGAGTAAGATTTTTACCAAGTATTGTCATTATCCCGACTTCTTCCCATTTCATCCTGCCCTTATCGGTAGCTGAAGGAGTTATTACAATAACATCGTCAGATATACGGAGACTAATATTCCCTCCTGACGTTGTAGTCAGTCCATGCCGGTAAAGACGTCGCATGAAACGCGCCACATCTTTCCTCTCCTTTTTATATTTTAATTGTACCTTCATCCTGCATCCAAGTTACTTGATTCAAAGTTGTAAATATATAAATCCGATTGACTTTCGCCTTCCGCCTACCGCCTGTTTCATACAAGGTCAATAACACCATTTAACACATATTGAGGGCGATAGGGGAACTTATCTATATCCTCCAAGGCGGTAATTCCGCTGAGTACGAGCAAAGTATCGATTTCCGATTCCAGCCCGCACCTTATATCAGTATCCATACGGTCGCCGATAACTATTGCTTCTTCTCTCTTGACCCCCAGCCTTTTAAGAGCTATCCTCATCATGAGGGGATTAGGTTTCCCTACAAAGTAAGCTTTTTTCCCAGTAGCTATCTCAATTGGAGCAACAAGTGCTTTTGTCGAGGGTGTAATTCCATTTTCCACAGGACCGCTTACATCGGGATTAGTTCCAATTAACCGTGCACCTTTAAGGACAAGGTTTACAGCCATCTCAATCTTTTCAAAATTGTATCCGTGGGTGTCACCAACCACTACATAATCAGGATTGACATTGTTAATGGTGTAACCGACACTATAAAGAGCATGAATGAGTCCTGCATCTCCTATAATATAAGCACTGCCATTGGGTTTTTGACTCGACAGGAAGCTTGCTGTGGCAAGGGCACTTGTATAAAAATGTTCTTCTCCTACATTAATACCAAGTCTTTTCAGTTTTTCATGCAGTTCTTTAGGTGTTCTCTCGCTGGCGTTAGTAAGAAAGAGATATTGTTTCCCTGAACTTTCCAGCCATAAAAGGAATTCATTAACGCCAGGCAAAAGCTTATTTCCATGATAAATAACACCATCCATATCGATGATGAAACCTGCCTTACTTTTTATATACTGCTTGATTTGTTCCATAGTAATTACCAAATATATTAAGAAGATTTAACCGCAAAGGTCTCAAAGATTTGCAAAGGCTACAAGGTAAAATATATTATTTACCCTTTTCGTCCTTTGCGATAGCTCTGCGTTCATAGCGGTTTAAAAAAACATTTCTATAAGTACTACACTCCTTCTTTATTCAGGGCGATTGTCTTTTCTACAGTAAAGTCTTGTTTTGTTTTATGTCCTTTCAAAGGAACAATCTTTTCATGAATAGCATCGATTATCCAGTCAGGCTGGGGGAAGAAAAATTGTTCCATTTCATGTGCAGGAATAATCCAGTTACGTGAACCGACAACAACAGGAGGTGCATCAAGAAAATCAAATGTCAGTTCTGTTATTGTCTGTGCCATCTCTTTAAGGAATGATCCACGCGAAGATGCATCGCTGGCAAGAACAATCCTTCCGGTTTTTTTAACTGATTCAATAACTGGCTGGTAATTAAATGGAACAAGAGTTCTTGCATCAATTATTTCCGCACTTAATCCGTAGTTTTGCTGAAGAATATCTGCTGCTTTAATTACCGGATACAAGGTAGCTCCGATTGAAAGTAGAGTAATGTCTTCACCTGTTCTTTTTATGTCAGGCTCACCAATTGGTATTTCATAATATCCTTCAGGGACACCGGGTGTATGAAACATTTCACCTGTGTCATAGATCCTCTGGCTTTCAAAGAATATTACCGGATCTGTGCCCTGTAACGCACTGTTCATAAGTCCCTTGGCATCGTAAGGTGTGGCCGGGAAGATAACTTTTAATCCGGGTATATGTGCTGTCAGAGATGACCAGTCCTGTGAGTGCTGCGCCCCGTATTTAGATCCGACTGAAACCCTGATTACCACAGGCATCCTGATAATATTTCCGCTCATCGCCTGCCATTTAGGCAACTGATTGAAAACTTCATCACCGGATCTTCCCAGAAAATCACAGTACATAATCTCGGCAATGACTCTTCCCCCGCACATTCCGTATCCAATTGCAGTCCCGACAATAGCTCCTTCTGAAATTGGTGAATTGAATAACCTGTGATAGGGGAGAGCTTCTGTCAGACCACGGTAAACTGCAAAGGCACCACCCCAGTCGCGGTTTTCTTCACCCCAGGCAGCAAGGGTAGGATCCTTATAGAACCTGTCAATTATTGCTTCAAATATACCGTCACGTAACTGATATAGCTTTGCTTTGGATACAGGTTTACCATCTTTATCCTTGTAAAACCTTTCCTTGTTCTTCAGGGATTTAACACGGGGATTCTCTTCCAATGGAAGAAGTACCTCCGGTACCCTCTCTTCCATTCTGTCTTCCGATCCATTGGAGAACATCATTTTTCCGATAGAGTCCGGGTCTCTGATAAGGTCCAGCCTTGGTGAAATTTCATCATTAATGGTGAGCTTAAGAATATGGGTAATTAAACCTGAGGTCTCATTCTTTATTTCATCAAGATGATCCTGCTCTATCATGCCGGCGTTTACAAGAGAGTTTCCATAGGAAATGATTGAGTCTTCTTTCTGCCATGCTTCTATCTCTTCCTTCGATCTGTATGAGGAAGCATCTGACGGGGAATGGCCGCTTATCCTGTATGTAAGAGTGTCAAGCAAAACGGGTCCCTTTTTTTCTTCGATAAGTTTTTTCTTACGTGTAAAAGCATCGATTACTGCTAGTGGATTGTATCCATCAACCCGCTCTGCATGCATCAATTCAGGATTAACACCTGCCCCAATGCGGGCAAGTATTCCAAAACCCATTGTCTCGCCCATTGTCTGTCCACCCATTCCATAAAGGTTATTCATAAAATTGAATATTAATGGTAATCCACCTTTATATTCACCTTTCCACAGAGTTTTGTACTGATCCATCGTGGCAAAGCAGATCCCTTCCCATACAGGACCGCAACCCAGTGAAGCGTCCCCGATATTGCAGACAACAATGCCGGGTTTGCGGTTAATTTTCTTATAAAGTGCGGCTCCGACTGATATATCTCCGGAACCACCTACGATTGCATTATTAGGGTAGATGCCAAACGGTGTGAAAAATGCATGCATTGATCCGCCCAATCCTTTATTGAAACCATTCTCACGGGCAAATATTTCAGCCAGAGCTCCATACAATAAAAAATGGACTGCCAGGTCTTTTATGTTTCCCTGGAATCCCTTTTCTACAACTTTCAGAGCTCCTCCTCCGAAATATTTACTCATAATGGAATAAAGGCTGTCCTCATCAAGATGGTTAATGGCTGATAAACCTTTTGCAAGGATCTCTCCATGGCTCCGATGTGATCCAAATATATAATCATCAATGCCGAGATTATAGGCCATTCCGACTGCTGAAGCTTCCTGTCCGATAGAGAGATGGGCAGGTCCGGGATGATTATAAGCTATACCGTTGTATTCGTTGGTAGTCTTGATAAGATTGAGCATGGTCTCGAATTCACGGATTATCACCATATCCCGGAAAATCCTGATGAAGTCCTCCTTGCTGAAATTTTCCTTTTCCTCTTCAATCGATTTATTATACTGATTTACAGGTATTTTACCGAATTCTATAAACTGAGGTTTACGTACAACCTTCGGATTGATGTTTTGACTCTTTGGCATATTATTTATGGTGTTACGGTATTACGGTTTTATGGTTTTATGATCTTTCTTTATTTTTATCAGACTACCTATCTACTATTCTGATTTAAGCCCCCCTTTTGGGGGGATGGGGGGTATTAATAATTAAAATTCTCTATCTGGTCTTTTATTTCCTTAAGGAACAATGTCGCCGGACCACCATCAATAGCCCTGTGATCGTAAGTGAGTGATAATCCTATAAATGGAATAAAACCAAAGGTGTTGTTACCCAGATCAGCAGGTCTGTTGATGATTGTACATACCCCCAGAATTCCTGCCTGTGGAAGGTTAATAACAGGAGTAAACATTTCAACGCCGTAGCTGCCAAGGTTTGAAACTGTGAAGGTCGCCGCGGTGCTCTGGATCAGTTCGGGATTGATATTTCCTTTCCGGCATGCATCTGCAACAGATTTCAGTTCAGCAGAAAGCCGTGGCAGGTCCATTTCGTCTGCATTTTTTATTGCAGGTACCATAAGCCCGCGTGATGTATCAACAGCTATTCCAAGATGTATTTTATGGAATGTTCTGACTGTGTCGCCAAGAAAATGGATGTTAACATCGGGAAACTTTTTGAGTGCCCTCATAACACACCAGCAAACCATATCGTTCAGCGTGATATCCTGTTTTTCTGTTCCGGAAGCAAGTCCATCCTTGATTTTGCGTCTTGCATCTAAAAGACGACGGACATCTGCGCTCATATGATGAGTAAGCTGAGCCGAATTCTGAAGGGATGAATGCATCGCCCTGGCAATAATTTTACGGACATTGCTGAGTGGTTGTTCAGTATATTCAGTACCGGTAGCAGAAATTGAGGCTGTTCCGGGGATATTTCCTGAAAGTGCTTTTTCAACGTCGCTGAAAATAATCCTTCCGTTTGGCCCTGATCCGTGTAAATTATTGTATGTCAATCCCCGTTCTTCTGCCAGTTTCTTTGCCCTGGGTGAAATTCTGATCCTGGATTCCTGGGAAGATGATACGATTTTTATCCCGGTTGCATCTGCGAGGGGTAATTCTTCATTTTTCGAAGTATCCTGTACAACCTTACCTGATGGTATTGTCTTCCCGGGTTGATACTGCTCTGTGGATTCACCACTTTTACCTATCACTGCCACATTCATCAGTACAGGAACCTCGTCGCCTTCTCCGAAAAATACCTCCAGTAATATCCCGTCGCCCGGAGATTCCAGATCAAATGCTGCCTTATCTGTTTCATATGAGAAGAGAATATCTCCTGTTGCAACTTTTTCACCCCTCTCTTTAAACCATCGTGTAATGATACATGTTTCAACTGACTGCCCTTGTTTTGGCATTATTACAGGAATTGCCATATTAGATGTTAGTTATTGGTTACTAATTATTTCCCCCTTTGAAGGGGGTTAGGGGGATGTTTTCCACATTCAATACACCCCCCTGCCCCCTCAAGGGGGGATGTTGCTTGTTACTGGTTGTTACTTTACTTGTTATCATAAGTTAGTAAACTATAAAAATCACTTTATCTGATATCACTATAAATCAACGAGTACAAAAATAATTATTATAACTTGTATTTACAAGTAAAAAATAATATATTTACAAAAAAAAAATATTCTGGTGATGGTTCAGGAAAAAAATATTCCTCAGCACAGGAGGCTATATGAAATACTCCGCAAACATATTATCGACGGGATCTATAAGGAGGGTGATTTGCTGCCTTCCGAAAATGAACTTTGCCAGTTATATGGAATGACTCGTCCAACCGTAAGGCAGTCGCTCAGTACACTTGCTAATGATGGTTATATAAGAAAACATCAGGGGAAAGGAAGTATTGTTCATCATCTCCCAAAGGAGATAGGCATCTTATCAGTATCTGGTACGACATCAGCAGTAGGGAGCCGTAACCTGAAAACCAGAATTATTGTCAAACCTTCCCTGATCCCATGGTCGGAAGATTTTATGTTCCCGCTTACGGAGCTGGAAAAAGAGTCGGGCTGCATTTATTTTGAAAGGCTCCGGCTGCTTGATAATGAACCTATATTTTACGATATAAGTTATATAGCCAATATCAATCTGCCCCGGATAACATCACGCCAGTTTGAAAACAGGTCTCTTTTCCAGATCCTGCGCGAACACTACCATATTGAAATAAAGGGAGGTGAACAAAGGATCAAGGCAATACCAGCATCAGGAAGGATAAGCAGGTACCTCCACCTTGGAAAAGGGCAATCTGTCCTTCACCTTGAAAGAAAAATGGGGACAAATAATCCGGCATTGTTCCTTTATTCATCAATATTCTGTAATACAGATAAATATTCTATTTTCGGGAGATTCTGAAATGGTTTCCGGATAGCAATCTCCTGCGGAGCATAAACACTTAAGTGATTTAATGTATAATATTGATTATGGAGGTTTAGAACTGGAATATATTTTTTTATAAGAAAAAATTATAATTTTATGGTTTCTTGATTTGCAAAGTGAATCAACGATTACCAATAAATTTAAAAGGAAACCAATGAAAAACCCGAAAAAGCAATGGACCCGACGCCAGTTCCTTACCACTACTGTTGCAGGTATGGCTGGTGTGGCAGTTATTCCGCATCTTACAGGATGCAGTACCAAACCAACAGACGGAAGCATCCGTTTGGGATTTATAGGTCTTGGAAGGCAGGCAATGTTCCTGCTGAACGGATTTATCCAGATTGAAGGAGTAAAAGTGCTTGCAGGATGTGATGTTTATGGCATCAAACGCAAACGTTTCGAAAAGAGAGTGACTGCTTTCTATAAAAAAGCAGGTAAGGAAGTCGAAATCACCACTTATGAGAAGTATCCGGATCTTCTGAAGAGAAAAGATATTGATGCTGTGGTAATAGCAATTCCCGATCATGCTCATGCAATGGTTGCTATAGCTGCATTAAAAGCAGGAAAGGATGTTTACCTTGAAAAACCGATGACCTTCACTATCAAGGAGGGTCAGGAATTGAAAAAGACAGTCCGTGAGACAGGAAGAATATTTGGCCTTGGAAGCCAGCAACGCTCCAGCGCTGAATTCCAGCATGCGGTTAAGCTTGTCCAGACAGGCGCTCTTGGTAAGATAACTTTAGTTAACGCTTATGTGGGAGCCCCTCCGACACCTTACAACCTTCCTGAAGAACCTGTTCCTGCTGATCTGAACTGGGATCTGTGGCTCGGCCCACTTCCTGCCACAATCCATTATAATAATCAGCTTAATCCACCAATATCACTCGATCCGGAAAAAGATGAGGAATTCTGGGGAGGATGGAGATGGTATAAGGAGATGGGAGGCGGATTTACAACCGACTGGGGTGCCCATATGTTTGATATTGTACAGTGGGGTCTCGGCATGGACAGAAGTGGTCCTGTTGAGATTTCACCGATCGGCGATGGCACTGAGTATATGATGTTCAAGTATGCCAATGGTGTTGTTATGACTTCAGAGCCATTTGATGAGAAGAAGACAAAAGGTGTTAAATTCATTGGAGAAAATGGCTGGATTGAAGTATGGAGGGGCGACATGAATGTCTCTGATCCAAAATTCAAACCTGCCACACCAATTCAGGAAGACCCGAATGTTCCTTATGAGACAAGAATTCCACACCAGTTGAACTTCATTGAAGCTGTACGTTCCGGGAAAGATCCTGTTGTTCCGGTTGAAATCGGTCATAGCAGCTGTACAGTCTGTACACTGGGTAATATTGCCTGCGAACTGAAAAGAACTATTAAGTGGGATCCGGCAACTGAAACATTTGTTGACGATACCGATGGTGCTGCAACAAAACTCATGCATTATGAGTATCGCAGCCCCTGGAAGCTGGTTTAGATATTGTTTATTTATCTGACAGATAGTTACAGATAGGTGATGTTAAAGATTGGCGTAGTCTCAGACTACGCCAATCCATTTTTTACATCTTTCTGTTTTTTTAACGTCTTTCTTTTGTTTCTATCCAATATTTCTTCTCTTTAATTATTGTTACAGGACCAAGAAGACCTGAATCATTGATTTTCCGGCCCGGGAAAATGCGGAGTGTTGAATTAAGTACTTTTTTATCCTTTGTTGCCTGTTGATCCCCGAGTAACCTGTTTGTCCACTGGTTTGTAACTTTTATCTCGAGCTGATTCTCTCCTTTTTTGAGTGCTCTGGTTATATCTGCTTTATATGGGAATTTCCATAATGTATCGAGAGTGACACCATTTAATGTCACTTCTGCAATATCTCCGATTTTGCCAAGATCAAGGATTATCCTGGCACCTGGTTTAAGCCAGGTCCTGACAGCATTAAATGTTTTTGAATATGTTGCTGTTCCTGAAAAATATTTTACTCCTTCATCGCTGCTTGCAGTCCAGGATTCCAGTTTTTCTGTAACTATCTTTTCCGGGGCTCCCAGGTTAGGTGGAAATGTAACGACCCATGAACCATTTAATAAAGATTCTGTCTCTGAAGAAACCGGTGGAATATTTCGATAAGGGACAGAGGCTTTGTTGTGGAATACTACAAAAACAGATTGACGTTCATCTAAATGCAAAGTTACTGTTGTCTTATTATTCTCCGATCTGTATCCGGCAGGATAAATCATTCCGGTTGCCGGATCCCACAATCCGGCTTCCTTTCCGCTGACACGGAATCTTATATCAGTTGAAATCAGACTGTCGGTACCATTAACTATAAAATAGATATCTCCTTCATCGGTTTGGCGATGGATCCATGAGAGTTTAATATCGAGAGGCCTGCTGTATTCAACATCCATGGAAACGCCTGATTCCGCAAGAACTCTTGCAAGCGGCATCCCCCAGATCACCTTTCCCTTGCCGAATGAACGCTTTGTCCGGCTGATGCCGTCCAGATCACCCCATAGATCGAAAGTCATCGATTGTAATTGTTCTTCAGAATCCGGATAGCCGGATAACCCGGGAGTTCTGACAGGTTTCCTTCCAAGAATTGTTGCCCCGGCAGAAACGAGGTCGTGAATTTTTTTAAGTACAGGTATTGTCATCTGATCGGTGTTTGGCAGGACAAGTACTGCATAATTCATTCCGTCAGGGAGAACCAGCCTGCCATTTGAATCAACTGACATCCGGTTTATAAGCGCATCGGCGTTGATATAATCATAATCATAACCTTCCGGCGGAACCGGGTCAAGGCCGCTGCCCCATATTGGCATGGTTGATGGAGCTCCTTCATTCAGCAGGTATGCTAAATCTGCAATAAATTTTCCCTGCTGAAGCATAAATGAATTCCTTGCCAGGTAAGTCATGAATGGTTCTGCAAGTTCCGCCCAGGTTATGTTGCGGTTTATATGAGTGCCAACCATAGTATTCCCCGGTTTTGTGTCAAGTGGCTGGTGTGCAGATGTATGAAACACTATCCTGTTTACGCCCTGAGTGAACCAGTAATCACCTATTTTTTTCAGTGAGTATGGGGATTCAAAGTTACCTCCTGTAAATGATTCAGCAGCCACAAGTGTTTTGTCATAAATATGTGAAGCTGAGGCAGCTCCCCTGATATCCTGGTAATACATAAGTTCAGGGTGAAGAGCGCTGAACCAGAACTCACCCATAGGTATATCGACAAATTTCTTGCTTAGCAATGCATCTTCGAGGATCTCCAGCGATACCCCTGATACTTCACCATATGTACCTATACTGTTGCGTTTCATATAGTCCGTTATCACGGAAAAATGATTTTCAGCAAACATATCGGCAAGTGTCCTGCGGAAGTCCCACAGGAACCTGTCACTTATTTCCGGATTTTCAACTATGCGGCCTGAAAGGACAGGGAGAAACGGAGTCGGATCATATCCCCTGCGATTTCTGAACTCAGAAATCATTTTGTCGGTCCAGTTTTGCATACCGGCTTCCCAACTGTCTAATAACAGGTACCGTAAGGATGTTCCAAATAAAGATCCCAGTGTTCCGGCAACAGGATCAGTGTATGCCTTTATATATGATTCGGTATGTTCACGGCTTAATTTGTCGACCTCATATCCAAGACCTGATGGCACGGCTGGTCTGTTTTTTGAACCGGTAAGAGAGTAACCGAAACGCATTATGGTCCAGTTACCTTCAGGTATGTTCCAGTTCAGGGTACCGTCAGGTTTCATTTTCGAGGTAAGGTTAATAATTCCGGATGAGCTGATTACTGAGCCCGCAGAGACTTCAGGACTTAAAGTTGGTCCGTAGTCAAAGAGGTGATAAAATCCGGCTTTATCTTCCCACCTGTTTATCCTTCCACCACTGTGAAGCTTTATTTCGCTGAAGGTATAAACAGAGTCAACCCTGGGTATCTCTTCCGACATTACTTCTGCAGGTCTCCATGGTGCCCCGGTTATATTAAACCTGTAGAATTTTGCCACAGCTTCAGGGAATGCAACTGTTTCAACCTTGCCGGCACGATATAACTGTGGGCCTGGCAAAACGGCAATAGTCTTATAATTTTGGCCGTCATTGCTGACCTGAAGTGATCCAAAGGGAATTCCATTCCGGCTGGCGAGAGTAATTGCTTGTGCTTTAAAGGGCTGATTAAAAGAGAAAAGTATCCATGCTGTTTTAGATTCTTTTGAAGTTTTAACTGAAGTTGATGTGTTAAGGTCATCATCAAGAAGGAGTTCAGGATTATTAATACCTGAACTTGCAGTGAGGACCGGATTAAATAATTCAGATCCTATATCATCTGCCGGAGTACGGAATGCCAGCACTGTACAATCTTTATAGAAAGTTGGTTCTTTTCCGCTACTTTTAGCCGATCTTGACAGATTTTTAAATGGTCCTTCATTTGATGGTGGCTGAGGAAGGGCGCCTGAAAAATTTTCCGGTCCGGTAACATTAAGCTCGCTCCATACAAGCTTTTTCATCGCTTGTTCTGGTTTTACCCATGGGCCGCCTGTTAAGCTCCATCCTGCCGAACTGAAAATAGTCATTTCAAGATTAAGCCTCCGGGCTTCCGCTGCAGCATGCTTTACTGCTTCGAGCCACTCGGGGGATCCGAATACAATTTTCTCTTTCACCGTTTGACCCTGCCCGGAACTGACATCTGCAAGCTGCATGCCTCCGATCCCGGCACGCTTCATCCATTCAAGGTCTTTTGTAATGCCTTCCCTTGTAATATTGCTGTTTGTCCAGTGCCACCAGGTTCTGGGTTTAGCCGATTCAGGAGGATTTTTAAATCCTTTTTCCAGGGAATTATTACTTTCCTGAGTGAAAGATAACTGAGGTAATGTCAGTAACAAGGAAGTTGTAACTGCTGTTAATAGTCTGCTAAAGATGGTTTTCATTATTTTTCTGAAAAGTATAGTATGGCAGTTTTGCACCAATAAATAAAGGTATTAAAAAACCGGGTCAAAAAAAAGAGGCTGTAAATATCTCACAGCCTCAATTTTTTTAAATTCGAGTAAGATTAATCCACTCTTTTTACCTTGATGGCAACAGGTCCTTTTTCTCTCTGCTCAACCTCAAATTCCACAGCCTGACCTGCTTCAAGTTGGATATGGGAATCTTCTAAACCGGAACGGTGGATAAAGATATCCTTGTTATCTTCAGTCTGAATAAATCCATAGCCTTTTACACGGTCATACCATTTAATAGTACCTTTCATAGTTTTTGATTTTTTTGTTCTACCTGTTATCCCTTCTGTTTCCACCACCGCCTCTGCGGTCATTATCGCCACCCCTGAAATTGCTTCTTCTGTCAGCTCTTTCGATGGACTCGTTAACAATAATGTTTCTTCCCTGAACTTCGGCGCCATTAAGCTCTTCAATAGCTTTTTTTGCTTCAGCATCATTAGGCATTTCAACGAAACCAAATCCTTTGCTTTTCCCAGAGTATTTATCAAAAATGATTTTTGCGGATGTTACCTCGCCATACTCTTCAAATAGTTCTTTAAGTTCTGCTTCAACCATTTTAAAATGAAGACTTCCTACGTAAATGTTCATAATTCAATTATTAATATGTTATTAAAACAGCGCAAAGGTCATATTTTTTTTTGAAACAAAAAATAATACGGTATATTATCTTGGATTTTCATCCCTTTTTAGCTGTATTTTATCAAATATTTCTGAATTCAGGTGGTTTTTAATAAAAATCTTCTCTATTCAAGGGGATAAAAATAATCAATATGATTTGTTCAATAAAAGCTGTTGGTGCAGGGTGCAGGGTGCTCGATGATTTATTTTCAAGTCTCTTCGTCTCTTCGTCCCTTAGTCCCTTCGTCTACTTCCTGTTCCTTATATAAATATGCTTAATATGATTCTGCCCTGATTCTCTTTCATCAATCTCAAAATCAAGAGATTTGATCAGAGGTGTGAGCTTTGTAAATCCAAAATTTCTGGGATCAAAGTCTGGTTGCTTCTTAAGGATAAGGTTACCTACATCTCCCAGGTAAGCCCATCCGTTTTCATCTGCAAGGTCAGAGATTGAAGTTGCAATCAGCCGTTTTACCTTTTTCCCCTGTACCTGCTGATCGTTATCTTCTGCCTTTTGCCTTGACAGCGGTCTCTTACCTACTTGTTTTTTCGAAGTAACCGGCTCCTGGACAACAGATGATGCAGTTATAATTTCTATATAAATGAATTTGTCACAGGCAATAATAAAAGGTGACGGTGTTTTTCGTTCACCTATGCCGATCACTTTCATTCCGGCTTCCCTTAACCTTGTTGCCAGACGAGTAAAATCACTGTCGCTTGAAACAAGACAGAAACCATCAACTTTGCCGGAATAGAGAATATCCATAGCATCAATGATCATCGAAGAATCAGTGGCATTTTTACCCCTGGTGTAACTGTACTGCTGTATCGGTGTTATTGCATTTTCGAGAAGGACTGATTTCCAACCTGCCACAGTCGGCTTTGTCCAGTCACCATAAATCCTTTTGAATGTGGGAGTCCCATATTTGGCAATCTCTTCAAGCATCCCCTTTACATTACTGTATGGGATATTATCGGCATCAATAAGAACAGCCAGTCTTAAATCGTTTAATGTCTGCATTGACAATGTTTTATAGATTTTGCTGCAAGTTAAGATTTTATTTAACACTATTTTTTGAGGCTGCTAACCTTTTTGTATTATGGTTTGCGCAATATTTCAATTAAAAATGAAGAAAATTATTAACTTTGCCAGCGCCCTGAAACGGGTCAGTAAAACAAATCAAAACAAATAATTATGGGGAAAGGTGATAAAAAAACTAGAAGAGGAAAAATAATTCTTGGAACCTATGGTGTAAGACGCCGCAGGAAAAAAGCTGATAAACCTGGAATTAAACTTGTTACAACTAGCAAAGAAAAAGACCTGAAAGATAAAAAGCTTCTGAAGGAGAAAAAAGAAATAAAAGAAGTTAAAGCTGCTAAAGAAGTTAAACCTGTGAAAGAAGTTAAACCTGTGAAAGAAGTTAAACCTGTGAAAGAAGTTAAACCTGTGAAAGAAGTTAAACCTGTAAAAGAGGTTACTAAGGTAACGGAGGTAACACAGCCGGCAGAAGTAATAGAAGCAGTGCCAGTTGAAGAAATAAAGGATGTAAAAGAAGCTAAGGAAGTAAAAGTTGCAACGCCAGTTAAAGAAGCTAAAAAAGAAAAAGCAGCCAAAAAGGCAAAAGAACCAAAACCGGTAAAAGAAGCTAAACAAGTAAAGGAAGTTAAAGAGAAAAAAGGACCAAAACCTGTTAAGGAAACAAAACAGGTTAAAGAGGTTAAAGAAACCAAAGCTGCACAGGAGTCTAAAAAAGCTAAAGAAGTAAAAAAAGCGCCCGCAGAGAAGAAACCTGCCAAACCAGCAAAAGTTGTCAGGGAGAAGAAAGAAACGATAGCAAAAAAGGAATCGAAGGCTCCCAAAGCTGCAAAACCAGTGAAAGAAAAAAAACCTGCAATAAAATCAAAGTCTAAAAAGTAGGAAAAAGGCTGACCACCTGCCACCTACCGTCTTACAATCAGCCATTTATAATCCTCAGGGTTAATATTTACATTTATAATCACCGGTTCATTAAGGGAAAGAGCTTTTTTTATGGCCGTTTGCATACTTTGGTGAGAATCAGCTTTTAACACCTTTACACCCAGAAACATATCTGCCCCGAAAAGATCACCCTGATATAACATAGTCCCATACACAGGGAGATTTTGCCATTCCTTTTTAAGTTTGATCAGATTAAGCTCACCGTCTGAAAATACTACAACGATGACAGGCAGTTTATACCTCCTGGCTGTTACAATTTCTCCGGCTTTCATCAGGAATCCGCCATCACCGGAAATACAAACGACAGTAGCGTCGGGTCTGGTTATTTGTGCAGCCAGAGCTGCAGGTATTCCAAAACCCATTCCGGACCACCCGTTAGTCATAATGACCTTCCCTTTGCCATGGGTTTCCCAGTACTGGCCTAAAAGATGAAGATGTGATCCGACGTCTGAAGTAATTATAGCATCTGCAGGTAATTCTTCTTGCAGTATTTTCAGGGCAGTAACCGGTCCGAAATGGCCGGTAAAACCACTGAAAACGGTTGACATCTCATCACGTATCCCCTTAACCACAGCCTGTTCGAAAATGATTGAGCCGGCATTCAGATTTTTTAATATGTCAAACCATTCTTCATGTGGACCGACAAACTGAACGATATTTTCAGCTTCAGGCATATCCGTCTGTTTTGTATTGAAATCAATAAGGGGTACATCCGGCATCCATGATTCATAATTATATTCCACCGGATCATATCCTAGACCAATTATCAGATCCGTTTTTTGAAAAATATCTTCCAGATAATTGCTTAATGCATGGAAAAGGACACCGGCATAGGATAGATGTTCCTCTGAGAGTAATCCTTTTGCCATTGGTGTAATTACAACAGGAATTTTATATTTATCGAGAAAAGTGACCAGCTCCTTATTAATTCCAAGCCGGGCTGCAGTAAGTCCGATGGCCAGAAGAGGTCTTCGCGATCTACTGAGTAGGGAAACAATGCTGGTGCTGTCATTCATATGATTTATTGTTTCAACCCCACGGAGAGTTACCTGAGATTCATCTACCTCAGTTTCAGCAATATCTGCAGGAAGTCCTATATGTACAGGGCCCGGATACTCTTCCCTGCATATTCTCAATGCTGTACTTATGACCTCAGGTACATTAGTTTGATTTATTCTGAATGTTGCTTTCGTCAGAGGTTCAAAAAGCTTCTGGTGATTGATATTCATCTGAACCGTACGATTAAGCATTGTATCATCCATTTCACTTGTAAGTACGATTACTGGTGATCTGTCTAGCAATGCACCGCCGATGCCTGTTGATATATTTGTAGCTCCGGGTCCGAATGTGGCATGACACACCCCCGGTATTCCTGTAATTCTTCCCGAAACATCAGCCATAATTCCTGCAGAAGCTTCGTCGGATGTAAGAATAAATTCAATTCCGGCAGATTGAAATGCTTCCATGTATGGAATCGAGGGACCGCCAGGGATACCGAAAACATATCGAACACCGGCATTAAATAATTGGTTTGCAATATATTCTGCAACAGTCATAGCAATTTCAATGATAATCTGACAAAACTATTAAATAATATTATAAAGCATAGCTGCTGAACTCGATTTCTGTTAAATTTAACGAGCCATTTTTCCGAATTATACTCTTTACTTAATATGAAAAAAATAAAACTTGTTTTGGACATTTTTCCGATCTTGATCTTGTCACAGACCATCTCCTTCTCGCAGGGCATCGCCGATGATTATAAAAGAGCCGATGACCTTGCCAGGATTACAATGTCTAAAGTCTTTTACGGTAATGTAAGACCTTCATGGATAGGTAACACCGGGAACCTGTTTTATGAGAATCTGACACCTGATGGCACAGAGTATTTGATTGTCAATGCAATAAGCAAATCAAAGAAACCAGCATTCGACCAGAAAAGGTTTGTTACTGCATTTGAATCGGCAACAGGTAAGAAAGCTGAAACAGGGAAGCTGCCGGTCAGAAATATCGTTTTTTCGGAAAAACTGGGAAGCTTTGCCTTCAATTATGACAATTACAACTGGATATGCAATCTGAAAGATTACAAAATCGTAAAAAGAGACAAGGTTTCTGAGCGTGGACCATCAGGTCCATATGACTGGTCATTCAGAGACGAGCTTGCCAACAATCCGGTAGTTTCTCCTGATAAAAAATGGACAGCATATATCAGGAATTTCAATATATGGATCCGGTCAGATGATAATAAAGAATATCAGCTCAGCTTTGATGGTGGAATAGGTGAATATTATTCATCATATATAAGGTGGTCACCAGGTTCGAAAAAATTGGTTTCATGCCGTGTGAAACCTGCAGAAAAGCACATGATTCATTTTATTGAATCATCACCTGATGACCAGCTTCAGCCAAAGCATTATTCTTTTGAATACCCAAAACCGGGAGATGCTTTGCCACAATTATTTCCTCAATTATTTGATGCGGATTCTAAAAAGCACATCAAAGTTGATGATTCACAATTACCAAATCAATATTCAATCAATAATATTAAATGGGGTAAAGAGAGCAGGTATTTTACATTTGAATATAACAAAAGAGGACATCAGGTTTATAAGGTCATTAAAGTTGATTCAGAAACGGGCATTTGTGAAGTAATTATCAATGAGACATCTCCGACTTTTATTGATTACAGTGGTAAAAAGTACAGACACGATATTGAAGAAGCCGGAGAAATAATATGGGCTTCAGAAAGAGACGGATGGAACCATCTTTACCTGTACGATTCAGAAACAGGTGCTGTAAAGCAGCAGATCACCAAAGGAGAGTGGGTGGTAAGAGAAGTTACTTTCGTCGATGACAGCAACAGGTATATTGTTTTTCAGGCTGGCGGAATAGAACCCGGTGATCCTTATTTTGTTCATTATTACAGGATTAACTTTGACGGATCAGGGCTTACCAGGCTTACTGATGGCAACGGCACGCACGAAGCCAGTTTCTCGCCTGATAAAAAGTACTTTGTTGATACATGGTCAAGGGTTGATTCGCCTCCTGTCTCCGTATTAAGAAATGCTGAAGATGGCAGTCAGATCATGGTTCTGGAGAAAGCTGATATATCCAGGCTTATGGAAACGGGTATAAAATTCCCCGAACCCTTTTCTGCCAAAGGACGGGATGGGATAACAGATATCTGGGGGATTATTATCAGACCTGTAAATTTCGATCCTGCAAAAAAATATCCTGTAATCGAATGTGTTTATGCAGGTCCTCACAGCAGCCACGTGCCAAAAAGCTTCAGGGCATTTTTTGGTGAGATGCATCAGCTTGCCGAGATTGGATTCATTGTAGTACAAATTGATGGCATGGGGACCTCAAATCGTTCGAAAGCTTTTCATGATGTCTGCTGGAAGAATCTTAAGGATGCCGGATTCCCTGACAGGATATTATGGTTGAAAGCAGCATCTGAAAAATATCCATACATGGACCTTGATAAGGTTGGCATTTATGGAGGATCAGCCGGAGGACAAAATGCTGCTGGTGCTGTTTTGTTTCATCCTGAATTCTATAAAGTTTCAATTGCCGCCTGTGGCTGCCATGATAACCGAATGGATAAGATATGGTGGAATGAGCAATGGATGGGATGGCCTGTCGGTGAAGAATATGCTCAGTCGTCGAATGTCGAAAATGCCTGGAGGCTGAAAGGCAAGCTATTACTGATCAACGGTGAGATGGACGATAATGTTGATCCGGCATCTACAGAACAGCTTGTTGATGCATTGATAAAAGCAGGCAAGGAATTCGAATATGTATTTGTTCCCGGGGCAAGGCATATCAGCAACGGTGGCACATACGGATCAAGAAAACGTCGTGATTTTTTTGTAAAACACCTCCTTGGTGTGGATCCGCCAGACTGGAACATGGTGGAAAAATAAATAATTTTCTGATATTTGCCGCCAAAATTATTTCAGTGGTAAGGAAAGACGACACCATATTCTGGGCAATAGTTGCCTGCCTTTTATGGTCTACTGCTTATGCCGGGATAAAAATAGGTCTGCAATATGATACTCCATTGCATTTCGCAGGTTCACGTTTTATCATTTCCGGACTCATGATCCTTCCTTTTACAGTCAGGCCTGCAATATTTGTCAAAATGGTCAGGGAGCACTGGAAGGTGATCTTCTGGGTAACTCTTCTTCAGACACTAATTAACTATATACTGTTTTATCTCGGTATGGACCTGGTCCCGGGTGCGCTGGGTGCAGTGATTGTCGGATCTCAACCCCTTGTCACAGCTGTGGTTGCTGCAATGATGCATGAAGATGACAAGCTTACGAAACAAAAAATTGTCACAATAGTTTTTGGAATTTCAGGAGTGATTCTAATAAGTGCCGGACGTCAGGCTTTTAAGCTTGGCAGTGCTGTGGAACTGCTGGGTGTATTCATGATACTCGGGGCAAATATAGCTACAGCAACCAGTAACGTGGTTGTATCATTAAAAAGCAAGGGAATAAATCCTTATGTCCTCAGTTCAACCTCGCTCTTTATTGGAGGAATTATTATTTATATTCTTTCATTTCTGTTTGAAAGCCGGCCAGCGGATCCAATGCCCGCACAATACTGGTTGACACTGATCTGGCTGAGCTTTATGTCGGCTTATGCTTTTTCATTATGGTTCAAACTTCTTCAAAGGCCTCATGTGAAAGTCTCTGAACTTAACCTCTGGAAATTTATAATACCTGTAGTCGGAGCAATTCTGAGCTGGCTCCTGGTTCCGGGAGAGAAACCGGAATTGCTTACTATTGCCGGAATGATCATTATTACAGCTTCATTAATACTATTTTATATAAATGGACGCAAAGCCAATTTGGGTTGAAATGAAAAAAAGACTCATAGCAATAGTCCTTTATTCACTTTTCTGGCTTGTTTTTTTCTTTACTGCCAGATTATTTTTCATCGCAACGCATTACAATGAAGCATTTCAGTGTGGCATCGGAACATTGTTTGCTACTTTCATCCATGGAATTAAACTGGATATTTCTGCCATAGGATATATTTTTGCAGTACCAGTTCTGTTAATTATTCCCGGGATTTACTTTAACGGGAAATGGTACCAGGTTTTTATTAAATGGTACACTTACTTTTTTGTCATTATTGCATCAATTATTGTTGTTACTGACACAGTCCTTTATAAATATTGGGGATTTCGTATGGATCTTACCCCTCTGCTTTATCTTAAAACGCCAAAAGAGGCTATGGCATCCGTCACTCTTTTTCAGATTGTTGCAACATTTCTGACTGTTATATTGATGTCGGCGCTGTTTATTTTTATTTACAGGAAGCTTATTGAAAGATTCTTCACGGGATTTCAAAAAATTCGTTTATGGATTCCTGCAGTCATCTTTTTTTTGATGCTTTGGGCTGCTCTTCTTATACCCATTAGAGGAGGTGTGGGTATAGCCCCTATAAATACAGGGTCAGTCTATTTCAGTGATAATATGTTTGCTAACCATACTTCAATCAATGTTGTATGGAATTTAATCGCGTCGCTTGTGAATCAAAAACCTGTTAATAATCCTTATAATTACCAGGATCTGGTTTCTGCAAAGGTTCTTGTCGATTCCTTAATCAATCACTCTTTCTCCCGGGTAAAGGTTCTTAATAATTCAAGACCAAATATTCTGATTATTGTCCTTGAAAGCTTTGGAAGCTCAATGATCGGTCCACTGGGCGGAGATTCTTTAACGACTCCCAGTTTTAACAGGTATATTGAAGAAGGAATACTTTTTTCAAATTTTTATTCTTCGGGCTTCCGCACTGATAAAGCCATGCCTGCTATACTTAATGGTTACCCCGCTCAGCCAGCAGTATCTATAATGAAAGAACCGAAAAAGACGCAGACTCTGCCGGGCATTGTAAAGTTATTTAATGAACTGGGTTATAGTACTTCGTTCTGGTATGGAGGTGAAATTGATTTCGCGAACTTCAATTCATTTGTTATAAATTCAGGCTTCAATCAGATCATTACTGAGGATAATTTCAGCCATGAGAAACAAAATTATTCTAACTGGGGTATTCACGATCATATTTTTTTTGATGCTCTTAAAGATTCGATGAGCAGGGTCAATGAGCCATTCCTGAATGTGGTTCTGACATTATCGAGCCATGAACCGTTTAAAGTCCCAATGGCACCTGTTTTTGAAGGTAATGATGAACTGACAAAATTCAGGAATTCTGTATATTACACTGATAAGGCACTGGGATCATTCCTCGACTGGGCTAAGGAAACAGGGTGGTGGAAAAATACACTGGTAATTCTGGTAGCGGATCACTACCGCCGTCATTCAGCTGAAACCATGGCATATACCGAAGATATATTCAGGATACCGATGTTATGGATCGGAGGTGCAGTATCCGTTCATGGAAGTAAGATAGAAAAATTCGGAAGCCAGGTCGATATCCCACTGACGTTATTGCATCAGCTTGATCTGGACGACAATTACCCTTTTGGCAAGGATATGTTGTCGGAAAAGGCAAATTCATTCGCCTTTTATACATTTAATGAAGGTTTTGGCTTTATAACAGACAGTTCCAAATATATATATGACCATAAGCTGGGTAGGCCGGTTCTGGAAGAAGGGAAGAATCCTGAACTGGCAGGGAAGTACGGTAAAGCTTATCTTCAGGTATTATATGATGATTTTCTGAAAAGATAATTTTTATGGACCGGAAGCAACGCATTCCCCATGTTGTCATCATGCTGGGTATCGTCAGTCTCTTTACCGACGCTGCTTCGGAAATGATTTATCCGCTCATTCCGGTTTATGTTGCTGCCTTGGGCTCGGGTGCTGTAATCCTGGGAATAATTGAAGGTGTTGCTGAATCAACAGCAGCGTTATTGAAGCTGGTCAGCGGTATAATTTCTGATAAGATAGGAAAAAGAAAAATCCTTATACTTATCGGATATACTGTCTCTTCTCTGATTCGTCCGTTAACCGGCATTGTTACTGCTGCCTGGCAGATTGTTATTGTCAGGATGCTCGACAGAGTAGGGAAGGGGATAAGAACTGCTCCAAGGGATGCTCTTGTTGCCTCATCAGTTGATGAGAGAATAAGAGGTAAATCCTTTGGATTTCACCGGGCGATGGACCACACCGGTGCTGTTATCGGACCTGTACTGGCAATAATCACTTTGCTGATCTTATTTATAGGTTTTGGCTTCAGGGATTCATTGCTGGCATTACGCTGGACATTTTTGCTTGCTATAATACCCGGACTGCTCGCCGTACTGACAATAATATTTTTTGTCAGGGAATCTGCACCTGCTGGCAAAAACGCTAAGCTCTTCAGGTTCTCGCTGAGAAGCTTTGATAAAAATTTTAAAACATATCTTTTAATCATGATCCTTTTTACTCTGGGTAACTCTTCAGATGCATTTCTGCTTTTCAGAGTAGAGGAATCGATCCGCAAAAGCGGAGCAGTAATTGATATTGTTAACAGTATCAAACCTCTTTATAATATGGTTTCGAATTTCGGTGATGAGGCATCCCGGGCAACTGTGGTAAATATTCTTTTTCTCCCCCTGATCTGGTCATTTTTTCATGTTATTAAAGTCATTTTCTCAACTCCGCTGGGGGCATTGTCTGACAGGATAGGGAGAAAAAAAGTAATAAATATCGGATGGGGAATTTATGCATTCGTTTATATCTCTTTTGCGTTGCTCGTATTTCTTCCTGCAAAGATTCAGATAGTAGCTACTTTTATCCTTTTTGCTGTTTATGCCCTGTTTTATGCATTTTCGGAAGGTGCGGAAAAAGCTTTTGTGGCTGATCTGGTGAAGGATGACCAGCGAGGTTCGGCTTATGGTCTGTTTAATCTTGCTATAGGACTTGGAGCACTGCCGGCAAGCATTCTTTTCGGATTTATTTACAGCTTTTTCGACAATGTTCTTCCCGGATTCGGTGGAACAGTTGCTTTTAGTTTTGGCGGAACCATTGCAATTATTTCCATGATACTCCTTGCTTCAAAAGTAAAAGAAACGATAAAAAATTAGAAACCGGTTTATTCTTCCTTCTGTTTTTCCTCTGTTTATCAGAGTGTCACTCTATATAATGAAATTCGTCGAGTCCTTTGCCATTCACAGAGATTTTACGACCTGATAATTTTAATAGGTAGTTACACAGAGATTTTATAAATTTGTATATATGGATCCTCTGAGCATAAAAATATACACATCTGAAAATATTCCACGCCTGCGTTATATTGCCGGCATAATTCTTGAAGATATTCTGGGATTATCATGGGAGGTTATAACCGACAGGCGAAAACTTGGGAAGCACCCGGTTATTAATTATTCATCAGTTACTATTAAGGATTCCTTCAAAATTAATCCTGTTTCCCTTTTATTTGAGACCGGCACAAGTCAAAAAAATATTATTATGGGTGAGTGGAAGAACCTACCTGTTTTTTTTCAGACCCCGCCCGATTCAGATATTCCTTTCGATATTTTTGCCGCATCCTTTTTTCTTATCACCCGTTATGAGGAATATCTTGAATTTCAACCTGATGAATATGGAAGGTTTATGTCTGCCTCATCACTTGCGGGTAAGAACGGATTTCTCGGCAAACCTGTGGTCGATCTGTGGGCGAAAGAGTTTGCTAGAGTATTATTAAAGAAGTATCCGACTCTTGTGTTCAGGCGAAATGAATATAATGCTCTTTTGACTATCGATACAGATCAGCCTTTTGCATACCTGGGTAAAAACCTCATAAGCTCTGTAGGTGGGCTTCTCCGTGATTTTACTCTGAAAACCGGGAATGCCGCCGACAGGTATGGTGTTGTGGCCAGGGGGAAAAAGGATCCATATGAGGTTTATGATTATATTATCGAAAATGTAGAAAAGCATAAAGCTGATACAAGATTCTTTTTCTCTGTTGGCGATCATTCAAAGTATGACAAAAATCCATCCTGGAAAAATGAAGAATACAGGAAACTGATTAACAGGATTGGCACAAGGTACTTAACCGGACTGCACCCGTCTTTTTATGCATCTGAAAGTTCAACAATAATTGGTACGGAATTAAACCGGTTAAAATCAATTGTAGCAAAAGAGATTATGATCAGCCGGTTTCATTTTATAAGAATAAATATTCCCTCCTCATACCGGCATCTTTTAAAAGAAGGAATTACAGAAGATTATTCCATGGGTTACCCCGATGAAACCGGTTTCAGGGCAGGGATAGCACGGCCATTTTATTTTTATGATGTCTCAGAAGATCAGCAGACTAACCTCAGGATTGTGCCTTTCCAGGTTATGGATGGAACGCTTTTTCACTACAAAAATCTCGATCCTGCCACAGCAAAGGAGATTATTTTTAAACTAATAAACGAAACCAGGAAAGCAGGAGGCCTTTTCGTTAGCATATGGCATAATACATCATTACTCGATAATCAGGAATGGTCCGGCTGGCGTGAAATATTTGAATCCATGCTTCAATATCAGAAGTCATGATAATATATCTGAAAAACCATGAAATTGACCGCGAGCAGTGGGATAATTGCATAAAAAATTCTCCCCGCATCAAACCTTATGGCTTTTCATGGTACCTTGATATCATGGCTCCGGGTTGGGAAGCATTGATCGACGATGATTATGATTCTGTTTTCCCTATTCCCGGATCCAGCAGGTTTGGAATAACATATGTTGCAACTCCGGTTTTTCTGCAGCAGCTGGGTGTATACTCCCCGGATAAGGATCCCTCTGTTTCACTAAATGAATTCTTTGATTATATGCCTGATTTCTATAAGTTTATCGACTTGTGTGTTGGTCATAATATTAATAATAAAGGATACAGCGTTACAAGTAAGTCCAATTATGAGCTTAATCTTTCGAAATCTTATGACAAACTATGGGATAATTTTTCATTGCATTGCAGGAGGAACATTGGAGCTTCTGAAAAAAATAAACCTGAACTACTCCACGATGTTTTACCTGACGAGCTTATAAAGCTGTTCATCGGAAACAAAGGCAAAATGATAAAGGGTATAAAACCTCGTGATTTTCAACGGCTGAACAACCTTATGGATTTCTGTATCAGGAATAAAAGAGGAAGAATTATTGGAGTCAGAGCTGCCAATAAAAGGCTTATTTTCGGGATTTTCCTTCTGGAGGTGCCTGGAAATAAAACTATGCTTTTTGTGGTGAATACCCCTGAAAGCCGGGAGAAGAGAACAGGATATTATGTTATTAATGAATTAATTAAAGATTCTTCATCAACCAGGAATATTCTCGATTTTGCAGGTTCATCTATTCCTTCAGTTGCATCTTTTATGGAATCCTTCGGCAGCACAAATGTCCCTTTCTACAGGGTCTACAGAAATAATCTCCCCTGGCCGGTAAGGATGTTTAAGTAAACCGAAGGGATTTAGAGTGTGTCTCTACAGTTTTTCGAGCTCTATCTCCTCATCGATTCTCACCTCAACCAGCTTGCCACCTTCACATTTGACAGTCCGGGCAGGATACTTTTTCAGGATAGTATAATTATGTGTAGCTATAACTACAGCTCTGCCTGTCTTGCTTATATCCATCAATAGCCTTATAATGCCTTCTGAAGTTTCCGGATCCAGATTCCCGGTTGGTTCATCGGCAAGAATTATTTCAGGATCATTAAGCAGAGCTCTTCCGATGACAACCCGTTGTTGTTCACCTCCCGAAAGCTGATGAGGCATTTTGTAGCCTTTAAGTCCCAGTCCGACTTTTTCCAGCACTTCCCCGATACGGGTGCCGATCTCTTGTTTGTTTTTCCATCCGGTAGCTTTCAGAACAAATTCGAGATTATCATTTACCGACCTGTCTGTCAGTAACTGAAAGTCCTGGAAAACTATTCCCAGTTTTCTGCGGAGCATCGGGATCTCCCGTCTTTTTATTTTTGAAAGATTATAGCCTGCAACAACACCCATACCATCCTTCAGGGGGATCTGGGCATTAAGTGTTTTTATTACACTTGTTTTTCCGCTTCCAACCCTGCCAACCAGGTACATAAATTCACCACTATGCACAACAAGATTTACATTGGAAAGGACAAGATGATCCTGCTGCCATATAATACAGTCTCTCAATTCAATAATTATGTCAAGGGGAAGGGTTTCCTGCATTTTCCGGAAGTTTAAAGTGCAAAATAAAGAAAGAATTGATAATTAACATTTATATGTTAATAAAATCAGTAATAAAGGCCGGAAGCCGCCGTTTAATAGTTGTAATTTTACATCCGGCTAAAAAAGTTATTATATGATATATATGGCTTAAAATTAACCTGTTATGTTCTGATTTTTATTTTCAGACTAAGATCTGGTTTTAAAGATATAAGCCCAAAAAAATAAGTTATGAACAGAATCAGGCTCGTTTTAATATTAAGTTTTCTTTTAATTGTTGTTGTCAGCATCAAATCACAGGTTCCGTTTACGGGGCAGGAACTGGGATCTGAATTCAACAGGGGAATGGAGTTATTCTATAAAGAAAAATATCCTGCAGCAATAAGACTCTTTGATTCATACATCAGAAATAATGACAGATCGGACGTTATCACTGTTGCTGATGCTGAATATTATGGAGCTATTGCTGCAGTGAAGCTTTTCAATCCTGATGCAGAATACCGGATGATAAAATTTATTTCAACTCATCCTGAAAGCCCCAGGATTAATGAGGCACGTTTAGAATTAGGTGATTATTTCTATCAGAATAAAAACTACCGGAAAGCAGTAAATTATTATGAATCAGTTAACAGGCAGGAGCTATCTACTGAGAAATTACAAGAATATTTCTTCCGGCTGGGTTATTCTCACTATGTAAGAGGAGATAAATCCAGGGCTCTGCTGATGTTTTCTGAGATCAAAGATATTGACACGGAATACACTCCACCTGCGGTTTATTATTTTTCTCAGATTGCTTATGAGCAGAAAATGTACCAGACTGCCATGGATGGATTTACAAGGTTGAAGAATGATGAAACTTTTGGCGGAGTTGTTCCTTTTTACATCGCTCAGTTATTGTATTTACAGAAAGATTATGATGGTATTCTGGAAATTACTCCGGATCTCCTTAATTCTGCGGGGAAAGAAAGAGCTATTGAGTTATATCGTTTTATTGGTGACGCCTATTATAACAAGGAGAATTATAAGGAGGCATTACCATACCTTGAAAAATTTGCAACCGGCACTATAATAAGCGCAAGGGAAGATAAATATCAGCTTGGTTATTGCTATTATAAAACCGGTGAAATTGATAAAGCAATAAAGATTTTGCTGGAAATAAAAACCCGGAATGACCTTTTAAGTCAGAATATATGGTTTCTTTTAGGTGATTGCTACCTTCAGAAGGACAATAAAAAACGTTCACAGTTTGGATTCGGGGAAGCATCAAAAATGAATTTTGATAAAAGGATCAAAGAGGAAGCTCTTTTCAATTTTGCAAAACTGGCCTATGAAACATCATACTCCCCGTTCGGAGAGGTGATAAAAGCTTTTCAGGAATATATTGATAGTTATCCGGCCTCTGAAAGAATTGAAGAAGCCTATAATTATCTTGTAGCGACATATATGCAGGTTAAGAATTATAAGGCTGCCCTGGCTTCCCTTGATAAGATTCCAAGTAAAAACAGCAGACTGGAAGAAGCGTACCAGAAGGTTGCTTTTTTCAGGGGATTGGAATTATTCAAAAATATGGAGCTTGATGCTTCAGTTGATATGTTCGATAAATCTCTGAGATACCAGAAGTACAACAAGGTACTCAGGGCGCGGGCAGTTTACTGGAGGGGCGAAGCATCATACCGGCTCGGGAAATTCGAAGATGCGAAATCCGATTATACTGAATTCATGGGGATTCCGGGTTCAATGCTCCTGGGCGAAAATAATCTCGTCAGGTATAACCTCGGTTATTCCCTTTTTAACATGAAAGATTATCCAAATGCACTGACTCACCTAAAAACTTTTGAATCGGGGGTCACAAGTGTAAGACCTGAAGTACTGGCTGATGCTAAAAACAGAATTGCTGACTGTTATTATATTACGACCAACTACCCTATGGCAATAAGCTATTACGATAAAGTAATAGAATACGGAAAGGTAGATGCAGATTATGCAATGTATCAGAAAGGCTTTTCACTCGGTCTGATGAATGATGAATCCGGAAAAGCCGAAGTGCTTTCCTCTCTTACCTTGAAATTCCCGTCTTCATCCTTTGTGCCTAATGCAATTTTTGAAAGGGGCAGGGCATATCTTGTCATGGAAGATTACAAACGAGGTGAAGCTGATTTCAATATAATTATTTCATCTTACCCTGCCAGCCCTCTCGTGCCACGTACCATGGTTCAGCTTGGCCTTCTTTATTTTAACCTGGGAGAGAATAACAAAGCTATTACTCAGTATAAAAAAGTGATCGAGAACTACAAATCAACACCAGAGGCCAGGTATGCTATGACCGGACTTAAAAATACATATGTCGAAATGAATGATGTCGAATCTTATTTTGCCTATGTAAAAACACTCGACGGTTATGGCGATGTCAACCTGGCAGAAAAAGACTCACTTCTTTATGCGTCAGGTGAGAACCTTTATATAACCGGCAAATGTGACAAAGCCTCTGAGATATTCAAAAACTATCTGGGTGAATTTCCCAATGGAAGCTTCAGGCAAAATGCCATGTTTTACCTGGCCGAATGCCTGAAATCTGCAGGGAAAACAGATGACGCTCTTAATCTGTATGTGGGTGTAGCCGGAGAGCCTAATAATCAGTTTACTGAGCAAGCGCTCATTTCCGCTGCAACAATATTCTTTGATAAGGAAGACTATGTGTCATCTTTTGAATACTATCTTAAACTTGAGAATGCTACCGGTAATTATGAAAACAGGATTATTGCCCTTAAGGGACAACTCAGGTCAGCCTACCAGGCTGGTGATGCCCAGAAAACAATCAGAGTAGCGGATAATATTGACAATGCAATTAATATCCCGGAGGAATTTCTGAGAGAATCAAGATTTATGAGAGCAAAAGCTAATTATAGCCTTAATAATTTTAATGAAGCTCTTGAGGATTTCCTGAAAGTCGGTACGGAAGTATCGAGTGTTGAAGGAGCAGAATCCAGATACAGGGTTGCAGAATTGCTTTACAGGAAAGACAATATAGAGGAATCTGAAAAAGTTATATCAGATTTTGTGGATCAGAATACTCCTCATCAGTACTGGATGGCACGGATGTTTCTGCTTCTGTCAGATATAAGTGTTAAAAAGGGGGATACTTTGCAGGCAAAAGCAACTCTTCAAAGCCTGAGAGATAATTACTCCATTGAAAATGATGGCATCCTTGATGAGGTGAAAGCAAAACTTGATACTCTGAATCAGAACCAACTAAAGTGAAGATCAGAATTTGAAGAGTACAAAACTAAAGCAAACATCGAAAAATACGATCCGGAAATTGAAATGATATGATAAAAAAAATACTGATAATAGAACTACTGATAATTCTCATTTATTTACCTGTTTCTGCACAGACTAGCCAGCAGGATCTTAAAAGGGAGGTTACACTTTATAATCCTTATAAGCCATCTCTGCCTGAAGTAAAGAAAAGAAGCTTTCTGCCAGATATTAACGACACTGCAAAGGTCAGACCCGATTTCAGGTACGACATCAGGACAAATCCATTTACACCTGTCTATACTATCAGCCCCATTAAAGCTGCGACTTTACTCCCTGATCCTCTTCCAAAGCTCTATAAAAGCTATATTAATTTAGGACTCGGTAATTATTTAACCCCTCTGGCTGAGCTCAGCATAACAAATGAACGGTCAAAAAAAGGAGCCCTGGGATTTTATGCAAGGCATTTTTCAACCAATGGAAAGGTGAAGCTGCAAAATGATAAAAATGTCTTTGCGGGATATATGGATAATGATGCATCGTTGTTCGGGAAGAAGTTCTTCAGGCAAAACTTCATAGAAGGTTCGGTCGATTTTAATCAGAAAATAAGATATGCCTATGGTTACGACACAACCATTACAGATTATGATCCCATAAAAAAAGATATCAGGATGGGATATAATAATATTGGTACAAAAATATCCTTTGCTTCACTCACGCTAGATTCTTCTAATTTCTCTTATGATTTCGATTTTAACTATGACTTCTTTTTCAATACAAGGCAGATGTATATGCATAACGCAGGCTTTACTGGTATGATGTCGAAAACATACAAGGGTTTTTATGTCGGATCCGGTATAAATTATGATTATTTCAAACTCCCGGGCACTATATCCAATAATCCAAAATATATACTTTCATTAAGCCCCTTCATAAAAAAGAACACACCTCAATGGAACTTCAAAGTGGGATTTGAGGTATTGTTTGATTATAATATGACCACTACACCTGAGACGCATATTTACCCTGATATACTTTTTGGATTTAACATAGTGCCTTCATATATCAGTTTCTTCACCGGATTAAATGGTAAACTGGAGAAAAATGAACCGAAAAGGATAATCAATGAAAATCCGTTTCTGATAACCGACGGTACTCTTTTCAAACTTCCAAATACAAGTCATGCACTTATTGTAAACGCAGGACTGAAGGGAAACACCGGTATCGGGGGCAACTATATAGTTGGTGCCTCATATTCATTTATCAATAATATGCTATTCTATTCCAATCTTACTTTCCCCGATCCCCTGTTTACATCCGAGTACGGGAATCACTTTATACCACTGACCGACGATGTGGAACTGCTTAAAATCTATGGTGAGATAAATGGTGTTATCAATAAGCAATTATCATATGCCGGAAAGGCTAACTGGTATAAATATACACTTACCAATAATGATTATCCCTGGAATAAACCGTTATGGGATGGTCAGATAGTTGTAAAATACAATCTTCGCGATAAAATTATTGCCGGGGTGGAATTAACAGGGACAGGTAAGCGAAAACTGATTGCATCTACATACGATTTATTACTGCCCCCAACATCTGCTGTATCCGACATGCCTGTTCATTTCAACCTTAATATGAGTGCAGAATACCGGTTTACTAAAATTCTTTCTTTCTGGCTTAAATTCAACAATATTACCTACAACAGGTACTATGAATGGGCATATTACCCGTCGAAAAGCTTCTTTTGCATGCTCGGATTCACTTATAGCCTATAGCCTTAAAGCTCTGCTCTCTGAAGCTTCCTAATGCACCTTTGAGCCTCCCCTGCAGTCGGGCTCCTTCGCTAAAATTAGCCCAGGGGCTGATTTTTTTACGCTCGGCCCTGCCTCTGTGCCATTGAGCCTTTACGCCAATCTTAATAGTTCATCGGATTTATGTTAATTTCTAGTTCAAATTGTGCATAATTCATAAAATATTAACACACAAAAACCGTTTTAAAATGGTATATTTGCAGGACTAAATAATATTCATTAAATCAATTATTTATAACAGGAAAAGAGAGGTTGATCCGGATGTCTGACAGTTATAAAAAATATTTTCTGATTTCAATTCCTGAAAATAGTTTTGTTTGGCATAAAAAGGGGAAAATAAAAGACCTCCGGATGGATTCTTAGGAATATTAAAAACGGATTTTAAATTATTTAATCAAAATAAATTAAAATTGATGAGTGAGAAAAAGAAAAAATTACAGGATAGCATTGATTACTCTGCTGAGAGTATACAGGTGCTGGAAGGCCTTGAGGCTGTACGGAAAAGACCTGCAATGTACATTGGTGATATTGGAGTAAGAGGGCTGCATCATCTTGTATATGAAGTTATTGATAACTCAATAGATGAAGCACTGGTGGGATATTGCTCTAAAATTGAAGTTGTGATCCATGAAAATAACACCATCACTGTAACTGATGACGGAAGAGGTATTCCTACCGGGATAATGGAAAAAGAACAAAAATCAGCCCTTGAAATTGTGATGACTGTATTGCATGCAGGAGCTAAATTTGATAAGGGTTCTTATAAAGTATCCGGAGGACTTCACGGTGTTGGTGTATCATGCGTTAATGGCCTCTCTTCCCATCTTTCAGCAGTTGTTATGAGAGAAGGTAATGTCTTCAAACAGGAATATGAAAAAGGCAAACCTGTTACTGAAGTTGAAATAATAGGCAAGTCAGATAAATCGGGAACAATAATAACCTTTGAACCGGACAATACTATATTCCAGACCACTGAGTTCAACTTTGAGATCCTTGCTGCACGTCTGCGCGAACTGGCATTCCTGAATAAAGGAATACTCCTGACTATTAAGGATATGCGTGAACTTGTTGAGAACGGTAACGGTGGAAAACCGAGATATGAAGAGTTCCGTTCAGAACTTGGACTAAAGGAATTTATTCAATACCTCGATGCTAACAGGGAACGGATTATTGAAAGGCCCATTCATATTTCATACGACAAGACAGAGATACCTGTTGAGATTGCTCTGCAGTACAATAACTCTTTCTCGGAAAATGTTCACTCCTATGTGAATAATATCAATACAATTGAAGGAGGAACACACCTTGCAGGATTTAAAAGAGGTCTGACAAGAACATTGAAAAAATATGCTGAAGACTCAGGTGCAACAACCAAGCTGAAATTTGATATTAACGGCGATGATTTTCGTGAAGGGCTGACAGCAATTATTTCAGTGAAAGTAGCTGAACCCCAGTTCGAAGGCCAGACCAAAACAAAACTCGGTAATACCGAAGTCATGGGGGCTGTCGACCAGGCAGTAAGCGCAATGCTGACAAATTACCTCGAAGAAAATCCGAAAGACGCAAGGGTAATTGTCCAGAAAGTAATTCTTGCAGCCACAGCAAGACACGCTGCACGCAAGGCCCGTGAGCTTGTCCAGCGTAAAAATGAATTTTCCGGTTCCGGACTTCCAGGCAAACTTGCCGACTGCGCCGACAGAGATCCGGCTAATTGCGAAATTTACCTTGTTGAGGGAGACTCAGCAGGTGGTACTGCGAAACAGGGCCGCGACCGCAAGTTTCAGGCTATATTGCCTCTCCGCGGAAAAATACTGAATGTGGAAAAAGCTATGCAACACAGAATCTACGAGAGCGAAGAGATAAAAAATATCTTTACAGCACTTGGTGTAAATATAGGTACAGATGAGGATAGTTTAGCTCTCAACCTGTCAGGGCTGAGATACCATAAAATCATTATCATGACTGATGCCGATGTCGACGGATCCCATATCACCACACTCATTATGACCTTCTTTTTCAGATATATGCAGGATCTCATCAGACTTGGTTACCTGTTCATTGCAACACCTCCTCTGTACCTTGTGAAGAAGGGTAAAACTGAACGTTACTGCTGGACAGAAGAGGAACGCGAAACCGCAGTTAAAGAGCTGGGACAGGGAAAAGAAGCTACTGTCGGTGTGCAGAGATATAAAGGTCTTGGTGAAATGAACGCAGAACAGCTATGGTCAACAACCATGAGCCCTGAGACGCGAACTTTACGCCAGGTTACTATTGAGAGTGCAGCAGAGGCAGATCATATATTTTCAATGCTTATGGGCGATGAAGTACCTCCACGCAGGGAATTCATTGAGACACATGCCAGATACGCCAGAATTGATGTCTGATTCATGCAAAATCTGCTTAATAATCAGGCACCGAATAATTTTCTCCTGATCTCAACCGCATGACTCTGACATACTTCGCTGCAGCAGAAACATCTGATGCAATTCTTATCGGTCTGTACTACCCAATTCTTCTTTGAATGGTGCATAACAATTGCATTCCGCGGACATATCTTTACGCATTCCCTGCATCCTGTGCATTTGTTATGAATAAAAACAGGCCTTCTCTGAAGTCTTCTCAGAGACTTTAACCTGTTCATTACAAACTTTAAGGCAATATTGGCATCATCAGTAACAGGATTCCTTTTAAAATCCTTCTTTATTATTGACTCAATTTCAGGACCATTATAGATAATATCATGTTCTGACCGAAGCCATTTTCCTCTGGATAAAGAAATTAAGCTGGTAGGGATTTTTAACGGATCATAACCTGCGATAGAACTCGCAATAATATCAAGCGCGAGAGGATTTGTTGATCCAATCAATACTCCGGTTTTTACAGGTGTGCCGTTTGCCGGACCTTGTCCATCCATCCCGATTATTCCATCCATCAGGAAAAAATGAGGTGTGACGACTTCATTCAGATCGACCAGGAAAGAGCTGAAACTGCTTCTGTCATGATGAAAAGCATGCTGTTTTGCTTTCGAAAAGCCAGGAATCAGGCCAAAAGTATTTTTAATTGCGCCGGTGAAAAATACAAGCTCATGGTTCTTTAACTTGGGAAGTGAGATTATAAGGTCAATTTCATTTATAACTGATGCGATCCTGATTCTTCCCCCTGGCAATTTAATCTCCGAGGGATTCTTCAAAAAGTCGACCCATGATGCGCCGGTTTTTTCACAGACTTTCAAAATACCTGATTTTTCAGCCCTGAAACCGCTTATCTGATTTGCGGGAGAATCACCGACAAAAACAACAGCTCCATTCGACTGGAGAAATCTTACCATCGCTTCAACCACCACCGGATGGGTGCTGATACATTTGTCAGGATTACTGTCTATAAGAATATTTGGCTTGACGAGGATCTTTTTATTCTTTATTTCAGGACCTTCACAAGTTTTGTAGATATCAGATATTAGATTGTAAACACTGTGAAGATCATACTCTCTGCAATTTCTTACTGCAACTTTAGCATTCATGAAAATCTGTAAAGCAATTATAAAAGCCTGGTTTCAGGAATTCAGGTTTAAAAATTGCAAATATAGCCTTATATCCGACAGTAATTAAAAAGATATCATTTATACAATATAGTCTCTTTTAATATTTCGCCGATCCATGCAATAATATTCTGGGAAGGTCCTGTGTAATTATTGACTATGATGCAGAAAGACAACTCTTTACCTGATATTGTACTTAAATAACCTGCATAACTTCTGACCCTGGTCATCGATCCGCCTTTTGCTTTCAGCCTTGAATCAAAAACAGGGTCTTTAAAGTAGTTCTTAAGGGTTCCCTCTTTACCTGGTTCAGGAAAAGAATGGAGAAACTCATTTAAGTATTTCCCTTTTTTCTTCATATAACAGAGCAGATCAGACACTCCTTTTGCATTTATGGCATTGAGGGTAGAAAGACCGCTTCCGTCCTCAATGAACATACCTCCGGTGTCTATTCCGGCTGTTGAAAGGAAACCGTTGACCACTTCAGTCCCTGCAGCTGTTGATCCATTGTTTCTGAAAACCTTTCCCAGCTCTTTTACCAGGTGTTCGGCGTAGAGATTTACACTTTCATGATTCAGTATCTCAATGATATCTTTAAGAGGCGGAGAAACTATTTCTGCCACAGGGATAATCTTCCCGGTAATAGATGACTGTAGTAGTCTGGCAGTTGAGGGATCACCTGAAACTGAGATTCCTGCAGATTCAAGCTTCTTGTTAATGATTTTTGCCATCAGACGGGGAGGGTCAGCAATTGAGGCCTTAAGAACAAAATCATCCAGGTTTGTCGGAATGGTTCCGGCAAGCCATCCATTTGTACTGTAAGGTGCGGCAAAAACATACCCCTCATCAGCAGTACCTGCAGCAACCAGCCAATTGGAGAATTCAAAGCTGCATTCTTCGGGTACAATACCTGATATTACAAGACTTAAACTATCTGATGATGTTTTAAAGCGGATTTCATAAGTATTGTCATAAACAGACAGCCCAAATGCACCGGCACCGTAATAATTACCTGCATCTTCCCATAGCCATTTAGCCGGAACAGGCAGGTAATCATAATATGAATCATCAGTAATAACTCTTCCGGTTATCTTTTTAATTCCAAGTTTTTTAATTTCATTAATCCAGCCTTCTGTAAAACCTGAATAGTGATCTGCAAATCTTTTTGATCCAAGCACAGGATCGCCTCCTCCTTTAATAATAATGTCACCGGTTAATCTGCCGGATCGCTTATTAAATGTTCCGGTATATCCGATTGTTGTCCGGAATGTATATTCCGGTCCAAGTAATTCAAGTGCTGCTGAAGAAGTTATCAGTTTCATTACTGAGGCCGGCATGAGACTTTTCTCTGAGTTGTATTCAAAAACCGTATTTCCGCTGTCTGAATCTCTAATGCAAAATGAAACGGCGGCATGTTCCATCGAAGTGTCAGCAAGGAATTTTTCTAATGCATTGCCCTGCGAAAATGACTGAAAAAAAATAAGGAGCAACAGATAACAAAGCAGTAATCTTCTCATACCTTTTTGTTTTTGTTCTGTTCAAGGGTAGATAGCAGACCACATGCTGCACCGATATCCTCTCCTCTGCTTGCCCTGATTGTTGCAAGTATTCCTTTGGCATTCAGAGCCTCTTTAAAATTTATTATAGTGCGATCATCCGGACTAAAGTATATAGATTCCGGGATGTGATGGAAACGGATGATATTTATGCGGCATTTTATCCCATTGAGTATCCGAGCAAGCTCCTTTACATGACGCGGAGTATCGTTTATCCCTTTAAAAAGGATATATTCAAACGACACCCTTCTCTGGCTGTTAAAATCAAAATTTCTGATAATATCAATAACTTCCTCTACAGTATTCGTCCTTTGGACCGGCATAAGTTTTCTTCTTTCATCATCAAACGGAGAATGAAGGCTGACAGCCAGATGACAACGACTGTTTTCAAGAAACTCCCTGATACTGCCTGTAAGTCCGACGGTGCTGACAGTAATACGTGTGGGGCTCCAGCCATATCCCCATTCATTAGTCATAATATCAAGGCTTTTCAAAACTTCATTTATGTTATCGAGAGGTTCTCCCATGCCCATATAAACCATATTAGTAAGGCTCCTGAATTCAGGCAGGCTTCTGAACTGGTTCAGTATTTCATTCGACGAGAGGTTTCCCTGGAAACCCTGCCTGCCTGTCATGCAAAAAATACAGCCCATTTTGCATCCGGCCTGGGAAGAAACACATATTGTTGCTCTGTCATCATCCGGAATATATGCTGTTTCTATATATTTGTCATTCAATACATTGAAGAGATATTTCTTTGTTCCGTCCGAGCTGGTTGTCATATTTACGGGGGCGGAGAGTCCAATTTCATAATCGTTCGAAAGCAACTCCCTCATCTTCTTTGACAGGTTTGTCATCTCCCCGATTGTCTGAATCTCCTTTTTGTACAGCCAGTCAGCAATCTGCTTTGCTGCAAAACCTGGCAGTTTTACGCGTTTAGTTATAGCGATCAGCTCATTTAATGTCTTCCCGTATAATTTCTCTTTCTGCATTTTTTATTATGGTTCCGCGTTCCGTGTTCTTCCTCTGGCCTGACGTCTTTTGCCTTTATGCCTTTAGTTAAATCCATAGCCAGCCTTCTGTAAGTCTTTAACCGACTTAAATGGTTTTGGAGGTGTAAGGTATTTATTTAGATGGTTATATATCTTCATCCTGATCTCTTTTGCTTCCATATAATCCATCCGGTCAAAAGAATGGCCACCCGGCATATTCTGAAAAATTTCATAAGAGAAATTCTTCTTTCCTTCAGCTTTAAGTGATTTTATAAGATGTTCAACTTCAAGAACATTGACATCTTCATCATTTGTATTGGTGTGTATTAACAGAGGTGTGTTCTGATATTTACTGACCTGCCATGCAGGGGATCTTTTCCGGTATTCAGCAACGTTCTGATCAGCAGGTTTTTCTATGGCAGCCTGTTCTGAGAACAGATCGCGGTATTCCTGGTCTTTATATCCCATACGGGCAATAAGATCGCTGACAGGTACGCCGGTAAATGCCACTTTATAATTCTGCGGATATTCAAAAATGTTGAACAGCGCAATATATCCGCCGTGGCTCCAGCCTACAATACCAATCCTGTCTTTATCTACAATTGTATAGTTATCAATCATATACTGCCGGCTTGCATCGACATCCTGTACCTCAAGACCACCATAATCGATCCTGTCATACATTGCTGCACCGTAACCTGTCGATCCGCGGTATTCCGCAGCAGTTACGATATAGCCCTGTGATACCATCTCCCTGATTATGTGGGTATAATAGGTGTCAAAATTGGCATGAACGCCGCCATGGGGAAATACTAGCAGCGGGTATTTCTTTGCCTGATCAACATCCTTTGGAATGAAGATGTATGTCCAGAATTTAACAGGATTGCCTGCTCCCTGGCCTGTTGGATTTTTTTCTTTTGCGAGTGGCGGACCGGTTATATAAACCTTATCGATATAAGCAATATCTCCTACTTTATTATACCACTGCACATCATCAATTTTTTTTTCGAGCACATCAAAACGATGGCCCAGGGCATCAATATTTGAATTGATATTGTTTATCGCATTCATCAGCTCGGTTGTTCCGGGTTGACAATTCAGATTGGCGGAACAGAAAAGCAGGATCGCTACTGCGCTGAAAATCAACTTTTTCATATAAAATTGGTATTGTTAATGTTGATAGTTTTTCTTTAACCACGGAGGAATCGGAGTTTTACAGAACAACACTCGGTATTTTTTATCAGTATAACTCCGTGTGCTCTGTAGTGAAACGCATTTTTACCTTTACACCATTATGCCGTTATGCCATTGAGCCCTTACGCCCCTGCGCCCTTATATCTCAATCTCCCCACTATATACAAAAGTCGCAGGTCCGCTTAGCCAGATATTGGTGATTCTTTCTTTGTGAATTTCAAATTCGACTTTAAGATTTCCACCCCTTGCCCTGACATTTACGGAATTTGTGCCAAAATGTCCTTTCAGGGCTGAAGCAATGGCAGATGCGGTTACACCTGTTCCGCATGCTAGTGTTTCTTCCTCAACACCTCTTTCGAAAGTCCTTATATACAGGCCTTTATCGAGAACCTGAACAAAGTTTACATTTGTGCCGCCCGGTGCGAATTTAGATAACCACCTGACCTTTTTTCCTTCCTGGGAAACATCCACTTTGTCAACATCTTCCTTAAATATCACATAATGCGGCGAACCAGTATTTAAGAAATAATTGTCATCGATAAGTTTGTATTCATTTACATCACCCATCTGAAGACGCACAAAATCCTTTTCAACAAAAGCTTCATGTATACCGTCAAAAGCAAGGAATCTCTGCTTTTTTCCTGCGATCCCTGTTTTCAGGGCAAAATGTGCGGTACATCTTCCGCCGTTGCCGCACATCGATCCAATATACCCGTCGGAATTGAAATATTTCATTTCGAAATCAGACTGGTCATCTTTTGAGATAAGTATCAATCCGTCAGCACCTATGCCAAAACGACGGTCACAAAGTTTGTTAATAAGTTTCGAATCGGAAGGATTAAGTTTGCCATTACGATTGTCTATGATAATGAAATCGTTACCTGCGCCCTGGTATTTGTTAAAAGTAATATTCATCAATGTTAAAGTGTTGTTAATTCTGCGTAATATATTGAAGATCATAGAAAAAAAGCATGATCTTTGTTAAACAAAATTGTCAGAAAACGGTTATAAAGGTATGAATCTTTTATTAAGGCATAATATTTATAAACCGGTGATAATAAAAAAATGAGGTAATAATAAAAATTAGATAATTATGAAAGGAAAGTATTTATTAGGTGGACTGCTTATGGCTTTTATAGGAGCCGCGATAGCTTTATTTGCTTATACAACTATTATTGAAAAGCCCTCTTTAACAGTTGCAAAGGACAGTTCAAAGATTGAGGAATCTGATGCACAGGCCATTCTGACCTCTTTTCAGATGCAGGAAGGGCAGGTAGATTTTACATATGCAGCTGAGCAGACTGTTCATGCTGTTGTTCATGTGCGTACCAAAACGATGATCGAACAACCTCAAAATCCGATGGAATGGTTCTTTGGCGACCGTTTCAGCAACAGACCGAGAGAGGTTGAAGGTATCGGTTCGGGGGTAATAATTTCACCTGACGGTTATATAATCACCAACAACCATGTCGTTGAAGATGCTGAAAATATTGAGGTAAAACTGAATGATAACAGGATCTTTCCTGCCCAGGTTATTGGCCGGGATCCAAGTACAGACCTCGCTCTTATCAGGATAAAAGCTGAAAATCTGTCATTTTTAAAGTATGGAGATTCCGATAAGCTGAAGGTAGGTGAATGGGTACTTGCTGTTGGCAATCCATTTAATCTGACATCAACAGTTACTGCCGGGATAGTAAGTGCAAAAGGCAGAAATCTCAATCTGCTGGAAGGAGATTATAGGATTGAATCATTTATTCAGACCGACGCAGCTCTTAATATGGGGAACAGCGGCGGTGCACTTGTGGATACAAAAGGGCAGCTGGTTGGAATTACTTCTGCAATTTATTCACCAAGCGGTGCTTATTCAGGCAACTCTTTTGCCATACCTGTTAATATTGTTAAAAAGGTTATTAATGATCTGAGACAATATGGTGAAGTACAGCGTGCAATTATAGGTGTAAAAATCACAGATGTCACTTCCGCGGAAGCTGAAAAACAAAACCTGCCTGAGGTAAAAGGTGCTCTTATTACCGAAGTCACGGACGGAGGCTCTGCTGCTGATGCAAACCTTAAAGCGAATGATGTAATAACAAAATTTGACGATGTAAATATTGGTACAGTTGCTGAACTCCAGGAACAGATTGGGTCACATCGTCCGGGTGATAAGGCCACTATAACCTACCTGAGAAATGGCAAGGAAAGTACGGTTCCCATTACATTGAAAAATGTTGCTGGTAATACCGACGTTGTTAAAGTCGGAATGGGTGTTGGTGTTGTTTTTGGAGCACGGCTTGAATCCCTGGGCACATCGGAAAGGAGATCATATAATATTGATCAAGGTGTAAAAATCACTGAACTGAATGATGGCTTGTTCAAGGATATGGGACTTAAAAAAGGCACTATTATTCTGAGCATAAATGATAAGAAAGTAAATTCTGCTGATGAAGTACGTCAGGTGACCAGTAACAATGAAAAATCCATAAAATCAATAAAAGGGATATTCTCTGACGGAAGAATTTTTGATTTCAGGTACGGAAACTAGTCAAAATAGGGCTGTAAATATCTGATAAACAAGACTATAATAAAAACAGGATAATTGTTAAAAACAATACCTGTTTAATTTTGTTAATATAGGAAAAAGAACTAACTTCGCGAAAATTTTTTCAAAGCATAATGAGACAGTTAAAGATTACCAAATCCATAACAAACAGAGAAAGTGCATCACTTGACAAGTATCTGCAGGAAATTGGTAAAGAAGAGTTGATTTCGGTTGAAGAAGAAGTTGAACTGGCTCAGCGGATTAAGAAAGGTGACAGAACTGCTCTTGAAAAGCTCACCAAAGCAAACCTCCGCTTTGTTGTTTCTGTTGCCAAACAGTATCAGAATCAGGGGCTCAGCCTTCCGGATCTTATAAATGAAGGCAACCTGGGTCTTATTAAAGCTGCCGAAAAATTCGATGAGACAAGAGGTTTCAAGTTCATATCTTATGCGGTCTGGTGGATACGGCAATCTATACTTCAGGCTCTTGCTGAGCAATCGAGAATAGTAAGGTTGCCTCTTAATCAGGTCGGTTCGCTTAACAAAATTAATAAGGCATTCTCAAAATTTGAACAGGAGTATGAACGGACACCTTCCCCGGAAGAGCTGGCTGATGTGCTTGAGCTGCCAAAAGAAAAAGTCACCGATACGCTTAAAGTATCCGGCAGACACGTTTCTGTAGATGCACCATTTATTGAAGGTGAGGATAACAGTCTGCTCGATGTGCTTACAAACACCGATTCTCCGGTTGCAGACAAGCTTCTGATGGATGAATCACTCTCAAGAGAAATTTACAGGGCGCTTGCCACACTCACTGAGAGGGAGAGAGATATTATCCGTTTCTTCTTTGGCATTGGCTGCCAGGAGATGACCCTTGAAGAGATTGGTGAAAAATTCGGATTAACTCGCGAAAGAGTACGCCAGATAAAAGAGAAAGCAATCAGGAGGTTAAGACACACCTCACGTAGCAGATTACTGAAGGGTTATTTAGGTTAGTTATACCGGATTTCCGGAGGGTAAAGGCGCTTTAAATGGCGCCTTTTCTTTTTTTGGATTTCCTGCTATTACCGACGAAGTCACAGACTTCGCCGAACATTATATTTGCCTTGGCTAAGCGAAGTTTGTAACTTCGCCGGACATTATATTTGCGCAATAATACATCATAAAAAATGCTTAGGTTTGTCTGAATTTCAAATAATAGTTGACTGGATAGATATAAATGGATTTTAAACTAGTATCGGATTTTGTGCCTACCGGTGACCAGCCGGAAGCCATTAAGCAACTTGTTGATAGCCTTGAAAAGGGAGTTCCTTATCAGACACTTCTTGGTGTGACAGGCTCAGGAAAAACATTCACAATAGCTAATGTAATAGAAAAAGTACAGAGACCTGTTCTTGTACTTAGCCACAACAAAACACTTGCTGCACAGCTTTACGGAGAGTTCCGGCAGTTTTTCCCTGAGAACAGGGTTGAATACTTTGTCTCATATTACGATTATTATCAACCCGAAGCATATCTTCCGGTTTCTGACACTTACATTGAGAAAGATCTTTCCATTAATGAGGATATTGAAAAGCTTCGCCTCAGTGCAACATCATCGCTTCTTTCAGGACGGCGTGATGTTATTGTAGTCTCTTCAGTATCATGTATTTATGGAATTGGAAATCCTGATGATTATCATTCAAATACAGTTCAGATAGTTAAAGGTCAGAAAACCGGCAGAAATCATTTTCTCCGCAAGCTTGTTGACAGCCTCTATTCACGTAATGAACTCGAATTCAGACACGGCACTTTCAGGGTGAGAGGAGATACCGTTGATATTTTCCCTGCTTATGCCGATATAGCTGTAAGAGTAATATTTTTCGGTGACCAGATTGAGGAAATCTATACCTTTAATCCGGTTGATGGTAACCGGCTTGAGGAGTTAAATGAATACATTGTTTATCCGGCAAATATATTCGTCACAACAAGAGACAGAATAAACCAGGCCATCGGACTAATTCAGGATGACCTCGTACGCCAGGTAACACATTTTAATGATATTGGTAAAAAGGAAGAGGCCAGGAGGCTTGAACAGAGGGTAATGTACGACCTCGAGATGATAAAAGAGCTTGGCTATTGCAGCGGTATTGAAAACTATTCCCGTTATTTTGACGGCAGGGCTCCTGGTACAAGGCCGTTCTGTCTTCTCGACTATTTCCCCGATAATTTCATTACTATTATTGATGAAAGCCACGTCAGTGTTCCTCAGATTCGTGGAATGTATGGAGGTGATCATTCCCGTAAACAAACCCTGGTTGAATACGGATTCAGGCTGCCTGCAGCCCTTGATAACAGACCGATGCGGCTTGAAGAATTTGAGTCACTGACAGGACAGATTATTTATGTAAGCGCAACACCGGCTGATTACGAACTGGAAAAAAGCGAAGGAGTATTTGTCGATCAGGTGATAAGACCCACCGGTCTTCTTGATCCGCCAATAGAGGTAAAACCAAGCCTTAACCAGATCGATGACCTTATGGATGAAATCCGCCTGAGAACCAAGTCGGGAGAGAGAACTCTGGTGACAACAATTACCAAAAGGATGGCTGAAGAGCTGGTCGCTTACCTTTTAAGACATGATATAAGATGCCGTTATATCCATTCAGATATTGATACCATTGAACGTATTGAGATTATGGAAGGACTACGCACAGGTGAATTTGACGTGCTTGTCGGCGTTAACCTTCTCAGGGAGGGACTCGATCTTCCAGAAGTCTCGCTGGTCGCAATACTTGATGCCGACAAGGAGGGATTTCTGAGATCCTCCAGATCCCTTACGCAGACTGCCGGAAGAGCGGCACGCAACCTGAACGGAAAGGTTATTATGTATGCCGATAAAATAACCGGAAGTATGCAGCTGACAATAAATGAAACAAACAGGCGCAGGAATAAACAGCTTAAATACAACGAAGAAATGGGTATCACCCCGGCACAGATTGTAAGAAAAACCGGTTCAATCATTTCCGGATTAAGAAAGAAGGGCGTATCGGTTAAAGCATATTTTGAACCTGAGAAGCCCGATATTGCTGCTGACCCGGTAGTAAAATATATGAACCGGGAAGCTCTTGAAAAGGCGATTGAAAAAACAAGAAAGAACATGGAAAAAGCTGCTTCAGAGCTGAATTTTGTTGAAGCTGCGAGATTCAGGGATGAAATGGCTGATCTGCAGAAACTCCTTAAAAGTAAATCCCGGTAAGTTAAGAGATAAAATTCCTGTAAAACTGGTTCATTATTCTACAGACTATTCGTAAATTTACTTTTAGTATCTGGATGGCAGATCGTAATTTAATTCACTTCCGGAATCCTGAGATATTCATTTAACATGACAACAGATATTTATCATCTCAAACTTGGCTTAAACAGCTGTTACCTTATAGGAGGGAGTAAGGGAAAAATAATGGTAGATGCAGGTATGCCGAATAAAATCAGATCTTTTAAAAGGAAACTTGCAAGATTGCATATTCGGTCGGAGGATATCAAGTTAATAGTCCTCACACATTCACATTTTGATCATGCCGGATCTGCCAAAGAGATAAGGGATTTGACCGGTGCAAAAATAGTTATTCATGAAATTGAAAGAAGCTATTTAGAGGAAAGCGGCATGATTATCCCAAAGGGAGTTAACACTTACGGTAAGATTTTAAAGCCACTGTTATTTCCATTTTTCAGCAAGCTCTCTTTCCCCAGGCCAAAGGCTGATATTTTAGTGAACGATAAGGGTCTTTCCCTTAGCGAATTTGGAATAGAAGGAAGGATTGTTCATACCCCCGGTCACACGCCCGGATCATTAAGCGTACTGCTTGATTCAGGGGAAGCGTTTGTGGGATGCATGGCTCATAACAATTTTCCTTTCAGGTTAAATCCGGGTTTGCCTATTTTTGCACTGGATATTGAAAAAGTAAAAGAAAGCTGGAAAATATTGATCGGAAGAGGTGCCCGAACAATTTTCCCGGGTCATGGGAATCCGTTTCCTGTTGAAGTAATGAAGAGAGCTTTATCCCTGTAATTTCAGGATCCTGATCGCGTTGCAGACCAGTCCCATTTACGCCCATCACTATCAATTGTAGCTGTTCCGAGCATTTTTGTTCCGTTGACAGTGCCTATATACAAGGCTCCGTTAACTTTGAAAGTTATTTCATTGCCCCGGAGTCTGCCATCTGAAATTGGAGATGACTTTTCCTTGTTATTAAGTTTCCCATGAATGAATTGGAATTCCTGGGTTAAAGAAAGTTCGTCCTGTCCTATTTTCCAGGTTCCTTCAACTTTAGCAGGTATGATCCATAAAAGTGCAGTATTCCAGCTGTTCCAGTTTTCCTCTGTATCCACCTCGTAATCGGCTTCCCATTCGCCCATTGTAAAAGTATTTGAGACTATCCTGGTCCCGGGTTTGAGATTGAGTAGTCTCGGTCTTAGCTTCAGGTTTATCTCCGGAAGAAGAAACATTGTGATTACTGTTGCTTTTGAAAGATCAAGCTCATAAAGGTCTCCCTCGATGAACTCAGCTTTATCCGTCACGCCATCAAGCTCAGCATTTCTTTTGGAGAGTGCCACCATTTCGGGATTGTACTCAACTCCAAGAGCATGTGCTCCAATCTTTGCAGCGGTGATAACAGTCCTTCCATCACCTGAGCCAAGATCAATAAGATAATCGTCAGGTGTAACATTTGCAATGGAAAGCATGGTATCAACAAGTTCCTGAGGTGTTGGTACCCATACCACATCTTTACCCTGCTGTCCGACTTCAGGAACGAAACCTTTATTGTTCTTATTTTCCTGTGCCAGTAAACCGGCAGATATAAGGAGAAGTATTAGCAGAGGAAATAGTCTGCTTATATAATTTCTTGATTTCATATTCATACTGTTTTTATTTTAGAGTAAAAAGAAGAGATTAAAATTAACCAATTATTTATTAATTTCTGATAAGTGTTAATATATAATTTGCTATTGCAATCGAGGAAGTCAATCCTGGCGATTCCATTCCAATCAGGTTAATAAAACCGGGATACCCGTTTTTGGTCTCTTCCATAATATAAAAGTCCCTGATTGGTTCTCCGGCTTTTTGAATTTTCGGGCGGATACCTGCCATCTCCGGGGAAATGTCATCATATCCCAGAAAAGGAAGAAACTTACTTACCGATCTCCAAAAAGCCTCCTGTTTTGACTGTGAAATCCTGTAATCATAAATATTCGAATCCAGGTATGTTACATCAGGTCCCAGTTTTACACCACCACCCATATCAACTGTTACATGAATCCCTATTCCTTCCATATTGTGATGAGGTACAGGGTATACAAGCCTGTTGATCAGCTTGTTCTTCGGAGGATTTATCCTGAAATATTCCCCTTTGCAGAAGTGAATTTTCAGTCTCTCATCCCGTATACCTGCCATTTCCGAAACCTTGTCTGAAGTAAGTCCTCCGGAATTGATTACAATCCTGCTGGTAAAACAGAAATATTTATTATCTGCATCCAGCAGAGTGATCTCATAACCTTTTTCAATCTTTTTAATGCCCGTAACTTCGCTCCTGTACACTATCTGGCCACCATTATTCAGGATTCTGGTTTCAAACCGTTTCATCAGGGAGTGTGTATCTATAATTCCCGTTGAAGGAGAAAAAATAGCTTTTAATGCATAAATATTGGGCTCCAGAACAGCAACCTGTTCCCTGTTCAATACAGTAAGATCATCAACTCCGTTCCTGAGTGCGTTTTCTCTTATACCTTCAATAACAGGTATTTCTTCTGCTGAAGTGGCTACAATCAGCTTACCGCAATTTTTATATGGAATATCATGTTTCTTACAATATTCATATAACAGCCATTTCCCTTCAATACATAATTTTGACTTAAGGCTGCCTTCCGGGTAATAAATGCCGGCATGAATCACCTCACTGTTTCGGCTGCTTGTCTCCTGTCCGAATGTCTCGTGTTTTTCAATTAGAAAAACATTGTTATACTCTTCCGTAACTTTTTCAGCTATTGCCAGTCCAATTACTCCTGCTCCGATTACAGTTATTTCAGCGTCCACAATCTCACCTGATTTACAAATAAATAGTATACTTCCCGGAACCATAATCCTATGATTCCGGATTGATTGTTGAATCTCAAAAATAAGTGAAAAAAGTAGACTAAAACTTTTAACTTTAACATTTCAACCGGATTATACTGATGAAGAAAGTCTGCTTATATTGGTTTATTCCCGCAACAATCATATTGTTAATTAGTTGCAGCAAAAATCCTGTAATTGACAGGTTTTCGCTGGTGACCCGTCATAATATTGAAAACTCTGTTATTGATAGCCTGAATTCACTAACCGTAGGAAACGGAGAATTTGCATTTACAGTTGATATCACTGGTTTGCAGACATTTCCTGAGTTTTATTCCAAAGGAATTTCACTCGGAACAATGTCGAACTGGGGATGGCATACCGGACCAAATCCTGAAAATTTCAAGCTCTCAGATAATTACAGAACCTATGATGTTCATGGACGACCTGTTGAGTATATCCGGCAGATCAGTGCCGGTGAGGATACGAGGAAAGCAGCCGCTTCCGCATGGCTGAGGGCAAATCCTCATCGTATTCATCTGGGAATGATCGGATTGCAAATAAACAGGAAAGACGGATCCGAAATAGATATAGATGACATGAAGAATCCTGTTCAGAAACTTAATCTCTGGACCGGAGAAATTGACAGCAGGTTTACTGTGGACGAAATACCTGTTCAGGTAAGAACCGTTTGTCATCCTGATCTCGATGTGATTTCTGTCAGAATTTCTACAGAATTGATCGCGGAGAAGCGCCTTAAAATAAAGATACATTTTCCACTCGGGGTTTCTACTCCGAATAGCTATGATTTTAATGAGCCTGATAAGCACTATACCGGAATTTTGTCAGATGAAAATGATGAGACTCTTTTTGAAAGGGTACAGGATAATGACAGGTACTTTGTGAAAGTAAAGCATAAAAATGCTGGTATCAGTAAGGCTTCACAGCACCTTTATTTTATTGAACCGGCCCAGACAGATTCAATATTTGAATTCTCATGCTGCTTCAGTAAAACCATGATTAACCAAAAAACAGATGACTTCAGTATGGTTGAAGAAGCTAACAGGAAAAGCTGGGAGGAATTCTGGTCTGGTGGAGGGGCAGTTGATTTTTCGAAGTGTACGGATCCACGGGCATCTGAACTTGAAAGACGTGTGATCCTGTCACAATATCTCACAAAGGTACAGTGCAGCGGATCATTGCCTCCTGCAGAAACAGGACTTACCTACAACAGCTGGTTTGGTAAGTTTCATCTTGAGATGCATTGGTGGCATGCTGTCCATTTTGCATTATGGCAGCGGGAACAGGTTCTTGAGAAGCAAATGAAATATTATTTTAACATTTTTGATAAGGCACGTCAGACTGCACAGCATCAGGGATATGAAGGAGTAAGGTGGCCAAAGATGGTTGGTCCGGATGGAAGGGAGAGCCCCAGCACCGTAGGAACCTACCTGATCTGGCAGCAACCTCATTTCATCTTTTTTGCTGAACTTCTCTATAAAAATGCTGTCAATAAAGAAGAAGTCCTTAAAAAATATGGAAACCTGGTATTTGCTACTGCTGATTTTATGTCTTCTTATGCCTGGTTTGACAGTACAGGAAACCGTTATATCCTCGGTCCGGTTTTAATTCCTGCTCAGGAAAGACTCAGGCTGGAATCTACAATCAACCCGGCTTTCGAACTTGTTTACTGGTACTGGGGCCTGAAAACGGCACAGGAATGGAGGAGACGATTAAATCTTGATCCTGTACCGGAGTGGGCTGACATTACTGAAAAGATTTCCAGTCTGGCAGTTCAGGACGGTTTATACTTGTGTTCAGAGGATACAAAGGATTCTTATATTAATCCCCGGTATATGAGTGATCATCCGATTGTTTCAGGTATCTTTGGTGTATTGCCGGAAACCAGGCTGGTTGACAGGGATATCCTTGGAAATTCACTTGATACAATTATGAAAAAATGGAACTGGAGGTCAACCTGGGGCTGGGATTTCCCGATGCTTGCCATGTCAGCAGCATCCATCGGCAGGGCAGAACAGGCTATCGATTTTTTATTAATGGATGCACCAAAGAACCGCTATCTGCTTAACGGTCATAATTACCAGGATGCAAGACTGGCGATTTACCTGCCTGGCAACGGAGGATTGCTTACAGCTGTTGCAAAGATGTGCGTTTCAGATCAGTTCCCCCATAACGGCAAATGGAAGGTCAAATGGGAAAATCTGAATAAATATGTTGAATAATTATTATGTAAAACAATTAAACGATGAAATTAATAACGATTTGTACTCTTTTATTACTGCTTTCCGGGTGTGATCAGGCAAAAGAACTGCCCTGGCAGCTTGTATGGGCAGATGAATTTGACTACACGGGCTTACCTGATGCTTCGAAATGGGGTTATGAAGTTGGTTTTGTAAGGAACAATGAGCTTCAGTATTATACCTCCCAGCGACTGGAAAATGCTGTTGTTGACAATGGTAGACTGCTTTTAATAGGAAGGAAAGAATTATTTGAGTCAGCGGAATATACATCAGCAAGCATTACCACTGATGGTAAGCATAGCTGGACATATGGGAAGATTGATGCACGTATGAAGCTTCCAAAAGGGCAAGGTATGTGGCCCGCATTCTGGATGCTGGGTCAGAATATTCATCAGGTCGGATGGCCGGAATGCGGAGAGATTGACATTATGGAACATATCAATAATGAGGATATTTTGTATGGTACTCTTCACTGGCATAATGAAAAACATGTCTCCAATGGCACTAAAACAGCCTGCAATGTCTCTCAGTATCATAATTATACTGTTGAATGGGATAAGGATAAAATAAAATGGTTTCTTGATGGTGCACAATACCATGAAGTCAGCATTGAAAATTCCATTAACAGTACTGCAGAACTTCATAAGCCGTTTTATATCATACTTAATCTGGCGATAGGAGGGAACTGGCCAAAGAATCCCGACGAGACAACACAATTCCCTGATACGGTTTATGTTGATTATGTCCGTGTATATCAGAAAATTAATAAATAAGAAACAAATGAAATATAAGTATATTCAAAATTTTCTCAGAGTTCTGACGGCCGGACTGTTTACAGGTTTCCCTGTTATACTATCAGGTCAGACCAATAGTGATGGTTCTAGACCACAGTATCTTTTCCCGGAATTCAGCAAATGCGAGGTGAGAATGAAAAACGGGCAGATTCAGAGTTCGGTGATGAATTATAATATTGTAACGGAAAGGATGGTTTTTTCACGGGACAACAAGTATTATGATATGACAAATCCTGAAATTGTAGATACGATTTTACTGAATGATAGTAAATTTGTTCCGTCAGGCAAGATATTTTATGAGGTTCTGCTATCCGGTGGTCCGGTAGATCTTTTCATTCAGAACAAAGGCGATTTGTTACCTGCAGGAAAACCTGTTGGTTATGGGGGGACATCACAGCTTGCATCGAGTAAATATTTATCCACTATAAAACTATCAAGTGGTGAGTTTAATCTCGAATTACCTGCTGATTATACTGTTAAAGCTGCTTCAGCCTACTGGATTCGCAGGAATAATGAGATGTTAAGTTTTACAAATGAAAAACAGTATCTGAAACTCTTTCCGGATAAGGCTGAAGGGATAAAAGAGTATATCAAGAAAAACCGTCTGAAGTTTGACAGATATGCAGATATGATTCAGATTGTCAGGTACTCCGGTGGTATGAAATAAAAAGCTATCCTTTGTCGTAATATGCAGGAAGTTTTACACCCTTATAAAAGCATTGAACTGATAAAGGACGGGTGCAATATCAACGTATTAAAAAACGTATAATAATACGTTGATAAATTACAATCTGACTATAACATTTGAAATTCTGTTTATTTTAATTCTGCCTTTTTCAATGCCTCTCCGGCTGATGCCTTGAAAATGTTATATGACCATGTTGCTCCGGATAAAGCATCGATTTTATTGATATTCTGACTGCCCAGCAGTTTTTTTGGATACTTCTGAACGCCTTTCCAGTCATTCAGGCATTGTTGAATATATTCCCTGTTCCCTTTAAAATGCTTTTTATAATTCTTACTGAATGTCTCATGCAGATTCGAGTCCCTGATAATGTAATTAATCCCGGTTAACATTCCTTTATCAATTGTAATCCGGACTTTTCCCCAGTATGGTTCATTAGTATATATATGTTGGGATAGCCCCTCATATGTGCCATCCAGGTATTTAATTATGGTATCCTGAACGGTATTTTTATTTGAATTAAAATCCTGCTTCTGGTAAAATGATGATGTCGTAATCAGTGCCATAACAATGACAATAAAAAAAGAAATTCTCATCTTTTTCATCTTTAAAAACTTTCGGTCAATTAATTGTTTTTGAATTATATAAAATTAAACAAATTATCTGAATCTTTTGATTGCTACCACCCTGAAGTTATAAGTCAATTTGAAACTGTTATCTTTGGTTAAGCATTATTCCATGTTAACAATTTATCGCATGCGAATGGATCATTTTCTAAGATTTCTGATTTACAAAATCCTGATCATATGAAATATTTATTTAAAATGTGATCGCATTCTGTCTGTTTGGATACGGTACAATCCAGGCACAGAATACAATCCCTGCAACAGGTGGTAACGCTACAGGAACCGGAGGTTCTGTGAGTCATACTGCACAGGGATAAGGTATACAACTTATTGTTGGTCCCGGGTAGCCATTCACCTCTGAAAGTTGACTGAATTTTCAATTTCAAATATTACTAAAAATTACTATCTTGGTCCTAAATATGCTAAATATCAAAATGTTTATCAACGTATTTCTTTTGAAATAAACTCCAATGGCAATATGAAATCTTCACTTAAAGCTATTCAGGTAAGCCTGACTGTTTTCTTCTTTTCATTGTTTCTTCAGCCACTCGTTTCAGCTCAGTCTTCAGACGAAAGGCCCAGTGTTGGTTTGGTTTTAAGCGGAGGCGGAGCGCTTGGAATGGCACATGTCGGAGTAATTAAAGTTATGGAGGAATCCGGTTTAAGACCCGATTTTATTACAGGTGTCAGCATGGGAAGTATCGTTGGGGGGATGTACTCAATAGGGTACGGGGCTGACAGTTTGTATAAAATACTCAAGTCCATGAACTGGAATGCTGTATTGTCGAACAAAATTCCGGAGAACAAAATTATATTCCCTGAAAAGAAAAATTTCTATAACAGCATTATATCTCTGCCATTATCGTTCAGTAAGGTTAAACTTCCTTCCGGTATGATCAACGGGCAGCTGATTGAGAATTCGCTCAGCTTTTATACATGGCCTGCGGCAGACATAAATGACTTTTCAAAGTTCCCGATACCTTTCATGTGCGTCGGAACCGACCTCATTACTGGAAAAAAAGTTGATCTTAAAACAGGCTGCCTTCCCGACGCCATGAGGGCAAGCATGGCTGTCCCGACATTGTTCACACCAATAAAGATTGATACTGCTTTGCTTATAGACGGAGGTTTTCTTAGAAATTTCGCTGCAAGTGAGGTCAGGGAAATGGGGGCAGATATTGTGATCGGATCCTATGTCGGTGCCTACCGTTATACCGAGGAGAAGCTGCAATCAGTTTCAGAAATAATAAAACAGTTAGCGTTTTCCATGAGTATAAAAGACTTTGAAGAAGAGAAAAAACTGGCCGATCTGGTTATTATGCCTGAAATTAAGGATCTCTCGGCAACTGATTTCGACAATGTCGATACGATTATCCAAAGGGGGTATAAAGCAACACTTCCTTACAGGGATTATTTTAAAAAGCTGGCAGATTCCCTTAATAAATATAGTTTACAGAATCCGATCGAAAATATTCTGGATAAGCAATATTATTCTTTCGACAGGATAGAAATAAATGGTAATAACATCTATTCAGATCTGCAGATACTTGATGTTCTTGACATTGAACCTGGACAACAAACCGATAAATATCTGTTAAGCAGTAGAATTGAATTGCTATATGGCAAAGCTTGGTTCGAGAAAGTAAAATACAGGATAGTTCCCCGGAACGATTCCCTTATTCTGTGTATTGATTGCATTGAGAGGGCAAAGGCAATGCTGTATGGATCAGTATACTTTGACAACACTCTCGGTACCGGTATTGTTTTAAGGGCATCGCTCAAAAATCTGCTCACGCTAGGATCTGTTATAGATCTGGATTCCTATCTGGGCGAGTATTTCAGGGGCCGGACTACTTTTCTTCAGTATATTGACAGAAACCAGAAGGTTGGATTATCGGCTGAATTCTATACCGATAATACACTTATTCCAGTGCTGGACTTAATGGGAGAAACAGGCAGAGTAATAAGCCGTAATTTTACTGCAGGCCTGAACATTAACCGGAGGCTGGGATTAAATAATTTCATGAATATCTCTGCTGATTACGAAAATCTTAATCTGTTGCCGGATTATGTTTCTGAGGTAAATCTGAAAAATATATCATATAAATATTTTACAGCAACTTATGATTACAGGGTAAATACTCTCAACAGCAAGTATTTCCCTGACAGGGGTATGATACTTAATCTTTCTGCAGGAACTTCAAAACTTCTTTCAGCCAATATTAAAACAGAATCTGAAAAAACAGATTTTAAAAATGATTCACCCGGGAATTTTGCATTTAACATGTTTTTTACATTATCGGGAAATTTTAAGCACTATTTTACATCGGTTGACAGGTGGACGCTCTCAATAAGCGGAGATGTCCTTTTTATTTCTGACTGCGATTCAATTACCGGGCATAACAATTTCTTTCTGCTGGGTGGAACTGAATCGGTTAACAGGAGATCGATCCCGATGATCGGTTTTCAGACAAATGAAATACCTGTTAAAAAGCTGGCCGGAATAGGAACTGAACTCGACATGGAATTATTCAAAGATTTCCATATAAGCATAATGGCAAATGTATTTGCTGCACAGGAGGCAGACAGAGAAAACGGATATTCATTCCTGGCAGGATATGGTCTGGGAGTTGGTTATATGTCGATAATCGGTCCGTTAAAAGCCGGTATGATGCTCGGACAATATAACAATGAAGAAGAGTATTTCAAAAAAATTAAAAGTTATATAAGTTTAGGATTTAATTTCTGATGTATTTTACAGCTGGGAATCTTATTTAAAATTAATTCATTAATAATGAAAAATATTAGTAAATTTGTTCATATACCGACAAAATTCGAGAAACAATCCGTATGCTAAAGCGGCGACTGATAAGGATTTCAGCAAAGAAGTTGGCAGCATCACTGCTAATGTTATGGCTTTTTGCGATTATCTGTTCTTCTCAACCTTCAATTATGAGCTTCGTAGAGGCAGGGCAAAACAATATTTTTAACAAGGGTTATTTCAGTTATTCCATATTTCCTTCTTACGATTTAAAGAATGATAGTTTTGATGCCGGCATTTTATTATCATTCGGAGGAGATCGGGAAACAAACTTCGGAGGTTATTCACTGGGGTATACACGTAAGTTCTCGTTACTCAAACAATCTTTTGCTGTTTCCGGATTCTATTTATGGGCACCATTTTCAACCGAATTAAGGGAAACTAACTTTTGCTTAACTTTAAACTATACGTTGCCCCATTTCAGGTTCACTCTGGGAAACAACTACCGGACCTACCGGTTCAGTAAAGCATATATCCGGTCAGACGAAAATCCTTCCGGCAATTACAGGATAATTGAACCCGGAAACTTCATCTATACATTTCAATACCGTCTCAACAGGGAAGAAAAACTATGGAATTTAATGTTTTCCGTGACCAATAGAGACTATTTCATAATCGAACAGGAGACTAATCCAGTGGTTCTCCTGAAGGGGACATATCAGTTCAGAGAAAACCTCTCGTCATTCATAGATATTGGCTATAAAAGTGGAGGTTTATTGTGTATAAAAGTAGATTATTTCGGGTATTTAATTCGATTGGGAATAAAATGGGATATTTTAAAAGGGCAGGACATATAATTTCTCTGGCAGCGATTTTTTTCATCCAGTCATGCTCAGGCGATGTGGATCTTGGTGGATTTTTTTACACTGAAGAACGCTCCAATGAAAGATTTGATAATTCAATGGACTGGAACCAGGTTCATCCTGAGAAAAATATTATCGTGAATTCAGACAATTACACTTTCCTTGTTGCCGGCGATTCTCATTGTGGTCCCACAGCAAATCTTGATTATTTTATTGAGAAATCGCATGAACCCGAAATTTCGTTTTCCTTAATTGCAGGCGATGTGACAACAGGATTGAAAAATGATTATGATACTGTAATGAAACATCTGACCGGATTTGCTCCAGTTCCTTATTTTGTGGCAGTTGGAAATCATGACCTGTTTTTCCATGGCTGGATTTCCTTTACTGAAAACTTTGGTTCATCGGTTTATACATTCACTGTAACTTCTCTGTCCGGGAAGGATCTTTTCATTTGCGTCGATACAGGCACCGGTACTCTGGGTCCCAAACAGATGCAATGGTTAAAAGAAACTATTAAAAACACACGTAGTAACTACAGGAATTGCATAATCTTTACTCATGTCAACTTTTTCCGTGAACATCGCGTACAGAGTACTACTATTCTGGTTGAGGAAGTGTACGCATTGCTGGACCTGTTCGCCGATCATAGCGTCGACATAATGATTATGGGCCACGATCACAGTAATGCCGTTGAAAACTTCGGGAATACTCTCTATATTACTCTTGATGCCCTGGAAGACGATTTTGATGATGCTTCTTACCTGAGCATATCCAACCAGAAAGGAACGCTCAGTTACAAATTCATTGGTGTGAATTAATCCGGCTATTTTATAATGGAAAACGCAACTATCTAAATATTTGATAATTGCGTTTAATTATTGTCGGGGTGATCTGATCGAGAGATTGAGATGATCCGTAAAGAATTAGGGATGTTAAAGACTTTTGAATCGGATAAAGACGGCAAATTAAGGATACTGCCAAAAGAAAAGATTAAAGAACATATAGGGCGTTCCCCTGATTGGCTTGACGTGTTTATTATGCGGATGTGGTTTGAACTTCGGGTTAGTGGGAAAGCCAGTTGCCTTGACCACATTTGGCCGGAATAAATTGACCATCCATAGCCGGAGTTAAATGCCTGATATTTAGTTGTGTGTATTATTTGGAATCTGACTGGCCAAATGTGGTCAATATGTCCGGCTTTTGCAACTGCATACAATAAATGAGATTTTTTTTCCAATTCCTGATCACAATATCACTCATATTGATATACTCTCAGACCTTGATACTTGATATAAAATAACAACTAACCATAATATGATCAATAAAGTAAATAAGTTAGTAACGGTTTTTGCAACCGCTTCCCATTATTTATATTTTATTATCAACCTCTTTTAGTGTGTAATTACTCCGTAATTGATCAATTATGAGTAACTTTGGTAGACAATTAAATAAAGAGTTAGTAGATATTTAATTTGAAACGATGAGGTGGATCAAGTACATTTCGATACTCATTGTAATCTTTCTAACAATTAAATGTGAGAGAATTGAAAATGATGCCAATTCCCTTATTTTAGGGGAGTGGAGGTTAATTGAAGTCTATGGTGAAAGATCCGACCATACTTTTGGATGGTTTACAGTTCAGGAATCTCCAATTCTAACGACTAAGTATAATCCAAATGGGAAATATGCAATTTATGCAGATGGAAGTACAATTTGTATTGGGGATTTTGTTTTTGAGAGTTCCAACACATTAAAATTAAATCCACATGATTGTATGCCACGCTGGCAAAGTGTTGAAACTATTTACAAATTAACACCTGATACTTTAATTATATCAAACACATCAAATTCTCTTTCAAGTTCCCGAGGACAGATAGAAAAGTATATCAAGTATAATTAATCTTGCCTGACTGAATTACATTTCCGATATTTGATATAGCGGCATTTCCTTCCTACCTACTCATTCAAACAGAGTGTAGGTTCCAGCATTGACTTCTAATAGGAAATGCCGCTTCTTATTTAAAAATATAGAATATGAAAAATAAAAAAGTGAATCAAAATAACGAAGAACCATTTAATCCGGATGAAGCTTTCAATCAAATGCTGGAACTTTATACAAAAGGCATCAACCTCGACTATTCAAATAAAAAGGAAGCCCTCCAGCAATCTAAAAAAATCCGTAAAGAGATGACACGACTGGAAAAATTACGTAAAGAATATTTTAAAGAAAAAATAGCGGAACTTAAGAAAAAACAAAAGGACGCTAAGTAAGTCTAATGCAGCGAGACAATATGTACCGCCTTTATTCTTTTATTGACTCATAAACCTGTTCAATTATTTGTTTCACCAACTTATCAATCTCTTTCATCTCTTTAAGTTTCTTAGTCCGTAAACCGTTCTAAAATGATAGCCGTAAACGGCATAGGTAATTGCGTCAATTATTGATCCAGGGCGATTGGAAAGTGTCCATATGACTAATTTCCAGTATTCGCATCTGCCTTTATCCAGAATGCCGATAATAAAAACTGATTTAAAGAAAGCCCTGAGAAGCGAAAGATTAATTTTTATCTTTCTTCTATAAAGACAATTATAATCTAATAACGCCTGTCGTAACCTTTTATAATAAGGCCTGGTTGTATAGATATTCTGAATTATTTTTTTATACCCTTCTATTAGTTCTTTGTAGTTCATTTTTGGGATAAAATTCATAGTAGAGTCAGTGTTGTTCCCGGTTGCTTCGGTTGTTAACCTGTTTTCCGCTTTAAGTCGCTGGTATAACCTGGTGTTTTTTGGTGCATTTAATAGCCCTACCATTGCAGTTACAATTCCGCTTTGCTGGATAAAATCAATTTGCCTTTGAAAAACGGTTGGAGAATCGCTGTCGAAACCTACAATAAATCCGGCTGAAACCTTGAATCCGGCTTTTTGCATTTTCTTTACGTCTTGAAGCATATCTCTGTTTTTATTCTGAGTCTTATTGCAGTCCTGGAGAGATACTTCGTCGGGCGTTTCGATTCCGATAAATGTGGCGTTAATCCCTGTTTCAATCATCAATGACATTAGTTCCTCGTCGTCAGCAAGATTAATTGTAGCCTGAGTACTAAATTCAAATGGATATTTATGTATTTGCATCCATTTTCTCATGGCAGGAAGCAAGTTATTTTTAATCTCTTTTTTGTTTCCGATAAAATTATCATCAACTATAGATACCGGACCACGCCAGTTAAGATTATAAAGCACCTCAAGCTCTTCAATAACTTGGTGGGTATCTTTCATCCTGACCTTGTGACCCAAAAGTGATGTAATTTCACAAAAATCGCATGAAAAGGGGCATCCGCGAGAGACCTGTATATTCATATAAGCGTACTTCCCTCTTGATAGCAAATGGTAATCGGGTACAGGGGTCAGTGAAAGATCGGCATATTCACTGGTCTTGTAAAGTCTTTGGGGCTGCCCGGCATTTAAATCATTTAAGAAAAGCGGTAAGGTTATCTCCGCTTCGTTCAGGACAAAATGATCAATTTGGGGATAGTTGCTGTATTCCTGTGTAAACAGGGGACCTCCGACGACAATCTTTTTATTAAATTTTTTACATTCAACAATTATTTTGTTCACTGATTCTTTCTGGATATACATGGCGCTTATAAAAACATAATCGGCCCATTGGATGTCATTTGTCCGAAGTGTTGTAATATTCATATCCACCAGTCTTTTCTGCCATGTCGAAGGTAACATTGCCGATACGGTTATTAATCCAAGTGGTGGCACCGCTGCCTTTTTAGATATAAACTTTAAAGCATGTTTGAAACTCCAGAAAGAATCCGGGCACTGCGGATAAATTAATAATATTTTCATCATAATAAAACTAAACATACCTTGGCAAAACACAGATAGGTGCACTTTTGGTACTCCTTCTGTTCCACCAAAATTACACCTTAATTAAGCCGAAGTCAAATTTATTTAAATAGCAAACCCCCCGATATTTCTACCGAGGGCCTCGCTTCATTGTGGAGGTATTCTCAACTTATTAAAACCTAAAATACAATCCTGTTTCTCCTGTAAAACTAATTTTGTTGAAATTTTGTAAGCCAGCGTATCCTCCCATTAAATTAAAGCTAAGACGTTTTAGAATGATAAACTCTATTCCAATACCAAGACCATTGTTGAAGTATTTATCAACTTGATAAGAGTCATTTTGATTATAGTAAATATATTTTTCTTTACGGTAAAAGTAGTGATTGCCCTGGTATAAGAACAAGTTTATATTATTTGTTTCAATTAATTTGTAAAGAAAAGTTATTCCAAAACTAAACAAAGCTCGATATTTATCTTTATATGGCGCAAAATTAGTTTGCACTCCAAACTTATTTGGCATGAATCGATATGACAATCCATAACCTGTTGTAAATCCCGCTCCAAAACCTAAAGCATGTTTAAACTTAGTTATATTTATTGTATCAACTTTTTCTTGTCCTGAAATTGTTATATTTAAAAAGGATAGAATTAATAAGAAGATTAAAATTCTTGTTTTCATTTTCATAATTTTTATTCTGTCATAATACATAATAGATGAACTATCTTTCTGTCAAATACATTTATTGCTAATTTGTTTATATGTGCAACAAAAGTACTCATATACATACCAAATCCGGTGGATAAAACCACTTTTTGACTTTTCATCTCTTCTAATCAAAGTTACGAAATTCCTGAGAATAGGATTTTTAAAACAGTAAGCCCCAGAGTGCTATCCGGGACTTACCTCTCGCTGCATCTGTTGGAAATACATCCGGCGTGCTGAATATTATAATCGGAATTATTAAAGTATCTCTTTCAAAACAAAAACCATGACGAGTTTATTAACTTTATTGTCCGTGTCAGCACTTGTTCTTTATTTTCATGGTCTAGTTAGACTCAATTTGTTATTTTAATTATAGAGATTTTATTATCATAGGTTATAGCATAGAAATGCTTTGAATTTAAATAAAATGGATCCGTATGATAACTCACTCTCTCATCACCATACCATTTCCCATCAACAAGAATATTAATTTGTGAATCCCAGACATCCCATTTACTGCTTGCATAACTTCTTGCACCAAAGACCACTGCGCTTGTCTCAGAACTAAAATACATTGTGCATACTCCCAACGGCGCATATTCCATTTTATTCCATGTTAATCCTCCGTTAGTGGTCTTCATGAGACTATTCCATAAGCTAATGTATCCAATTTGTTCATTAATAAACATAACTGCATTAATATAATAATTAGTCTTTAATCCAATTTCCTTCCAGGTTTCTCCGCTGTCGTTTGTCTTAAACAATTGACCTTTAAGTCCAGATAAAAAAGCTATATTATCATTTAGAAGGTATATATTGTATACTGCGGTCATATTTTCGCTAGTAAAACTAGCCCAAGTGAGTCCGCCATCATAAGTTTTAAGCCTTACCCCTGTACCAATAGCAATACCGAAATTTGAGTTAATAAATTTTATGGTCTTAAATTCAGCTTGTTTATAGGGTAAGTTCACCTTCTCCCAAGTTTCCCCACTATCAATAGTTTTAAGCATTACATATCCAGGAACTATACAACCTGTCCCTCCACAACTGCTTTGACCTCCAACAGCAAAGCCTATATTTTCGTTAATAAAGGAAATCCCAGAAAGAGGAAGAGTATTATTGGTTTCAACCATTTTCCAATTTTTACCACCATTACTTGTTTTTAAAATTGAACCGTCAGAGCAGGGAATGAATCCTAAGTATTCGTTTTGAAAGAATACTGAAGTAAAATATTTATTAAAACCAATCGGATAATTAATAACTTCTAGAAAATCAAGCCTTTTATTTTTCTGAATATAGTTTTTATTAGAATATATTTCACTCCTAACGAAAAAATATGAATAACAATCACTACAATTGTCATATAAGATTAATGTATCTTGTCTTAATTTGACGATCTTAGTTCCGGAAAGATAATCCCATCTTTCATTATTTGATTTGAGGTCAATTTTTAGATCATCATTTGTCTGATCAAGAATTACAATTTTACCATTTGAAACTAGGGTGTCATTTCGATACAAAGCAAATAGCATTCTTTGATTTATTTCCAGAATATCAAAATTTGGTTTGATTCATCCACCTGTATACCCGCCAGAAATATTTCTGATAATCCATGTCCCGCACATATCGTGGTATTCGAGGGGGAAATTATCTATCTCACATTTGCTAAAAAAGCCTGTCACAATAATTAAAATTGCAATTAATCTGATTCTTGAATAAGAAGTTTTCATTAGAGGGCAGTTAATCGTTCGAAATTGTTCAAAAATCATACCGGAATAGATAGGAATCAGTGTTGAATGAGTGCTAACGGCCGGGCAATAAAGTAAGTTAGCGTTACCGGCGTCAGCCGGTATGGCGCGGTCCGGATTTGACGTGATAACTTATTTGTCTTGAGAGCAGGAGCAAATTGCAAATACCGTGACAAACCTATTAATTTTATTGACGCTGTTAGCAGTTAGGCTTCTTTTATTAGTATTAATTTAGATACTGTCAGTTGGGCAAATAGCTTTTTGGAAGATTGCATGGCCATAGAATAGCTCATTGTTGATGATATTAATTCCAGCTATACCGCCGAGAGTTCCAATCATTTCACAGTTCTCATTATATACACTATATACACTCGATGCTATATCATTGCCAAGTAAAGGAGGAGTAATTACATAAACATTCTGATTCTGAAATGAATATTGATCAACACTCCATCCTTTAGTGCAGTATGAATGAGTTTCAATTAAATCAAAAATACAATCAGGTGTTTCTTTTTGATCCTTTTCACATGATGTAAAGAAAATTTGCAAAATGATTATCAATAATCTGATAATTTTCTTAAGGGTAGAACTATTTAATAAAGCAAACCATCCCAATATTCATAATCAGTCCTCTCCGGCTGAAATCATTTTTAGGATCTTTTTCATTGAATTTGCCACCTAAATATCTGATAGATGGTTCATATACATTCCTAAACACTAAAAATGTCCCTTAATTCACATGTACTCACCCCCCAGACCTTCGCTAAAGCTTCGGTTTGCAAAGTCCCTCCCTCTCTGCTGTCGCAAAGAGCGAAGTTTAAAGCCTGATTCTTAACAGATTGAACACCGTATTGTTTTTTTTGTTATGCGCACCTCATAAGCAAATGTGCTATTTATAAAATGCAAAATCCCATTCTTTTGGGTATACCCAGATCTCAAATGGTTTCGCTGAGGATCTGAGAATATAACTGTCTTTATCAATCGTGCAAATATTTACTTTATAAAAACCTATATCAGACGATTTTAAATAACAGCTGGAAGATTGGTCATTCTGCATTTTAGCTGATTCACCGGTTTGAATTTCTCCACCAGGAATTAATTCACCGGCTACGAATTTATAAGGATAAAACTGGTATTTTAATATAATGAATTTGTCATTCCCAAATAAATTGTCATGGGCAGTGTAAATTACCTGCTGGTTTTCCGAATGTTGATTTCTTACTTGCTTTAATTCATATCCTGAATCCGGATTAGAAATTGTATATTTAATGATCCGCAGACTTGTGACCTGGCCATTAAGTTCATGTATCCCTTTTTCGATTCCTGCAAACCCCTTTCCCACCATCAAAACTTTTTTCAGAGAATCACCCTGGTTCCGGTTAATATAAGATGTTACATCTTTAAAAAATAATTGAGAAGAATCAGGGAAAAAAGCGTGAGGGAAAATGTTCAGGATATTTGCTCCTCTTTTTAACTGAAGGATCATTCCTTCAGGTTTTTTATCAATAATGAACGTATAATTTCCACCTGAAATTACCGGACTAAAGGTATCCCTGCAATATTGAGGTTGACGATAAGTACATATGGTATAAAATAAATATTCTACCGGGAAAGGGATGACATTGTAATGTCCGATTTCAACAGCCATGTGAAATTTTGGTTCCTCTACATCATCATCGTAGTTGTTTTTATTCATAGAACCATAGTACAATAGTGGCATGAAATAAGTCAGCCCTCCTCCATTGTACTGAAAATCAATCTCTATTCTACCATATTGGAGTTGTTTAACATCTTCAGGAATAGCATTATCTTCATAAATCCCGGAGGTAAATTCCCTGATTAAACTCTCACTATATTCAACATTTTTATATATCCCTGAATAATTGCTGATTATCCAGTTATCGGTGTTTGCATCTTTTTCACAGCTGCAAACTAATCCGGTTACCAGGAGTAAAAGATATGTAAATCGCTTCCCCAATTTTCAATTCTACGGTTATTTTCCATAAAAGCAATCAAGTTCATTTATCTTGACCGGATAATCCAAAGTGTTGTATTCGTATACGTACTGTCTCGTAGTACGGAATTCGGCGGCACCATTATAGGAAACAGAAGTTTCTTTTATTATGTTATTCTTGTTGGTATATATCCCAGGAATGCCTTCACATGCAAAAACCTGGTATGGATTATTTTTGTTATCAAACTCACAGATCACCGTGTTTACTAATTTTATACCTGAATTATTCGAGTATTGATCATCCCTTTTTATATTGCCGCTATCATCGTAAGTGTAATCATGATATTGGGTTAACAGTCCCTGTGGATTGAAGGTACTTGACTTTACAATTGTATCATTCTCATAATCATAGGTCTGGTAATAGGTAAGCTGTGAATTCCCACTGTTGATAAAGTAAATCGATTTCTTTGTTAACCTTAAAGCATCATCATATTCAAATTCTGAAAATTCAGATATCGTGGCCTTTCTTGGATCTGATTCCTGGGACTGTCCCGGAATCATTACGCAGCTAAATGAACTGAAAGAATAAGCCACTTCCACTTTATTTAAAATATTCCGGGCATCATATGAAAATCTTTTGTACTTGTACGGTTCAGTTGACTCATAAATAAGACAGTTACTGTTATAAGTCAATCCATGAACAGCCAAATCACCTGAATTGACCTGGCTTATCAATGTACTGCTGTAACAAAGATTCTCATTTTTGTCTTCCTTTTTGCACGTGTTAAAACACAAGAAAACTATGATAATTAAAAGAGTATAATTTTTCATATGTTTAGATTAGACTATCAAATTTAATTCTTTTTTGGGATATAATTATTTTCAGGAACTTTATTTCTAATTTACAATGTGTTATAAATACTTAGCTTAAAGTTAATATGCCCAGAAATCTACTTTAGTCGACTTCATGGGAATCAATAATTTTAAAGATGTCTCTTACCAACTCAAAGTTAGATAATTTAGAGGGGTTTTTCTTTGTTAAGCACTCCTGAAAAGGATCATGAAATAATCCTCCGGTTTTTTACACATCAAAGCCATTCTCCCGCAATAAGCGAACTTTTAACAATAAATTTTGAATATTATATTACCTAATTCTTTAAGTTTTAAATCATTTTGAAGATCATGTTGATGATTATTCAAAAATCCAGATAGAAACCTTTAGGTAGTTTTTCATTATTGTGAAGTAAGTTCAAAAAAAAAGTGTACAGTATGTTTTTTTGTCTTTCGACTGTACACAAAACTGTACACCTGACATTTTTTGATCTTCGCAAACCTTGTCGGGGTGATCTGACTCGAACAGACGACCCTTTGCACCCCATGCAAATGCGCTAGCCAACTGCGCCACACCCCGCTTTGACCGCCGAAGCTTTAGCGAAGGCGGTCTAATCCCTGCAAAATTAGTCAACAATTCGGATTATCCAAAACCCGTGTTGCCTGACATAATCCGGCATTTTGCCGTTGGCGACCCTCAAATAGAACCGCCGAACCATCGAATACAGTTACAAAAACCCACCCCTGGCCCCTCCCAGGAGGGGAATTCATGACATTATACTAAAACCAGTAACTAGCAACCAGAAACAAGCAACCAGCACACAGCAACCGGCAACTTCAGGTAATTAATTATATTTGAATAATATTTTATCATGCAAAAGATAATTATATGAAAGAAAATTCCCTGAACCGCAGAAAGTTCTTTTACCTTATTGGTACCGGTAGCCTGGCAGTTACTTTACAATCTTTCTCAAAACTATTGACAGGTAAATCCGGCAAGCAGTCTATATCCGAACCACTAATCCAGGCTCAGTCAAAACCTGCAACAAATATCAAGGATGCCGCTAAAGTGCCAAGAACTTCATCCTCAATGCCGGGTAAATATCCTGGTAAAGTAGTACATATAAAAAGTACTAAAGCTGTAATTAATAATGAACCGGTCGAATCAGAAGCATATGCAATGATTGAAAAAGCAATGCTGGAGATAACCGGTCAGAAAAACCTCAGAAAAGCCTGGAGAATATTTGTTAAGCCCGGTGAAAAGATAGGGCTTAAGGTTAATCCGGTTGCCGGAAAAGACCTTGCAACAAGTCATGCGGTAGTAAAATCGGTTATTAAACAATTGACAGAGAGTGGAATAAAAAAGGAAAACATTATTATCTGGGACAGGAGGGAAATGCAGCTCCAGGAATGCGGTTTTACACCAGATAACTATCCGGGAATTACAGTTTTGGGCACCGAGCAACAGGATAAATCCGGCTCTTACTATGACAAAGAAGGAAAACTTTATGGAGAAAAGAACATAGACAAAGACTGGTATTATTATGCTGAGGTTGAACAGGAATATGATGCCGAAACGATCCCGTTCATGATTAATTCCGGTAAGTATTCATATTTCTCAAAAATTATAACTCAGGATCTTGACAAAATCATTAATATCCCGATCCTGAAAAATGCCGGGGCTTCAATAACTAATGCAATGAAAAATCTTGCGTTTGGATCGGTCTCCAACACAGGCCGCCTGCATGCAAAATTATGGAATGATACGTGCGCTGAGGTATGTGCGTTCGCCCCTTTGAGAGATAAGGTTGTACTGAATATTTGCGATGCACTTAAAGGTTGTTTTAACGGAGGACCGGGTGCTAATCCACAGTTCTTCTGCAATTATAATTCAATACTTGTAGCTTCAGATCCCGTGTCTATTGACAGAATAGCTTATGATATCGTTGCGGAAAAGAGAATTGCCGAGGGACTTCAGAAAGTCTCCACCCCGCAGGTACTGACATTTCTCTCAATGGCAGATGCTCTCAGACTTGGCATTTCCGATAAAGAAAAAATTAATATTTCAGTTATAGACCTTGGATGATTATGACTAAACTCAAAACACTAATAATTATCACTTCTTTTTTACCTGTAATAGCTCTTTGCCAGGATCCTGATGGCTTTCCTTCAATTGACAAAAAAGACCTGCCGGAAGCAAAATTTTCAACTGTAAGAAGGTTCAACGGAGAATCCCTTTACGGTTATATCGACGGAGGAGCTGACCTTTACCTGGAATATGGATTTACTGGTGTGAATGTTACAGAGTTTACATACTTAAAAGGAAAATATAAGGTCGAAATATATAAGATGAATAATCCTGAATCAGCTTACGGGATATTTTCTGTCTCAAGATTCCGTTGCAGAAACAGACCGGATTTTTCTTTATTAACCTGTCAGAATAAATATCAGCTTCAGATTTGTTCAGGGCAGTATTATATAAGCATTATTAATGGATCAGGAACAAGCGCGGATAGTACCGCCTCAATTATAGCTGGCAGAAAAATAGTCGATAAAATAAGCGGACCATCCATCGATCTTTCTGAATTCTTCCCGGGAGTTTCTGCTGAGACTATCCGAAATGAATCGTGCCTCATAAAAGGCAGGCTGGGAGTTATTAATGGTTCCCCGGAGATGGAAGAATATCTCAGGGAATTAAACGCCTGTACAGCCTGTATAGTGAATACTCCCGGAAAAACGCTTATCTCAGCAAGATTTGAAACCAAAGAAGCGTACAGGAATTTTGGTGAATCACATAACTGGGAGATGGACAGGATAAATTTCGCACCAATAGAAATGCCTTGTGGTGAACAGGTAAAAAGGTTAAAGGACAATCATGTTCTTATTGAGATTCTTTCAGCCAGATAGTCTTAAAGCATTCTTTTTCACAAAAGACAGTTCCTTAATCTATCAGCTTTTATCTGGTCTGTGACTTTTTTCACATACAGAAGATCAAAGATGTTTATATTTACGGATTGAAATATAACGACTTCATTATGGAAATTTTTAAACCAATGGATCTTCAGAAGGAGCCACAAAACACAAATATCACGAATGTAGAAAATGTAAAATGTCTTATTATAGGCTCCGGACCTGCAGGATATACAGCCGCAATCTATGCTGCAAGAGCAAATCTTAAGCCGGTCCTTTATACCGGCTTGCAAATGGGAGGCCAGCTGACAACAACAACGGATGTCGAAAACTATCCGGGGTACCCTGACGGTATTACAGGACCAGAAATGATGGAAGATTTCAGAAAGCAGGCTGAAAAATTCGGAACAGATATACGGTTCGGGATAGCAACAGGTGCTGATTTCTCTGAAGGTAAACTTAAAATCACTTTTGACGAAAATAAAATGGTTGAAGCAGAAACTGTTATTATTGCTACCGGAGCCACTGCAAAATATCTTGGTCTGGAAGCTGAAAAGAAATATGCCGGAATGGGAGTTTCAGCCTGTGCAACCTGTGATGGATTCTTTTACAGAGAGAAGGATGTGGCTGTTGTCGGTGGCGGTGACACAGCAGCAGAGGAAGCAACATATCTGGCGGGATTATGCAATAAAGTATACATGATTGTAAGAAGGGATGTTCTCAGAGCATCAAAAGCAATGCAGCAAAAGATCATGAATACTTCAAATATTGAGATTTTGTGGGAGCACCAGGCTATTGACCTGTTTGGTGAAAACGGAGTGGAAGGTATAACCCTTGTAAAGAAAAAAGGTACACCACAAGAGGAGACCATAAAACTAAAAATTGATGGGTTTTTTCTGGCTATCGGTCATACTCCGGATTCTGATGTTTTTAAGAAATATGTTGAAACAGATACTGTTGGCTATATTAAAACTGTCCCTGGAACATCTAAGACTAATATCCCTGGAGTATTTGCTGCGGGAGATGTGCAGGATCCGCATTACAGGCAGGCTGTGACAGCAGCAGGTTCAGGATGCATTGCGGCTATAGACGCAGAACAATATTTATCAGGATTACATGTATGAAAACATTTAAAAAGACTTTCAAAATAAATGCTGAACCATCCGATGTTTATTCAGCAATTACAAATCCCTTTACAATTGAACTATGGTCAGGTTATCCTGCACAAATGATTGCAGAACCGGGGACCGAATTTTCAATGTGGGAGGGAGATATCACCGGAAAAAATCTTGAATTTGTCAGTGATAAGAAAGTTGTCCAGGAGTGGTATTTCGGCGACCAGCCAGAGAAATCAATAGTAACAATTACAATTCATCCTGACCAGGAAAATTCCCAGGTAACAGTTGAACACACAAATATTCCCGATGACGATTTTGCTGATATTGCAGAAGGATGGAGAGAATATTATATCGGTGCAATAATAAACTTCTTTATTCCGAATTTTTAAGCCACATATGCGATCCAATCAATAATGTTTCAGGATGTGAAATAAATTTGCATGTAAAAATAATTCATGTGAACTTTGTATTTCAAATCATGATGATAAACTTATTTATGTCAGTTTCAAGGAATATTGCGGGTCTGTTTTTATTGCTTTTCAGCCTTTCGCTGAAGATAAATGCTCAGTCAGACACAATTCTGATTCCGGAACAATTCTTATTTCCGGAGTTTTCACCGGGTGTCGTAAAGATGAAGAATGGCGAAAAAGTCGTTCTGAATCTGAATTATAATGTTGTTAATGAAAAAATGGTATTCAGGCAGAAGAACCGGATATATGATATGGTAAACTATAGCAGCGTAGATACTGTTTATATTGATAAAAGAAAATTTGTTCCTGTCGGTAAAGTTTTTTATGAAGTTCTTGTCAGTGCTCCTGTCTCATTGTTTGTTCAGCATAAAGGTACAGTTAAAAACCCGTCTCGGCCTGCTGCCTATGGCAGTACTTCTGATGTTTCATCATCCTCTTATATCAACAATATGAGGATTGGAAATGATGTTTTCAGGATGGACGAAAATCAGGAAATTATTATTGAATCAAAACCTGTTTCATGGATCCGTAAGAACAATGAATTGCATGCTGTTATAAACCAGAAACATTTTCTGAAATTTTTTTCTGACAGAAAAAATGAAATTAGGGAATTCATCAGGCAACAGCATCTGGACATCGAAAATTATGACCACCTGATAAACGTGGTAAATTATTATAATGGATTATCACTATAGGAGAAGATAGTGTGGAGATCCTCAATACAGGCAAGGATTAAAGTTCCGATTCCTTTATAGGAGAGAGTTTGGGCATGTTCCTGGATATGTACGTTCCACTCAGGAATCCATGAAAGAATATGCTGATCGATGAAACGGTGTATCTCATTTCCCATTTCATGGCAAGAAGGATCATCATCAAGTAGCAAATACCTGTCTATAAGTCTGGTAAGAAAAAGAAGTTCAATGCCAAGGTGATCGTCGGTTCTTTTTACACGGGAATTTGAATTCCAGCCATATGAATTATAAAATTCACTTATTTCATTATAACTCTTGTCCCGGCGAATCTCATCGTGATGATAGTCTGAGGCATGAACAGGGGCAAGTATAAGTCCTGTTTCGGCAAAAAGCCTGAGGTAATCTTCCTGCAACATTTTTTTAAATATATTTTTGTCTTTACAGGAATCCCTTAACAGGGCAGCCGCTTTGATAAATTTCGGATTGGTGCTTGAGACCGGCAATCTTTTAAGTGTACCATTTGTCCAGAAATCAGTTACACACTCTTCTGTTGGCTCATACATTATCATGCTTCCGGCAAAATAGAGCAACAGATTATACCCTTTCAGAAGGTTTTTCTGGTCTTGTTTCATTTCAAATTAATTAATCAGGCTTCTTATCAGGAACTATTATTACAGGCTCCTGTTATTAATAAAGTTATAACGAATGAAGAAAGAATTTGTTCGAAAAGGTCTGTCACATAAATCCTCTTGATACCTTTACCTTTTCCTGTGTCATCCATCTCCTTATTCTTAATCCATCCTACGTCTCCTGAGTTTTTCGCCTCATCCCCCTGCCCCCTTCTGTGTGGATTGTCCTCATCCCCCTTGCCCTTCTGTGTGGATTGTCCTCATCCCCCTTGCCCTTCTGTGTGGATTGTCCTCATCCCCCTTGCCCCCTTCTGTGTGGATTGTCCTCATCCCCCTTGCCCCCTTCTCCTGAAAGAGAAGGGGGTAAAAAGCAGATAATAAAATAATTAAGCCCCTCTCCTTTAGGAGAGGGGTATGGGGTGAGGTAAAGAAAAAACAGGAGAGGGGTATAGGGTGAGGAAAAGAAAAAACAGGAGAGGGATTTAGGGTGAGGTAAAGAAAAAACAGGAGAGGGGTATGGGGTGAGGTAAAGAAAAAACAGGAGCAGGATTTAGGGTGAGGAAAGAAAACATTAGAGGGGTTGAGGTGAGGTAGATTATAAATGCAGAGCCAGGTCTCAGACCTGGCTCTGCACATGATATTAATTTAAACAGACCCTGGCTGTTATTTTGAAAAATCCGCCATTTTATGAGGGTATTCGTCATTATCAACCTTCCTCTTGATCTCTTTAAATGCATTCACAGTATATGCAACATCTTCAAGTGTATGTGATGCTGTCGGGATAAGACGTAACATAACAACGTCGCGTGGTACAACCGGGTAGATGACAACAGAACAGAATATCCCGAAGTTTTCCCTGAGATCATAAATAAGCTGTGTAACCTGTTCAAGAGGACATTTGAAAAATACAGGAGTGACCGGTGATTCTGTCCTGCCAAGGTTAAGTCCTGCATCTCTGAGTCCTTTCTGAAGAGCCTTGACTATCGTCCATAGCTTTTCTTTATACTCGGGATGTTCCTGGATAAGCTCAAGCCTTTTGATAGCTCCGAGTGTCATGGCCATAGGCAGCGATTTTGCATAAATCTGGGATCTCAGGTTGAAACGTAAATAAGTCACAACTTCCTTTGTACTTGCCACGAAAGCGCCGATTCCTGCCATCGATTTGGCAAAAGTTGCAAAATAAACATCTATCTGATCCTGTACACCAAAATGTTCTCCTGTGCCTGAACCTGTTGCTCCCATGGTTCCGAACCCATGAGCATCATCAACTAGAAACCGGAAATTATATTTCTTTTTCAGAGCTACAATTTTATCAAGCTTGCCAAGATCCCCGGCCATTCCGAAAACACCTTCAGTGATGACAAGGATCCCGCCGCCGGTCTCTTCAACCAGTTTGGTTGCTCGTTGCAATTGTTTTTCACAACCCTCAATGTCATTATGAGGGAAAACAAATCTTTTTCCGAAATGAAGCCTTAAACCATCCATTATGCACGCGTGCGCATCGGAATCATATACAATTACATCATGCCTGTCAACAAGTGCATCGATTATCGAAACCATTCCCTGGTAACCGTAATTGAGAAGATATGCGGACTCTTTCCCGACAAATTCGGCAGCCATTTTCTCGAATTTTTCGTGCATGGTTGTTTGCCCCGACATCATCCTTGCACCCATAGGATATGCAAGACCGTATTTTGCGGTGGCTTCGGCATCTGCCTTAATTACTTCGGGATTACTTGCAAGACCCAGGTAATTGTTTAAACTCCAGATAAGAACCTCTTTGCCTCTGAATTTCATCCTTGGAGAAATTTCACCTTCAAGCTTCGGGAACATAAAATATCCGTCGCCTACTTCAGAATATTGCCCTAAGGCACCCCTGTTTGATTTGATTTTGTCAAAAATATCCATTACAGCATCTTTTAGTAAAAATTGTCACAAAAGTAATGATTAACAGGTATTCCCTAATACCTATTTATACCTAATTTATCATCAGTATGCCATTATGAAATAATTGTAATAAAATTCCGTTTTTATGCCTGAAATGAAAAAAAATACAGTAATTTTGCGCAACATTTTTTTTATGAGATTCAAATTACATATAGTCCTGATATTTTTGGTGTTGCTGATTTCCTGCGGTGAGTATGAGAAACTCCTGAAGAGTACCGATTATGATCTCAAGAAAACCAAAGTAAAAGAGTACTATGATGAAGGGCAATATGTAAAAGCAACGGAATTGCTGACACAGATTCTTCCAAGATACAGGGCTACGGAAGAGGCAGAAGACCTTAACTGGATTAATGCACAGAGCTTTTACGGAATGAAGGATTACTATACTGCAGGAAGTTATTTTAAATCATATATCGATCAGTACCCTTTCGGGAAATATGCCGAAGAGGCAAGCTTTATGGCCGCAATGTGTGATTATAACATCGCACCACGGGCAGAGCTCGACCAGGAAAATACAAGAAGCGCAATAGAAGGATTTAGTGTTTTTATAAACAGATTCCCTGCAAGCCCAAAGGTTGAAGAATGTAAAAGACTTATGAAAGAGCTTGAGGAGAGAATTGTTGAGAAGTCATATCTGAGTGCAAAGCTCTATTATGAAATGAAACAATACAGAGCAGCGATAGTAGCTCTCACCAATAGCCTAAAGGAATTTGCTGATACAAAATTCAGGGAGGAAATGATGTTCCTTAAGCTTAATTCACTTTTCCTTTATGCCGAAAACAGTATGGCGAATAAACAGAAAGAGCGATACCAGGCAACCCTCGATGATTATTATTCTTTTATGGAGGAGTTCCCTGATAGCAGGTTTTCAAGAGACGTAAAAAGGATTTTTCAGACAACAAACAAGTTTCTTAAAACCGGAGTTACTGATACAGAAGCTAATAATTAATTACTTAATATGGATTACAGAAAATCAACGGCCCCGTCAACAACAGTAACGCGTAACCTCGACTTGATGACACATGGTACAGGGAATATTTATGAGACTGTTATTATTGTATCAAGAAGGTCAAACCAGATTGCTGTTGAAATGAAGCAGGAACTTAACAAGAAACTTGAAGAGTTTGCTTCGTTCAGCGATAACCTGGAGGAGGTATTTGAAAACCGTGAACAGATTGAGATATCGAAATTTTACGAAAGACTGCCGAAACCAACTCTGATTGCCTTGCAGGAGCTTGAGGAAGGCAAAATATTTCACCGGAATCCGGAGAAACCAGCCAAACAAAAATAAAATTCAGCTTTAGTATGCTGAAAGACAAAAACATACTTGTAGGGGTGACAGGAGGTATTGCAGCTTTCAAAACTGCAACTATAATCCGGTTGCTGGTCAAGGAGGGTGCTTATGTGAAAGTCATCATGACAAAACATGCCAAGGAATTCATCACGCCTCTTACCCTTGCCACCTTATCAAAAAATCCGGTACTGACCGAATCTTACAGTCCTGAAAACGGGGACTGGAACAGCCATGTCAATCTTGGTTTGTGGGCTCACCTTTACCTTATTGCACCTGCAACTGCAAATACTATTGCAAAGATGGCTTCGGGTATTGCAAATAATCTGCTCCTTACAACTTATTTATCAGCTCGTTGCCCTGTATTTGTTGCACCATCAATGGACGTCGATATGCTGAACCATCCTGCAACAGTCATTAATATTGAAACCCTGAAAGCATTCGGGATCACAATACTGGAACCGGCATGCGGTGAACTTGCAAGCGGACTTACAGGAAAAGGCCGTATGGCAGAGCCGGAAGAAATAGTAAAGGAGATAAAAAGTTTCTTTCAAAAAAAAAAATAATAAGCCTCTGAAAGGCAAACATGTTCTCGTAAATGCGGGTCCTACACGTGAACCTCTCGATCCGGTCCGTTTTATCAGCAATTATTCTTCAGGGAAAATGGGAATTGCTCTTGCAGATGCCGCTGCAGATTCAGGAGCCGTTGTGGAACTCGTTCTTGGACCGGTGAATATCCTTCCTGAAAATGGATCTGTTAAAATAATAAAAGTGACAACAGCAGAGACAATGGCGACCGAATGCATCTCGCGTTTCCCGTCTTGCGATATAGCAATTCTTTCAGCTGCAATAGCTGATTATACCCCTTCACAGGTTGCAAAAGAGAAATTGAAGAAAGACGGAAAAGAGATGGTTCTGAAGCTTAAACCAACAACAGACATTGCAAAAACGCTCGGGAAATTAAAAAAACGATCTCAATTCATCGCAGGCTTTGCACTCGAAACAGATAACGAAATCAAAAATGCAACTGTAAAACTGAAGCAGAAGAATCTCGATATCATAGTATTAAATTCATTAAATGAAAAAGGTGCAGGATTTGAGCACGATACTAATAAAATCACGATCATTGACAAGTACAATAATATTAATAAATTTGAGTTGAAATCAAAGGAAGAAGCTGCACGGGATATACTCGACAAGATTATTTCAATGATAAAGAAAGTATGAAACTGGTACACCTTACGAAATTTCTGCTTACGGCAATTCTGATTATATCTCCCGGGAAAATCGCTTCCCAGGAGCTTATCTGCAATGTGCAGATCTCTGCGCAGAAAATCCAGGGATCTAACAGGCAGGTATTCGAGAATATGCAGCGTGATATTTATGATTTTATGAATAATACCGTATGGACTAACCATGTATTCAGCTATTCGGAAAGGATCGAATGCAATTTTATTATCAACCTGACTGACCAGATCTCGGCTGACGAATTCAATGGAACCATACAGATTCAGCTCAAAAGACCTGTTTATAATACCACCTATAGCACCACAATTCTGAATTTTATGGATAATAGCTTCAGATTCAGGTATGTGGAATTTCAGCCTCTGGAGTTTGATCCTACAACACACAGGTCGAGCCTTATTTCTGTCCTGGCATACTATGCATATATTATACTTGGCTTTGACTATGATTCGTTTGCCTCTGAGGGAGGTACAGAGTTTTTCCAGATGGCCGAGAAAATTGTTACAAATGCACAGAATGCTCCCGAAGCAGGATGGAAGCCTTATGACGGTTCCCGGAACAGAAACAGGTACTGGCTGATTAAAAATATTCTCAACAAAGAATACGAGGATGTCAGGAAATTTATTTACGAATATAATATTAACGGACTCGACAGGATGGAATCGAGGATCTCTGAAGCCAGAACAAGCATGGTGGAAAGTCTCAGGCTGATGCAGGAGGTTTACAGGAAAAGACCCGATCCTTTCATGTACCTTGTCCAGGTTGTAATGGAATCGAGGTCAGACGAACTGATCAATATATTTACGGAGGCATTTCCTGAGGAAAAGAGCCGGGTTGTACAGATACTCACCGAGATAGATCCTTCAAACAAATCAAAATACGAAAAGATTACTGCATCCAATGTCCCTTAATAATCAGTTATGCTGGTAAAACTGTTCGTGCAAAACTATGCACTTATAAAAGATCTGGACGTCCAGCTTGAGAACGGCCTGACTATTATTACCGGCGAAACAGGCGCAGGAAAATCTATACTTCTGGGAGCTTTGTCACTTATTCTCGGAACCAGGGCAGATACTTCGGTGCTGCTTGAAAAAAATGAAAAATGCATAGTTGAAGGTACTTTCAGAATTGAAGAATATGACCTTTCCGAGTTCTTTACATCCCATGAACTTGATTATGAACCTGTCACTATTTTAAGACGGGAGATCAATCCAGCCGGCAAATCGCGCGCGTTTATCAATGACACACCGGTTACTATCAACCTTTTAAAGGAACTGGGTGACAAGCTTATTGATATCCACTCCCAGCACCAGACACTCATGCTTAGTGATAACCCTTTTCAGCTAAATGTTATTGATTCTTTTGCCGGGACCGCAAAACTTAACAGCGAATACAGAACAGCTTATAAAAATTACCGGAAGCTTAGAAAAGAGTATTTAGATATAAAAGAGAAAGCAGACAGGAACAAGGCTGATCTAGAATATTACCAGTTCCAGTTTAACCAGATTGAAGAAGCAAAGCTCGTACAAGGTGAACAGGAAGAGCTTGAAAAGGAACAGGAACTGCTCAGCCATGCAGAAGAAATTAAAGTGGCATTAAGCAACTCTTCAAACCTGTTTGCATCTGACGGGATTTCCATACTCTCTATGTTGAGGGAGATTAAAACCAACCTGGATAAAATAAAAACATTCATACCCGAAGGGGAAGATATTTTTTCCAGGACAGATTCCTCCTATATCGAATTGAATGACCTGGCAGGTGAAGTTGAAAAGCTTGCCGTATCAATTGAAGCTGATCCTCATCGTCTTGCTCATGTGAATGACAGGCTTGACACTATCTATTCATTGATTCAGAAACATCGCGTCGGTAATCTTAATGAGTTGATAATAAAGAAAGAAGAGATAAAGAATCTGATTAAATCAATTGTTACCAGTGATGATCGGATGACAGAGCTGGCATCGATTCTGGAAAGAGAGACTGATAAACTGAGAAAGCTTTCTGAAGAGATTTCAGATAAGAGAAAAAACATAATACCTGATGTGGAAAGGAAAATTACTGAATTACTGAAGCAGCTTGGGATGCCAAACGCCAGGTTCAAGATATCTTTTTCACAGGTAGGGGACTTTACTCATACTGGCATAGATCACGCTGAATTTCTGTTTACTGCAAACAAGCAGGTAGCACCTGAAAACCTTGCCAGGATTGCTTCGGGAGGAGAATTGTCGAGAGTTATGCTCAGCCTTAAATCATTTCTGACAAAGAACAGCAATCTGCCGACGATAATTTTCGATGAGATTGATGCTGGTGTTTCAGGCGAGATAGCTGATAAAGTAGGACAGATACTGGCGGGTATGGGAAAATATATGCAGGTTGTGAATATCACACATCTGCCGCAGGTGGCTTCAAGAGGTTCAAAGCACTATCATGTCTATAAAGATGATACCGGAGATTCAACAATTACCCGTATTAAATTGTTATCATCCGATGAAAGAGTAATGGAAGTAGCCAGGTTACTGAGTGGCAGCGAAGTTACGGAGATTGCTATAAAGAATGCCAGGGAGCTTATAAAATCAGCTGGTAATTAGATAAATATACCCCCTTTCTTATTTCTCCCAAGGGAGGGCCGAGCGTTTAAAAATTGCCCTGTGGGCAATTTTAGCGAAGGAGCCAGCCTGCCGCGGAGGGCCTTCCCCCGTGGGGGAAGGCAGGGAAGGGGGTGATCAAAAAAAATAGAATTAAAATGGAAGGATCACTTCTGAAAGGTAAAAAAGGAATCATATTCGGAGCCCTGAATGAAAAATCAATTGCATGGCAGGTTGCCCTGAAAGCGTCGCAGCATGGAGCTGAACTTGTTCTTACCAACTCTCCGGTGGCAGTCAGAATGGGTACAATCAACGACCTGGCCGGGATAACCGGCAGCACTGTAATTACTGCTGATGCAACAAAAATGGAAGATATTGATAATCTTCTGTCCGAAAGCATGAAAATCTTTGGAGGCCGGTTCGATTTTATCCTCCATTCTATCGGTATGTCTCCCAATGTCAGGAAAGATATTCCTTACGAGCAGACAAACTATGAAAACATGCTGAAGACTTTCGACATATCTGCTCTCAGCTTCCACAGGATTCTGCAAACCACCTATAAACTCGATGCAATAAAAGAATGGGGTTCAGTTGTCGCGTTGTCATATGTCGCTGCACAGCGTACTCTTACCGGTTACAACGATATGGGTGATGCAAAAGCGCTGCTTGAGTCAATTGCCCGTAGCTTCGGGTATATCTATGGGCGCGACAGGCATGTCAGGATAAATACGGTTTCACAATCTCCTACTCTTACAACTGCAGGCAGTGGTATCCACGGATTCGATTCACTCGTCGACTTCTCCGAACGGATGTCACCCCTCGGAAACGCAACAGCGGAAGAATGTGCTGATTACTGTGTAGTTTTATTCTCTGATCTTACAAGAAAAGTCACAATGCAGAACCTCTATCATGACGGAGGATTCTCAAGCATGGGTATGAGTCTTAAAGCTATCGAGCAATACCGGAAGAGCTTTGAGGAATGCAATTGAGACGAGTGACACATGTACTCACCCCCCAACCCCCTCTCTGCTTCGCAAAGAGGGGGTGTTATATCATTGTATATCAACTAATTCCCCCTCTTTACAAAGTAGAGAGGGGGAAAAGAAGGGGGTGAGTACATGGGAATTCTGAGCAGGGGATAGAAGGGGTGAGGTCATATCCTAGAACAGATAATTCAAACCAATTGCTACTCCGATATTACCGTCCTGCTTATTGAAAGCTTTACCAATGTCAACAGCAATAACAAAGTTCTGATTCATTACAGGCATGATGCTTATCCCAGCGCTCTGATGTAACTTTTCTTCTCCCGCATTAAAGTAATCTGAATAAAATTCTCCCGGATATTCAGAACTAAAGGTTGTCTGGAGATTAGCAGGGAGCTTGATATTCTTTGTCACTCTTCCGAAATCGTAAAACAGGTTAAGACCCAGGTAGCAATCCTGCTTGAATATTGTAAAATAAACCGGTTTCCAGCGAAGTTCAACGTTTCCCAGGACAAATGCATCACCTATTACCCTGTTTCTCATAATTCCTCTCAGTGTGCTTGAACCTCCAAGCCCTTCATTTGTTTCACCAGTAAGCATTGAGGTAATTACCTGTGACTGATAAAAGAAAGGTGAGGTGCCGGAAAGTGTAGTCTGATAACCAAGCCGGTAAACAAGTGAAAGGTCATTTTCAATAAGAGTAAAATACTGGCGATGGGTGAAATATAATTTTGAGAATCCCCAGTCGTTACCAAGGAATGAAGGAGCGATCTCGATGCCCAGCTCAGTCCAGATACCTTTCATCGGGTTCGGCCGGTTATCACGGCTGTCCCATGCCACACCTGCCTTGACTGTATTGACCCATCCGCCATTAGCCTCATTTTCTGAGATCAATCCCAGTTCCTGGTAATGTTCAAACAGACCTGGTTCGTCAGTGACGGACGGCAACAGGTTTTCTTCCTTACCTTTGTTCAGCTTATCAATGTCAACCGAGCTGATTTTGAAATTCTGGAAGGCAAAACCAGCGCTCCACTTTATGTGTTCACCTGACAATTTTCCCTGGAAATCATTCTTAAACCTGAACTGGTTCCTCTGATTACGATAGAACATCCTGGTCCTGTAATCGGTTGATTCTTCATCCATCCAATCTTTAACGAAAACTGATTCATAGCCGTTATAGCCATAAAAATGATTAGCCTGGTCAGGCAGGTAGCTGAGATCGCTTGTCAGATGCACCCCCGGAATGAGGTGATTTGATTCATACATTAACCTATATATGCCGCTTCCTTTGGTAAAATGAGAAACTTCGGTATAGGTATGATCAAAATAATCGGGATAAGTGCTACCGTCGCCATAATTAAAAAATTCTACAAGAGCTCCATACTGGAATCCGAGATCAGAGTCAAAGGCTATAGCAGGAAGTGCACCGCCGAACTTCCAGCCGGTTTTTACCTTCTTTTCCTGTCCGTATACTGAAAATGATATAAATGCAATTAGCAGAAGTGAAAAGGACTTCTTCAATAAATTTAGTTTTTGGTTGAAACGGCTAAAGATAAAGAAAAATGGAAATATCGATCCGGTTTTTTAATATTTGCTACCTTAGACCATTGTTTTACGATTAAATACTTATGGGATTGCTCATTAAAAATATACGATGTCTTGTTCAGACTGAAGATCATCCGCGAAAACAAATTTGCGGAAGTGAAATGGCAAAGCTGAATGCGATACCGGATGCATTTCTTTTTATCGAGGATGAGAAAATAAAAGATTTCGGAATAATGAAAGATATCCCTCCGGAATACCAGCTATCCGGTCATGTGCAGCATAAGATAATTGATGCGACAGGCAGGATTGTATTTCCGTCATTTTGTGATCCTCATACACATCTTGTTTACGCAGGCAGCCGTGAAACTGAGTTCACGGATAAAATAAAGGGATTGTCATATGTTGAGATAGCCAAAAGAGGAGGAGGTATATTGAATTCCGCAAAGCTTCTTCAGAAAACATCTGAGAATGAGCTGTTTGATCAATCCATGGTGCGTGTTAACGAAATAATATGCCTTGGAACCGGTGCAGTCGAGATAAAAAGCGGTTATGGCCTTACTACAACAGATGAACTTAAAATATTGAGGGTGATAAGAAGGATTAAAGAGAGTTCTCCGATCGAGGTCAAAGCTACATTTCTCGGAGCTCATGCTGTTCCCGAAGAATATAAAAACGACAGGGAAAAATATGTTGATCTTGTCATAAATGAAATGATCCCGGTTGTGGCTTCGGAAGAGCTGGCTGATTATATAGATGTGTTCTGTGACAACGGTTTCTTTACGGCTGAGGATACTGAAAGAATACTCATGGCAGGACTTAAATATGGTCTGACAGCAAAGCTTCATGCGAACGAGCTTGATTATTCGGGAGGCGTTCAGATCGGAGTAAAATACAATGCCCTTTCAGTTGATCATCTTGAATGCACAGGGGATGATGAGATCAATGAGCTCAAAGGAACCGGCACTATGCCAACTCTTCTGCCCGCCTCAGCTTTTTTCCTCGGATTGCCTGATCCACCGGCCAGGAAAATCATTGATGCAGGACTGCCTGTTGCACTGGCTTCAGATTATAATCCGGGTTCAGCACCATCCGGAAACATGAAACTGATCATGTCGCTTGGCTGCATCAGGTTAAAAATGCTTCCTGAAGAGGTAATCAATGCAGTCACAATTAATTCAGCGTATGCAATGGGATTGTCTGATACGCATGGTTCAATTGTCCGGGGGAAAGTAGCTAATGTGTTTATTACTAAAGAAATACCGTCATATGATTTTATGCCGTATGCATTTGGAAGCAACCTGGTTGAGACAGTAATATTGAATGGGAAACTTATAGATTAAGAACCCCCCGTTACCCCTTGGGGAAGCCCCCCAATCCCCCTGGACCCTTTTAGGGGGGCAGGGGGGTATGACATCAGAGGCAGGAGGTATAATTTCAGGGGAAGGGGAGTAACAAAAAGGAGAATTAGTTTTTATGGAGAAAAAGATTATTGAATGCGTTCCGAATTTCAGTGAAGGCAGGAATATGTCTGTCATTAAGCAGATTACAGACGCAATTGAATCGGTTGAAGGGGTAAAACTTCTTGATGTTGATCCGGGGAAAGATACAAACAGGACTGTTATAACTTTTGTCGGAGATCCTGATGTCGTTTCGGAAGCAGCATTCCTTGCAGTTAAAAAAGCTTCAGAAGTCATTGATATGTCAAAGCATCACGGGGAGCATCCGCGAATGGGTGCCACTGATGTATGCCCTTTTATCCCGGTTTCAGGTATCACAATGGAGGAGGTGGTTATTATTGCACGTAAAGTTGCCGAAAGGATTGGAAAAGAGCTGAAGATACCGGTCTATTGTTATGAAAACGCTGCTTTTGAAGAAAAACGAAAAAACCTGGCAAATTGCAGGGCCGGGGAATATGAAGGGTTAAAAGAAAAGCTGGCAGATCCCATATGGAAGCCTGATTTCGGACCGGCAGTTTTTAATAAGAGATCAGGTGCGACTGCCGTCGGAGCGCGGGATTTTCTCGTCGCATTTAACGTCAATCTGAATACCACATCAACGCGACGGGCTAATGCAATAGCTTTCGATGTGCGGGAGAAAGGCAGGAGCATTACAAATGACAAAGGAAAACAAATAAGTGTACCTGGTACACTTAAAAGTGTTAAGGCAATAGGCTGGTTCATTGAGGAATACGGCATAGCACAGATTTCAATGAACCTCACCAATATATCGGTTACCCCGGTGCATATTGCTTTTGATGAGGTCTGCCGTAAAGCTGATGCGCGGGGAGTCAGGGTGACCGGTTCAGAGCTGGTAGGGCTTATTCCTCTCAGGGCAATGCTTGATGCAGGACGGTATTTCCTTGAAAAACAACAAAGGTCAACAGGAGTACCAGATGATGAACTTATTAAAATAGCTATAAAATCGATGGGACTAAGTGAAATACATACTTTTAAACCGGAAGAAAAAATAATTGAATATGTAATGGCAGAAAAAGGAAAAAGAAAACTGGCCGGCATGAATCTCAGGGAATTCATGAATGAGACCGCTTCTGAATCTCCGGCGCCTGGAGGAGGTTCAGTATCAGCTTATATGGGAGCGCTTGGCGTTGCTCTGGGCACAATGGTAGCTAACCTGTCGAGCCATAAGAAAGGTTGGGACGACAGGTGGAAAGAATTCTCCGACTGGGCAGAAAGGGGAAAGGAAATACAGAACAAGCTTTTAGATCTGGTGGATGAAGATACAGAGGCATTTAATAAAATAATTGAAGCTTACAGGCTTCCGAAAAAGAGTGAAGAAGAGAAAAAAATCAGAAATGATGCTGTTCAGGCAGCTACCAGGAATGCTATTTTGGTTCCATTCAGGGTAATGGAAACAGCCTATTCAGGTTTTGAACTTTTAAGAGAAATGGTTGAAAAAGGAAATCCCAACTCTGTGACAGATGCCGGAACAGGGGCATTGGCCTTGCGGTCGTGTATATGGGGAGCCTTTTTGAATGTTCAGATAAACGGATCCGGACTCGACAACAAGAAATTTGTCAAAGATATTTTAGACAAAGGTCGTACCATTGAGTTAAAAGCGGGCAGGGAAGAAGAAAATATCCTTAAAAAAGTTGAATTGTTGATTAGCAACAAAAGCAAATCATAAACCTTCATATAAAATATTGACAGATTATTTTCACTGTATGTACATATTATTTCATATCTTGGATGTAAAATGATATTAATCTCTGATCATTAATTCAAATAAAAGTTATTAAAAACCTCATTATTAGCCTTTTTTGTTGGATCCCGACTTTTTTATTACTCTAAATATCGAAAATACAATAACTTACAAAGAAAAATGTAAATTTTTCCGAAATTTCAAATTGACTACTTTTAAGCAATTTTTAATAGAGATGCATAAAAATGATTATTGTCATTAAAATTATTTATGTATATTCGAAATTGTATTATTAACCTAAATCTGTTTTTTATGAAAAAAGTCTTATTGCTTTTTTTGCTGCTGATCATAACTGGATCTCTTGTTATGGCTCAGACAGTGCGGATTTCCGGGCAAGTGACCTCTGAGGAGGATGGATCTGAAATCCCCGGAGTTAATGTGACTGTAAAAGGAACTACCATCGGAGTAATCACAGGGGCTGACGGGAGATATCAGCTGGAAGTGCCAGTGAATGCTGAAATTCTGGTATTTTCTTTTGTCGGAATGGCAGACAGGGAAGAGCCAATTTCCGGGAGGACAACTATCAATGTAGCTCTGTCAACTGCCCTTGTTTCAGTTGATGAGGTTGTCGTAATTGCTTATGGAACATCAACCAGGTCATCCTTTACTGGTTCGGCTGATATGGTTAAAGCTGATAAAATTATGAAAATTCAAACAGCTTCTCCTGCAAAGGCTCTTGAAGGTGTGGCAGCAGGAGTGCAGGTTACCGGAGGTATCGGACAACCAGGTTCAAGTGCAAATATCCGGATCAGAGGAATCGGATCAGTTAATGCCTCAAGTTCACCTCTATATGTTGTTGATGGTGCTCCTTTTGACGGAAATCTTAATTCAATTAATACAAATGATATTGAATCTATTTCTGTTTTAAAGGATGCTACTTCCGCCGCTTTGTATGGAGCACGTGGTGCCAATGGTGTGATAATAATCACCACCAAAAAAGGAACTTCTGGTCAGACTCGTGTCAATTTTAGAGCAACTCTTGGTGCTGTAAGCAGGGCAATACCTGAGTATGAGAGAGTTGGAGTTAAAGATTATTATGAACTGATGTGGGAAGGCTGGCGGAACGCTCTTGTTAACGCCAGTGGTTATACTCCGGAAAATGCAGCTACTGTAGCCAGTGGAAATACAACTAGCGGAATAGTGAACAAATTGGGTGGTTATAATAGTTATAATGTAGCAAATGATCAGTTAATTGGATTGGATGGTAAATTAAATCCAAATGCTGAATTGCTTTATTACGACGATTGGAATAAAAATCTGGCACAAACCGGGCTCAGACAGGATTATAACCTTTCTCTAAGCGGAGGTAATGAAAAAAGCAAATATTTTGCATCTGTTGCGAGCTTAAATGAGGAAGGTATGGTAAAATGGTCAACATTTAAGCGTCTTACAGGGAGAGTAGGTGCCGAATCACAAGTGAAAAAATGGCTGAAAATGGATGCTTCGTTGTCGGGTGCAACATCCAAGCAGGTTGGATTCCTTGCCGAAGGTACTTATACAACAAATCCCTTTTACTATGGCAGGGTGATGGGGCCGCTATATCCTATCTGGCAACGTGACGCTAAAGGAGAAATTATTTTGGATGGTAATGGAAACCCTATGTTCGATCTGGGTGGAGGTACAAGTATTTATAAGTGGGCCGGACATACACGTCCTTATGCTCCAAACTCAAACCTTATGCTTACCCTTCCAATAGATGAAAGGTCTACTGCTTTGAATACTTTTTCTGCTCGTATTGGTGCAGAAATTTCATTTCTGAAGGATTTCAAATTCAGAGTATCTTATAATACTGACTTGTCCAACTACTTCCTTACTACCTATCAAAATTATCTTTATGCAGATGCTGAGGCAGTCAAAGGACGTTCTACAAAAGAGTACAGAAAAGTAATTTCGTACACTATGAACGAGATTCTGACCTGGAACAAGAAGTTCGGATCTCATAGTGTATCATTATTGGCTGGTCACGAAAATTATTTATATACCTGGTCTAATGTCTATGCCACCAGAACAGGTTTTACTATTCCCACAACTGAGCTTGTTGCTGCCTCAGTAGCAGAAGGAAATAGTTCATCTTCAGATGAATATTCAATTGACAGTTACCTCTTCCGTGGAGATTACAATTTCTCTGATAAATATTACTTCTCCGGTTCATTTCGAACAGATGGCTCTTCGAGATTCTTTAAAGATGTTCGCTGGGGTAATTTCTGGTCGCTGGGTGGATCCTGGAGAATCAGTCAGGAGTCCTTCATGCAGAACCTTTCATGGATCGACGATCTTAAATTAAAAGCTTCATTCGGTGAACAAGGTAATGATGATATTGGCAACTATTATGGATGGCAAAGTCTTTTCTCCATTTCCGGAAGGAACAATGGCAACTATAATGGAGCTTTGCATTCTCAGTTGGAAAACAAAGCATTGAAATGGGAGAAAAACGCAAACCTCAATGTTGGAATTGAATTTAATATGCTAAAACGCATTACAGGTACAATCGAATATTTCATTCGAAATTCGAGCAACCTGTTATTTAGTGTGCCACTCCCTCAATCGACCGGGATCTCGTCAAATTGGCAGAATATAGGATCCATGAATAATAAGGGTATTGAACTGACAATTGGAGCAGATATCTTTAAAGTAAATGATCTGAGATGGAATTTAGAGGTTAATGCCACTACTTATAAGAATAAGATAACAAAAATGCCTCTCGGTTCAGACGGTAAACCCCAGGAAATAGTTTCAGGAACGAAGAAATTATCTGAGGGTCACTCTATTTACGATTTTTGGTTAAGGGAGTGGGCTGGAGTCGATCCTGCTGATGGAAGCGCTTTGTATTATAAAGATATTAAAGATACAGAAGGAAATGTTACAGGACGTGAAACAACAAAAGATCAGAATGCAGCAAGCTATTATTATGTAGGAACTTCCATCCCTGATTTATATGGTGGTGTAACAAACACCATTTCTTATAAAGGATTTGAGGTTTCAGCTCTAGTTACTTACTCACTTGGAGGGAAAATGTACGATTCAAACTGGGCTACATTAATGCATACAGGTGCTTTTGGGTCAAACTGGTCAACCGATATTCTAAATCGTTGGCAAAAACAAGGCGACATAACTAATGTACCCCGCCTTCAAAATAACTACACTGCTGCAACTGCTGCTTCTTCACGTTATTTAATAAGTTCAAGCTATATGTCATTGAGAAATGTTACTCTGTCATATAGTCTCCCTGTATCAATCTCCAAAGCTTTAGATATGTCAGATCTAAGAGTTTTTGTTTCAGGTGATAACCTCGGATTATTATGCAAGCGCAAAGGGATGGATCCGCAACAATCATTTGGCGGGACTGCAGACTTCACTTACGTTCCCAGCAGAATAATAAGTTTTGGAGTTAATTTAACTTTCTAATCAGAAAAAATATGAAAAAGTTATTTTTGCTTATTATAAGCCTGTCTCTGTTCATTTTATCAAGCTGTGAAAAAGAATACCTGGAAAGGGTACCAACTTCAAGCCTGGCAGAGAAAGACCTGTTATCAACCGTTGGGGGTAACCATACTCTCTTACATGGAATACACCGGTCAACATATGCTTTCTACTCTTCTCATGACAGATACGGTCAAAAAGCTATTGACATGGCTGTTGATTTACTTGGTGAAGACTTCTTCCAGAGTGAACGCGGTTACGGCTGGTTTGTAGCCTGGTATCAGTACCTTGACCACAGGAATATTAACTCGGGTAATCTCGAATGGGTTTGGTCATATTATTATGACATAGTGGATAATGCAAATATCATTCTGGCAAATATTGACAATGCATCAGATGCTGCCCTGAATGTGGCACGTGTTCAGTTCATAAAAGCGAATGCTCTTACATACAGGGCATTCAGCTTCTACCAGCTGGTGCAGTTATATGCTGACAGGTATGATATCGGGGGAGCAAATACGCATCTTGGCATTCCCATTTATACTGAGCCCACCCAGACAGGAAAGGCAAGATCTACGGTAGCAGAAGTTTATACGCAGATCAATTCTGATCTTGATGAAGCAATAACTCTCTTTACAAGTTCTACTTATAATAAGGTCAATGTATCTGAAATAGATCTCAGAGTTGCACAAGGGATTAAAGCACGTGTTGCCTTAACCACGGGTCAGTATACAACTGCTGAAGCAATGGCAGTTGCTGCACGTACCGGTCATGCTCTGGTTCCGGCTACCAAATACGGTTATGGCTGGAATAAAGCTGATAACACCGAATGGATGTGGGGAGCAGTTCTTATTACCGAGCAACAAACAAGTTATGCTTCCTGGTTTTCACATATTGATCCATATTTTGGTGGTTATGCTACTCTTGGAAATCATAAAATTATCAGTACTGTTGTTTATGACTATATGAGTGCAACTGATGAACGGAAAAAAGTATTCAAAACTATTGCTGGCAAAGCAAGGGTTGGAAAGAAATTTACAGGGAACGGTGGATATGATGCAGCCGGTCAGTCAAACTGGACAAATGACTATTTGTATATGAAAGCCGGGGAGATGTATCTTATAGAGGCAGAGGCAATAGCCCGCCAGGGTGGAAGAGATGCTGACGCTCAGACAGCATTATTTAACCTGGTTTCCAAAAGAGATCCTTCTTATGTTCAAAGTGTATTGACCGGGGATCCTTTGATTCAGGAAATATTAATGCAACGCAGGTGTGAACTATGGGGAGAAGGATTCCGCTTTTTTGACCTTAAGCGTCTGAACCTTGATTTAAACAGAGCTGATCTTGGCCATACAACATCATTATGGAATGCCGCTGGTTATTTTCCTGCAGGAGATAAAAATTTCGTATTCCTGATCCCGAAACAGGAAATGGATGCCAATCCGTTAATGGAGCAGAACCCTCTGTAATAAATTCCTATTGAATTTATATCAATTTGAGAAAGGCTGACTCTCACGAGCAGCCTTTTTTGTTGTGTGGCTGATACAGAGATAATAAAACAGCAAAAACTGTAGTAAAGGTCAGAAAAGTTGAATATGACATTTGTCATTTAAAATAATTAAATACCTTAGCAGGCGATTATTCTATTAACCTAAACTTTTATTTATGAAAAGAATTTTATGGCTATTTTCACTGTTGCTCATAACAGGCTCAGTTGTTATGGCTCAGACAGTGCAGATTTCCGGGACAGTAACCGGCTCTGAAGACGGTCTTCCGTTACCCGGAGTTAACATTACTGTCAAGGGAACGACTGTAGGTGCAATTTCAGGAGCAGACGGTAAGTATACTCTTTCAGCACCTGCCAGTGCCCAGTCCCTTGTATTCAGCTTTATTGGATTTGTCACGCAGGAGGCGGCTATCCAGGGCAGGACAAGGATTGACATAGTTTTAAAGCAGGACTTGTTCAATGTTGATGAGGTTGTGGTTGTAGCATATGGTACACAGCAGAAACGTGATATAGCAGGTTCAATTGCTTCTGTTAAAGGAGATGCAATCAAATCTATTCCAGTGCAGAGTTTTGACCAGTCATTGCAAGGAAAAGCTTCAGGAGTTAGCATTACATTGCCCAACGGTGTTTTAAACAATCCTCCGGTTATCAGGGTAAGAGGTTATAATTCCATTACTGGTAGTTCGTCTCCATTAATTGTGGTCGATGGCGTTCCTATTTTTACAGGAGATGTCTCATCAAACAGTTCTGCTTCGAATACACTTGCCGATATAAATCCGGCAGATATTGCTTCATTGGAAATCCTTAAGGATGCTTCAGCAACAGCTGTTTATGGATCCAGGGCTGCTAATGGTGTAATTCTTATCACCACTAAAAGAGGTGCAGCAAGTGAAAAACCCAAGATAACCTATGATTTTTATATGGGCTGGTCAAAGCCTTATAAACTTTTTGAAGTAATGAATGCTGCACAATATGTTGAACATAAAAATTTAGCGAGGAAAAACTACAATGATATCCGTCTCCTCAATGCTCCGCCAAATAATACTCCTCTTAATGGTGGTGCTATGTTTTTCTTATCAACAGATGCAGATGGTAATACAATTGACACAAAATGGTCAGATTATATTTATAAAACCGGATTCCAGCAAAATCATGCATTATCGATTTCTGGTGCAACTAGAAGTACAAACTATTACCTCTCTGTTGGATATACGGATCAAGCTGGGATTATTGTGAAAAACCAGTTCACAAGAAAAAATGTTCGTTTAAATCTTGACCAGAAAGTGACTGATTACTTTAATCTTAGCGCTAATTTTGGATATACAAATTCTCTTAATGCTGCTCCAAATACAGGCTCTTTACCTGGACAGGCTTTCAATACCTCAGGAATTGCTCGTTTAGCATTTGTTACTTCTCCTATAGTTGGACCCTATAATATTGCAGTTGCACCTAATGTTTATAATGATGGCCAACTGAATTTAAATGGTAATAATTTGGGTACATGGGGCAACCCGGGCGGGAGTGTAGGCTATCTTAACCCCATTCCGGTTATTGATAACAATAAATTCACCAGTGAAGGTGAAAGATTACTTTTTACCTTTTCAGCTACTCTTACTCCTATAAAAGGACTTTCCCTAAAAACTGTTTACGGAATTGATAATATAGGTACAGAAAGTATTTCGTTCCAATCTCCGGTTCAGGGAGATGGATATAGTTCCAACGGTACTGCTTCAAATACATTTAATAGAAGAAATCGCTGGACATGGACAAATACAGCAAATTATTTAACAACATTTGTAAATAAGTTTAATCTGAATCTGCTTATTGGTGCTGAAGAGCAATACACAACAATAAATGGATGGGGAGGAAACAGATCACAGGTTGCAGATCCTTTCTTTACAACATACCAGGGTTCATGGGTCACACCTCTGAATCCTGGAGGCCTTACACAAACAGAAAACTATTTTATTTCATACTTCACCAGGGTTAATTTTAATTATTCAAAAAAATATTACCTTGAAATAAGTGGAAGAAGAGATGGTTTCTCAGGTCTTGCACCAGGAAAGAAATTTGGTACATTTGGTGGTGTCTCCCTGATGTGGGCTTTATCGGAAGAAAATTTTATAAAAAGTACTATTGGTGAATATGTTTCTGACCTTCGACTGAAAGCAAGTTATGGACGGGTTGGAAATATCTCAGGTATTGATAATTTCGGATCTCTGTTTTTATATAGTGCAGGGGTTTATTCATTAGTGCCGACTTTGTTCTTCTCGCAGGCTGGTAATGCTGATTTAAAGTGGGAGTCCAGTGATAAATACGATTTCGGCCTTTCATTTGGGATTCTCAGGGACAGAATACAGGTTGATATGAGTTATTTTTACAACGATATTAATAACCTGATTTTGAATACACCACAAGCGCCCTCAAAAGGAATTCCAGGAAATTCGATTCCTCAAAACGTCGGATCAATGTTTAATAAAGGATTCGAATTATCCTTAACCAGTTATAATATATCGAAAAAGAATTTGCAGTGGACAACTACTCTTAACCTCAGCACATTGAAAAATGAAGTCACTTCATTAGCACCTGGTTTAGATTTCATAACCGGATATTCGGGTGGTACAACTGAAACTACTAACCGTACTATGGTCGGATATCCAATTGGGATGATTTTCGGAGTAAGAACCAATGGAGTTGATCCTGATAACGGGAGCAGAATATTTTTGGACAAAGATGGTAGAGAGGTGCTTTATTCTTTTACGGTACCGGTTGGGCAGTCTAACTGGACCTATCGTGATGACGGTACGACAGCACCTGCAATCGGTATTGCAACTGATGGGAAACCGTTAGGTTCACCTATACCAAAAGTATATGGCGGTTTGGAAAATATATTGAATTATAATGGCTTTGATTTTAATTTAGGCCTTACTTACGCATTCGATTTCTATAATTATTTCGGATCAAAAGCAGGTTTAAGAGATCAAAGATTCTGGAATAATTCTGTTGAAGTGTATGAAGAAGCCTGGAAGAAAGCTGGCGATATAACTGACATTCCCAAACCAATTTTCGGAGATAATTTGTCAAATGGTTCTACAATGGTGGCATCACAGAATGTTGAACGTGGTGACTACGTTAAAGTCAGGAATATAAGTTTGGGCTACACATTTAAGAAACTTCCTTCTCAGTTGGGAATACAATCTATCCGGTTGTATACTCAGGCATTTAATGCTTTCATATTTACAAAGTACTCAGGATCGGACCCTGAAGTGTCTACGAATGGTGATACCAATTTGTCCCCTGGAATTGATAGAAATACAGCTCCCCAGGCAAGGACCTTCACTTTCGGTATAAATGTAAATTTCTAATGAAAAATCTTTTAAAGAAACAGAATTATGAAAAACATACTTAAATTTTTAGTATTTATTTTTGTCACTCTATTACCAGGTTCATGTTCGAAGGATAATTTAGATCCTGTACCGAAAACCAGCATTTCAGATTTAACAGCTTTCGATACCAAAGACAGAATTGTTGGGCAGGTAAATGGATTATATGACAGAATGAAAAACGGCCAGTACCGTGGTGGAAGATTTCTGATTTACAACGATATAAGGGCTAATGATTTTGACAACATGCTCGCTAACGGAGTAACAGGTTATCAAACATGGCAAAACAATGTTACTGAAAGCACTAATGAAGTTAATGGCTTATGGTCCGCAGTCTATGCTGCTGTTAACGGGATTAATGTTTTTATTGAAGGACTGGATGCAAGCAGACTTGATCCTGTTAAAGCTGCAGCTATCACTGAAGCTGAATACCAGCAATATAAAGGGGAAGCATTAACATTAAGAGCTCTATGCTATTTTGACCTGTTACAGCTTTATGCTAAACCTTTTAATATGGGGGCTGGGGCTAACCTTGGAGTACCACTCAGGTTAAAAGCAAATAAATCCTCGGCTGATAATGACCTGGCCAGAAGTACAGTTGCTGAGGTTTATACCCAAATTCTTGCCGACCTTAACGCTGCAGAGCCAACAGTTGCATTGACAAATGGAACTGCTATTCTTAATACTACCAGAGTTCACAGGAATACTGTAATTGCTCTGAAAACAAGGGTTCTCCTTCATATGAACAACTTTTCAGCTGTTGTTACAGAAGGAAATAAAATTGTTCCGGCTACTGCTCCATTTACTGCTACATCAGGTGTGGCTAATGCTTTAGAGGCAGACATTGCGACTGTATTTTCATCACCGTGGATCACAAATGAATCAGTTTTGTCCATGCCAATGGTTGCTACTGATGCACCTGGTACTCAGAATGGTCTGGGATATTATTATTCCCCTGCAGCCAATACTAATCCTGAGTACAGTTTAATAACTACCGGAATATTAAATAATGCCGAATGGGTAGCAGGTGATACAAGGAGAAACCTGCTGACGACGAGCAGTGGGAAAACATGGCTTAATAAATTCAGGGTTGCATTATTTATTGATTATGTTCCGGTAATAAGGTATTCAGAAGTACTGCTTAACCTTGCAGAGGCTGAATCCCGTGCTGCAGGAAGCGTTACTGCAAGATCTATTGAACTGCTTAATGCTGTTCGGGGTAGAGCAAATGGAGGGACTTATGTTGCCGGAGATTTTGCTGACCTGACAGCTTTTCTCGATAAGATTATGCTTGAAAGGAATATTGAATTCCTTGGCGAGGGCATCAGGAATATGGATATAATGCGTACAGTATCAACTGTTCCAGGAAAATCAAGTATTAATCCTGTACCTTCAACATCCCCAAACTATATCTGGTCCATTCCGTTGGCTGAGGTACTTGCAAATAAATTAATTGTTCAACAATTATAGAAAAACTACTTAAGCATACAAAAAGGCTTACTCGAAAGAGCAGCCTTTTTTTTGCTTCATACAATTCGCCTTATAGCCCTGAGATGATGCGAATATCCCCCGGCTTCATGCTTGTAAATACCCTGGTGATCAATAGTATCTATCCTTACCCTGCCCGAAGCATGTATTATCAGCCCTCTTGAAAGGATCATCCCGACATGTGATATCCTGCCCCTCTCATTATCAAAAAATACAAGATCGCCTGGTTCTGTTTCATCAATGAAGTTTACAGTCAGCCCTGTTTCAACCTGCTGCCGGCTGTCACGCGGAATCGGCTTACCATGGATCTTGTATACAAGCTGGGTGAATCCTGAACAATCAATACCTGACGGTATGCGCCCTCCCCAGATATACGGACTGTTAATAAATTTCATTGCCGTGTCAGTCAGGGAATCGCTGGTAGTGATAAAACTGTTTTTGAATTCGTTAGATGTAGTATATATCGTTTTACCAATCGTAAATGTTTTAGCTTCAAAATCGGGATTATAAACCTCACAGCCCGCTTCGAGCACCATTTTTGTTTTGTCATCTTTATAGCAGAGTAGTGATCTGTTCAGCACATAGCCGCAGGCATTACCAGGATCCGGGATTTGCTGCAGATGATTCATATCTATCCATCCGGTGTAATTATCGAAAAGTGTTTCAATTTTCATCCAGTGGCCAGACTGGTCAAGAATATGGTATTTCTCGCCAAAAAGAACCTGGCTGAGCATCTCAGAATTATGCGCTGGTGCTGCCCGCAGCGGAACGAAAACATTCTCACAAATATACTTATCCATACTATTCTTATTTTTTTTAATCACAAAGGACTCGTTGTGCTCTTTGTGGTTAAAATATCAATATCAAAATTAGTTAAAAGTTTAGATAAGGATTTTTATACAGTTAAAAAAATGATCTGATATTGTTTTCAAAAATTAATATATTTTTGTGCTTGATAATCTGATCTCCCGATGCCACAATCAACATCTGATACGAAGAGTTACCCTAAAGCGAAAAAGAATTATCTGAATCTGTTTTTCTTTCTGGCCAGTATAGCTATTGTTGTCACTATACTACCAGCCGGTGTGCGTGAAAACGGTCTGGCACTTGCAGGCAGTATTATAGTGGTTAGTTCATGCTATCTTGTCCTCTACCTTTTCCTGTGGCAATTCCGTCGTGAAGTTCTTGAGGTCGTCAGAAAGACTTTCTTTATAATACTTTCAATCCTGGCATTACTTTTAATAACAAGATATGTGCTTGACAACTTTGACAGAAACACCCTGTTTTTAGTTCCATTTGCACTAATACCAGTTGTTATCAGAACATTCTACGACGCACGTCTTGCATTGTTCATACACCTTATAACCATAATGCTGGCCGGTTTTATGGTCCCGGAATCCTTCGTTCTTATTTTTATGAGCTTTATTTCGGGAATGGTTGCAATATTCACTTTAACAAACTTATACAGACGTGCAAGGCTGTTATTTACTGCCTTTATGGTTTTTCTGACCTATTCAATCCTCTATTTTGGAACAAGTTTAATGTTTAACGGGAATATTGCAAACATTGAATGGTCAACTTTCGGAATATTTGCAGGAAACGGAATTCTTGTTCTGATAAGCTTCCCATTAATATTTTTATTTGAGAATAAATTTCTTCTTCTTTCAGATACTACATTGCTTGAACTTGCTGATACCAGTCAGCCACTTTTAAGAAAGCTTGCAGAAGAGGCTCCCGGTTCATTTCAACATTCCCTTCAGGTAGCAAACCTTGCTGAGGAGGCTGCAAGGGTTACAGGTGCCAACATGCTCCTGGTAAAAACCGGGGCTCTTTATCATGACATTGGTAAGGTTGCCAATCCGAAATATTTTATTGAAAATCAGGTTGAAGGGATAAGTCTCCATAATGATCTTGATCCAAGTGAAAGTTCAAAACTGATAATTAATCATGTAAGAAATGGCGTTAATCTTGCAAAGAACTATAAGGTACCAATTCAGATTATTGATTTTATCAGAACGCACCATGGGACCAGTGTGGCCTATTTCTTTTACAAGAAATACCTCGACCAGCATCCAGGTATTTCAGGTATTGAAAAGGAATTTGCCTATCCCGGGCCAAAGCCATTTTCTAAAGAGACGGCAGTTGTAATGATGGCTGATGCCGTAGAGGCATCCTCAAGAAGCCTGGATAAATATACCGAAGAAAGCATAAGTGAGCTGGTTGAGAGGATTTTATATATACAGGAACAGGATGGTCAGTTTGCCGGAGTACCTCTGACTTTTAAAAACATCTCGGATATCAAGGAGGTTTTTAAGAAAAGACTTTCAAATATATATCATGTAAGGATCGCCTATCCGGAAAGAGATTAACGCATATCAACAACATCAATATCTTTGTATTTATCGGGGGAGAAGCTGAAAAAAGCAGATCCGGGATTCTGTTTAAGGTTATAATCTTTTACGATCAGGGTAACAGTAATTCCATCCCTTCTTTTATACTCCAGGCTCTTTAGGTCCAGATTTGTTCTGGCAATGAAAAGTCTTACCCTGATAAGCTCATTTTTAAGATCTTCGGGATAAAGATCAATGACATATACATCGGGTTTTTCTTCTACCAGCCTGCTTTTATATCCTTTTTTATACATTGTAAAAATAGTTGAAGGACGGCTCTGGAATGAATTATCATTTTTATCAGGTTTAGTGATTGTAACCTCTTTTTCAGCAGGCAGATAGCTCCATGATGTTTCACCGTTGAACCATATTATGTTATCAGGCAGGTCAAGCTTATAGTTATTCTTGCTTAATACGACTGATCCTGCCAGTGTGTCGTTTGTGCGCTCGATCTGGTCGGTAGTAACAAGGAGAAATTTCATAGAGACTGAAGGTGCACCGGTCGCAGTTGATGAGAATTTATCAAGAATGCTTATAGCTTTCGGGTCATTTTGCCCCAATGCGCTGATTGATAGAAAAATAAAAGCAGAAATAAAAATTACAGTCCTAATCATCCGTGTTGTTTTAATCAAGACGCTTCAAAATCTGTTCCAAAACCATCATATCAGAACAGAGAACATCCCTGGCTTTGCTTCCTTCAAATGTCCCGACAATACCTGCAGCCTCAAGCTGATCAATAATCCTGCCAGCCCTGTTATACCCGATTGACAGTTTTCTCTGGATCAGAGATGTGGAACCCTGCTGATGCTGAACCACAAGACGGGCAGCTTCCTCGAACATTGGATCTCTCTTTTTCAGGTCAACATCCAGTACTCCTGACTCACTGTCGTCAATGTATTCGGGAAGATGCATGGCATCAGCATAACCCTGTTGTGATCCGATAAATTCTGTCAGCTCCTCGATCTCAGGGGTGTCAATAAAAGCGCATTGTAACCTTACCGGCTCACTGCCTGATGAGATAAGCATATCACCACGTCCGACAAGCCTGTCTGCTCCTGTTGTATCGAGAATCGTACGCGAATCTATGGAAGAGAATACACGGAAAGCGATCCTTGTCGGGAAGTTAGCTTTGATGAATCCTGTGATAATATTTGTTGATGGCCTCTGAGTGGAGATAATAAGATGTATCCCAATTGCTCTTGCCAGCTGGGCAAGTCTGCCAATTGGTCCTTCAATTTCCCTTCCGGCTGTCATAATAAGATCGGCAAACTCGTCAATAATCAGCACAATATATGGCAGATACTTATGCCCCTTTTCAGGATTCAGTTTACGGGATATGAATTTCTCATTATATTCTTTAATATTGCGCACCTGGGCTCCCTTAAGAAGCTCAAGCCGGTTGTCCATTTCTATGCACAGTGAATACAGTGTGTTGATGACTTTTTGAGTATCGGTAATAATTGCATCTTCTTCCCCGGGGAGTTTCGCGAGGAAATGGCGTTCTATCTTTGTGTACAGTGGTAATTCAACCCTTTTTGGGTCGATCAGAACGAATTTTAATTCTGCAGGATGTTTCTTGTAAAGAATTGAAGTAATTATTGCATTTATACCTACCGATTTCCCCTGTCCTGTTGCACCGGCAACAAGAAGATGAGGCATTTTTGTAAGATCAACGATATAGGGATCATTGGTAATCGTACGTCCAAGAGCAAGGGCAATATCGAACTTCGTCTCCTGAAAGGCTTTTGATGTTATCAGCGAACGCATCGAGACTATTTCAGGCTTCTTATTCGGGACTTCAATGCCAACTGTTCCCCTTCCGGGTATAGGAGCAATGATCCTGATGCCCATTGCAGAAAGGTTTAAAGCAATATCATCCTCGAGTGATTTTATGCGTGCCAGTTTCACTCCACGTTCCGGAATAATCTCGTATAGCGTAACAGTTGGTCCGACTGTTGCTGAAATCTGTTTTATATTGATCTTGTAATCACCAAGAGTCTTGATAATATTCTCCTTGTTTTCAAAGACTTCTGTATTATCAAATGCGCTTTCAGATTTGTGCTCCTTAAGAATCGAAACAGGAGGGAACTTGTAACGCGACAGATCGAGGCGGGGATCATAGTTCTCCATTAATTCATCAACCTCTTCATCGGAAAGAATATCCGCCACATCCGGCCTTGTAATATTTATAGGTATTGCAGGTTCTTTCGGAACGGCCGGCTTATCATTATCAAAATCACGGATTATGGAGCCTTTCGGAGAATCAGCAGTGACATTTTCATCAATATAATCCTCATTACTTTCCCGGGTTGTATTCTTTACCAGGAATTCAACTTTACTTCTGCCGGTTTCATCCTCCCCGGCTTTTTCTCCGGCATCAGTGGAAGCTGATTCATTATCCACTCCCTGCTTTGAAAATAAATATCTTTTAAGCTTAGTGAAGTCGGGCAATTTTAACCTGAATGAAGAGGGATGCATCCTGAGCGCAAGCACAAGATAGGAAACTGTAATAAATGCAATCAGGATACCTGTACCTATTTTCCCCATAAAGGCATTTAACCAGCTGGTAATGACATAGCCCTGACCACCGCCGGGACCACTTATCAGGTAACCGTCTGCTTTGCCAAAAACATATCCGAGAATCAGGGACAAAATGATCGCAGCAAAGGTAAATTTAGCGATTAGCCTCCATATCCTTATATTTGGAAAATTAAGCAGGTATAAACCAATAGTACCGAAGATGACAGGTATAAAAAATGCCCCAAATCCAAATCCATACCCGATTAACATCTTAGCAAGGAAGTGTCCGCTTTTACCCATCCAGTTTTTAACCACCACTTCAGGACCTGAAACTATATTTGAATCAGGCAAACTCTGATCGGTTTTCCACCAGTAAAGATATGCTACACAGGCAAGAAGGAGATATAAAGCAAAACCCGTAATAAAGATACCAAAGACAAATTTAATTCTTTCATCGGTAAAGAATGGTTTTGACTTCCCAGAACCCTTGGCAGTTCTTGCAGATTTCCTGCTGCTATCTTCCTTTTCCTTATTCATTAGATGCTTTAAAAACGCACGCCAAAGGTAATAAATAATCTTAAAGGTGAAAGGAGAAAGGTGTCGATAAAAGGTGGGAGTTTCAATTGCGCCCCTATGCCCCTGCGCCATTCTACAAGCTTATCATTTTAGTTATAAACCTGGCAATATCCTCCCTTGATACCCTCATATATCTGTCCCTTCTTTCAAATGCCTTGTCAGGTATATCTTTTTTGTAAACAGCTTCAGCCTCAAAGTGCATTTCAGCAGGACCAATGAAAAAGAAAAAGCTCATCAAAACTCCATTAAGGTCTCTGAAAGGAGTTGAAGCGTTTGGATTATTAACATCTATTTCTTCAGTATACCAGATATTATAGACTTTTTTCCTGTTATATGGAAATGTAACCTCTGCGTTTTTGCAATTGAATCCGCAAATAAACGCTGTTTTTGAAGTTTTCCTGATCACCATTCCATTCATGCTGTCAAAACCCGGTTGCATCTCACCGGGTTTTGATGAATAATATTGTTTGATAGTAAATAAACTGATGTACGTATCAAAAATATTCTCTTTGGGATTGGTAAGATTCAGAATGCCTGAATTGCCAAATGGAGATGATATATCAAAAAGGATCTTATCGTCTTTAAATGATACAACAAGGTTTTTGGGCATAATTTCTCTGTGCATGGGACTGATATTACCCATGTATTCAATGGTATAATGAATTTCGCCCTCATCTATATGTTTACCTCCTTTTTCTTTACAGGAGTATCCTGTCATTGCAATAATTAATGCAATCAACAATCCGTACCTAGATGCCACCAAACTTGTATTTTTTGAAATATGTAAATGTAGTATTCTTTTTTAAATTCCAATTCGCTGGTCTGTAAATTATAAGAATATTGTCAGAACATGTTATAAAATATAGTTATAAAACATGTTTTCAGGAATATTATACAGATTTTTATCCCTGACAGGTTGCTGCCCGCTATGCCTTAATCTTATATTCAATTGAAAATTCCAGGGAATTTGATAATTTTATAATCCTTCAGCCCGATGCTAAATATATATGGTTTTGAATTTTAATTACTTCTGATTTAAATTTATTCTTACTTAAAATATGGAAAAGAAGCTTGCTGTTGTTGCCCTGGGAGGAAATGCACTGTTAAGGGGTGACCAGTCAGGAACTATTGATGAACAGGAACAGAACACAACCGAGACTCTTGAAAACCTTGTTTTCCTGATCAGAGAGGGTTACGATCTGGTAATAACTCATGGTAACGGCCCCCAGGTCGGGAATATTCTTATGAGGAATGATGCTGGTGAGCAGATGTATAGTATTGCACAGATGCCTGTCGATATTTGTGTTGCTGACTCACAAGGTGGAATTGGCTATATGATTGAAAGAATGTTCAGAAATGTGCTCAATAAGCACGGAATCAATAAAAATGTTGTATGTATAGTTACGTCAATTATTGTCAATATTAATGATCCTGCTTTCAGTGATCCGCAAAAAAGAATCGGTAAAATATATAATAAGAATGAGGCTGATGATCTGGCTTTAAGAAAAGGATGGATTTTCAGGGAAGAGATTAAGAATGTTAACGGATACAGGCGGGTTGTGCCATCACCAGTTCCTATAGATATTATGAATCAAAAAATTATCAGGGATCTTGCAAGGAAAGGAAATATTGTTATTGCTGCAGGAGGGGGAGGAGTACCGGTTTATATTGATGATAAAAAAGATGTAAGACCTGCCGAAGCGGTTATTGATAAAGATCTGGCGTCTTCTCTTCTTGCTTCACAGATAGGTGCAGATGAATTTTATATTCTGACAGATGTCCCTTATATCTATATAAACTACAAAAAACCGAATCAGGAGATAAAGGAATTTCTAAATTATGCTGATGCCCTTAAGTACCTGAATGAAGGCCAGTTTGCAAAAGGCAGTATGCAACCGAAAATAGAGGCTTGCCTGAACTTCATTAAACAGGGTGGTAAATTAAGCGTTATCACAGAAGCATTTAAGCTGGCTGATAAAAAGTACGGATCAAAGATCACTATGGAGTACGAAGATGATAGGCGATAGGAGTCACTTTTTCGTTTCTCGTCCCTGAGTACTCGGTATTACACGAAGAACGAGTATGCAGCACCGAGTACCGAACGCCGGGCACCCGGCACCAATAAATTTTATTACCTTTACGCTTTTAATTTTTAAGCTTAAAACTTTAAGTACTTTAGGCACTTTAGCTCACTTTAGGCACTCTAAATTTATTGACCATGGATATCAATCTTCATAACAGACATTTTTTGAAACTCCTCGATTTTACACCTGTCGAAATTAAATATCTGCTTGATCTGGCTGCAGATCTGAAAAAAGCAAAACATGCCGGGACCGAAAAACAGCATCTGAAAGGAAAGAACATCGCATTGATCTTTGAAAAAGCTTCTACCAGGACCAGGTGCGCATTTGAGGTTGCTGCATTCGACCAGGGTGCGAACGTGACGTATTTAGGTCCGAGTGGTTCACAGGTAGGACAAAAAGAGTCGATGAAAGACACTGCGAGAGTACTGGGCAGGATGTATGACGGTATTGAGTACCGTGGTTTTGGCCAGAAGATTGTTGAAGAACTTGCCAGATATGCCGGTGTGCCGGTCTGGAATGGTCTTACAAATGAATCTCATCCGACGCAGATACTTGCCGATTTTATGACCATGCTGGAATATGCAGGTAAACCGCTTTCCAGGATTGCTTTCTGTTATCTGGGTGATGCCCGCTATAATATGGGTAACTCCCTCATGGTCGGGGCTGCTAAGATGGGAATGGATTACAGAGCTGCTGCTCCCAAAGCCTGTCAACCATCTCAGGATCTGGTTTCAAAGTGCAGGGAAGTCGCAAAAGTTACAGGAGCAAAGATTACAATTACCGAAGATGTTGATGAGGCTGTAAAGGGTGTTGATTTCCTGTACACCGATGTGTGGGTTTCAATGGGCGAACCTGATTCAGTGTGGGAGGAAAGAATAAAACTATTAAAGCCGTATCAGGTAAATATGCAGGTTATTAAAAAGACCGGTAATCCAAATGTGAAATTTCTTCATTGCCTGCCTGCATTTCACAACAGGGATACTAAAGTGGGAGAGGATATCTTCAGGAAATTCGGGCTTGACGGAATGGAAGTTACTGAAGATGTTTTTGAATCAGAACATTCAATTGTATTTGACGAAGCTGAAAACAGGCTGCATACGATCAAGGCGGTGATGGTTGCGACGCTGGGGGGATGAGGTTACGCTATCCACTCCTTAACAAAATAGAATGTCATTATAAACGAGGCAGCAAGCTTAAGTCCGATACCTGTAAGAAAACCCAGAAGACTACCAAAGCCGGCCTTGACAGCATAACCCATATCATCTTTGAAGATCAGTTCTCCGACGATTGCACCGAGAAGAGGTCCTACTATGATTCCCACAGGCCCCAGAAAGAGACCAATAATCAGTCCGACAGTGGCACCCCTGGTTCCATATTTGGAGCCTCCGAATTTTTTTGTACCCCAGATAGGGACTATATAATCAAGTATGGTCACAACTATTGTTATGGCTGCGAGGATAATTAACGTTGTTGAATTGAAATCTCCGAACCTTGTACCTTGTAGCGCGATTAATCCAAGAAAACTTAGAGGAGGCCCGGGAAGAACAGGTACAAGACAACCAATTATTCCGATTATCATCAGGACAATTCCTAAAATAAGGAGAACATAATCCAACATCTGAAACTACCCTTCTTTATTTTTTCCCAAGGTCATCAAACTCGATGTCAGTAAACTCCTCTGTTTTAAGACCTTCATTTTCGTGACTGGTTATAGTATCCGGTGATGGCCCGGAGGTATTCAATTCACCTTTGCCATCACCGATATACGCAACGGCATCTTTTAATCCTTCGGTGAATTTCTCGAAATCTTCTTTATAGAGAAAAATCTTATGCTTCTCATAAAATACTTTTCCTTCTTTACCTAAACGCTTTTTGCTTTCCGTAATGGTAAGATAGTAGTCTTCTTTCCGGGTAGCTTTCACATCGAAAAAATAGGTTCTTTTCCCGGCACGTACAACTTTGGTGAAAATCTCCTCTTTCTGGATCTTTACCTCACTCCCGTTAACAGTTTCTTTTGTTCCGGCTTCGTCTTCCATTTCTAAGTCAGTTAATGTTAGGGATTTAATTTGTATCGTCAAATGTAATAATTATTTTTTCAAATCAAAATAAGGCTTATTATTTGTCTTTAAATTTTGTATTCTTGTTTGATGAAAAAGGAAAAAGAGTATTTTTGCACCGGAAATTTCAGGTTCTTTACAGATGATAAGCAGAAGATTATTACGCATAAAAGCCCTAATGGCCCTTTATGCTATTAACCGAAGGGAGGATGATGATCTTGTCCTGGCCGAAAAGGAACTAATGTTCAGCATCGGGAAGACTTACGATCTTTATCACCTCTTGCTGCTGCTTATCCTTGAAATTGCTGATATAGCTTCCGAAAGAATAGACCAGGCTCTTCAGAAAAGAATGCCAACACCTGAAGATCTTAATCCCCGAAGAAGGTTTGTTGATAACCTGGTTATTACGCAGTTAAGAAATAATCTTGCATTAAAAAACTATTTATCCTCACAAAAGGTGTCATGGGTAAATTACAGGCATATACCTCGTCTTTTCTATACCAGGATGGTATCCTGGGAAATTTATGAGGAGTATATGAAGTCGGGGAATCCTGAATATGTATCTGATAAGAAGTTTATAATAAGGCTTTTAACGGATCTGTTTTCAGATTCAGAAGACCTTTTGGCTTGTCTGGAAGAACAAAGCATTTACTGGAATGATGATTTGGAGTACGTGTTGGTAATGGTCGAAAAAACGCTCAAAAAGTTTAAAGCCGATTCAGACAAGAAAACTGGTCTTATGCCTTTATTTAAGAATGAAGAGGATGAAGATTTTGTCAGGAAATTATTCAGGAAGGCTGTTCTTCATACAAAAAAATGTTCTGAACTCATTGATAACAATACAACTAACTGGGAAGTGGAACGTATTGCCCTTATGGATATTCTGGTTATGCAGCTTGCGATAACTGAAATACTGGAATTCCCGGAAATTCCTGTTAAGGTAACACTAAATGAATACATTGAAATTGCAAAGTACTATTGTACATCAAAAAGCAGTACATTTGTCAACGGAATTCTCGATAATATCGTAAAAGAAATCCGTGAACAGGGTCTTTTTAAAAAACAGGGAAGAGGCCTTGTTTGAGAAGTAATAAACAGTAATAACAATTAATAATTTTCACAATGACCAATTTTGCTTATTTGTTTTTAATGGGCCAGCCTTCCGGTTCTGCAACAGGACAGGGTAATATGCTGGTGACTATGCTTCCTCTTATTCTTGTTTTTGTTGTCTTTTATTTCTTTATGATAAGGCCCCAGATGAAAAAAACGAAAGAAATGAATAACTACAGAAGCTCATTAAAAAAAGGAGATAAAGTAGTTACGACAGGGGGTGTCTATGGCAGAGTTCATGAGGTAAGAGACAACTACATCATGCTGGATGTAGGCGGAGATATAAAACTGAAAGTTGATAAAAGCGCTTTGCTTAAAGATGTTTCTTCTGAAGAGCAGAAATAATTTCCTGTAATTTAATCCCGGGTGAGCAAAAAGAATGAGAATCGGCCGCAAAAGCTTATAAAGAAGGAGGTAAGTGTTGTCAACAGGAATGTTGTGGTTTTTACTTTTTTCCTTTTGCTGTCGTTCCTTTTCTGGTATCTTAATTCCCTGGGGAAAGATCAGGAAGTTGATATCAGATATCCTGTAAAGTATATTAACCTGCCAAAAAACAGGGAATTTGCTGAAGAACTTCCTGCCAGGCTTAACCTGTATCTTAAAGGTCCGGGATATTCAATACTCAGACTTAAGTATTCCGGCAACCGGGCACCCGCAGTAATTGATTTTTCCAAAGTCAGTTATAAGAAAGTGATGGATGGTAAATTGACAGATTACTACCTTGTTACTTCGGGTATTATTCAGGATATAAGTACACAGCTTAAATCTGAATGCACGATTACTTCAGTTAAACCGGATACAATTTTTTTCTCTTTTAAACAATCAGCAAGATAATAAGTACTGTAACCGTCGTTATCAGGTGGTTAAGGACTTATTACTTATTATTTTGATTTAAAGGAAACAGGATGACACAGGAGAGCAGACCACGAATGAAGCTGGGAGTTACAGGAGGTATCGGCAGTGGCAAAACATCAGTCTGCAGGGTATTCAATGTTCTTGGAATTCCTGTTTTTTCTGCCGATCCGGAGGCTCAGAAGGTTATGAACAGGGATGAGAAAATTATAAATGAAATCAATAAAATTGCAGGCAGGAATCTTTATAAAGATGGATTCCTTAACAGGATGGAACTTGCATCGCTTATCTTCAACGATCCTCATCTTCTTGCTGAAGTAAATGCACTGGTACATCCTGTGGTTTTTGCAAATTTTGAACGATGGGCAGCTGAACAGACTTCTCCTTATTCAATTATGGAGGCTGCCATTTTATTTGAAAGCGGTGCTTCAAAGCTTGTTGACAGGATTGTAACTGTTGTTGCACCGATGGAGGAAAGATTGGCAAGGGTAATCCGTGGAAAAAAACTTTCAAGAGACCAGATTCTTGAAAGGATAAAGAACCAGATGGATGATGAATCAAGAATAAAATTATCGGATTATGTAATTCGTAATTCCGAAAATGATATGATTATCCCTGCAATTCTTAAAATTCATGAAGATCTGCTGAACCACTTAAATTCCTGAAATAAAATATGGGACAATTTGGCAAATGGATCGGAGGCGGTCTTGGCTGGGCGATGGGCGGGCCAATAGGTGGTTTACTGGGGTTTCTGGTCGGATCAGTGATCGATAACACTACCATACGTACTTCAACCTATACATCGCCGGATAACAGAACAACGCCTGGAACATTCGGCGTCAGCCTTCTTGTTCTTATTGCTGCTGTTATGAAAGCAGATGGCAAGGTGGTAAAATCTGAGCTCGATTATGTTAAACAATTCTTTATCAGGCAGTTCGGCAGTAATTCTGCTGCTGAAGCAACGGTGATGCTCAGAGATATTCTGAAACAGGAAATACCGCTCAGGGATGTTTGTCAGCAGATAAGCAGGAATATGGATTATTCTTCACGACTGCAACTGACGCATCTTTTGTTCAATGTGTCTCTTGCCGACAGACAGGCACATCCATCTGAAATTGAGGTCATTGAAAAAATTTCAGGATACATAGGGATATCTTCTGCCGATTATCTGTCAATAAAGAATATGTTTATCCCGGAAACGGATTCTTCATATAAAATCCTTGAGATCGATCCCTCAGCTTCAAATGAAGAGGTTAAAAAAGCATATAGGCGGATGGCAATGAAATACCATCCGGACAAGGTCAGTCACCTGGGCGAAGACTTCAAGAAAGTTGCGGATGAAAAGTTCAAAAAGGTCAACGAAGCATATGAGAGAATTAAAAAAGAAAGAAATATACCATAACTTATAATAAAAAACCTGTGATTAAATCAGACTTTACAATACAAGAATTAAATTTGCACAAAATAGAAATAAGATGATTTTAAAAGATATTCTGGCAATTTCAGGTCAACCCGGGCTCTTTAAATTCATTGCCCAGGGTAAGAATGCAGTAATAGTTGAACATCTGGAAACTAAAAAAAGAAGCGGCGCTTTCAGCTCGGCAAAAGTAAGTTCGCTCGACGAAATCTCAGTTTTTACCGAGAAGGAGGATATGCCCCTTGGAAAGGTTTTTGATCTTATCCATGAAAAGGAAAACGGAGGACCTTCAATCGATTCTAAAACCGATCCCGACAAGCTGAAAAACTATTTTTCTGAAGTTCTTCCCGAATATAGCAAAGACAGGGTATATACAAGCGATATCAAAAAGGTTGTGCAATGGTATAATATTCTTCAGAAACTGAACCTGCTGGTAAAAGAGGAGCCCGAAAAACCTGCTGAACCTGAAACAAAGGGGGAATCCGGGAAAAAGAAAGAAGCTGAAGCAAAGAAAATATCTGCCTCCAAAAAGAAAGAAGCTGCTTCACAAAAGGGTGGGCCAGCTTCAAAAATGAAGACTTCAAAGCTAAAAGAAAAATAAATCATCCCGCAGTAATATGAATTTTGGTGGTGCCGAAGTGGTTTATGATTATGCCGGTTCCAGCATAATCATCGTTCCTGTTCCATATGATGCGACGAGCACCTGGATACGTGGTGCTGAACAGGGACCTGACGCTGTGATGGAAGCTTCAGTAAATCTTGAATTCTACGATATCGAGACAGGTACTGAGGTTCACAGGAAAGGGATTCATACAATTGATCCGATACGTGAAAAGCATTCCCCGGAATCTCTTATTAATGCCGTTTATAAAAAGACTTTGCATCTTCTTACCGAAAAAAAATTCCCTGTTATAGTAGGAGGGAACCATACGGTAAGTATCGGTGCAGCGAGGGCATTTTCTGAACATTTCAGTAACCTTTCAGTGCTTCAGCTTGATGCTCACACTGACCTCAGGCAGGAATATGAAGGTTCGTCTTATAACCATGCCTGTACTATGGCCAGGATTCGGGAATTCGCCTCAATCGTACAGGTCGGAATACGGAGCATGTCAACCGATGAACTCCCTTTTGCACAGAAGGACAGGATATTCTATTCTCACGAGTTGTATTATAACAAAAAACTATACTCTGAAGCAACAGAAAAGCTTACAGAAAATGTATATATCACCATAGATCTTGATGTTTTAGATCCGTCAGTAATGCCTTCTACAGGTACTCCGGAACCCGGCGGTCCCGACTATTTTGAACTTTTGCATTTTCTCAGGGATGTTGCTAAAAAGAAAAATGTTGTAGGTTTTGATGTTGTTGAATTGTGTCCGTCACAAACCAATAAAGCTCCCGATTTTGTTGCTGCGAAAATTATTTACCAGCTGTTGAGTTATATATTTGCCTGATTACATGTACTCACCCCCCTGCCCACCTCTCTGCTTCGCAAAGAGGGGTAAAAAGAAAGGGGGTGAGTTCGTGAGTTAGTCTTCTTCCTTTGCCTTCTCCCATATCTCATTCATATCATCCAGACTCATGTCATGAAGCGAAATTCCTTTTGAGATTGTCTCTTTTTCAAGATAATTAAACCGTTTTATAAATTTCCTGTTGGTCTTCTCAAGGGCAGCTTCAGGATCAATACCATACAATCGCGAAGCATTTATGATGGAAAACAGGACATCCCCGAGTTCTGATTCAATAGTTTCAGTATTGCGATCCTCAGCCTCCGCTTTGAGTTCATTAATCTCTTCCATCACTTTGTCCCATATCTGTTCGCGCTTTTCCCAGTCGAATCCCACCCCTCTGACTTTTTCCTGTATCCTGTTCGCTTTGACCATTGCCGGCAAAGAAGAAGGTACTCCTGAAAGAACAGCCTGGTTCCCGGCTTTTTCATTTATTTTAAGTTTTTCCCAGTTTTCCTCAACTTCCGAAGGACCTGAGACCTTAACGTCACCGAACACATGCGGATGCCTGTAAACAAGCTTGTTATTAATACCTTTCAGAACATCAGTCATGTTAAATGAAGCTTTCTCAGAGCCTATCTTTGCATAAAAAACAATATGCAGCATCAGGTCGCCAAGCTCACTCCTGATCCCGTCATCATTATTGGAGAATATAGCATCAGCAAGTTCATAAGTCTCTTCTATTGTTAGTTTCCTGAGGCTTTCATTGGTTTGTTTCATATCCCAGGGGCAGTTTGCCCTGAGTTTATCAATAATATTCAGTAGTTTTATAAACTCCTCAGCGCTTTTATTATTATCATTCATATTTTACTGGTTTTAAAACAAGCGGTTGGGAGAAGGAGCTTTGGTTGCCAGATCGATCCTGACAACTGAACCAATTGAAAGACTGAGTAACTCAGAAACATTGGCTCCGTTAATTGATATTTCAAGCAGATCGAGCGAATTAAACCTTGCAAGCATCTCACCAACAGGCAGATCGCTATATTTTTGCGATATCTGATCAATGTAGTTCTTATTGCTCTGAACAAGGATGCGGTATTTTCTATTTTCAAAAACCCTGTAAAACACCTCCCTGGTAATGTTGGAGATCGCATTACCATATGAATCAATGAAAATTATGCTGCCAATAATAACATCTTTATCTATTGTCGCTCTCAAAGGAAGACGTTCATAAATGTTTTTCAGAGGTTTCCCCAGATCGGCCGGTTTCTTTCCTGACAGCAGATCCGAAGCAGCTTTTGCATAAATATCAAGCTCATCTGCATCCTTCTTATGATCGATACTTATCACTTCATCAGGATCTGAATTAAGAATAAGGTTAAAGATACCGTTGTCAGTCCCGATAAAGAAATGATCCTTAGCCCTCACAATAAGATATTCCTGTTCTTTATTTGCTTCTGTATGAATACATATTATGTGTATTGTGCCTTTAGGATAATTATTGTAAGTATTTCTTATAACAAATGATGCATGAGAAATATTCAGGGCGGGAATATTGAAGCTATTATCAATTATCGTAGCTCCCGGGCACAAACAGCATAATTTCCCTTTTATGATTCCTGCATAGATATCATCCGGTTTCCATTCTGTTGTTAATGTAATTACAGGCATAGGGAAAAAACTTAAAGCAAAGATAATCTTCTAAAGAAAAATAAACTTACTTTGTAACTTTCATAGGATAATATTTATAAACTTTTAACCGGTTAACGGTTAAAAATGATAAAAGAACGATCATGTCAAAAACTGTTAAGATTTAATGACAGAGATAGTAATTTTTCTTGAGGATATAGATCCTGTCGTATTCTTCGGCATAAATAACTCTTTGCTTGACAAAATCCGTAGTTTTTTCCCTAAAATTAAAATACTTTCCCGGGGCAATGAGTTAAAATGCATGGGAGAGGAATCAGAGATTACAGTTTTTGCTGAGAAGTTTAACGACATTATTGAATATTACCGGAAATATCACCGCCTTGATGAACAGGATATAGAGAAGTATTTCTTTGATGAGGAACATATGAAATCGGCTTCAAGTGGTGATTTTGAACAGGTTCTGGTTTTTGGAACCAGCGGAAAGCCTGTCCGTGCACGAACGGTAAATCAGTTGCTTTTGGTCAATGAATATAGGCTAAATGATCTTATTATAGCTGACGGACCGGCAGGGACCGGTAAAACATATACTTCTATAGCCTTGGCTGTGAGGGCATTAAAAGAAAGAGAGGTAAAGAAGATTGTACTTACACGGCCTGCTGTTGAAGCTGGTGAACGGCTCGGGTTCCTTCCGGGAGATATGAAGGAAAAGCTTGATCCATACCTGCAGCCATTATACGATGCTCTTCATGATATGCTGCCATTTAAAAAGCTTGAAACATGGATCGAAGATGGCACCATACAAATTGCTCCGCTCGCATTTATGAGAGGAAGAACTCTCGAAAACGCTTTCGTAATTCTTGATGAAGCACAAAACGCTACAATAAGCCAGCTTAAGATGTTTCTTACGCGGATGGGCATCAACTCGAAATTCATAATGACAGGAGATACGACACAGATCGATCTTCCAAGGAAAAATGAATCGGGACTCCTTCAGGCAATGCGCATCCTTTCGGGTATTGAAGGGATATCAATAATAAAATTTGATGAGCGGGATATTGTACGTCATAATCTGGTTAAGAAAATTGTAAGAGCTTATGATAAGGAAGAAAAAGAAATACACCCCCAGCCCCCCTGAAGGGGGGATAAAACGCGGGAGTAATTGACAGAGTTCCACAGAGGAAGAAAACAATAATAAATTAATGACAAAAGTAATACTTAGTTCAAATTATAATTTTCCCGGTCAGAAAGGTGTTTATAAGGGAAAGGTGAGAGATGTGTATAATATAAATGATGATTACCTGCTGATGGTAGTTTCGGACAGGATATCGGCTTTTGATGTTGTTTTGCCAAAAGGAATTCCTTATAAGGGTCAGGTACTGAATCAGATAGCATCAAAAAGCCTTGATGCTACAAAAGACATTGTGCCCAGCTGGATAATTGCTACTCCGGATCCCAATGTGGCATTCGGGTATAAATGTGAACCTTATCCTGTTGAAATGATTGTCAGAGCCTATCTTACAGGGAGTTCATGGCGTACATATAAAGCCGGTGCAAGAGAAATATGCGGAATCCCTGTTCCTGGTGGCATGAAAGAGCACCAGCGTTTCCCCCAGCCAATAATCACCCCAACCACCAAGGCTGAACATGGCAGTCATGATGAGGATATCTCTCGGGAAGAGATAATTAAAAGAGGATTGATCCCTGAGAAAGAGTATGATATGATTGAAAAATATACATTGGAAGTATTCATAAGAGGGTCAGAAATAGCTGCTGCACATGGCCTGATTCTTGTTGATACAAAATATGAATTTGGCAAGAAGGATGGTAAAATATATCTCATCGATGAGATAACTACTCCTGATTCTTCAAGGTATTTTTACGCGGAAGGGTATCAGGAAAGGTTTGATAAAAGCCTTCCTCAGAAACAATTGTCAAAGGAATTTGTAAGAGAATGGCTTATGGCTAACGGATTCCAGGGAAAAGCCGGGCAAAAGATACCGGAAATGACTGACAGTTTTGTTAATGAAGTGTCTGCCAGATATATAGAATTATATGAGAAAATAACAGGTGAGAAATTTCTGAAAGCAGATATTTCAAATATTTCTGAAAGGATTGAAACAAATTGCAGGGTATTCCTGGAGAACTTCAAATAAAATAATAATGAATATTAAAATCTGTTGCAGGAATCTGCTTGCCGTAATTCTTCTTTTAATCATCTCCGTTCCTGTCGATTCCCAGGTCGTTGTTGAAAGATCAAAAGAGAAAATCATCATTTCAGGGATCGCGTATTACCTTCATCTTGTAAAAAAGGGTGAAACGGCTTATTCAATTTCAAAAGCTTATGGTATTACTGTTGAAGAACTGACAAGGGAAAATCCTCCGGCAGTTTTTGGCGTTAATGAAGGTCAGTCGCTCAGGATACCTGTCAGCTCGGTTAAGGAACCTGACGTTCCCCCGGCTGCTACTGTGAAGCCGCGGCGGGATGAAAGTAAATATATCTATCATAACCTGCAACCGGGGGAGACTGTTTATTTCCTGTCAAAGTCATATGGCGTATCGGAGAATGACATAATATTAAGTAATCCTGGCATCGATATTAATAAATTACCGGTTGGTGCGGAAATAGCTGTCCCGAGGAAAGCTTTTATGACTGAAAAACAAGATTTTGCAGTACTGGACTCAAAGTACATTTTTCATAAAGTTGTAAGAGGTGAATCAATGTCTTCGATTGCCGGGAAGTACGGACTTACTGTGAGGCAACTAAGGAAAGAAAACAGGGATATCAGGTTTCCCCAGGTTGGTGACTATTTGAGAATACCTGTCGCTAAGATAGCTGAAACACCAGGTATAGAACCTGTTAAGGTTGATACTGTGGTTGTTGCCACAGGGGATTCAGTAATTGTATGGGAACGCCCTGAAGGTTATACACCTGTCAGAAACCTTGAAGGTTCATTTGATGTTGCGGTTCTTCTTCCATTTTATCTGAAGGAAAATGCAGAAAGGACAGATATTGATTCTTCGAAATGGGTCAAGGGTAAAAGGATCATGAAACTTGTTCCCAGAGATGAAGAATGGATCTATTCAAGGAGCATAGGCTTCATTGAAATGTACGAAGGGATATTACTCGCAGCAGACACCCTTCGTTCCCTCGGACTGGATATTAACATACACGTTTATGATATTAAAAGTGATACTATTGAGCTGACAAGACTTATTATGTCAGGGGATCTGGATGAAATGGATCTGATAATCGGACCGATATATTCGTATAACCTGGCAATTGTTGCTGCCTATGCAGGTAAGATGAAAATTCCCGTTGTATCACCTGTAGCTCTTCTTAATAATTCTGTTCTTATCGATAATCCGTATCTTTTCATTGCAAATTCATCACTTGAAGTTGCCCAGAATTACCTGGCAATAAAAGCAAGCGAATTTCCTGACCATAATTTTGTGTTTATTCATTCCGATACAGCCGGAGCAGACCAGGATGTGAAGAATTTTAAGGATAAGATTATTACCGAACTTAGTAGCAGGCTCCCTTATGAAGAGATCATGTTCAAAGAATTCTTTTTCTACAGCAGATCGGCATTTGATAATGATTCAATAAACAGGCTTAGCCATGCTCTTTCTGAAAGTACAGGAAACGTGGTAATTATTGCTTCTGAAGATCGTGCTATAATCAGCGAAGCAATGCAGGATATTCATGCCCTGATGAGGAGATTTGATATAAAGGTATTTGGATATCCGGCAATAAGAGGCCTTGATAATCTTGATCCGAAGTATTTTTTCGATCTTGATATTATGATATATTCTCCTTATTGGATTGATTACAAAAAGAGGGACATCAGGCAATTCAATTCCGATTTCAGAAAAATGTTCCTGACAGAACCTTTTGAAGAGAGTTATGCATGGAATGGATATGATATTACTTATTACTTTTTGAGCGGACTGGCCATCCATGGGAAAGATTTCGTTTTACATCCCGAAATCCATAATCCTGACCTGTTGCATACTGAATTTGATTTTGTACGGAAAAGCAATAATGACGGATTAGAGAATCAGAAACTGTTTCTTGTCAGATATACAAAGGATTATGAAGTAAAACTTGTCAGGGAGGATCCTCTTGTGCAGGAATGATTTTCTAATAAAATTTCCGGATATTTCTTCAGGAAATGATTTATGTTAATAAAAATTAACATTCGGGAATAATAACAACTCGGATATTGTCTAAAAGGAGTACAATGATCATCGGATCGTACAGGCAGACTGAAGAAAATGAACTTGTTAAGGCATCACTCGGTGGCGATAAGCTGGCTTTCGGGGAAATTGTCAAACGGTACCAGAAGATGGTGGCACGTACAGTCAAAGGGATGCTTGGCGATTCGGTTTTTGCAGAAGACATCGGACAGGAGGTATTTATAAAACTGTACCATTCATTGTCCGAATTCAGGGGCGAGGCAAAACTGTCAACATACATACAGAGAATAGCAGTTAACCTCACACTGAATGAGATAAAGAGAAGAAAACGGTTTTTCTCTATGTTTTCACAGAAAGGGAATAGTGAAATGTATGAATTTGAAGTTGCTGATCATGAAAATGAAGAAAGAAGGGAAGCATCGGAAATAGTTAATAAGGCATTAATGAGAATAGATCCCAAGTTCCGGATTATTGTAACGATGAGAATGCTGCAGGGTTATTCGACAAAAGAGACTGCTGAAATCCTTAATCTGCCACTGGGGACAGTACTTTCACGACTTTCAAGAGCTCAGGATCAATTAAAAGGAATATTAGAAAAACTATAATTTATATGAAACCTTCAGAGATAAAAAAACTCATTATCGGCTCAATGGATGTTGATGCTGCTCCGGAAGAGATCGCCAGAAAACTGGAAGAAGAAGGTGTCTCTTATGATTTCAGCAAAGGATTTAGCGACAGAGTAATTGACAAAATATTTAAAGCCGGAGTGACAATAGTCCGCCAGACAGAATTTGTCAGAAACCTTAACTCTGCCTTCTACCGTGTTGCACTGACAGGAGTCGCGGCTATCGTTGTATTGCTGATATCAATATTCCTGATGGAAGGCTCAATTTCATTTAATTCTTTCCTGGGATTAGGCGACAGTTATGATGAAAGTATTGTATGCCTTTTAACCGGTAATTAATTTTACAACACATGAAAGCAAGACCAGTTTTACTCGTAGTTATTACCCTGGTGATAGGATTTATACTTGGGATGCTTACATCTGCTCAAATCAGATTTAACAAGCTGAAACCTGTTAGATTGTATTTCTCTGAAGAACGCTTCAGGGAGGGATTTTATAAAACGATTCAGCCCGATGAAAAACAGAAAGCAGAAATTGAAAAAATCCTGACCAGGTATGCAAAGATCAATAGTGAGCTTCAGGGTAATTTCAGAAAAGAGCTTGATTCAAATATGAAAGAGTTCAGAAAGGAACTCGATTCGAAGCTGACGAAAGAACAACTTGCCAGGCTTAAAGAAATAGATGACCGCCGTCAGGAAATGATCAGACAGAACAGAAAAAACCGTGATGATGATTCTCTTGACACCAGAAACTACAGAAGGGACAGACCTGGATTTGATCGAAGGCCATTCCCCGGTGATCGTCCGCCAGATGATCGTCCACCGGATACAACCATTCTACCCGACAATAAATAAGAGATAATCAAGCAAAATAGGGAGGTCATCGGCATTGACACCCAGTGAAATCAGTAAATGACGGTCCTCTGCAAAAATTGCCATGAATTTTTCTTTTGATAATTCACCACTTATGATGCTTTGCCTGTAAAGGTCAATAGCCTCCTTCTTGTTACCCTTGCAAAGAGCCAGGTGGCCCATGTTAATAAGGTCATGTGCATTTAGTTTACCTGTGGACAACCGTTCATAATATTTTTCGGAATCATCAAATCTGCCTAAAGCAAAATAGCAGTATGCTATAGGTCTAAGTATCTTAAGGTTACCCGGATCATTATACTCAATCCTGAAATAATGCTTTAATGCCTGTTCATACTCCTTAAGATCAAGATAACAATGTGCTGTCATTATTTCAGTATGAATGTTCTCAGGTTCCATATCACATGCCTGAAGGTAATACTTAAGGGCTTCATCGGTTCTTTCCAGCCGGCGAAGACATAATCCTATTTTCTTAATAGTCCATGCTTTTCTGTCGATTAACTCCGCTCTCATGTAATACTTGAGAGCCGACTCATAGTCAACTCCCTCCTGGTAGCAATAACCAATCTTTTCATAAAGCTGGGCGTCATCGGGTTTCTCTTTTGCCTGCCTGAGGTAGAGTGTAAGAGCATCATCATAAAAATCTTTGCTGAAGAAATAGTCTGCAAGTCCGGCTTCCGCGTCCGGTGCATTACATGTCATCCTGAAAAACTCGGAATTGTAAATATCGAGCTTGCCGGTAAAAATGTCCTCAAATTCTCTTTTGTAAGGTGATAGCTTGAAAAACCTGTAAATATCCTGAAGGTATTGAGTGACATTGATCCTGAATTTCCTGGTCGGATCAGTAACCGAATCATCGTCATCCAACTGCTGCAGTCCTTCAAGCTCCATGCGGAACACTTTAAGCATCATGCTTTTCTGCGACGAAGGAAGATATTTCAGGTTAAGAATAAGTGAGTATTTGTCAGAATTACAGATGAAAGGAGTCTTGTACATTGCTTCGGCCAGCTCATTGGTGCCGGGACCGAGCACTTCATCCCTGAAGATCTCATCAACAACTTCATGGTCGGGATAAAACGGGATAAACCAGTTCTGGAAATCCTTGAAGAAATCAAAGTGCTTCAGATTAGCAAAAGCTGACATATAAACATCAGCACCCTCCATCTGCAGCTTTGTGAGCTCTTCCATTGTTTTGAATATCTCCTCAGAACCGCTGAACATTTCTGACCAGTCAGGATTTTTTTCTTCACTTTTATCTTTAGGGAGAATGTTGTCCAGATCAAGTTTATCCTCAATTCTCGGCCTCAGCTTTGCAACCTGGGGTAAAATCTCTTCGTGAAGCTTTCTGCTCAGCTTTTCTGTCTCACGCGATCTGATTGTCTGGAGAACAATTATCCTGCAGTGCTCCCGGAACATGCTTAATTTACTCAATTGGCTCACTCTTTCACTGATTTCGGGATATAACAATATCCTCCCGTTATAATAATGCAGGTTCAGAATCAGCCCGGAAAGTGCCCTTTCCATTACCTGTTCCTGCCCTGATTCATAAATATCTGTCAGATGTAAAAGCTTGTCAGATTGCCATGTTCTAAGTGAGCTTAAAGTAATCGCAGTGGTAAAAATACTGGTTTCGTACCATCTGAATTTCCCGGAATTCAGAATGATTTTTATAAGACTCTCCTCTGCGTCACCATAATAGTCGGTCAGCCAGAGATGATTAAAGATGTTTTTTATGAGCTGTTTATGCTTTTTTGCTATTTCTGATTCCGGATTGGGATTAAACTCATTGCTCAGTTTTAACCACTCATCGAGTTCTGATTTGAACATCAGGTCATCTACTGTTTCCACTATAGTCCTGCCACTTAGCTTCTGTTCCTTTTCTGCCTGCTGCTTAACCCAATACGTATTCCATCCCGAATTATGTGACAATATGTCCTGTATTACCCTGTCTGAAAGTCCAAGAATTGACTGAATGAGTTTAAGATAAACCTTATTGCGTTCAGGATCATTAATCCCTTCAATTGTATAAGAGAGCATATTCCTGTAGGTCATAACTACGTTGTCATACTCATCACGTAAATCGCCTGTTGAAGCTCCGGTCATCATATCAGCAAGAATATCAAGGCTTTGCTTAATTCTCTTCTCAGAAATCAATGAGCAGATCTGTTTATGCTGGTGTATAATTTTTTTTATATCCATCAATCCTTACTTAAGGAAATAATCAATAACAAAATATCATATTGGTTTGTTAAAACAATACCTGCAACAATCAGGCCGGATCAATAAACAGTAATTTATATGAAAAGGTGTCTGAAACATTAATTACTTTTGGAGCTGACTCATGCCTGTCATTTTGAAAAATAAAGATAATATAATCAATTGGCTGCCAACAAGCAGGAAGGATCTTGAAATTCTGGGATGGGATGAGCCGGATGTAATTATTTTCAGTGGTGATGCTTATGTTGATCACCCTTCGTTTGGCCCTGCTGTAATAGGCAGGATTATTGAAAATGAAGGATTTCGTGTTGCAATTGTACCTCAACCCAACTGGAAGGATGACTTGAGAGATTTCAGGAAGCTGGGAAAACCCAGGTATTTCTTTGGAGTCACAGCCGGTAATATGGATTCGATGGTGAATCACTATACAGCTGCCAGTCGGTTGCGGTCCGATGATGCATATACACCCGGAGGTAAATCCGGCTTCAGACCTGATTACCCTACAGTAGTTTACACTAAAATTCTTAAAGAATTGTTCCCTGATATCCCGGTCGTGATTGGTGGCATTGAAGCATCAATGCGGCGGCTTACACATTATGACTACTGGAAAGATAAACTGGAACCTTCAGTATTGCTTGCCAGTGGTGCCGACATTCTGGTATATGGTATGGGGGAACAGCCTGTCCGTGAAATTATAAGGTTGCTGGAAAGAGGTGTTCCTTTTGCTTCACTTAAAACAATACCACAAACTGCAATTATCATTAGTAAAAATGATCCTTTGCCACCTCATAAAAAGTGGAAAGAAATCAGACTCCATTCATTTGAAGAATGCGTCAGTGATAAAAAACTATTTGCTGAGAACTTTATGACTTTTGAGAAAGAATCCAACAGACTTGAGGCTGCCAGGCTGATTGAACCTTCAGGGGATTCTATTATCGTTATAAACCCTCAATTTAAGCCCATGGATGAAGATGAAGCTGATCGTTCATATGATTTGCCTTATACGTATCTTCCTCACCCAAGGTATGAAAAGAAGGGTCCGATTCCTGCATATGAAATGATAAAGTTCTCTGTCAATATTCACAGGGGATGCTTTGGCGGTTGCAGCTTTTGTGCAATAGCGGCTCACCAGGGAAAACAAATTGTAAGCAGATCAGAAAAATCGATCCTCGGGGAGATAAGAAAAATATCACAACTGCCTGGGTTCAGGGGTTATCTGTCGGATATTGGAGGACCTTCAGCCAATATGTACAGGATGGAAGGGAAGAATATGGAGGTATGTCTCAAATGTTCAAGACCATCATGCATCTGGCCTGCAGTTTGCCAGAATCTGGATACCAGCCATAAATTACTGACAAGCCTGTATAAAAAAATAAACCGTTTGGATGGGATAAAGAAAGCATTTGTCGGGAGCGGAGTGCGATATGATCTTTTATTTCCTGAATGGAATAAAAATGCCGGAAGGGAGGAAAATGAATATCTTGAAGAGCTGATAACAAACCATGTTTCGGGCAGACTTAAGGTAGCTCCCGAGCACACCTCTCCGCAAGTCCTTAACCTGATGCGAAAGGTCCCTTTTGAATTGTTCAGGAAACTTAAGAAAAAGTTCGATGCTGTTACAGCACGGGAAGGATTGAACTATGAGATCATACCATATTTCATATCATCACATCCGGGTTGCACCGCCAGGGATATGGAAGAGCTTGCAGATCAGGTCCGGAACCTTGGCATACGGCCTGAGCAGGTTCAGGATTTTACCCCAACCCCTATGACACTGTCAACGCTTATCTATTATACCGGTTTCGATCCCTATACCGGTAAAAAGATCTATGTGGCAAGAAAACCGGAAGAGAAGAAACGTCAGAAAGAATATTTTTTCTGGTATAAGGGAGGCAACCGGTCACCGGTCACCGCCTCAAGGCTCCCGGAAAAAGAAAGCCGGAACTAAATAGCTCCGGCTCCATCATTTACTGAAAACCAAACCTGGATTATTCTGTTTGTATTCTTTTATGATATTTCTTACATCATCAGGTGCAACACGTCCGTAGGTTTTATCTCCGACCATAACCACGGGTGCCAGGCCACATGCTCCGATACATCTCAGGCTTGATAGTGAAAACTTGCCATCCCCGGTTGTTTGTCCTGCCTGCAATCCGAGTTCCTTTTTGAATTCATCCAGCACTTTCTCGGCGCCACGAACATAACAGGCAGTACCCATACATATACTTACCGGGTGCTTTCCTTTCGGAGTCATTGTAAAGAAAGAGTAGAATGTAACAACCCCGTATATTTTAGCAACTGGTACAACCAGTTCATTTGAAATGACTTCCTGCACTTCGGCAGGAAGATAGCCAAAATGTTCCTGGCATTTGTGTAAAACGTTTATAAGCTCCTGGGGATCATTGTCAAATGACGCACAGATCTCCTTTATCTTAGTGACATCTTCCTGTCTTAATTCTATCTTAATACTTGACATAACATTTAATTTTATATGGTACCGGTTGGTGGTTTATTGTTTTATCACTATTTTTTTCTTTCTTTCAAAATAATGAGTATGAAGCAGATGGTGAGCTTTTTCACTATTTGGTTTCTCAAGGAATTCCTTATACAGTTTTATTATAAATGGATTCTCGTGCGATTTCCTGAGAGGCTTTTTCCTGTTTTCGGCATAAATTGCTGCAGCCCTTGCTTTAATTATCTCGGAATTACCATGATGCAACGGTTGTCCTCCGCCACCGATGCATCCGCCAGGACACGCCATTACTTCAATTGCATGAAACTGTGATTTACCTGTTCTGACATCATCGAGCAGCTTCCTTGCATTTCCAAGTCCGTGCGCAATACCAATCCTGACAGGAAGTCCGTTGAAATCGATTGTTGCCTGACGAACACCTTCAAGCCCTCTTAATTCAGTAAAGTCAAGCCTGTCGAGTTTTTTCCCGGTCTGTATTTCATAAGCAGTACGAACCGCAGCTTCAATAACGCCACCTGTTGTACCGAAGATAACACCGGCACCTGTCGATTCACCCAGTGGTGCATCAAACTCGCCATCTTCAAGGTTGTTAATGTCGATATTCGCCTGCTTTATAAATGCAGCCAGTTCCCTGGTGGAAATTGAGAAATCAACATCCCTGTTATTGTCAACTGAGAATTCTTCTCTCTGGCATTCATATTTTTTTTGCAAGACATGGCATAATTGAAATAACTACCATGTCTTTCCGGTCAACTTTGATTATATCAGCAAAATATGTTTTTGCTATAGCACCGAACATCTGTTGCGGAGATTTTGCTGTTGAAGGAATATCCTTTAGATCGGGGTAATAATATTCAAAAAAGTTTACCCAGCCAGGGCAGCAGGATGTCAGAATAGGCAGTTTTGCCGTTTTGTCACCTTTCAGATGTCTGTTTAACCTGTCCAGGAGTTCAGTCCCCTCTTCCATAATGGTCAGATCGGCTGCAAAATCGGTATCAAAAACATAATCAAATCCGAGGGCTCTCAGGGCGGTAACCATCTTCCCTGTAACCAGTGTCCCGGGTTCCATTCCAAACTCTTCTCCAAGTGCAGCCCGCACTGCCGGAGCCGTCTGAACAATTACGGTTTTTGCGGGATCAGCCAGTGCACGCAATACGTCAGGGGTATGATCAACTTCTGTCAGAGCGCCTGTCGGGCAGACAGCGACACACTGGCCGCAGTATGTGCAGCTTGAGTGCTCCAGGTTCTGTTCGAAAGCAAAAGAAAAGAAAATCAACAACATACGCTTTCCTTGTTAATAATTATTGTTAATAAGAGGGAGTAAATGTAAAGGCTGCAAATGCAAAGTGATCAGATCTGAAATACATCCCTGTATGTGAATTAGGATCATTAATAACATATCTGCCCTGTGCGGAAGCTGCTCTTTCAACAAAATCATCAAGTTCAGATTGTCCGTATCCTGTTATCATTATATCCTTCATTCTGCCAATAGGTAAAAGGAGATCATTATTGATACATGCTACGGTCTTTTTCATGGGCAGAACGGGGTTTTCAGTATAGTAGATTGATCCGATGAGCCCCTGTTCTTCCGATGTAGGAAAGAGTAGTATCACGCTCCTGTCGGGCTTTTGTTTTAGCTGAGAAAATGCTTTTCCTATGGCAAGTGCCCAAGCCATGGATGTTCCGTTATCGACTGCCCCGTTATATATGGAATCTCCATTCTCTGGCTCACCAATTCCAAAATGGTCCCAGTGCGCAGTATAAACGATACACTCTTCGGGTCTTTTTCTACCTTTAAGGATCCCTGCGACATTTCTGGAATTATTGTATTTAACACTATTCCTGATGGTCAGGGAGATTTCCATATTTAAAGGAAAACCCTTGAATCCTTTTTTGCATGCCTCCATCCTGAGTTTTGCCACGTTCAATCCACAATTGGTGAAGAGCTTATCAGCTGCCTGAGCTGATAACCACCCGCTAAAACGACAGAGGAATTTACTGTTTCTGTTATTATGCAGATAGAATCTTGAAGATATTGCACTATTCCTGGGAACAGCATACGTATACCCGGCACCTTCAGTTTCATGAATTATTATAATACCGTCGGCTCCCTGCCGTGCTGCCTCTTCATATTTATATGTCCACCTGCCGTAATATGTCATTTCCCTGCCTTTAAAAAAAGAGATGTCACCGGTATACAATCCCGGGTCATTGATCATGACAATCACGGTTTTTCCTTTTACATCAAGATCTGCGTAATCATTCCATCCATATTCCGGTGCGACAATACCAAAACCTGAGTATGAAAAAACTTACAATTCAATGATCTGATTTAATGTTATAAGATTCCCGGCGTGGTTCTTATAGGAAATTTCTTACTTTTAATCCGAATAATTTAGTATAAACGAAACAGAATTAATCTTAATGAAGAAAATCTGCATTGACAAAATTTACATTTTGCTGCTTTTGTCCCTGTTGTTTGGAGCGATCAGGGTTGCTGCTCAAAGGCCGCAGCCTGATTCTAACAAGGTTGCGGTACTGGGATGGACCGACGATACTCATTATCTGATACGTAATTTTGATGCTGAAAAGAATCTGGTAACTCAAATCGTTGATATTAAAACAGGAAAAAGTGTTATTGTTCCTCCTTCAAAACCGGAACGGGAGCTCCTGTCAGAAGCTCTTCCTTCAGGAGTGAAAATTGGAATAAATGATACTGTCAGCCCTGACATGAAAAGCGCGATTATTGTAAAAGAAAATGATCTGTTCTATTTTATTAAAGGTGAAAAAGAACTGAAAAGGTTAACCACTGATAAGGCAGATGAAGTGAATGTCCGTTTTTCTCCTGATGGCAAAAAGATTGCTTATACAAAGAACGAGGACCTTTATGTTTTTGATCTTCTGAATAATAAGGAGATCAGGCTTACAACCGATGCCTCTGAAAGAATATATAATGGTTATTCTTCATGGGTCTATATGGAAGAGATACTAGGCAGACCCAGCCGTTATGCAGCCTTCTGGTGGTCACCGGATGGCAGCAAAATTGCATACCTGAGAACCGATGAAAGTGAAGTGCCGGTATTTACCTTGAACCGGATTGATGAACCTGATGGTATCCATGGCTTGCTCGAACAGGTTCCGTATCCTAAAGCAGGTGATCCAAATCCAAAAGTAAAAATGGGAATTGCCGATATAGCAACAGCTAAAACAGTATGGGTTAAAACCGATTACAGCATAGATCAGTATATTGCCTGGCCGTTCTGGACACCCGACAGTAAAAAACTGGCAATCCAGGTAGTTAATCGCGATCAGAACGATTTGAAAATTATTCTGGCTGATCCTGCAACCGGAGATTTTACGCAGATATATAATGAAACTCGCAAAACATGGGTGGAATTCCGTGAAGATATTTATGTAATGAAGAACGGATCCGGATTTATTATCAGAAGTTATCGGAACGACTGGGAAAATCTTTATTACTATGGATGGGATGGACGACAGATTGCCCAGCTGACAAATTTTGATTTCAGGGTAACCTCTGTCAGCAGAGTAGACGAAGATCTTAAGATGGTTTATTTCTCTGCAACCGGTACTGAATCGACAGACAGTCATGCATTCAGGGTCAGCCTTGACGGTAAAAACCTTCTTCAGATAACAAAAGGCGATGGTAGCCATAATATAAACATTTCTCCCAAAGGGAACTATTTGATCGATACATGGAACAACATTTCGAGTACAGGTTCAATAATTGCTTATAATAAAAGGGGAAAGTTTATAAGGGAGATTCATAAATTCGACCAGCATGTTTATGATCCGGCTAAAAATTCAAAAGCCAAAATGGTAAAAATTATGACATCGGATGGATTATTCAATATGCCGGCCATAATAACATACCCTCTGAATTTTGATCCTTCAAAAAAATACCCGGTAATTTTTGATATCTATGGCGGTCCTGATTCCAAGAACGTAAACAACAGGTGGCAGGGGAGCAACCCATCATGGTATTCCCAGAACGGGATCATTACTTTCAAAGTTGACCACAGGGGTTCAGGGCAATTCGGGAAAAAAGGATTGGATTATATGCATCGTTGTCTTGGTAAATGGGAAATCCTCGATTACGAGGATGCCGTAAGATGGTTACTTACAAAACCTTATGTTGACAGCACAAGGATGGGAATCACCGGGAGTTCATATGGCGGGTATATGACGTGTCTCGCACTGACAAAAGGTGCTGATTACTGGACGCACGGATTTGCCGCTTCGTCGGTTACTGATTACCGTCTTTATGATAACATCTATACGGAACGATATATGGATACACCGCAGGATAATCAGGATGGTTATAAAGATGGTTCTGCACTTACCTGGGTAAACAACTATAAAGGGAAACTCTATATGACACATGGTGATGTGGACGATAATGTCCATATGCAGAATTCTATTTATCTCATTTCAAAGCTTCAGGATGCAGGAAAATCATTCCAGTTTATGCTTTATCCCGATAACCGTCACAAATTTTCAGGCTCAAAAGCAATGCATTCCCGTAATGAGGCAAATAATTTCTGGCTTGAGAGTTTCTTTGAGAAGTAATCTGATAACCAAATAGTTAATGTATGAAAACAAAATCCTCAATTCTGAAGATCCTGGCAATTACCTGTTTTGCATTGATCTCTGATTTTGGTTCCCGGCCTTTATTGGCGGAACTGAAACCAAGGGAACGGAATATACTGGCAAATGAAGCGAAAACCATTGATCTGGCAAAAGTCATGATCACCGACAACTCTTGGAATAAACTTCCAGGTTACAAAGACAGACAGTTCTGGGAAGGTTTGGCTGCTAACATCAGGCAGGAGTATATTAAGAGGGCGGAAGAATACCTCGGCTACAACTGGCCCGTGGTCAGAGCTACTGATTACCTTGAATTTATCCGTTCAGGGGACCGCCGTCAGAGTGTATATTCAGCCTGCAGCAACGCACTCATAAATCTTGTTATGGGTGAACTTGTAGAAGGCAAAGGGCGTTTTATTGATCAGATAATCAATGCAGTATGGTACTACAGCGAGCAGACATGGTGGGGGTGGTCTGCTCATCTGGGCTCACAGAAAGCCGGCGCTGGTTTACCTGATATAAATGATCCATATGTTGATCTTGGCGTTGGTGAAGTTACCAGCAACCTGTCATGGACGTATTATCTGTTTAAGGAAGAGTTTGACAAGATTCATCCTTTAATTGCAAAGAGGTTGTTGCAGGAAATCACTGACAAATCACTTACCCCTTATTTTGTAAGGGACGATTTCGGATATATGGGATTTAAAGGTGGCCGGCCGAACAACTGGAATCCATGGGTGAATTACAACATGCTTACAAGTTACCTTTTAATCGAAACAGATCCCGTCAAAAAGGTAGCTGAAGTTCAGAAGATCATCAATTCGCTTGATAAATTTCTGAACGGCTATTCAGATGACGGTGGTTGTGACGAAGGGCCATCTTACTGGGGCGCTGCAGGCGCACTGCTGTATGAAAGCCTTGAGATTCTTAAAAATTTAACTGATGGGAAATTTGATGTGTTTGATGATCCTCTGGTTCAGAATATCGGAAAATATTTCTACAAGGTAAATATCCATGCTCCATACTTTATAAATTTTGCTGATGCTGATGCTACAACAGGTGGAAATGGTTCTATTGTATACAGGTATGGCAAAGCAATTAATGATCCTGTAATGCAGGAATTTGGTGCATACCTGGCAAAACTGAATAACTGGGGAGAGCGCAGCCTTGGAGGTAAGATCGGAGATCAGATCAAAAACCTTGGTCTGATCAATGATATTCGCAGTGCAAAAGGAAAAGAAGCACTTGTGGCAGATTTCTGGTTTCCGGATACTGAGGTTGCGGGAGCCAGAGACAAAGAAGGTAGCTATATGGGATTTTTCTTTGGTGCAAAAGGAGGATTTAACGCAGAGAGCCATAATCATAACGACATTGGCTCATGTCTTATGTACTTCGATGGTAAACCGTGCCTTATCGACCTGGGGCGCGAGGAATATGTTGCAAAGACTTTCAGCTCAAGGCGTTATGAGATATGGACAATGCAGTCAGGATTTCATAATCTGCCTGTTATCAATGGAACTGACCAGATGCAGGGTGCCAGTTACAAAGCAAAGAATTCAACATTCTCGGCAAATACAAAATCTGCTGCCTTCTCAACTGAAATAGCAGGGGCATATCCCGAAGGAGCTAAGGTAAAAAGCTGGATACGCAGCTATAAACTGAACAGGGGAAAGAGCTTCGTGATCAGCGATAAATATGAGATGAGTGCAGTGACCAGTGCTCCCGCAAGTTCAAACTTGATAACATATTGTAAAGTAACACAGGTTAAACCAGGGCTGCTGAAGTTTGATGGCGATGGTTTCAGCCTCAATATGACCTATAATTCAAAAGTTATAACTCCCAAAATTGAGTCTATTGAAATTACCGATCGTTCCCTGAAGCGTTACTGGCCAAACGGAGTAACCCGTATCAAACTTGAATTTATTAAACCCGGTTTGAAAGGAGCTCAGGAACTGGTATTTATGGCAGTTAAATGACAGCTGATTAAATATATGTATTCCCGGATTATATTATCCGGAATGTAGTCTGTTAATATTTGTTTATTATATTGGATGACTAAAACAAACAGTTTAGATTGAATTAAACCACAATTTATGATAACAGGTATCCTAAAAGAATATGGTACTGAAAACAGGGTAGCAATGCTTCCTGGTGAAGCTGCCACTCTTAAAAAACTGGGTATTGAAATCATAGTCGAAAGCCATGCGGGTGAAAATGCTTTTGCTACTGATGAGGAGTATAAGTCAGCAGGGGCTGTACCTTCATCCAGAAAAGATGTTTTTTCAAAAGCCAGCCTGCTTTTATCGGTCAATCCTGTTCCTGAAGATGACCTTAATCTATGCAGGGAAGGTCAGGTGCTATGCTCAGTTCTTAATCCGGTCGATAATAAAAAGTGGCTGGAAAAAGCAAGATCACTGGGACTGACAGTGCTTGCACTCGACCTTATTCCAAGAATAACACGGGCTCAGTCTATGGATGTGCTTTCCTCAATGGATACGGTCTCAGGTTATAAAGCAGTGCTTCATGCTGCTTCATTGTTGCCAAGGTTTTTCCCGATGTTTATGTCAGCTGCAGGCACAATTAAACCATCCCGGGTACTGGTACTTGGTGCAGGGGTTGCCGGTCTGCAGGCAGTAGCAATTGCAAGGAAACTGGGTGCAGTAATAGAGGTTTTTGATGTAAGGTCAGCTGTAAAAGAAGAGGTTAAAAGCCTTGGAGGAAAATTCATTGAAGTCGAAGGTGCCAAGGAAGATGCAGCTGCGGGTGGCTATGCTGTTGAACAAACAGAAGAGTTTAAAAAGAAACAGATGGAACTGATACAACAGCGTGCGCTTGCCGCCGATGTAGTAATTGCAACAGCCCAGATACCTGGTAAAAAAGCGCCTGTTCTTCTTCTGAAGGAGACTGTCAATGCTATGAAATCCGGATCAGTTATAATTGATCTTGCTGCTTCAACCGGAGGCAACTGCGAACTCACAGAAAATGGAAAAACAGTTGTCATCAATGGGATCACTATCATCGGTAAATCTGACTATCCCTCAGAAATGTCAACAGATGCCAGTAAAATGTTCGGCAACAATATTATAAACCTTCTCAAAATATTAGTTGACAGGGATGGCAATCTTGCTCTTAACATGCAGGATGAAATTATCAACGGGACAACAGCAGTGCATGCCGGAGAGTATGTAAGCCTGAGAGTCAGGCAAATGCTTAATATCAAATAGTATAAGACATGGAAAATATTTTAGGTTTTTTCTTACAGCATCGGGAAGCTATCTTTTTAGTTATTCTTTCCATTTTTCTCGGAATAGAGGTTATCAGTCATGTTCCTGCAATTCTGCATACTCCGCTGATGTCAGGTGCCAATGCCATTCACGGAGTTGTGATCATCGGAGCTATCATAGTTATGGGCCATGCTGAAACAACAGGTGCAATGATCCTCGGATTCCTTGCAGTAGTGCTTGGTACTCTAAATGTTATTGGCGGCTTTGTTGTCACAGACAGGATGCTAGAAATGTTTAAAAAGAAAAAGTAGTGAATCCGGGTATAAAACGATAAATATCAATATAATGAATGATATATCTCAATTCCCTTACGGTATCTCAATACTCGAGATTACATATATCCTGGCATCAGTATTTTTTATTTTCGGATTGAAAATGTTAAGTCATCCTCTTACTGCCAGAAGAGGGAATATTATTGCAGCTTTCGGTATGGGCTTAGCAATTATTGCCACAATACTTTTTCATAAAAGAGATGGTGAACCTATAGGTAACATCCCATACATTCTTGTTGCGATTATCATCGGTACGGTTATAGGGTTGGTAATAGCAAAAAGGGTAAAGATGACTGCAATGCCTCAGCTGGTTTCATTCTTCAATGGAATGGGAGGAGCTGCTGCTGCACTTATTTCAATGATGGAATTTCCTCACGTCAGCCCCGATCTTATAGCAAAAAGCGGAATGGCTAATGGACATGTTCTTGCCATTCTTCTCGGTCTGATGATCGGAACGATATCGTGGGCAGGCAGCATGATCGCGTTCGGCAAACTCGACGGATGGATTGGCGACCTTAGAGTAAAAGCCTTGAAGTATGTAAATCTCACCATTTTCGCAGTCCTGATCGGATTTATTGTATTTATAATGACTCGTAACGTTCAGGCAAGTGCTGAGCTCACACCTTTGATATATATTATGTTTGCTGTCGCAGTAATATATGGGGTTCTGTTTGTAATGCCAATAGGTGGAGCTGATATGCCTGTCGTGATCTCTCTCCTGAACTCATTCACAGGTGTGGCCGCTGCTATGGGAGGATTCCTTTATAATAACCAGGCCATGCTGACCGGAGGTATCCTTGTGGGATCGGCCGGGACAATACTTACCATCCTTATGTGCAGGGCAATGAACCGATCACTTCTGAACGTTATTGTGGGAGTATTTGGAGGTGGCGGACAAACAAACATTTCAGCAACAGGCTCCGTAAAAGAAATTACTGTTTTCGATGCTGCTGTGCTTCTGAGCTACTCAAAGAAAGTTGTTATCGTTCCCGGTTATGGTCTTGCTGTTGCCCAGGCTCAGCATATTTGTCATGAGCTCGATAAGCTTCTTGAAGAGAAAGGAGTGGAGGTAAAATATGCTATTCACCCTGTAGCAGGCCGTATGCCCGGACATATGAATGTATTGCTTGCTGAAGCCGATGTGCCATATGAGCAGCTTATAGAGAGCGATGAGATCAATCCGGATCTTACGAATACTGATGTGCTGGTTGTAATCGGCGCCAATGATGTTGTTAATCCTGCTGCAGAGGATGATCCTTCCAGTCCGATCTACGGCATGCCAATTATTAAAGCACGCGATGCAAAGAATGTTATAGTTATGAAACGTGGCATGGGTAAGGGATATGCAGCTATCGAAAATATGTTATTCTATAATGACAAGACCAGAATGCTCTTCGGTGATGCAAAGACCACGCTTCAGAATCTTGTAAATGAGGTAAAAAGCTTATGAATTCTCCTGTTAAGAAGCTGGATCTCCTTAGGGCTGCTTTGATACAGAATAAAATCGACGTATATATTATTCCTACTGCCGATCCGCATCTTGGAGAAAATATGCCTGATCACTGGAAGATTATTCCATGGCTGACAGGCTTTACAGGATCTGCTGCTACTGTTGTAATAACCGATACTTTTGCAGGTCTTTGGACCGATTCAAGATATTTTATCCAGGCTGAAAAGCAACTTGCCGGTTCGGGATTTGAACTTACCAGACCAAAGGCATTTCAGTCACTTGATTATCTTGATTGGCTTTCTGAAAACATAAATCAGGGAAGCAGAATAGCTCTGGATGGAAGGATTTTTTCGATCAGTCAGATCAGAAAACTGGAAAAGGCATTTGAAAGAAAGAAGATGAATTTTGATCTTGATTGCGATCTTATTTCCGAATTATGGACCGACCGTCCTCCTATGCCTTATTCTGTTGCTTTTGATTATCCGGTAGAATTTTGCGGGAAGGATAGGTCCAGGAAAATCGCCGAAGTCCGGGAGCAGATGAAAAAGCAACATATTGATATTCATTTTCTTACCTCGGTTGATGATATAATGTGGCTGCTTAATATCAGGGGCAATGATTTGGCATACAGTCCTTTACTGATATCCTTTCTTCTAATTAGTGAAAAACAGGTACTTTTTTTTGTTGAAAATAAAAAGATACCGATAAGGCTGGCGCAGGAATTCAATATGATGGGAATGGTATTGATGCCTTATGAAGAAGCTGCTGGTATTATTTCGGATTTGTCGGAAGGTTCATCAATCCTGATCAACCCTGCGACAACTTCTGTAAGTTTGTATAATTCAATTCCTGAGAGACTCAGAATTATTGAAGATATCAGTATCCCGACCCGTCTGAAAGCGATAAAGAACAAAACCGAGATTGAAAATATAGGTAAGGTAATGGTTAAGGATGGTATTGCACTGACAAAGTTTTTCTTCTGGTTTGAGCATAGCCTCGGAAAAATTGTTTTGACTGAGCTTTCACTGGCAGATAAAATTCTGGAGTTCAGGTCAGCGCAGAAAGATTTCCTCGGACCATCATTTTCAACTATCACTGCGTTCAATGAACATGCTGCTTTGCCTCATTATTCACCAGCATCAGAAACCGATTCAGAAATAGAAGAATGCGGCATCCTGCTGGTTGATTCGGGCGGGCAATACCTTGGTGGAACTACCGACATAACAAGAACTATATCGATTGGTGCTCCTGGTGTCAGGCAAAAGAAGGACTTCACACTTGTGCTGAAGGGACATATAAGCCTGGCAAGTGCAAAATTCCCGCTGGGGACAAAAGGATATCAGCTTGATTTATTAGCCAGAAAGGCTTTATGGGAACATGGGTTGAATTATGGTCACGGAACTGGACATGGAGTAGGTTGCTGTCTGAATGTTCATGAGGGACCTCATAATATCAGCCCTGCTGACAATAAGACTATTATTGAGTCAGGAATGCTGATATCGAACGAGCCGGCTATTTACCGTGAAGGGGAATACGGTATCAGAACAGAAAACCTGATAATCTGCTATGAAGACGAGGAAACCGAATTCGGACAATTCCTGAAATTTGAAACGGTTTCCCTGTGTTATATTGATAAAACCATGATTGATAAATCATTACTTGATCAGAAGGAAATTAACTGGTTGAATGACTATCATTCAGAAGTATATGATAAGATAAGCCCTCATCTGACTGAGGCCGAAAAAGAATGGCTGAAAGAAAAAACTGATCCTCTTAATTAACCCATCACCCAACCCCTTCCTTTATCAAGCAGACCTCATCCCCCAACCCCTTCCTTTATTAAGCAAACCTCATCCCCCAACCCCTTCTCCCAGGGGAGAACGAGGGAGAGAGTCAAAGAGGTTTTACCTTATTACATCCATCATCTGAGTCAGGTCAATAACCGGGAATTCGGTAATCCTGAGTTTTGCGCATCCGTAGGGTACCAGCTCAATGACTTCCGTATTACCTTCAGGTTTAACGGGGCTGACAGGAGGGACACCGGCTGAATTGTTTTTCAAGGTCCATTCGGGAATCCTCATCCCTCTTGTAGTTATTACAACAGCAGCATCTTTGTCCCATGGAATATATTTTCCTGAATCTGCAGACCAGATCATATCGCCTTTATCTGCAAAAGGATATCTTGTTAAAGGATTTTCAGCAACCTCAATTCCCCTGCCCATGTTCTTTACATCAATCATCAGTCCGTAATTCCATGAGCTTTTCGGATAGATTTCCCAATCGATACTTCCCTTATATCCATAATTGTCATAATTGATATCAACGCTCTTATACTCTTTTTCCAGCCGTAATGAAAAATATAAAGGCCCGCGAAGGAGCGATAATGAATTATTGTACCTCCTTTCAGTCCTTAGATCCAATGGTATCTGAAAGGTGACCTGATCGCCATCTTCCCATCTTTCAGCTATCTTTACAGCTGCTCCTGCTTTTCCGACTTTAGTTTTACCCTTAAAGTTAAAAACCATTGAATCAGCCCAACCCGGCACTCTCAGGTAAAGAGGAAATCTTATAGCTTCGGAAGTGCTGAATTTCAATGTTACACTTCCTTTAAAAGGATAATCAGTCTCTTCTGTTATTGTGACGTTTTTACCTTTACCAACTTTAGCTTTAACAATTGATGGACTGTAAGCAACAGCAATGAGTCCGTTATCATTAGTTGCCATCCAGAGACTCTCCACAAACTTTGGCCAGCCCTGATGCATATTTGCCAGGCAGCAGGCAAAATTGGGCATCAGTCCGTAAATGTTCGAATAATTTCCATTTGTACTCCATTCTCTTTTTTCCCCTGTAACCAGGACCTGGTTTGATTGCTGATCGTACTGATGAGCCCACATGTCAGGTGTTGTAGTGCCAGGTAATGCATTGAAAGTCAATAGTTCAAGCCTGTCAGCCAGTCTGTTGTCTCCAAATATTTCATAAAGTTCTTCAAGCGAAAACATATATTCCACTACCGAACATAATTCTGTCCCCCGATCAGGACTCTTTCCTGAAAGGTGTTCATCGCCTGAAAACCTTCCTCCTGCCTGACCATGGTTAAGATCATATTTTTCAATTCCCGAAAAAACTGCATTCTTATACCTTTCATCCCCTGATTGCTGGTACCAAAGGCCGGGATATTTAATTGCCATAGCATTATTGACAACGTGTGCTGTCAAACCATCCTCTTTCCAGTTAAGAGGTATCTTTTTATTTGCCAGAGCTGCAGAATCCCATGGGAATTTTTCATAAAATGTGGCCCAATCGGAACTGTTCTCCTGTATTGATTCAATTGCTTCAGGAATCCATGTTTCCTGTGTTTGCCGGTACAACCAATATCCTGTCACTGCATTTTCCATTGCCCTTACACCCCGCCAATCCTTGTCAGGCCAGTCAGGCGGAGTATCATGCAGGTATCTGAAATATTTTTTGAGCACTTCAACTGCACGTTCATCACCTGTTGCTTCATAATATTGCATCAGAACCTTATTGGCAACTGCCAGCGGCCATCTGTCATTGTTTTTGATGGGACCATACCATCCTGAATCCCTGCTGCTGGCAAGGATTGGTTCAATCCATAGTTTTACCTTTTCTTTAAGCAGGTCATTGTCAAGAAGATATGCAAGAGGTACAAGTCCATCGAGGAAATAGGGCGCTCTTTCCCATGCTTCGCCGGTTCCGCCCCGCCATGATGAATTGACAAGGTCAGGCCAGAATTCATCAACATGTCCGGTGAGACCGGCAGCCTGGGCTTCAAGCTCTGACTTAAGCCAGCCTGCAGGCTTAACAGCTCCAAGAGGAAGCTTTATGTATGCATTTTGTTTCAGGGGTTCCGGATTAGATTTATAAAATTCATTCTTGTTTTTCACAGTACAACTGGCAAAAAGTAATGACATTATAAGAAAGCAATTAGTTAATTTTTTATTCATATTAATTCATCTTTTGTCTTTTATATATTACCATCATAAATTCATTTCTTACCTCCCGGAGGGGCTAGCTGTTATTCTTTCTTGTTCCCCCTTTGAAGGGTCTGTCCAAGGAGTACTCTAAGTACTCCAGGCACTCCCGCCTTCTACCACAAATCCTCCCATGGTGGTCTGAGTGCAGGGTTTGTACTTCTTATAATATCAACGCCTTCAAAAACCTGCAACATATCAAACCATGCAACTCCGGCTGATGGCATTTGCAGGATAATATTTGTTCTTGGAGGAAGATCATTGTTGTACGGAATTGTAACAAATGTTACAAATTGCTTCCATTCACTTTCAAGAGTAAATTGTTTGGTTCCGAATTCCCCTAAGGAAATTTCAAAATATTGCATTTTGTTTTTTATTGTTACAACCGCAGGTCTCTGTTCCGGATCTGCCTTAGCCCAGACAGATATTATGTATGTTCTCCCTGGATTGACTGCAACGGGAAAGAAACGCAACCTTACACTGCTGTTTTCTTTGGGTGTAATAAGTCTTACTGAGTGATTACCCTCAATATGCTCGCGGGAGTCGAGGAAATACGTTGCTCCCCTGTCACCACCGTTACGGGCATAGCATGATGCAGGTACTCCCGGACTGTTAATATCCTCGAATCCGGGGTCTGTAACAAGGTTCCCCGGAAAGGGAGTAATCAACTCTTTCTGAGGTTTTAAATTAATCATATATGACTGTGAACCGAAAGCAGAAAGCAGGTCAGAAAAATACCCTGAACTGACAGGTATATTCCGGTTTTCAAACAATACCCTTGCTCTGCCGGATAATGATCGTGATATCGTAAATTCTGCTTTTTGCGGATAGTTTTTTGTATTTACTGCCATAATAAGGAGTTGCTCATTATGAATTGCTGAAGTAACCAGGATATTCTGGGAACCTGACTTAACAGGTATTGTCTCTTCATCTGACAGCAACCAGGGTGTCAGCCCGGCAATCTCCACAGCCATTCTTCCACATTCGTTCCATGTGGAAGTAGATTTAGGGAATAAATTAAGTCCTTGTCTTACAAAATATTGAATCCCCTTTGTTCCTTTAATTATTGCCTGGTAAGTCATTGATCGTACTTCCTGGACTGAAGGTTCGCGACTCCACCATTCACCTCCTCCAAAAACCTGAGGTACTATCCATACCGGTTTCCTGCCTTTATATTCTGATGAAAGCTGACCTGCAATATCACCCACAAGAGTCACCGGACTGTTGGGGACAGGATAAGGGTCAGCCATAATAATATCAAGGGCGTTTTCATAATTTTTTGGTGCAAGGAAAGGTGCCATAAAAACTATTGAAACAGGGTGCCATGGATCATATTCCCTGATTGTTTGATAAATTTTTTCAAGAGCTTCCGGCAAGATACCATGTCCGGTTGGTTCATCAGAAATATACCATGCTAAAAGAGCCGGATGGTCCCTGAAAGCTTTAATCTCGTTAATAAGACGTTCTCTTTTCTGCTGCTCGGTAATACCTTCAATAAGTGAACTGACGCCACCGCCTCCGGATACAGATAAAAGATTATAATTAACCTTCATCCCAAGTTGTGCACAACGGTCCATATAGGCTTTCCTTTCCTGGAGAGTCTCCGGTAATATTCTCTGATAAGGTGACATCAGGTTAAATCCTTTAACAACTTCTTCTTCAGGCAAAGTAGGATAAACAGGTGAATAACAATAAAATCCGAAAGGGAAAAAAATTCTTTTATTTACGATAAGACCACCCGTCAAACGGTCAGTCTTAACTTCATTTGGTTTGTAGTTAAGGATGAAAAGATCTGAAGAAGCCCGGAATTTCAGATTGCTGCCTGTGACAGCAATATCAGCAACTATTTTATAATCAGAGGGTGGTATATTAATATTAAAAGGCAATCTTAACAGCTTCTTCCCTGGTTGGCCTTTCCAAAAGCCAACAGAATCATTATTTATCTTCAGGCTGACTGACAGGTTATTGTAAATACGGTTTTGTGGTATATGGAGGAGCAACTCGGCGCTCTTTTCGAATGTGTAGAAGCTTAACCTTGGATTAAGCCTGAATGTTGTGGAATCGACCGGTTGACCTGAAGCTTCATTATAGATTAAAGCCGCATATATTATCAGAAGACAAATTATTTTTCTTAGCATTAATACCTGATGAATATTCTTTAGACTTTAAAAATATTAAATCTCTTTAAACTTCCTGAATTTGCATCAAGATATAAATTTTCATTATTTTCCAACAAAACGCAACCAACAATATTAAAAATGGATATCTTGTAATTTGAACACTTATTTCCTGTGTAATTAAATCTTATTGCCTATGGATAACTAAATTCATTCAGCCTGAATGAGCCCGGGCTTTGAAGAAAACCTATTTTAACTAACTAAAACTAAATTTACTAATCTATGAAAAAAGATTTTATCAAATCATGCTTTCGAAAAAGAGGCAGGATGAAAGTACTTTTCAGTACAATCTTTTTGCTTTCTTTTATGCTATTTTCGATAGTTCCCGTATCATCTGCTGTAATAAATGATCCTGCAGCAGTTGAGCAGCAGACTACAATCTCTGGTAAAGTAACAGATAATCAGGGAAATCCGTTATCAGGAGTTACGGTATCAATCAAGGGAACAACTACCGGAGCTCTTACTGATACTAATGGGAGGTTTACATTATCAGGTGTTGCAAGGAATTCAACGATAGTATTTTCATTTGTCGGGATGGCAACACAGGAGATCGTTTATACAAGTCAGCCCAGTATCAATGTCGTTTTGACTGAAGAAGCTGTTGGTCTGGAGGAAGTTGTTGTTATTGGTTATGGAACACAAAGCAAAGCGATGGTTTCAACAGCTATTTCGTCTGTAAATTCTGAAAAACTTTCAGGTATTCCTGTTCCTAACACGGCGCAGGCCATGGTTGGACAGATTGCCGGAGTAAGATTTCAGCAGGCTACCGGTGACCCGGGAAGTGCTCCTTATATCAGGATCAGGGGTAATGGATCAATAACCAGCAGTAACAGTCCTCTTTATGTTATTGACGGCTACCCTACTGATGATGCAAATATCTTTAATTCAATTCTGCCAAATGATATTGAAAGTATTGATATCCTTAAAGATGCAGCATCAGCAGCAATTTATGGTTCTCGTGCCGGTAATGGTGTAATTATGGTTACAACAAAGAGTGGAAGACTGGGGAAAACAAAATTTACCTTTGATGCCACTTCTGGTATACAACAGGTTGTTAAAAGGTACGAGATGGCCAGCGCTGAAACGTTTGTAGAGGTGGCTAAGGAAGCTAGGACAAACCTTGGCCTGGCAATTCCCGATTTCCTGAATCAGCCGGAGCGTTGGGTATATACAGATTGGCAGGATGTTATCTTCCGTACAGCCCCTTTCCAGAACTATCAATTAGGCGCAACCGGTGGTTCAGAAAAAATGAACTTTAATCTTTCTCTGGGTTACCTTGATAACGAGGGAGTTATCATCAATAGTTTTGAAAAAAGATATTCATTGAGAGCTTCTTTTAATGCTAATCTTACTACAAAACTTAAAGTCGGGGTTAATATAGCACCAACATATTCCCTTACCCGTTCTCAATCCACTTCAGGAGGTAACACCGCTACAGATGCAAGTGGTATACTAGCGGATGCTGTAAGTAATATACCAATTTTACCTGTCTGGAAAGATAATGGTGACTATTTCATCATTGTACAGGATGCTGAGATGAAGACTATCTTCAATGACCAGCTTTCCAATCCTCTCAACAAACTTGATGCTAACCTTGATTATAACTATGCATTAAGACAGACTGCAAATACTTTTATTTCCTTTGAACCCGTCAAGGGATTGGTATTGAAGTCAACCCTTAACCTTGGCATTTCAAACTCGAAGAGAGAAATGTACAGGGAGGCATTTCTTGCAAGAGGCAATGGAAATACAGGTAATATTTCCACTCCTAACCTTGCACAGATCACCGCACAAAGAACAAACAATACTGGTACAAACTGGTACTGGTCCAATACTGCAACCTATAATTTCACAATAGGGGATGATCATATTTTCACAGCCCTGCTTGGATACGATGTATCAAAACAGGAAAATTATTCATTGACTGTTTCTCCCCGAACCGATGTAGATAATCCTGTTGCATTTATTAACACCAGTATTAAAAACGTTTCAGGGGCAATTCTGACGACCGGTGCTTCATCAAAGGACGAATATGTTATGGATGCTTTTTTTGGCAGGATCAACTATTCTTACGCAGGAAAGTATATCCTTTCCGGTTCTCTTCGCAGAGATCGCTCCAGCCGTTTCGGACCTGATAACAGGGCAGGGATATTCCCATCTGTATCTATAGCATGGAATGTCAGCGATGAATCATTTATGGACAATGTGAATTTCGTCTCAACAGCAAAGGTGAGGTTAAGCTATGGGGAAACTGGAAACGACAGAGTTTCAGGGTCATATGCATGGCTAACAATCTTATCAAAGAGTTATTATCTTTTCGGGACAACTGATACACGGGTACTTACATACGCTCCTGCTGGTTTCTCAAATGCTAATCTGGGATGGGAGAAGAACAAACAGTTTGATGCAGGGATCGATCTTGGAATAATTAATGATCGTGTAAACTTTAATATTGATGTTTACGAGCGTAACAGTAATATCATCCTTTCGGCTTCCATTCCGACTATTAACGGGAAAGCTTCCAATTCTATGCAAAATATTGGTAATGTCAGAAACACAGGTCTTGAACTTACAGTGAATTCAAGGAACCTTATTAAACCATTGACATGGGAAACAAATTTCAACATTTCGTTAAACAGGAATGAAATCACCGCATTAAATGGCGACGCAAAAGTCTATGGTTCAGAATCAGGCTATACCCGCAATTACCTTGGAAGACCTATGGCTGATATTTATGCTTATAAGATCGTCGGAACTTTCAATAATGCACAGGATCTGTTAGATTATCCACAGTTTGGTTCACAGGGCATTGGTGATCTTCGCTATGAGGATGTCTCTGGTCCTGAAGGTGTTCCGGATGGTAAAATTACAGCTAATGATATGCAGCTGATCGGAAATGCTCAACCAAAGTTTGTATATGGTCTGACTAACACATTCCAATATAAAGGTCTTGATTTGAATATATTACTTGATGGCTCATATGGAGGTTATGTTGTAAATCAATTTGAACGCGCAATCTCCCTGAACAGGCATTTGGAAAACACAATTGCACGTATTGCTGAAAACCGTTGGATATCAGAAGAAGATCCGGGTGACGGAAAAACTCCAAGAGCCGGATCAAAATTTCTGAGCACAAATATCACAACCAACAGCCGTTACGTTTTTGAAACGAGCTTCCTGAGGGTCAGAAATATCTCTTTTGGATACAATGTTCCTAAATCTGTTTTGCAAAAAATCAGAGTATCTAGCCTGAGAGTATATCTTACTGTTACGAACCTTCATACTTTCACGAAGTATCCTGGTTGGAATCCTGAAGGTAATACAAACGGAGACAATGCCATTTCAAACGGATATGATCTTGGATCTTATCCTTTATCCAGGAATAGTTCAATCGGAATCAGTCTCGGTTTTTAATTCTTTTACTCTATTCATTTCTTAAAATTTTACAAAATGAAAACAAAGAGATTAATTGGTTTTATAGCAATAATGCTTGTCACTTTATCATGCAGCGAAAGCTTTTTTGACAGGTATCCCATGGATTCATTGACTGAGGGAGGCTTTTATTCTACAAAGGAGGAGCTTGAATTTGGTATTAACGATGCTTATCTGTCGTTGAGAGCTGCGTACGATAATTACCTTAAGGTTGTTGATTTGGCTTCTGATAATACCTTTAACAGCAAGTTTAACAATAATCTCGATAACATCAGTATGAATGAATCGAATGTTGTTTCAACCAGCGGTATTGCAACCTCCCTTTGGTCAGGTTCTTATCAGGTTATCTCAAGGGCAAACCTGGTTTTGGCAAAAATGGCCAATGTGACTTTGACTGAGGCTTTAGCCGACAGGTTTGAAGGTGAATGTAAATTCTTACGGGCTCTGATGTATTTTAACCTGGTCCGTATATTTGGTTCGGTCCCGTTAGTGCTTACTGATATAACAACTACCGATGAGGCATTTGCAATCGGACAGGAAACGATTGATAATATTTACATCCAGATTATTACAGATCTGACAGATGCAATTGATTTATTGCCGCAAAGCTATACTGTTAATGCTGAAAAAGGCAGAGCTACCAGTCTTGCAGCAATGACATTACTGGGCAAGGTATATCTGACCCTGGACAGATATCAGGAAGCCTATGATGTTCTGGAAGATGTTATAGGGGCCGGAGTGCATTCACTTTTGCTAAATTATTTTGATGTCTTCGATGCTGCCAAGCCTAATAATGCTGAAATTATCTTTGCAGTCCAGTATGGACGAGGATATTCTCCATCTATGGCCAATCCATTAATGGCCAGACATTTCCCAAATGAACAAATCGGATCAGCACCTTACCTGAAATCAGGTTCCGGTGAATACCTGATGACAACTTCGATTATACGCGAATTTGAAGATAATGATGAAAGATGGATCTATGTTGACAGCCTGCCAAGTGTCACCTGGACTCCCAGATATCTGTATTTTTCAAAGAAATATACTGATCTTGGGCAAACTACTGTAACAGATTCAGGAAGTGACCTCGTAATTTTGCGTTTTGCTGATGTACTTCTTATGTGCGCAGAAGCAAAGGCCGAACTTAACCTGCCTGCGGAAGCATTACCTTTTGTTGAAGACGTCCGTGAACGTTCAGAATTAACCACAGATGCATCTATTGCAGCTTCCAAACAATCCATGCTTCTTGCTATTGAACATGAAAGAAGGATCGAATTCTTTTCTGAAGGACATCGCTGGTTCGACCTGCTCAGAACAGGAAGATTGCAGTCAGTTATGAATGCTCATTTTGCAAACGGGGCAATTTATCCGGCTGAAGAAACAGGATTTAATGTTGATGCACCCACCACATTCAATACTGTAGCCGATTTTGAGCTTTTATTCCCGATCCCATTTTACCAGGTTCAGTTGAATCCTGATAAACTAAAGCAAAATACAGGGTATTAAAATCAATCGTATACGAATATTAAAAGCGGATGTACTTTTGACATCCGCTTTTTTAATATCCAGTAAATTATTACTATACTGGCGTTGAGATTTATTTGAATACTATTCTGACCCTTACTTCATCATCGATAGGTACACCGTTTTCTTCTCCCGGTTTCCAGGCAGGTCCTTCCCTGATAAGCCTTATTGCTTCAGTGGCGAATTCATCACCGGGACTACTTACGACCTTTAAACTGTCGATAGTACCTGTGGTCCGTACCACGAACCTGATGACTGCAACGGCTCTTTCACCTTGTGGCAAAGTCTGTGGTCTTTTAATATTTTCCTCAATGTACCTGTTGAAATTGCTTCTGCCTGTAACTGGCTGGGGTGATTGATAGTCAGTCTGTTCAGCTTCAGCCCTTTTAGCAGTACCATATCCAACAACAACAACTTCACTCAATGCCATTTCCGAAGGATCAAGCTCAACCTGCATCACTGATCCGCTTACCGCCTGGAATTCCTTCCGTTCCATTCCGATGTAATTTGCAACAAGAGTGCGGTTTGTTTCATTGGGAAGTGTGATATTGAAGTTGCCTCCTATATCTGTGATTGCTCCTGTATATGTTCCTTTCACTACTACATTAACTCCGGCAATAGGCTGTTTGTCGTCTGAAGAGAGTATTTTACCCCTGACATTTAGGTCTGGTATTTCCTGCATCCTGAATTTTGCCGCTGGAGCAGCTATCTGATCCGCAGTAATCAATATGCCAGTATCTTTTTTTTCGGCAATGGCAAGTACTTGCGTTGTATCTGCAAATGCTGCAATTATTGTTTCAGCTGATATTGTTGTATCTGCTAAACTATCAGTGATTTCCTGTTCAGCTTCCATTTCCGGAACGGCTGTCTCACTTTTTGATTCGGCCACCAGGGGTTCGGTAAGCGTGATTGCATCAGTTTTTTCCGATGCAGACGGAGTCACAATGGTTTCACTGAGTTGCCTGACCGGCTTATATCTTTGTATGATTAAAAATACCGAAGAGATAATCATAAGCACCGCGACTGAAGCAGCAATGCGGTAATATATTATTCTATTTCTGCCTCTGATCCTGTTTTTAAGTCGCTTCCCAAGGCGCTCCAGGTCTTTATCTGCTTCCTGGTGTGATATTTCGGAAAAACCTTCGGTTGCTTCTTCTGCAAAAGGATCTTTCTGGAGTTTCCTCTGGAAAGCATTCTCCTCTCTTGATGTCATTTCTCCTCTAGTATACCGGATAAATTCAGAGAGTGTACTTTTCTTATTTTTATCTTTTCCTTTCATTTTTCTCTTCAAGACAAATTTTCAGATTTCTTTTACCATTCTGAAGATGACTCTTCACTTTTCTTTCATCAATACAGAGATTTTTTGCGATCTCGTTATAACACCTGCTCTCGTAATAAAACTGCCGGATGCATTTTTTCTGTTCATACTTCAGTTTTTCTATACAGTCTGCAAGCGCTTCTTCCATATCCGGTTCATCTTTGTCAATAGGATGCATATCATTAGCATTTTCCATATAATTACCGGAATCTATTGTCCATTCCTTAAGCTTTTCTTCATGCGATTTTTTTGATCTTAACTCCATGAGGCAATAATTTCTGGTCACAACATGTAGCCAGCTTCTGAAGTTCTCAATTTTTTGCCTGGGTATCTCAATTATCAGTTTTTCAAAGATCTGCATAACAGCGTCCTTGGCTTCGTCCCTGTCATTCAAATATTTAAGGCACACACCATAAACCAGGTGAATATACCCTGGATAGAGTTCTCCCAGGATCTCAAGATCTCCTGAAGAACTGAATTCAGCTAACAGCTCTTCATCAGTTTTTTGATGAGCTCTTTTCCCGGTTAGCTTTAAAATCATGTTTTCTTAATCCTTCTTTAATAACATTTGAGTTCAGTGATATTTGCTATTACATCCCCCTAACCCCCTTCAAAGGGGGAATCCTCGCCCCATGCCTCATACCCCATGCCCCATGCTCCATGCTCCACGCTCCATGCTCCACGCTAAATGCTTCCCTAAAGATAAATGAAATACAAAATATATTCCACGGTTTTATGGAATTACAGAAATTCCCGCATCCTATGGTAAATGTTTAATCTAAAATTTAAAAATCATGAAAAATAGTTTAAAAATTTTCGTAATACTGATTCTTGCAGCAATTATGATTGCTTTTGCTGAATCAAGGACTATTACCGGCAGGGTACTCGATGACCAGGGGCAGCCTATCGCGGGAGTAAATGTTATGGTTAAAGGTACAATAAAAGGAACTTTAACCGATATAAACGGATTTTATAAGATTATGGTGGAACAGATGGACAAGGTGATAATCTTTTCTTATGTAGGTTATATTACTGTTGAAGAGAAGATTGGTGAGAAAAGTATTATAAATGTGGTAATGATGCCGAATTTGACCGCGATAAATGAAGTTGTGGTCACAGGATATGATGCTTCTAAACGGAAAGGGGTCTTCAAATCAGCGGCGATGGTAGTAGATTGTATGGATAGTCCGTTGCCATATTTTCAGCGATATAATAATAATTTTAATACTGAAGGTTATGCAGCGGTCAATGAGAACGGCTTTAAAAATGTAAGAAACAATCCGTTATCAACTTTTTCAATTGATGTTGACAATGCATCTTATTCCAATATCCGGAGATTCATCAATGGCGGAACCCTGCCTCCAGCTGATGCAGTAAGGATCGAAGAGATGATCAATTACTTCAAGTACGATTATCCTGAACCGAGGGGTGAACATCCCTTCTCTGTTTATACCGAACTGGCCATCTGTCCGTGGAATAAAAAGCATCAGATTCTTCAGGTCGGGTTACGCGGGAAAAGTATTGACAAATCCTCCCTTCCGGCTTCAAACCTGGTATTCCTGATTGATGTATCTGGTTCAATGAATTCTCCCAATAAGCTTCCGCTTCTTAAATCAGCGTTCGGACTTCTTGTAAATGAATTACGTCCTGAGGATAAAGTTGCTATTGTTGTCTATGCAGGGGCAGCCGGTCTGGTACTTGAATCAACGCCTGGTAACAGGAAAGAGGCCATTATGAGGGCTATTGATCACCTTGAAGCAGGCGGATCAACCGCCGGTGGTGCTGGCCTGAGAATGGCATATTCTGAAGCATCAAAGAATTTTATAAAAGGTGGTAATAACAGGATCCTACTTGCAACTGATGGTGATTTTAATGTCGGGGAATCAAGTAACGGAGGAATGGAACGCCTTGTTGAGGAAAACCGCGAGCGTGGGGTTTTCTTAACAGTACTGGGATTTGGAATGGGTAATATTAAAGATGACAAGATGGAAATAATTGCTGACAAGGGTAATGGCAACTATTCTTATATCGACAATCTCCAGGAAGCACACAGGGTGCTGGTTCGTGAGTTTGGTGGAACTTTGTTCACAATAGCAAAGGATGTGAAATTTCAGATTGAATTCAATCCCTCAAGGGTCCAGTCATACAGGCTGATAGGATATGAGAACAGGCTGCTTAATGATGAAGATTTTAATGATGATACTAAAGACGCAGGCGAAATGGGAGCGGGGCATAATGTAACTGCACTTTATGAGATTGTTCCGGCTGGCTCTGATGAGAGAGTGCCTTCAGTTGATCCTCTTAAATACCAGGTTTCCCGGAATACAAAAGAAGAAAATCTGTCAGATGAGCTGCTTACAATTAAGGTACGTTATAAAAAACCTGATGGTAACATAAGTATGCTCCTTGAGAAACCGGTTAAAAGCTATGGTGATGAGATTGAAGGAGCTTCTGAAAACCTCAGGTTCGCAGCTGCTGTTGCAGAATTCGGGATGATACTTAGAGATTCTGAATTCAAGGGAAATGCTACCCTTGAAAGCTCAATAAATCTTGCAAGCAGGGCAAGAGGTCAGGATGAGGAAGGATATCGTGCTGAACTGATCAGATTGATAAGTACAGTTAAGGATCTGAGACTAATAGCTGACAGGGATTAACCAATTAATAATTGATACTTTCAGGGATCTGGCTCTTGGAGTCAGATCCTTTTTTTTGGTAATATCACATGCAACATGTCTGATATTATAAAGTCTTTATCTCGATATACCTAATCGAAATTAAGAAGCTGTCTATGTTTAAGAACTTTTTTATCAATGCCATCCGGAATATGAGGAAACAGAGAGGATCTGTCATTCTGAATATTACAGGTCTTGCAATCGGATTGACAAGTTTCCTGTTCATCACTTTATATGTATTAAATGAGCTCAGTTATGACAGGTTCCATGAGAATTATGAGAACATTTACAGACCGAAAGTTGTCGGAAGAATGTCGGGAGGAGAAATTAACCAGGCAATTACGGCTGCTCCCATGGCACAGGCAATGCTTAATGATTATCCAGAAATTCTTCGCGTTACCAGGGTAACAAGGATGGGAGCCTGGCTGATACGATTCGGGGATAAAAAGTTTAATGAGGACGGGGTATTGTTTGCTGATTCAACATTTTTCAGTGTTTTGGATTTTAAATTATTGAAAGGTGATCCGAAAACTGCACTGGTACAACCCCGTTCCATGGTACTTACAGAAGAATTCTCAAAAAAATATTTTGGAGATCAGGATCCGATGGGTCAAAGTATGAGCGTTGAGGAAGATACAATACTCTATACTGTTACAGGTGTTGTTCAGGATGTCCCTGATAATTCGCATATAAAATTTGATATGCTTGCTTCAATGAGCACTTATCCCGGAAGAGCCAATAATCAATTTTGGGTCAGTCATAACTTCTATACGTATATCGTTGTAAAAGAAGGTATTGAAAAGAGCATGCTGGAAGAAAAACTCCAGGGCATGGTTATTAAATATGTCGGGCCGCAGCTTCAGGAGTTTCTTGGGCTTTCTGTCGATGATTTCAGGAAAGCCGGTAATGATTTCAGATATGTTCTTGAACCGCTTAAAGATATTCATCTGAAGGGTGCTCCGCAGTATAATCTTGAACCACCGGATTCCCTTTCAACAGTATATATTTTTGCTGTTATAGCTCTTATGATCCTTGTGATTGCAATTATTAATTATGTCAATCTTGCTACCGCAAAATCGGCCAGCAGGGCAAAAGAGGTTGGGGTAAAGAAAGTTGCCGGAGTTAATAGATCGGGTCTTGTCTTCCAGTTCCTGGGAGAATCGCTGATTATAGTTACCATTGCAGCTTTCCTGGCAGTATTACTTATTTATGCTCTGACCCCCTCTTTCAATCAGCTTACGGGTAAAGAAATATCGGTGGGTCTTCTTAATAGTTTTACAGGAATAATATCACTGCTAATATTGATTTTTATTGTCGGAATATCGGCAGGGTTTTATCCAGCTTTTGTCCTTGCTTCATTCAAACCGGTTGATGTTTTAAAGGGTACGCTTAATCCGGGATCCATGTCAAAAACTCTCCGGGGGATCCTGGTTGTGTTCCAGTTTACAGTTTCCATTATAATAATAATAGGTTCAATTATTGTCTACAATCAGCTGAATTTCATGACAAAAAAAGATCTTGGTTTTGAAAAGGAGAATCTTATTGTTATTCGCAGACCTGATGCTTTCTTCAGGCAGATGGCACCATTCAGAGACCGGCTTCTGCAGATACCTGGTGTAGAAAAGGTAGGTTTTTCCCGGGCTGTACCCGGGACAACATTTAATAATAATGGATTTCTTAAAGATGAAGATCCTGAAAAGAATACATATCTCATCAATCAGACAGGTGTTAGTCTGGATTTTCCTCAGGCGCTTGGTGTTCAGCTTGTTGAAGGACGCTTTTTCTCGCGTGAATTTGGTACAGATTCCACTGCTATCCTGATAAATGAAACAGCAGTCAAATCGCTTGGATTGAAGAATCCGGTTGGCAAGTTTATTGTAGAGCCAAGAGGTCCGCAGCAATTCCTGCGACGGCAGATAATAGGGATTATGAAAGATTTTAATATTGAATCGATGCATAAGGAAATTACTCCTGTCTGTTTTACCGTTATGGGACCGGGAGGAGGTGACCAGTTTGCAACAGTAAGACTATCAGGCAATAATATAAACGAGACAATTAAGGCAATAGAGCAGGAATGGCAGAGATTTACCACCAGGCAACCGTTCCAATATGATTTTTTCACCGATTCATGGAATAACCTTTACAGCGCAGAGATGAAAACCGGTAAAATATTCATTCTTTTCTCGATACTGGCAATATTTATAGCGTGTCTGGGATTGATAGGTCTGATAACATATATCACAAATAAAAGGACCCGGGAAATTGGAATAAGAAAGACGTATGGCGCCTCCATCCAGGTGGTGTTGAATCTTTTATCAAAGGAAGTTGTTTACCTGATTCTGATTTCATCTGTAATTGCATATCCAATTGCATGGCTTGGATCAAAGTACTGGCTTGAAGGATTTGCCAGCAAGGTGAGCGTTAATCCGATAATATATATTTTTGCGACACTGATAGTGCTTATTATAGGCTGGCTATCAATTAGTTATCAGACTATTAAGGCAGCCGGTACTAATCCTGCCGAAGCTCTGAGGGTAGTCTAAGGCATTGAATATCTGCGCGACAAGCGGGAGTTAAAATTTCAGATATTCCGAAGGTATCTGTCTATCTCTTTTGCAGCCCTTCTACCTGACGCAATTGCATTAACTACAAGGCTTGCACCACTTACTACATCACCTGCTGCAAATACCTTCTGTCTGCTGGTACTTTGGTTGCTGTTGACTTTTACATTCTTTCTGCTGTCAAGCTCCAGTCCTGATTCTGACAGTAATCCATCCAGAACCGGATGAACAAATCCAAGTGCAAGAAGCACAAGATCAGCATCAATCATCCTGAAGGTACCCGGAACAGATCTCATCGAGTATTTCCCATCAATATATTCCCATTCTACCTCTTCCACTTCAACGCCTTTAACGTGGTTATCAAAACCTACAAACTTAATTGTTGTTAAGCTCCACAACCGTTCACAACCCTCCTCATGCGAGGTAGTAGTTTTAAGTATTTTCCCGCAATAAGGCCATGGATTATCAGGTGTTCGTATAAGAGGTGGTTTTGGCAGGATCTCAATCTGGGTTACACTCCCTGCTTTCTGACGGATGGCAGTACCCACGCAGTCAGATCCGGTATCACCGCCACCTATTACCAGTACCTTTTTGCCTTCAGCAATAATCTGATTGCCGGTAATAAACATTTGCCCGGCAGTAATTCTGTTCTGCGCAGCAAGAAAATCCATAGCAAAATGGATCCCGTAAAGTTCCCTGCCTGCAATTGAAAGGTCACGGGGTTGTGCTGCTCCTATTGCAATGCAAATGGCGTCATACTGATCGATGATTTCCTGAACAGGAATATTTTTCCCGATATTCGCACTTGTCCTGATTATCAGACCTTCTTTAATCATAAGATCAAGACGCCTGTCAATAGTTGCCTTGCTTAACTTAAAATCGGGGATGCCAAATCTCAGCAGTCCACCGGCTTTTTCATCTTTCTCGAACAGTGTAACCAGGTGGCCGGCTTTATTCAGGAGATCGGCAGCCGCCATACCTGCCGGACCACTGCCTATCACTGCAACTTTCTTACCTGTACGGGCTTTAGGTGGAACAGGTTTGACATATCCTTCAGCAAATGCTTTCTCTGTAATTGCTACTTCATTTTCACGTATTGTAACAGGCTCCTGGTTGATATTCAGAACACATGCATGTTCACAGCTTGCGGGACAGATTCTGCCTGTAAATTCCGGAAAATTATTTGTTGCAATAAGTCTGTCATAAGCACGTTTCCATTCTCCTTTATAAAGCAGGTCATTCCATTCAGGAATCAAATTGTCGACAGGGCAGCTCCAGTGACAAAAAGGAACGCCGCAATCCATGCACCTTGAAGCCTGCAGCATCCTGTCCTCGCTGTTCAGCGTCTGTTCAACCTCACTGTAATCATATATTCTTTCATGAAGAGGTCTGTTCCCGGCTTCCTTCCTTTTTATTTTCAGAAATCCTGTGACATCAGCCATAATAATCTGATTAACTATTGATTCTATTTACGTCCGACTTTAATCCTGTACCAAATTCCACATCCATTTCAACATCAGCTATTTTCTTTCGTATCTCTTCCAGCTTTTGTTCCTGGAGCACTTTTTTATAATCATAAGGAATAACTTTTATGAATAAAGGAAGATACTTTTCAGTGTCATCCAGGATCATCTTTGCTTTTTTACTTTGTGTGAACTGTAAATGACGTGATATTAGTTCGAGAAGCTCATTGATATCGCCAAGATCTTCAACAAGTGATAATTCAACCATTCCCATGTTGCAGTAATAATCGAAATTCCCTTTTTCATTAAAAACGTAAGCAATTCCTCCGCTCATTCCTGCTGCAAAGTTGCTCCCTGTGCTGCCTAAAACAACCACCCGACCCCCTGTCATATATTCACAGCAATGGTTCCCTACTCCCTCAACCACCGCATTTGCCCCGCTGTTACGTACACCAAAGCGTTCGCCTGCGACTCCAGAAATATATATTTCACCTTTTGTTGCTCCATAAAGAACTGTATTCCCGATTATTATGTTTTTATCCGGTTCAAAAGCCGAACCCGGAGGAGGAACAACAATTATCCTGCCTCCCGACAGCCCTTTTCCAAGGTAGTCATTTGCATCGCCTTCCAGGTACAGTTCAACACCAGGGGAGAGGAATGCTCCGAAACTCTGACCTGCCGAACCATTGAATATGCATCTGATGGTTCCGTCAGGCAATCCTGCTGATCCGTACAGAGCAGCAATCTTCCCCGATAGCATGGCACCGGTAGTTCTGTCAGTATTTCGAATTGTCTTCCGGATCTCCACCGGTTGCTTATCCATTATTGCCTTTTCTGCTTCGGCAATTAATTCGATATCAATAATGTGCCTTGTTTTACTCTCCTGTTTTTCAACGCAATGCATTGAATTTACTTTTGCTTCAGAAGGAAGGGTAAGCAATCCTGTCAGGTCGAGGTTACTGGTCTTCCAGTGGTCCACATCCGGATTACGTTCAAGCAGGTCAACCCGGCCAATAATTTCATCAAGTCTTCTGTATCCCATATCAGCAAGGTATTCCCGTATATCTTCTGCCAGAAACCGGAAGAAAGTCACAAGATTATCGGCTTTTCCCATAAATCTTTTTCTGAGTTCCGGATTCTGGGTAGCTATACCAACCGGACAGGTATTCAGATGACACTTGCGCATCATTACACAGCCAAGGACAATAAGTGCACAGGTCGAAAATCCGAATTCTTCAGCACCTAACAGAGCAGTCATAATAACATCCCAGCCGGTCTTCAGCTGACCGTCAGCCTGAAGGATAACCTTGCGACGCAGGTTATTCATTACCAGTGTCTGTTGTGTTTCTGCCAGGCCAAGCTCAAGGGGCAACCCAGCGTGTTTTATCGAGGATGAAGGGCTTGCGCCGGTTCCTCCCTCATAACCACTGATGGTGATCAGGTCAGCACCGGCTTTGGTGACACCGGCTGCAATAGTTCCGACACCACTTTCCGAAACCAGCTTTACGCTTATCCTTGCATTGGGATTGACATTCTTCAGATCGAAGATCAGTTGGGACAAATCCTCGATTGAGTAAATATCGTGATGAGGAGGGGGAGATATAAGTGTGATTCCAGGAATTGAATATCTGGTTTTTGCAATAATCCTGTCGACCTTATGACCCGGAAGCTGACCACCTTCACCAGGTTTAGCCCCCTGTGCAATTTTTATTTGTATTTCATCGGCGTTAACCAGGTACTCCGCTGTCACCCCGAAACGTCCACTTGCGACCTGTTTAATTGCGCTTCTTGTGCTATCTCCGTCTTCCCTTGGCTTAAAACGTTCAGGATCCTCACCGCCTTCCCCTGTATTGCTTCGACCACCAATACGATTCATGGCAATTGCTATCGTCTCATGTGCTTCGCGGCTGATAGAACCATATGACATCGCTCCGGTTACGAAACGCTTCATTATGTTTTCAGCATGTTCGACTTCCTGAAGAGGGATAGGATTCTTTTTGATCCTTAACAAGCCTCTTATGAATCCGGGATGTGCTGTATCTTTGTTGGCCCGGCAGCTATATTCCCTGAATTTATCCCTGTTTCCTGTCTTTGTACTCCATTGAAGAAGCGATATAGTTTCAGGATTCCACGCGTGGTGTTCACCATGTTTCCTGTATGAATAAACTCCTTCGGTCAGTATCTCGGGTTGTTGTTCCTCGGTAAAGGCCGTCCTGTGAGGTATTAAAACCTCTTCAGCAATCTCGCTCAAACCTATGCCACCGATTCGTGTGATGGTACCGGCAAAATATCTGTCAATAACATCCGGATGTATCCCGACAGCTTCGAATATCTGCGATGAACGATAGCTTCTTAATGTGCTGATCCCCATCTTTGACATTATCTTGAGGATACCTTTATTGATCGAGTTGATATAATTTTCTTCAGCTTTCTGATAGTCAAGCTGCAAGGCTTTATCTTTTACAAGCCTGTCAATTATGGCGAAGCTCATGTAAGGATTGATAATGCTGGCTCCATAACCAAAAAGCAGTGCAAAGTGCATCACTTCGCGCGGTTCGGCAGATTCAACAACAATATCAATCTGCATACGTTTTCGTCTTTCAATCAGATGATGGTGAACAGCAGATACTGCCATTAATGATGGAATCGGTGCTGTGTTTTCATCAATACCACGATCGGATAATATGATATAATTTTTCCCTTCATCAACCGCTTTTTCGGCATCCAGGCATAGCTTTTCAACAGCATTTTGTAAACCTTCAGCACCTTTACTTGCATTGAAAAGCATAATCAGGTTAGCAGCTGAAAATCCTTTGTAACGTAAATTTTTAACTACCTGAAAATAAGTATTGGAAATCACCGGATTTCTGAACCTTACCATTTTTACATGATCGGGTGACTCATCAAGCAGGTTCTGTTGAAGTGACCCGAGATAACCAGACAGAGTCATTACCAGCTCCTCCCTGATGGGATCAATAGGCGGATTGGTGACCTGTGCGAATAACTGCTTGAAATAGTTGAACAGCCTGTAAGGCTTTCTTGAAAGCACAGCAACCGGAACATCATTTCCCATTGAACCGATTGGTTCTTTGCCTGTGGCAGCCATTTCCCGGATAATCCTGTCGATATCTTCCATTGAGTAATTGAAAGAAGTTATGTACTTATCATAGGCAGGACCCATTTCAGGTGTTACCACCTGACCTGTTTCAATTTCTTCGAGATTTACCATATTCTGCTGGATCCATTTCCCATATGGAAACTCATTCGCAAGTTTGGCTTTCAGTTCATTATCATAAAATATTTTACCTGCTTCGGTATCTACAAGAAGCATTTTACCGGGTTTCAGCCGTCCTTTTTCCCTGATCTCCTCCGGTAAAAAAGTCTGGACGCCTGCTTCTGATCCCATCACTATCAGGTCGTTCCTGGTTATGACATATCTCGATGGCCGGAGACCATTCCTGTCGAGCATGCCACCAATATACCTGCCATCGGAAAATATAAGAGATGCCGGGCCATCCCATGGTTCCATAAAAGTGGAATGGTAATGATAGAATGCCCGTAGTTCGGTGGAAATGGGATTTTTGGCGTTTATCGATTCAGGAATCAGCACCGACATTGCATAGGGAAGTGTTTTCCCGCTCATAACAAGGAATTCCAGTACATTGTCGAGTGATGCTGAATCACTTTTATTGGGTTCTATGATCGGGTAGATCCTTGAAAGATCGCCAAGCTTTTCTGATTTTAGTATCGATTCCCTTGCCTCCATCCAGAACCTGTTTCCTTTAATAGTATTGATCTCACCATTATGTCCAAGCATTCTGAAAGGCTGGGCAAGATCCCAGCTTGGAAATGTATTAGTGCTGAAACGCGAATGAACCAGGGCGATAGCACTTTGAAGACGTTCATCATTGAGATCAGGAAAATATTCCCCGAGCTGGACAGATGTCAGCATACCTTTATAAACCAGGACTTTTGTGGAGAGACTCGGGATATAAAAAAAACTCTTCTGTCTGAGATCAGAATCACGGATTATCTTTTCAGTCCGCTTCCTTATTATATATAATTTGCGTTCAAGTGAATCCTGCGGAATATCGGCATCTAACAGGATCTGTCTGATATATGGTTCCGCAGCGCGGGAAATTTCACCCAGGACAGAATTATTCCGGGGCACTTCACGGAAATCAATAAAATTAACTCCTTCTTCTTTAATAATATTAAGTAATATCTCCTCGCATTTTGCTGCCTCCAGACTATCCTGAGGAAGAAAAACCAGGCCGGTTCCAAATTGTCCGGCAGGCGGGAGGGAATAGCCCTGAATGAGGTAGAAATCCCGGGGAACCTGTATCAGAACACCGGCACCATCTCCGGTTTTGCTGTCAGCTCCTTCAGCACCTCTGTGTGTCATGTTCCTGAGGATATCAAGACCCTGGCTTATAATCGAATGAGATTTTTTCCCTTTCAGATGGGCTACAAATCCAATGCCGCAATTTTCGTGCTCAAACTCCTGCCTGTACAATCCCTGAACACCCGGCCGCTCAGTTTTCATCTGATAATTTTTTATGTCTGATTAAATCTATAAAAAAACCGTTCTCTGTTTTTCGAGAGAACGGTTATCCCTAATCCTATACCATATACCATTCTCAGCCTTTCCCAGTTAACCTTGTGAAATCCATTAATGATAATATGGAATCCTGTTTAAACACCCATTTAATAATTTGCTGTAAATATAATTTAATTATTTAAAAATAATACGAATATCCTGAAAATATTTAATGAATAGTGTAAATATGATTTAAAAGTTATAAACTTAATAATTAACATTTCCAAAGTTGATACGTTTTGACTTTAAAAATGGTTGATGGAACAATCTGATTATTATATTTGTTTCGTCATGATATTAAAAATATTTTTATCACTGGTGGAAATAGATCTGCTCATGAATAATCAGGATATTAATAAATTCTTCGAGAAATGAAAATGGAAAATCCCGGGAATCTGATCCTTGTTATATTTGGCGCCTCAGGGGATCTTACATCGCGAAAACTTATTCCTGCATTATTTTCCCTGAAAACCCAGAAGCTGCTTCCTGAAAAATATGCTGTTATTGGAATCGGACGTTCTCAGTCATCTGATGAGGAGTTCAGGAAAAAAATGAAAGAGAGCATTATTTCTTTTTCAGAAGATAAAAATCCTGATGTAGGGCAAATAGAAAATTTTACAGGATCCTTATCCTATCTGTCAATGGATGAATTATCAGCCGAAAGTTATGAGAAGCTGAAATCAATTCTGGCTGAGACAGACATCATATATGGTACTGATGCCAATTATATTTTTTACATGGCGACACCACCCAGCATGTATGAAAGTATTTCATTGAATCTGGCAAAGGCTGGATTGGCTGAAGAGTCATCAGGTTTCAGAAGATTCATTATCGAGAAACCATTTGGTTATGACCTTGAATCAGGCAGAAAACTGAACAGGAATCTTCATGAGCTGATTGCTGAAGACCAGATTTACAGGATTGATCATTATCTTGGTAAGGAAACAGTTCAGAATTTGCTTGTTATGAGATTTGCCAACGGCATTTTCGAGCCTTTATGGAACAGAAATTATATACATAGGGTAGAAATCACTTCAGCTGAAAGCATCGGTGTGGAAGAACGTGGTGGCTACTATGAATCTTCGGGTGCCCTGCGGGATATGGTCCAGAACCACCTGCTTCAGATGGCAGGTCTTACTGCAATGGAACCCCCGTCATCAATGGAATCCAACGCTATACGGAATGAAGTTCTGAAAGTATTCCAGTCGTTGCAACCGATAAGGGAAGCAGATGTACCTAAACAGGTAATAAGAGGGCAGTATACCGGATCAACTATTCGCGGAGAATGTATTTCCGGATACAGGTATGAAAAAGGAGTTGCACCAGATTCAAGAACAGAAACCTTTGTGGCAATTAAGTTCTTTATCAATAACTGGAGGTGGGGTGGTGTACCCTTTTACATCCGGACCGGGAAGCGTATGCCTACACGCGTAACAGAGATAGTCATTCATTTCAAGAGAACTCCACATCACCTGTTCCAGAGGGAAAATGGTCTGCTGACCTCTAACCAGATGATAATACGGATACAACCTGATGAGGGCATCCTGCTCAAATTCGATATGAAGGAACCCGGATCGGGATTTAATGTAAAGAATGTAAGCATGGATTTTCATTATAAAGATCTTGCTGATGTACGGGTTCCTTCAGCTTATGAAAGACTGCTTTATGATGTTATGCTGGCTGATTCTACGCTTTTCTCACGTGATGATGAAATTGAAACTGCATGGAAATTCATCGAGCCTATACAGAAAGCGTGGGAGAAAAATCATGAAATCAAGATATATGGTTATCCTGCGGGAACATGGGGACCGGCAAATTCAAATGACCTGATTGAGGGATGTGGTCTTACGTGGCGCTATCCATGCAGGAACCTGACTGATGATGGTTTGTATTGTGAGTTGTGAGTCGTGAATCGTTGTAAATTTATGTAATGTTTTTAAATTGAACAGATCATCCAGAATATTTCCGACGCCCATTGAGCTTGCAGAAGCATTTGCTCTTGATCTGGTTAATCTAATAAAAAAAGCCGAACAGAAACAATCACCTGTAATGGTTGCCCTTTCAGGGGGTAATACACCGAAGCTTCTGTTTTCAGTCTTAGCTGATAAATATACAAAATCGGTCAACTGGAGCTTTATTCATTTCTTCTGGGGAGATGAAAGATGCGTTCCTTCTGATGATCCTGAAAGCAACTATGGAATGACCAGCAGTTTACTTTTAAACAAAATTATTATCCCTGAAAATAATATTCACAGGATCAGAGGTGAGGATGACCCTGAAAAAGAAGCTCTGAGATATTCAGAAGAGATAATGAATAATACGCGTTCCTGTTATGAGCTTCCCTTGTTTGATCTCATTATACTTGGATTGGGCGATGATGGCCATACTGCCTCAATCTTCCCGGAAAATATGGGACTGATGGATTCCGGTAGGGTCTGTGAAGTCGCAGTACATCCTGTTTCGGGACAGAAAAGAGTCACTATTACCGGAAAGGTTATTAACAATGCGGATGCAATTACATTTCTTGTGACGGGTCACACCAAAGCCCATATTGTTGAGGATATTTTTAAAAACAGGAAGACTGCTGCGTACTTTCCTGCGTTTCATATAAATTCTTCTCATGGAAAAGTATTATGGCTGCTTGATAAAAATGCAGGAGAATTTGTTCATTGATGTATGATTTGTTAAAAACTATGAAATCTATCAATAATTGTTTTTTTTATATTTGAATATCTTGTTGAATCAAAAATTTTAAGCTATGTCACACGAGAAAGCAAAAGAACAATCAAAGGTAAAAAAGGCGGCGTCAAAATCTCTTAAAGAAAAACGCGCTGCCAAAAAAGCAAAAAAAGCCGAGAAGAAAAGATAGTGAACTGTTTTAATCTATCTTGCCGGCTTTTGTTGAATTATCTTGCAGGTTGTAAATGACCTGCAAGTTTTTTTCAAAACAGATAAAAAAAGAAAAGGCCGTCAATTTTTGACGGCCTTCATAATAAACCTCTTTTATCTTCAATTAAGCAGTAAGCAATTTGACGTTTACTGCATTAATCCCCTTTTTGCCTTCAGCCAGTTCGAAAGTGACTTCATCATTTTCCCTGATCTTGTCAATCAGACCGGATACATGTACAAAATATTCATTTTCTGAATCTGCATCTTTGATGAATCCGAATCCTTTTCTGACATTAAAAAATTTAACTGTTCCTTTGTTCATGGTATTCTGTTTTTAATTAAGGGCGCTAAACTATAAATAATTATTCATATTTGCCAAAAAAAATGTAATTATCAGGTTATTTGTGCATTGTTTCTGCCAGAATTCATGTATTCATTGAATACCTTTATATTTTTACTATTATAAGTTAAGGAATAAATCATAATTACTAATGAACAGACTTCTGATTTTCGGTTTTGCAATATTCATGTCTGGTAACCAGGTATGCAGTCAGGTGAAATTACAGACCACTGCAGAAAAGTCCGATTTTAAGTCCACTTCAAATTACAATGACGTAATGACTTTCATTAGTCAGCTTAAGAAAACATCAAGATATATCAGGACAGAGACGATTGCAAGGTCATCTGAAGGCATGGATGTACCTCTTTTAATTATAGGCAACCCTCTTCCGGAATCTCCGCAACAGCTTATTAATGATAAGCGTATTGTTGTTTATATCCAGGCAAATATACATGCAGGTGAAGTCGAGGGGAAAGAGGCAGCACTTATGTTTGCCAGGGATCTTCTCTCTGAAAAAAACCCCGGGCTCCTGCAACATGTGGTGCTTCTTGTCTGCCCGCTTTTTAATCCAGACGGAAATGAGAAAATCAGCCAGCTCAACAGGCCTTACCAGAACGGTCCTGTAAATGGTGTCGGTGTCAGGCATAATGAACAATATCTTGATCTGAACCGCGACGGTATGAAAACCGAATCACCTGAAGTGAGGGGTGTCATAACCAGAATCTTTAATACCTGGGATCCTGCTGTGTTCATGGATTGTCATACGACTGACGGATCATATCACGTTGAGCCTGTAACCTTTACCTGGATGGTTAATCCGAATGGCAATAATGACCTGATTAACTATATGCGCAACAGGATGATTCCTGAAATGTCAGCAACTCTTATTAATAAATACAAAATAGAAAATTGCTACTATGGTGAGTTTAACAATATGATGCAACCCGAAAACGGATGGTTCTATGATGCAGCGGATCCCCGGTATATGAGCAACTATTACGGTCTGCGCAACAGATTAGGAATTCTTAATGAAAACTACGTATATGCAGATTTCAAGACGAGGGTATTCGGCTGCTATTATCTGATCCAGTCGCTTTTGGATTACGCATCAGCCAACAAATCCGAAATTAAAAAAATGCTGCAGGAAGTTGACGCCGAAACAGTTAATCGCGGACTTAATCCTGCTGTGTCAGACTCATTTGGAATAGAATTTAAGGTTAGACCATTACCAGAAAAAGTAACAATAAAAACTTACGAGGCAGATCTGGTTACAGATGCAAACGGAAGAAGAAGTGTTAAAAGAAGTGATCGCCAGAAAACAGTTACAATTCCTTATTTTATTGATTATTATGCCTCTAAGAATGTCAAATTTCCGTTTGCTTATCTGATAACAGTAAAAGACCAGGAGGTGCTGGAGCTTCTTAAGAGGCATGGAATCAAGATAGAAAAACTCACCTTGTCTTTAAAAATACCTGTTGAAAAGTTTGAAATCAGTGAATTGAAAGGATCTGCCAGGTTAAACCAGGGTCATTATACAAACGTTGTAAAAGGCAGATTTCTGAAAGATACTATCGATTTTCCGGTTGGTACTGTAGTTATCCGGACTGCGCAACCAATGGCAAATCTGGCTTCCTATTTACTTGAACCACAGTCGAATGATGGATTAATGACCTGGAATTTTTTCGACCGTTACCTTGTACCGCAATGGGGATTGGGGTACTATCTGTACCCTGTGTATAAGGTTATTGCAAAGATTGAAATAAAAACGATTCCGTTGTTGTAATAAAATTTGACTGTGAGAGGTATTTTAAAGTCATGTTAACCACCCCGTCCCTGACGGTACCGTCAGGGGGAGGTGGTGCTCTTTTGGTATAACCTCACAGTCAGGTATTAACGCCTCGTATATTTATCAAACACGGTAATTACTGGCAAAACATTTCCTTTTTCATCAAAAAAATCACGGGATGATCGGCCACCCATCGTAGCAGGTTCCCACCAGAAGATGCCCACGCCAAGGTTATCCGGAGTATTAAGTACAATATCATTTACATCATTCAGAAACTCTTTTTGCCCTTCCGGTGTTTCTGGAAATGGTGCAGGTTTATTTTTATATTCTGTCGGTGATGCACAATATGCAACTTCCACCAGGATTATAGGCTTTTTATATTCTTTTGCCATGAAGTACATATTATTACGAAGATCGAGCAGAGTGCCATGCCACCAGGGATAGTATGACTGACCGATGTAGTCAAAATTTATTCCATATGATAAGAACTTATCGAAAAAATATTTTGTCTTTTCTTTGTTGCCCCCCTGATCAATATGTATCATGATCTTTGGTTTTTCCTGAGTTTCACAACCTGCATATACTCCATTGATGCCGGCCGCGATCAGTTCGGCAAAATTATCCCAGTTTCCCGGAAGTTTTCCGTAGGGCCATAACATTCCGTTAATCACTTCATTTCCAATCTGCACCATTTCCGGGAGAACACCCGCTTGCTGAAAAGCTTTAATCGTTTCACTTGTATATTCGAAAACAGCTTTCACAAGTTCTTTATGCTGCTTCCCTTCCCAGGCTTTGGGAATATACTGTTTCCCGGGATCGGCCCATGTATCAGAATAATGATAATCGAGAAGAAATTTAAATCCCATTTCTCTGGCTTTCCTGGCAAGTGCGATGGTATATTCGAGATTGTTAGGCAAATTTGTCGGAGTATGGAACAGGCGAAGCCTTATCCAGTTATAACCATGATCCCTGAAAATCTGCAGACCCGTTTTGGCAGTGTCATTTTCTTTAAAAACGAATCCTCTGTCCTCTGCACTTTTAAGAAATGAGAGGTCAGCCCCGATTGCATATTCCTGCCCGTTTGATTTTAGAGTTGAAAGTGTAAATATCATAACCGGAGCTATTATAAACACTTTGTATCCTTCTCTTATAAAAGATCTCTTCATATTTTTACTTTTTTCTTAATAGCAAATCTACAAATTTAAAGTAACCTCTGCTTCTATAATCTTTCAATTTCAAACTGCAGGACTGAAAGACCGCGCCGTTCCTCATTTGCGGAATGAACATTCCCGTGGCTTCACCACAGGACAAGACAAATATTTCCATTTTCCTGTCCCATATTCGTGTTATTTTAATAACATTGCACAAAAATCATTTATTTCTGATCTTTAAATACAGGAACCATAGTCAATAAGTGAAATGAGAAAATGGCGTGTTGAGGATTCAGCTGAATTATATAATATTAATGGGTGGGGTGTAAATTACTTTTCAATTAATGAAAAAGGGCATGTAACAGTTACACCTCAGAAAAACGGCGTCTCTGTCGATCTGAAAGACCTGCTCGATGAACTGATACTTACAGATGTGTCGACACCTGTTCTGGTAAGGTTTCCCGATATACTTGATGACCGTATCATCAGTATTTCGAATTGTTTTAAGCTGGCTTCAAAAGAATATGACTACAAAGCACAGAATTTCATAATATACCCTATAAAGGTAAACCAGATGCGACCCGTTGTTGAGGAGATTGTGAGTCATGGCAAGAAATTCAACATCGGACTGGAAGCTGGATCGAAGCCTGAACTGCATGCGGTTATTGCTATAAATACTGATCCTGAATCGCTTATAATTTGCAATGGGTATAAAGACGAAGACTATGTCGAGCTTGCACTTCTGGCTCAGAAAATGGGAAAGCGTATATTTATTGTTGTCGAAAAACTAAATGAACTGAAACTGATTACTTCTGTTGCCAAGAGACTGAAGGTTAAGCCTAACATGGGTATCCGGATCAAGCTGGCAAGTGTGGGAAGTGGTAAGTGGGAAGAATCGGGAGGAGATGCCAGCAAATTCGGGCTTACTTCGAGCGAGCTGCTTGAAGCTATTGACTTTATTGAGAAAAATAAGATGAGGGATTGTGTGCGTCTGATACATTTTCACATCGGCAGCCAGGTTACCAAGATCAGGCGGATAAAGATCGCGTTACGGGAAGCTTCTCAGTTCTATGTTCAGCTTCGCAAGCTTGGCTTTAATGTGGAGTTTGTAGATATCGGCGGCGGTTTGGGAGTTGATTATGACGGTACCGGCTCATCAAATAGTGAAAGCAGTGTAAACTATACTTTACAGGAATATGCGAATGACTCTGTCAGTACGTTTGTTGACGCAAGCGATAAAAACAATATACCTCATCCAAATGTAATTACTGAATCTGGCCGTTCCCTTACAGCTCATCATTCTTTGTTGATATTTGAAGTACTTGAGACTACAACACTGCCATCGTGGGATGATGAAGAGGTCATTGATGAACATGATCATGAGCTTGTCAGAGAGCTTTATGTTCTATGGGATAATGTTAATCAGCCCCGGATGCTTGAAACCTGGCACGATGCCCAGCAGATCCGTGAAGAAGCTCTTGACCTCTTCAGCCTGGGACTTATTGAACTCAAGACAAGAGCGCAGATTGAACGTCTTTTCTGGTCAATAGCCCGCAGGATTTTTCAGATCGCAAATTCTATGAAGCATGTTCCGCAAGAGCTCAGGCAGATTTCAAGGATACTGTCTGATAAGTATTTCTGTAATTTCTCATTATTTCAGTCTTTACCGGATGCCTGGGCTATTGACCAGATATTCCCGATTATGCCTATCCACCGACTTAATGAAGAGCCGACTATATCAGCTACAATACAGGATATGACGTGCGATTCCGACGGTAAAATCGACAATTTCATTGCAACACGGAATTCATCCCATCATCTTCCTGTACACCCGCTGAAAGGCAAAGAACCTTATTATATAGGTGTTTTTCTGGTAGGTGCATATCAGGAGATTCTAGGCGATCTTCATAATCTGTTTGGCGACACAAATGCTGTTCATGTATCAGTGGATGAAAACGGCTACAAAATCGACCAGGTTATTGACGGAGAATCAATTGCCGAAGTACTCGATTATGTTCAATATAATCCAAAGAAAATGGTTCGCACTGTTGAATCATGGGTTACAACATCAGTCAAAGCCGGCATAATCTCTCTTGAAGAGGGCAGGGAGTTCCTTTCAAATTACCGTTCGGGACTCTATGGTTATACTTACCTGGAATGATCTTGTTTTTACAGAATCTGCATAGCAAAAAATGTAATTATTGTCCTGATCGCCCTGTTCGTTGTATTTATGCTTCTGGAAATCAGGGGGAAGAGACAACTTACTAAATTCACAGGTGAATATAATAAGGAACTTAAAGAACTCATGAATGATACAGAGAACGATTAGGAGAAAATATAAACTATCCTGCGCCAGGCCTTGTGAAAAGTGCCTGGCGTTTTGTTATGATTTGAGGAATAAACAAGGACTGTAATATGTCTATTATTAAACCTGATTAATTTTCAGACAAACTGATCATTTATGAAAACAACAGCAATTATTCTTTCATTTTTCATTTGTGCTAATGTATATCCGCAGAAGCAAAAAGAATTCGTCAGCATTTGGAACAATCATGGAAATGAGGGACAGGAAATTCCTGGTGACAGCTATAATTACTTTAAAAAGGGTAAGCTCTATTATTATCTTTCAAATGATAGGGATAATATCTATCTCGATTTGAAAATTGATGATCCGGAAGTGCAAACAAAGATTCTGAAGCAAGGCATGACAGTCTGGATCAATACAGATGGCAAACAAGTGAAGAAAACAGGAGTCAGGTTTCCTTTAGGCACACAAAACCCTGGCAGGCCAGGCATGCGAAATTCAGCGGAGGCTCCACAGAATATTGAAGGTAATCCGAATAGTCCCATTAATCAGGCAAACACTATTGAGCTGATCGGATTTACTAAAGACAAGATGAATCGGATTCCTGCACATAACACTGATAATTTCAGGGGCTCAGTTCGTTATAATGATGAGGGGATCTTATTATACAGACTGGTCATGCCAATTGCCAAGATTGAAATTATAAGCAATAAAAGTGATGATGAACCGACACTTCTTACATTTGGAATTGAAGAAGGACCCCTTATGATGGGTATGGGGCCAGGTGGAGGTGGATCCGGTGGCGGTGCTCCGGCAACACAACCAGCTGTATCTTCCACAATTTTATGGATAAAGGATATCAGACTTGCAACAGAAGAATAGTTTTAATACTTTTAGACTCTTGTCAAAAACAGGTTTGTTTTCTGACATTAAGTTAAAGGTATAATTACTATCTATTGGTAAATGAAAAACTGGTTGCTTTCCAGGAATATTTTCATTGTACTTGCTTACAGGATCCTGCTTATTTTGGTCCTTTTCTCACTATGCAGGATAGGCTTTTATCTCTTTAATTTTAAAATGTTCCCTGGTATTACTCCAGGGCAGTTCATCACAATCATGAGAGGCGGATTGTTGTTCGATATATCGGCGACAGTCTACATAAATATGCTTTTTATCATGATGCATATTTTGCCTTTTGAATTCAGATACAATAAGATTTACCAGAAGGTTCTTAAATATTTGTACTTTGTTACAAATGGTCTTGCTTTTGCCGTTAATTGTTCAGATTTTGTTTATTACAGGTTTATCTTCAAAAGGGCAACTGCTGATGTATTCAGGACATTTGAGAATGAATCGAACCTGACAAAAATGTTTTTCAGGTACCTTGTTGATTACTGGCAGGCAACATTGTTCGGACTTTTCATTTTGTTCTTAATGATTTACCTGTATGATAAAGTAAGAATTAAAAAACCTGAACCTTCCAACAGAATAATCTATCATGTAATCAACATTCTGGTTGTCCCACTGGCGATCGGATTATGCGTTGGGGCAGCACGCGGTAGTTTAAATGTATCAACAAGACCTATAACAATCAGTAACGCAGCCCGTTATGTTGAGAATCCACGGGATGTGGCAATTGTACTGAACACACCATTCAGTTTATTAAGAACTTCAGGAAAGAAACCACTAATCAAACAAAATTTCTTTACTGATGAGAAGCTTCAGGAACTTTATGATCCGCATTATGTCCCGGCTAACGATAAACCATTATCGAAGGAAAATGTGGTTATTATTATCCTGGAGAGCTTTGCACGTGAATATATAGGTGCCTTAAACAGAGACCTTGATGGTGGTACATATACAGGATATACACCTTTCATCGATTCGCTCATCAATGAAAGTCTTACATTTGAGGTCTCGATTGCTAACGGAAAAAAATCGATTGATGCCATGCCCTCAATTCTTGCCTCGGTACCATCGCTTGAAACGCCTTATATCATCTCTCATTATGCGAATAATCAGATTGAAGGGCTTGCGTCTCTGCTGAAAAAGAAAGGTTACTATACAACTTTTTTCCACGGGGCAATCAACGGAACAATGGGATTCGATTCATTTGCCAGAATGGCCGGATTTGATGATTACGTCGGACTTGAGCAATATCCTTATGAAAACAGCTCCGACAGGATGTGGGGCATATGGGATGTACCCTTTTTCAAGTTTTTCGCTGAAAAGATGAACGGTTTCCCTCAGCCATTCCTCGCTTCCATCTTTTCACTTTCATCCCACCACCCTTTCATTGTACCCGATAAATATAAAGGCAAATTTAAGAAAGGTCCGGTCCCGATTGTAGAGGTTATTGGTTATACAGACTACGCATTACGAGAATTTTTCAGAGGGATATCTTCAGCACCCTGGTTTCAGAACACCCTTTTTGTTATCACAGCCGACCATACTAATGAATCAATTCATAAGGAATTTCAGAATGATTACGGATCATATTGCATTCCTGTTATTTTCTATAAGCCGGGGAGCGATCTCAATGGCATCAGGAAAAGGATCGCCCAGCAGATAGATATTATGCCAACCATCCTGAGCTATCTTAATTATGATGAGGAATATATAGCATTCGGAAACAACCTTCTGGACGATTCATATGAATCTTTTGCATTTAATACCAACGGAAGTACCTACCATCTCTATATGAAAGACCATATTCTTATAATGATTGATAATAAGCCTGTCGGGTTGTTCAACTTTAAAACTGACAAATTTCTTGAGTCCAATCTAATGGAGAAAGAACCGGACCTTTTGCAACTGATGACGGAAAAACTTAAAGCTGTCATTCAGTCATATAACAGCCGGCTGATTGACAATAATATGGTTGTAAGGAAAGAGAAATAACATACATTTAAATAAAATAATAATAAAAAATCTATGGATTATGAAATCACGTCGTCAGTTTTTGAAATTATCCGGTACAGGAGTTCTTGCCGCAGGTGTTTCTTCTGTGTATGGATTTAACTTATCTCCATTGCCTCCTAAGAAAGCAACCTCTCCGGATACTTTTACTGTGGGAATGGCAGGTTATACATTTAGAGAGTTCAATGTGGAGAAGACAATTGAAATGATGAAAAGGATTGGAGTGACAAACCTTTCCCTGAAAGATTTTCACATGCCGCTTAACAGCACCAGGGAACAAATAAATGCTGTTATCGGGAAATTTAACAGTGGCGGAATTAATGTTTATACCGTGGGAGTTATATATATGAAAACACGGGAATCAGTTGATCAGGCGTTTGAATATGCAAAGATGGCAGGCGTCAGGATGATTGTAGGAGCACCGAATTATGAGCTGCTTCCGCATGTAGAGGAGAAAATAAAAGAATACGATTTCAAACTGGCAATTCATAACCATGGACCGGACAATCCATTATATCCGAATGCGACTGATATATGGGATCATATAAAAGATCTTGATCCGCGAATAGGGATCTGTATCGACATAGGTCATACAACGCGTGACGGACAGGATCCATCTGTCGATATAACAAGGTATAAAAGCCGTATCTACGATATCCATATCAAGGATGTCGATAAAGCCTCAAAAGAAGGAAAAACGATTGAGATGGGGAGAGGAATAATTGATATACCAAGGGTTATCGCAACCCTTCGCAAAATCAATTACAGCGGGGAATGCAGCCTTGAATTTGAAAAAGATATGAAAGATCCGCTTGCCGGTATAGCTGAATCAATCGGCTATTTCAAAGGTGTGATGGCATGTAAATAAATGATCCTCAACTATTGACTATTTCAGGAGTAATGCAATTGTATTTTTATTTATCACTGGTCACAGTACGTAAATCATTGTTCTGGTAAATCCTCTTTATAAATTTTTTCTCCACCAGGAAATAAAATGAAAAAATCAGGAACTGATTTATAAAAGCTGCAATTAAACCATGTTTTGATCCATACCAGATTGCAGTCGCATATGCCGGAAGCTGACCAATCCCATACATCGGATTACTGAAATATTTATACGGACCTGTAACTACGAATTCACAGATCTTTCTTCCCAGGAACATGTCCTTCCAGTAATAAATATTAATTGTTACCACTTTTGCAGCCCAGATCTTAATGGTGAAGCCACATATAAATATTAACGGTATTATTGTGAAAATGAGACTTTTATCTGACAGTTGAAATAAAGTGTCAGGTGTTGAAGAAGCAATATATCCAATACTTACACCATTATGGAAAAACAGAAATCCAAGTACAGTTTCATAAGCCAGGTATCCTTTATCTTCGTTACCCCATCTTCTGATAAACCAGTGGCGTAAACCATTTTCTGCAAGGACAACTGATATAAATCCCAGATAGCAAATCTCGCTGATTATAAAATATACAATAGCCAGGTTTGAATTCAAAGGCTGATATCTGCTAAGATAGAATGAAAAGATAAGAGAGGATAAAATTACTGTAGTCCTCAGAATAGTGGCATTTTTTGGCACATATCCGGCCATTGAGATCACTAATACGATAAACTGACCGATTTTCTTTAAAATATTCCTTATTATTTTATTGTGAGTCATTCCGGAAGGTTTTAATCATTTTTTTATTATTTCAATTTCAATAAAGCAGAATCCATATTTTCAACGAAAAAAATCCTGTTGCCTTTATTACTCTCAAAAATAAAATCTCGCATACTCTTGCTGTGATATTGAGAGAAATCGCCGACTATGGCTAGTTTAAAATGGTAATTTGAGAATTTTTGAAGGATCTCACCGGCTAGTCCGGTGCTGAGTCTGAAAAAATCTTTATGAAGATTTTTCTCATGGAAGACAATCCGGTTGCATCCATTTGTACCTATATCACCCATAATGTCCAGGACATCCTGAGCATGACTGATTATAAAATTATCGTCAGTGAGTTCAGCGATTATTATATTGTCAGAAGTTCTATGATATTTAATCATATTGATTTTTTTCTTTCCTCGCAAGTCCAGAAATCCGCTTAATAAATTCTGTTTTATTATTGGTATATGCCTCTCTGTCATTCTTGTATTTCGCGGAAAGCAGGATCTTTAAACCTTCATATTCTTTGGCAATTCCCGGACGACTTCTCAGATAATCCCGAAAATATATTTCATCCCAGTCTCCTGAATATCTTATATGAACATGAAATGCCTGACCTGAGAATCCATGGATAGTGTAACCCCTGGCGAACATCATATGCGGAGGCGGATTATCAGGCCTTGGTATATAATCGTAGTCCAATTGTTTCAGTTTGGTTATTATCAGGTTTTTACTGGTACCATCCAAAATCTCAAGCAAAATATCAATTGTCGGTTTAGCTTTTAAACCAGGTACTGCAGTGCTGCCAATATGTTCAATCTTTAAGATATTATGTTTACCGAGAGTTTTTTCAATTTTACTCTTTTCAGATTTATAAATTTTCCCCCAGTCAGGATTGGGATCTGAAATTATAACCGGGAAAAGTGTTCCTAATTCTTCAATATTCAGCTTATTTAATTTTTGGGGCATTTGTCATTCTTAATTATAACCCAGACGGGAGCGGTGTATGGTCTATTGTCTAAATTTAAATATTTTTTTCAGATGTTCACTATAAAGCCTGTCGAAAGTGCTCATTCTGATAAGGATCGGAGGCAGGCATTAACAGGAGGAAAGCCTTGCAATTGTTATCAGAACTTATTCTTTTTCTTTTCTTTCATTATTGATTTGCACATTCTTCCGAATTCCCTATCTTTTTTCCGTTTTTCAGCAACTGAAGTCTGAAACCGTTTTTGTTCTCTCAGAATTCTTTCAAAATTATTGAGGGTGTCCTTGTCAATTGTTCCTTTATCGAGGGCCTCTCTTATTGCACATCCGGGCTCATTTACATGTGTACAGTCAGGGTACCTGCATTTAAGACTTAAGTCGAAAATTTCCTGAAAGGTTGATTTGACACCCTCAATGTTTTCAGTGATGCCAAGCTCTCTCATCCCGGGTGTGTCAATTATTATTCCCCCATTCCAGAGAACAAAAAGTTCCCTGCGGTTGGTAATGTGCCTTCCTTTAGTGGTACTATGACTGATTGCACCGGTTTTGAGCAGGTTCAATTTTAGCAGAATGACAGATTGTAAGGTACCTTTCCAGTCTGTTGACGCTAAAATTATTATCAATTGACTGGATAATTATTGCTACATCAATATTGGCAGAAATTATTTGTTTTTCTCCCAATTTTCCAATCGCCTGTCTTTCGAGAATTGTTTTACGTGGCAATACTTTATGGATGATTGCCATGTCTGAGCCATATACTGACATTGTTACCCAGTCACCAACAGCCGGGAAATCTTCCCTGTTATTTGCTGAGAACCTTAAATTACCAGTTATCTCAGCATCATATTCGTTGTTGCCGGTTGATACAATATATCGCTCCCGGTGTTCCTGAGTACTCTTCCCACAGTAAAGTCAGAAAGGGTGCTCTCAAGGATGTAATTTTCAATTTCAGTGTTATATCCTAAATCATATATAGTCATATTTTTACAGGGATTTCAGGATTTAACATACAGGGAACGAATAATTTAAATGCGGGATTTTATTGCGATTTTTTAGCCTGTATTTCAAGAAGCAGGTCACTGTACGGTTTGTTTATAAAGTCTGGTTGATCAAGACCAAAAAAAGAAGAATATTTGTTACATTGTTCCTTAAGCTTTGCCAGCCCGATCGTACCGCCATTATCTGAAGCCTCTACTTCGATAAATGTTCCTAATTCATTTACTGAATCAAAATGGAATTTGACATTTTCAATTTGTCCTTCACGCAGTTTCAGCCGTCCTTTTGGCACATTAAAATAAGTATCAACCTGGTGATCTTCTCCTTTATATACTGGATTGATCTCCTTTAATTTCTGTTCTAATTCTTCTAAGTTTCTTACCCTGGCTTTAAATTCATAATTAATAATATTCATAGCTTGGTAATCTTAAACGTGCCGGTAAAAAGTCTTAAAGCAGGATTAGATCAGTTGAAAGAATTGATATTAAGTGTATTAAATACACTTAATCGTTTGATTGCCTGCAATGATAAAGCTTCACATAAGATCTAATCAATCTTAATCAGGTATTTATATAATTCACTTTTCGTGGAAAATATTATGGTTGTAGTACTATCAAATGTTTTTTCAAATGTTTCCATCGATTTTACGAAATTATATAAATTTCTTGAGGCAACAGACTGGTTGTATGCACCGGCATAAACAGCAGTAGCTCTGGCATCAGCCTGTCCCCTAATTTCTTCAGCCTTCCGGTATGCTTCAGACTGAATGGTTTTAAGATCCCTTTCCTTTTCTCCATTGATCTTTGAAGCCTCACCCTGTCCTTCTGACTTGAATTTCTCTGCAATACGGACCCTCTCGCTTTTCATGCGTTCATAGACCTGGGTTTGTACTTCTTCCACATAGTTGAGGCGTTTCACCCGGACATCGAGAATGACGATGCCAAGATCACTGGCTTTCTGATTTGACGATTGCAGGATCATATCCTGAATCTTTAGCCTCCCTGCTTCGATTGTTGCAAGTGTATCGCCAACCTCTTCACCGATTGAACCGGATGAGACTGGCACCCTGTTGACTGATCGCACGACTTCCTCGATGTTATGGTTTGCAATATAATCGCGTGTCTCTCCGTCAAGAATATCAGCAAGTCTTGATTGTGCACCCCTCTCGTCGGTAAGCCGCTTAAAAAACTGAAGCGGATCTGTTATCTGCCAGCGGGCGTATGTGTTAACAAAAATGAATTTTTTATCCTTTGTAGGAACCTGATTGGGATCTCCATCCCATTCCATGTACCTTTTTTCAAAATAATTGGTTCTTTGAATAAAAGGCACTTTAATTTTCAATCCGGGAGTAATTTTAGCTTCCCCGACAGGTTTCCCAAACTGTGTGATGACAACCTGTTCTGTTTCTTTTACCATAAAAACTGTTTCCAGGATCAGAATAAGGGCAGCTATTAAAACAGCCAGCTGAATAATAATTTTTCTGTATTTCATGATTTCCCTTATTATTTGTTTTTCATTTGCATCTGAAGAAGCGGCAGCACGTTATTCCCTTCTTCATCAGTGATGATTTTGTTTCCCAGTCTTGGGATTACACTCTGCATCGTTTCCAGGTATATCCTTTGCTTTGTAATTTCCGGAGCTTTTATATATTCCCTGTATAAGGCATTGAATCTTGTAGCTTCTCCGAGGGCATTGTTAACACGTTCGGCGGCATATCCCTCAGCTTTCTGGATGGTTTCCTCTGCCTGTCCCCTTGCCTTGGGTATGATCTTGTTGTATTCCGATCTGGCCTGGTTGATTAATGTCTCTTTTTCCTGCTGTGCCTGGTTTACAGCATTAAAAGCATCCTTTACAGGATCAGGAGGATTTACGTCCTGCAAAATCACCTGCTCTATTTTTATACCCAGCGAATACTCGGTACATAACTTTTGAATCTCCTGGTGCACAATGGTTGATATTTCAGCTCTTCCAACTGTCAGGACTTCATTAACAGTACGGTCACCTACTATCTGCCGCATGCATGCTTCTGAAATATCACGCATTGTATTTACCGGCTCCCTGACCTTGAAAAGAAATTTATAAGGATCTTCAATACGGTACTGGACAACCCACTCCACATCAGCCAGGTTAAGATCACCTGTGAGCATTAACGATTCATCCGAAGTCCCGCGCTTTGTATACTGTGATTTAATTCCGCTGCTGACAGTACGAAAACCAAATTCCTCCTTGAGCTGTCTTTCCACAGCAACCTTATATAATCTTTCGAGTATCGGAAATTTAATATGCAGTCCGGATTCCTCCTTTCGGATATACCTTCCGAAACGCGTAATAACACCTACCTCTTCAGGCCTGATCTGGAAGAAGGTTGTAATGAGGAGAATGACCAGAAATATACCAGCAAGAATAAACCCGGAGTAAGACAGGTATTTCTTCCATTGCGGAGGCATATTAATATTCTTAGATTGATAATAGTCCATTTATTTAAAGTTTTAAGGATTTATACAAATATAGAACTAATATTCAAGCATAACCAGACTTCGGGCTTCTTTCACCTGCCTGCTAATTCAGTCAGTTTACCGTAATATTCAAGTACATTCATTGCAAATCGTGCCGAAACAGTTGCTGGTCCTCCGCCCATTTCAATTCCGACTTCAACTGCTTCACGAATTCTAATTTTAGCCTTTCTGACAAATTGTTATAAACTCTCTGGATTTTTGATTTAATTCAGTACCCTGATAATCACCAAAGATTTTGTATTTCTCAAATTTTGAACGTTCGACCAGATGTTCCAGTTCATACCTGAAATAGTATCTCAGCGGGACTCTCCATTCTTCATGTTTCAATTTATTATCCTCATCCCATTCAAGACAGAATCTGATGTTGATCAATTGATTTATCAGATCAGGGTTTGTTGATACAGTCCGTCTTATTTTTTTGCCTGGTTCATATTCGCCCTCGAAGTCTACCTGGTTATCAATCCCGTTCAGTAATTGATTTAAATCAGGTACGAATGCATCAAAGATAAATTTCCCGGATTTTTCCAAATGGTCATAGACATTATTCAGGGTTCTGATCTGCTCATCTTTTTCAAGGACATGCATAATAACGCGAAAAGGTGCAATTATCAGGTCAAATTTAAAATCAAATTTAAAATCAATTACGTTTTGCAGGCTGATCCGATAATGCTGATCTTCCGGGAGTTTCTTATACAGCACATTGAGCATGGAATGACTGATGTCCAATCCATAGATATCAGCTCCCTGGTTTAAGGCATTAGAAAATAATCTTCCTGTTCCGACTCCGATTTCCAGTACTTTCCCTTTTGTCTGTTTAATAACATTCTGAAAGTAATCATTATCAACACTATCTCGCATGTGATGATATATCAAATCATAGAATCTGGCAAAATTTTCAGGGTATTCGTGTTTCATGGCTTTTAAAATTTAAATCCTGTCACTAAATAAATATTATTAAAATATGTACTAAACATGTTTTCCCAATTTGGCCTGTCGTCCCATATACCAATATGATGGTATCCAATACTATGTTCATACCTGAATTGAATAAAAGCACTCGTTTTGGAGTTAAACATCCAGGCAGCTTCGATACCTCCTGTCAGACTATAAAGATCCCTTACTTTTAAAAGTTCGAAGTTCCCATAATCTGGGTTGTAATTATTAAAATTAAGTATATAGTTATATCCTAAACCTGCCATTAATGAAGGCTGGAGTTTTTTAAAGGGGAAGGTATATTTTAATAAAATGGGGATCTTTAAGGTTGTCAAATTAAGATAAGAAATATCAGTTGAATACTTTGTCCTTGTTATAGCTGCTTCTAACTGAACACTTATTTTTTGACTGATAAAAGGATCCCGGATATTAAGAAATCCTCCAAAAGCAATGCCTGTGCTGCTTGGAGGGAAATGAAATCTGTCAAATATTATATTGTATTCTTCGACCGAAAGATGAGAAAATGTTATTCCTGTTAATGGCCCGAAGCTTAATTCTGCATTAATCTTTCTTTTCGAATAGGTTATGCAACCCTCATCCGGGCATACTGCATTATGATAATCTTCAGTAATTTGTATCAGAGAATTATGATCCAATGATAAACTTTCTACTTTATTTGCTATCGCAGGACTTTCCTTATAGAGGACTTTCAAGATTCCAATGTATTCTTTTGACTCCTGTACATACTGTTTATCATTAATCCGCTTTGTTATGGTTTCATTTTTGAGCTCCTTTAGACCGGAATTATTCTTCTCCGCCAGGTAATGATCTCCCATATCATAATAGTAATACAGATCGATAATCCCATCGAACATAAATTCCAGGAAAACCTTTTCAGTGTCACTGGGATTAATTGCTCTTGAAATATAGTATTTACTATCGGTAAATCGATAAACTCTGATATCTCCAGGGTAATAAGTGATTTTTTCAGATTTAGGATCCCTGGCGAAGACACATTTCAGTGAATTTTCTTTCTTGCTTCCATTATTTATTAATCCGAATATTGTATCATTATTATTCAATATTACATAGCCATTTCTAAGATCTGATTGGGAGTAGCATTGAAAAAAGACGAATGTAATTAAGATGGATGCTGAAATTGCCCGTTTCATTGTGTTGATTATAAAATATTAAAGAATCTTTAATTCAGTTTATCAATTTCTAAATGTTCATTTACCATCGTCGGGAATGTTAAAATTTCTCCTGAAAGTATTTCTGATTTTTTACTATTTCTGAATAACCGGACCGACTTCCCGGGCCACGGATTTTCGATTGTACAGCTTCTCCCTTTTTCGCTGAAAAGCCTGACATTTTGAATTTCACCTTTCTTCAGATTACTGCTTATAAGAAACGCTCCATATGCTCTTAATTTGTCAAAGCTGGCATTTTTATGACGGTTCCAGTTGGGGAATATCCGGATGGTTCCCTCGTAACTTTGCATCAGCATTTCATTCACCGTCATTGGTACAGCCGAAAGTGTTTCTGTTCCTCCTCCGCTCTGAATGATCCAGAGATTCGGATATGATTGTCTGGCAATCCGGGCTTTGAGATATTCCAGGATTTTATCTGAATTGTATCCAACACGGACTGCTGCCGGAAAACATGTTTCGATACCGTTGCCCAGAGTATTGCCCCATTCAGGTGACTCTTTTACCTTATCCTGCCAATGTGCAACATCTTCCAGAAGCATTTTGTTAAAAACAGAGTCGGTAACCGGTCCGCAAACTCCTCCCGGCAGAATCAATCCATGGATCGATACTCTGTTTAATCCGACAGGTCTTACTTCTTTGTTACCTGGACCCCGTTCCATATTCTTAAGGCTAAGCCGGCCTTCGGTTTCACCAACAGGGAAACTGCTCAGATGATCTGTAATATGCTGCCATTTCTCCTGCCGTGGCAGATCTTTTTCCAGAAAGCTGCTGACATCAATCATTCCTTTGAACAGCATTTTTACTAGTCCCAGCGAAAGTGTCGAGTTGAAATCTCCAAGGCGATCACGCCATTGTCCTTTATTGCGCAGGTTGGGCATCACTTCATTAAAATGGTCCATACAGATCACATAGCGACCATCTTCAAACTTCAGGTAATCCTCCCAGAAGTCGGCACATTCCAGCATGTATGGATAAATTCTCTCAGCATATTCCTGTTCATATGTACTGTAAAAACGCATAAGCATATTTCCGATACTGAAAACAGCATTGATTTTCTGCCCCAGGAATTTATATCCGTCATCAATGGTATTTTCCCTGGTCCCATAGCGTTTTTCCATTTCGTCGGGTGTAAGGGGCCAGCGTGTAGTGCAAAGACCTTTCGGACCAATTCCAACCGGATAATATATTCCTTTTACATTCAGCAATTTCCGTGCATGTTCTTTCCCTTTCACCATATAATCTAGTAAGGGTTGATCAAAGTTATCCGACAGATCAACATGGTTGGACGAATAAAGCGCCCAGTACGGAGCCTGATAATTATAGTTAAGATGGTAGTCACCTCCCCATGCAGATGAGTCTTTTGTTACAAAGCATCCCCAGATGCCCGGTGCAAATTTCCCGGCACGGGTAGTGGAAGCTATCAGGTATTGTGAAGCATAATAGTATTTTTCAATAAGGGTGTCACCAATTTCAATGTGCGATTGATTCCAGAAATCTTTCCACCATTGTTCATGATCGCGTTTGATTTTCTCAACCGAATAAACGGTCATGGATCGTGCCTGGCTGATGGCTTTTTCTTTCCAGTTTTCAGCATCGTGATTGGAAAAGACCGAAACTGTCACATAGATTCTTTTCCCGGCTTCGAGATGAAGTATTTGATCTTTAAAGTTTACCGCATTTGTCACATTCATTGCCATTACAACATGGGATGGCCATTCGAGGAGAGGTGTATTTTCAAATGAGCGTGTTACCCATGAAACGCCGTCAAATCCTTCAGAAGTGACAGATGTATTTCCTTCAGCCGCCCATAACCTTAATTTTGCCTGGCAATCCTGGCTGGCACTCATTTCAATTACCACTACATTGGCAGTTGAGGCAACCCACGCATTCACATCAATTTTGAGATCATTTTTAATGAATTTCCCTTTAATGGAAGCCTTGCCAAAAAGCTGTTCGGCATAATAAGATGCCTCTTTCAACTCAGCAATGTCTATGTCAAGTCCGCCAGGGAGAGCTATTCCTCCTCCGGGGTAGACCGGATAAGCCCGCCAGAAGTCATTTTTTCCTATATAAAAGGTCAGCTTTTCCGGCTTCCCGCCCATAGTAATTCCTATATCACCATTTCCGGCAAGAGGCGCATCCGGCGTTTTGCTGGATGGTGTTCTTTCAGGTGGTGCATGAAAAACCGCTTTATAAACCATGAGATCATCCTGATTCTCAGTCGGAACCTGACAACTCAAAATCAAAACCGGCATCAGGATCAGTAAAATATTACTCCATTTCATTATTCGGTTTATTTGAGTATTTGAAGGTATGCACTATTAACCGCATGCATTTATTTATTTTTTTTTCAAATTCAATTAACTCTATTGGCGCTCCGTTATGTATTATCATTGCAACTCTTATTCCTTTCCCCGGTGAATTTGGTTCAGTTATTATTTTTAAGTCATGATTTGCCAGTTCGTAGTCTAAATTGTCGACTTCAAATGCTATATGAGGAACTGTCCGGATTAATTGGCTCACAGGGCTATACTTTTCAAATCTCATCCATTCGATTCCAAATGGACTGGTTTTAAATCCGGAAACGTAAAACTTAAACTGAGGAAGATAAACCTCATCTGGTAGTTTCTTTTTGGTCGGAATGCCCAGGTGATGATATTTCCATCCCCAGCTAACAATTGATTCCGGAGGTTCATGATCCTGTCTGATCTTTGCCATTTCCTTATTTTTAGTTGTCTGATGCATTTAATATAAAATTCGTCAATTTTTGTTTATCAAGATTACCTTCTGTTCTCACTCCGCTGCATACATCAACACCAAATGGCTGAACTGCTTCAATTGCCTGTTTTACATTTTCAGGGTTCAATCCGCCTGCAAGGAAAATCGGGCATTTGGAATTTTCCCGGATTATCCGGCTTAAATTCCAGTTGTGAACTCTGCCTGTTCCGCCAAGTTCTTTTATTTTCAGGTTGGGATTACCGCTGTCGAGAAGTAAAGCATCAACATGTTCAGATATTTTAACAGCCAGTTCAACTGACTTACCGTCAATCACGTGGATCACCTGGACTATCTTAACTGAGGGCAGAGCAGTTTTCAATTGAGAGTAAGTCCTGTCGGAGAGTAAATCAACAATTTGTATTGTGTTTGTATTTGTTCGTTGATGATGTTTTATTATCTCTTTTACAGAAGTTTCGCTGGTTAAGAGAAAAGTGCCGACAGGAGGGGGAACTGCCATTGCGATTTGATTAATCAGGTTATCCGGGATAGGTCCTGGGCCACTTGGCATTTTAGCAACCAGTCCGATTGCGGAAGCACCAGATTCGATTGCCATTAAGGCTTCGTCAAGACTCCTGATGCAGCAAATTTTAATTTGTGGTTTCATTTTTTCTAAATGGAGAGGAAAGTTAATTCTCTTTCGGGTACAGGCACGGCAATAAAGCTAGTAAATGTTGTCCCGCGCCTGTCTTATGGCTGGCAGGCACGAGGAAGCCAAATACCTTTATTGCCCGTTTTAGCGAATGGCTGGATTTAATTCCAGGCATAAATTAAAGATACTCTGACACTATTATTACTCAAATTGAATGATCCACCCATATTAGTGTCCCTAACTTTATATGGGCCATCGATTCTTTCAACCGAGGTATATTCAAAGAGTAATTGTGGAATTATTTCTGCAGAAATAGAGAAATTATTTAAGATTTTCAGGATAAATCCGGAATTAAATCCAAGTCCAGGATTAATATTGAATTCATCCACATGACGTAAATCCAATGATAATGAAGGATCCTCCGTTTTATGCCTCTGGAAACTGGCCCCTGTATAAAGATTTATTCCATAAATGCAGTCAGTCTTTCAGTAATTTGTTTTCTCTTTTCCAGTCCAATGTCAAAGCTGCCAGAAATATTAGTTATGATAGTTGTAAAGGGGTAAGTTGAACCATATTGTCTCTTTTCATAATCGGAATAAAGATTGGTTAATCCAATTCGGAAGAAGTAACCATTATTTAATTATGATTTAAATTGTAATCCAAAGTTGTTGAAGGTAAGGAGATTCCCACTGAGGTAGATTTCTTTTATTTTCCCTGCCTCTGAATCTTGAGCAAAAAGGCAGGAGGGAAATAAGTACACAATAATTGTCAGAACAAGCTGGAAATGAGTTTTTTTCATAATTATTAGTATTAAAGAGTTAGTAAAATGCAGTCGCTTTATAGCTTACTCCTGACAACCCGGCAATAAAGGGAGAAAGCTTTTCTGCTTTTTCCCAAATAATCCTCGATGCTTGTGCCTCCACTAAAGCTACGGCGACACGCGGTCGATTGGGGAAGGCATCCCACACGGCAGGAAGCTCATTTACTTTGTTGTCCGAATTATGGCCAGTATTTATTATCTTTCGTACGTATATATTTTATTTATCTCGCTTTCGGTTAATGTCCTATTGTATAGTAATACTAAATCAATGTTTCCAGTAATGTAGGGAACTATGTATGGTTGTTGAATTATACAATTCCCTATAACAAAGTTATCTATACTTGGCAAATCACTAATCCACTTACCAGTATTGCTCCCATTCATGACATTCAATTCTTCTTTTTTGCCATTAATATAAATTGACCAGCTAAAACCATCCGACAACATAACAACGTGATAATAAATGTCTGGAAATATAATTGTAGTTCCATTAATCCAGTTTGCCAGACCTGGTTCTCTTTGATATATACCTAAGGTACGAGATGATGGATCCAATCTGATAAAACTTATATAATTTTCAATTGAATTAACATCTCCAACACTTGCAACGTACTGGACATGATCGAGATTGTCGAATTTCACCCATGCAGCAAAAGTTCCTACATTATTATTTAGAAAGTTTGGATTGTTAACTTTTATGTAATCACTCACCTTTTTGAAATGAAATGAATCATTGGGTTTTAAAAAACGATCAACAGAGGGTGTGGCACCTGAAATAACTCCATTATTATAGTTACCACTTAAATCATTTGCATTTCCTCCCTCAAATGAATAATAAGCCACTAAGCCTTCTTTGGGAATAGAGTCATCAAAATCATTCCTTTCGCAAGAATAGAAAATCAATGATAAAATCATGATACTCAAATAGGCGATCTTCTTATTTTTCATTGTTATATTTTTTAAATCAAAAACTTGTACTTGTGTCAACTTATATTTGTCATAAATTACCTTTATACTCAGGCTTTTCTTGTTTTGATAGTCTGTTGAGTATTAATTATATAACAACAAAAATCATTCCAAATCTGTACTCTGTCCGGGATACTGAAGCTCAAGCATCGTCCCGGCAATAAAGAAAGTAAGTTTACCAGTCTTGGCGGGACAGGCTGTGACAACTTTAATCAGCATTACATACAACTACCGGAGTATTCCTCTTCTTTCACCTACTTGCTGGCGCCACATGGCGTAGTATAAACCTTTTTGTAACAGTAGTTTTTCATGTGAACCTGTTTCTATAATTTTCCCTTTTTCTAATACATAGATGAAATCCGCATGCATAATGGTAGATAAGCGGTGTGCAATGCATCCATAATCTCAGGATCCGTAGCATCTGACTTTACAAACAACAAGTTTTCTTTTATGGTCCCGGCAAACAACTGGGTCTCTTGTGTAACAAATCCTGTCTGCCTTCTTAATTCATTATACCTTATGACAGAAGAGGTGGTTTCATTAAATAAGATCTCTCCCTTAACTGGTTTGTACAATCCGACTAATAATTTCACCAGCGTGGATTTACCTGAGCCGGAAGGCCCGACAAATGCTATGGTCTCACCTGTTCGTACCTGGAATGAAATTTCATCAATGGCATTAGAGGTCGCTGTTTTATGTCGGAAAATAACATTATGGAATCGGATATTCTGTACTTCGCCAATCTCAACAGGATTTTCTGGTCTTCGTTCAATAGTTTTGCTCATTAATTGGTCAAAGCTGCTGACAGAAGCTTCTACCTCCCTGTAGCTTAGAATGATATTCCCCAGATCCTGCAAAGGTCCGAATATTGAAGTGGAAATGAATTGCATTGCTATCAGTTCCCCTGTTGTTAAGACTTTTCTGAAGATGAGCCAGAGAAGAATAAATAAGATCGACTGCTTTAAAATGCTTAGCATTGTACCTTGCAGAAAGGAAAGTGTTCGGATCTTTCTTACTTTCTCCATTTCCAGCTCAAATATTTTAAGAGTCTGTTCCCTCAGGCGTTTTATTTCAGGGAATGTAAGTCCCAGGCTTTTTACCAGCTCAATATTCCTTAACGACTCTGTAATAACACCAGCCATCTTATTGGTCTCACGATTAATAGACCGTTGAGTGGTTTTGATCTTTTTACTAAGAAGCCCGGTCAGAGATCCTAATACTAAAATGCCAATAACAAATACCGGGATAAGCATCCAGTTTTTTGTAACAGAATACCAGATCAAAAATCCGATACCTACTACTGATGAGAAAAGAATATTGATGAAGGAGTTTATGAACTGTTGTGTATCGTTTCTTACTTTTTGCAGCACCGATAACGTTTCTCCGCTGCGCTGTTCTTCAAACTCCTGGAAGGATAAACGAAGTGTTTGCTTTATTCCGTCATTGAATATTTGCATGCCAAACTTCTGAACTGCCAGCCGTGCAAAATATTCCTGGAAAGACCTGGTCACCCGGGCTAGTAAAGCAATGGCAATTGCTACTCCCAGCCAGAATAACACTCCCTTAACCAGTTCATCTTCAGTGCGGTTGCCGGGCTGAGTGGCGTAGTCATCTATAATCCTGCCAAAAATCAGCGGATCAATCAGGCTTAACAGCTGGCTGAGGCCTGCCAGTGCAAGAGAAATGATAATAAGCCATTGCTGTGGCTTCAGATACTTCCAAAGAATCTTCATACTTTTTTTGGTGCTAGCTGTCTCCTGAAGCAGAAAACTTATTTATTTTATTGCCTGTGGCAGTAAATTTAATTATTTAAAATCGCCAGATAATCTGACTTGTAATAAAATGTTGATAAAAATACTTATTATTACTAAAGTCATAGAACAGAGGTTGATACAGAAATCCGATATTAATATATGGTGTCAGTCTAAATTTTACAGCACTACTAAATCCGAGGTTAAAACTTTTATGATAAGACTGGTTGAATTTGAGTGTTGAGTCAGTAGATTCAATAATATTGTTTGAGCTCCATTTTAAGTTTGAAAGGGTTAAGCCTATACCATATTCAAGCTTTGGAGTGATTTTATTTATTCTAAAGTTGATATAATTAGTTGAGGAATATTCGTAAAAACCATGTGGATAATAATAATAATGAGTTTGTAAATATACTGAATCACGAAATGGCGTAAAAAGATTTAATGTAACCCCAAGGTTAAATGATAAATAGTAGTTATTCTTTAAGAAATACTCCACTCCTCCAGAGATCCCCATAGCTGATGCTGTGCTTCTTTTTCCGCTGTCAGTTTGTAAATAGAACATATTAACAGCTGGTATGTTTAAAGTGAATTTAAAACTATTTTCCGGGATCGGTTTGAACCTGACATTCTGGATTTTATCATCATTTTTTTCAATATAATTATATATCGGGTATTGGAAACTTTTATCATTTGGGTAATCTATAATCATTCCTAAACCACCTGTTGAATAAATATTTGCAAACCAATATGAAAAGTATGATCTGTGAGGTTTGATATGCAAAGTATCAGAGTTGTTGATGATCAATGGGATAGGACTATCGCATCTCAGGAAATAGAAATTACTTTTCAGATAATTTTTTGGAATATAGACATTATAAATTTCTTTATTGTGATAATAATAAAAGGAAGTGTCAATCCTCACATTAAGGGATGGATCATGATTGATTATTACTTTTTGTATTTCTGAATTCAATATTGATGCACAGGAATTCAGAAGGAGCATAGTAAAAGTCAGGATAGATAATATTTTCATAGTTATGATAAGTTTAAGCGAAAAGCTAAATCGGCTTTATTATCCGTTTAATCGCCCGTTTTAGTTTTAACCTCGTCTCATAATCCATCTGAATGATAAGATCGCGAGTACAAATAACGCTAATGCATAAAAAATGATAAAATAAAAATTGCCCAGTATATCTGAGAATGAAGATCCGGTTAATAGTCCTTTTGCAGCATCGACAGCATGAGCAAAGGGAAGTGCATAACCGATGGTTTCAAAAGCACCACCCATCATTTTCAGGGGAGTCCATGCACCGCAAAACAAACCAATAGCGGTAATAAGTAAAGAGCCTACTCCGGATACCTGATTTACAGTGAAAAGAGTTCCCAGTATCATGCCTATACTTATACATATCAGGGCTGTAAAAAAGAAGATAACTATTGTTAAAATCAAGTTTTGAAAAGTTGCTCCAAGTAATGCCCCGACAATAAGACAGATTCCTGTTTGAAAAAGTGCCAGAGGTAAAAATGGCAGGATGTAGGCTAAAATAAAATCAGATGGCTTTAATGGGGTAGTAAAAAGTCTTGTCAATAAAGCACTCTGCCTGTCCTTAGCCAAAAGTATGGCTGAAAACATGGTCAAAAATGCATAGCAGAAAATAATAATTCCTGGTGTTAGCATCTGAAGGTAAAACATGTCCAGTTGTACTTTTTTGTGAATAGATGAAAAAAGAATCAATAAAGCAACAGGCATGGCCAATCCTAAAAGCATAGAGACAGGATCCCTGTATACTTCTTTTATATTTCGGATGGCTAAACTAAAGACTTTCATTTTTAACCTCCTTTCCAGTTAATTGAAGAAAAACCTCCTCCAATGTTGGTTCCTGCATCTGAATACCTTTTATTTTAATATTTTTTGTCTGCAGATAATTTATAATAGAATAGATATCAATTTCATCAGATTTAATCTCAATGCTGTTTACGGTTGTGATAACAGTTATACCTTTATCTTTTAGATCTGCTGAGACATCAGAAGGGATATTATCTGCTGCAATTTTGAGAGTCTGGATATTTTTATGTCTTTGCTTTAATTCGTTTGAGGTCCCTGATGAGATAATTTTTGAATTGTCCATTATTGCGATGTAATCAGCCAGGGAGTCAGCTTCTTCCAGATAATGGGTCGTAAGGAGAATTGTTTTTTCTCTTTTTAGCTTGTTTATATAATTCCATACAGATTTTCTTGCATGCGGATCAAGTCCCAGGGTTGGCTCATCCAGAAACAGGATTTGCGGATCGGACATTAATGCCATTGCAATGCTTAACCTTCTCTGCATTCCACCAGACAGGTTGCGTACATGGTCTTTTCTGTCTTCCAATTCCATTAATTCCATGAGATTCCTGGCTCTTTCATTAACTACTGCTTTGTGCAATCCAAAAACGCCACCCATCAGATGCAGATTTTCCGTGGTAGTCAGATGGCTGGCAATAGCTGTATCCTGGGGTGAAACGCCGATTATCCTTTTTATTTTCAAAGGATCATCCTTTATATCATATCCCTTTATTGTTGCTGTCCCGGAAGTGGGAATTAACAGACAGCAAAGCATTTTGATCGTGGTAGTTTTTCCTGCTCCATTTGTACCGAGTAAAGAAAAAATCTCACCCTGTTTGATCTCAATGTTCAATGCATCGACTGCATGTCTTTTCCCAAATCTCTTTGATAAATCTTTCGTCTTTATTGCAATGTTATTTTTCTCCATATATTTTTTATGCAATATGATTTAATACATTGATTCAAAAGATGTTAATTATAGTGCAGGATACATGAAAAGTATACGCTTTAAGGTGCATCACTAGTAAAGTTTTTAAGCTTTAAAAAATAATATCGGGATTAAAATAGATCTCCGACAGGTGAAATTAAATCTTTTTGGCAACAATATTATTTAATGATCGTATAATCTTGACTACATTTATGTTGAAATTAAAATAAATCATTATGAAAAAGTCAGTTTTTCTCATAATATCCTTATTCTTAATAATAGGAGTAGGTTGTAAAAAAGAAGACAGCATGACACTTTCCGAATTTTGTATCGGTATATGGCAATATGGAGGTTTAGATGAAAATTATATACCCGTTACTTTTATCATTGAATTTAATACTTCCGGAAGATATATTTTATCGCATACAGATGGAAGCAACACAACTACATACCCGGAGAAGGCGTACACAATTGATGAAAAAGACAGCGAAATCATTTTTAATGAAACTGATACGACTTATGATGTTCTCTGGGAATCAAGGGGTAATACTATGAAGTGGACAGAAGATGGTAACCCGTACAATCCAACTATTATAATCTGGGCACGAAAGTAAAAACCATACTTAGCGGCCGGGCTCGACCATGGTTATGGCACTCGGGGAACCTGCCAAGACATATATTGGTTAGTTGAATAAAAGTATTGAAATTACGAAGTGTTTTATGATCAGTAAATCCCAAAAATATTTTAAACCTGGGTGGTAAAAGCCGAAAAACCAAAGAGTAGGCATCATTTAAAATTAGAATGATTATGAAGACAGGTAGAGTTTTTCTGATTGTTTTATTTTCTTTTTTTTATGTCAGTTTAAATGCACAGGTTTTTGTTGGAGGAAATTTTGTTTAAATACCACAGGGGGCAGCACTTCCAATGGAACCACAACAACAGATAAAACATCTGGATTTAGTTCTGTCCTTTCGCCCAAAGCAGGGATATTTTTATCTGAGAAGCTGGCAGCTGGCGCTGCACTGGATTTCTCTTTCAACAGGTCAAAAACATCTGGTGATCCTGCTACTATTTCCAGAGCTTCCACTATCGGATTGACCCCATTTTTGCGTTATTATGCTGTAAAATGGAATAAATTCTCTGTATTTGGCCAGGGAAACATTGGTTTGTCATTCTCCGGTTCAACTATGAAAGTGGGTGACACATCAACTGAGGGACCCAAAATTACGACGTTCCACATTAATGCTTTTCCGGGTCTTGCTTATGATGTAAGTGACAAATTATCATTGGAGACAACCCTTAATATCTTAAGTTTTGGTTATTATAATTCAACCGAAAAAGATGGCGATTTTAAAGACATAACTTCGACTTTTAATATTGGGGCAGGGCTGAATAATTTAGTCACGGTGGGTAGCATCACGATTGGAGCTATATATAAATTTTAATATAAAAGTTCGTGAAGGCTTTTATTCTATCGCTTTCACGAACTTCTTCTTTGATCTGCCGAATGCGTTTATACCCGACACTATAGCCGCCTTCGCCTGATTTCACAGTCAGCCCGAACCAGTTGTGATTTTAAAGGCAGAACTGCCGTAATATCCTGACAGCATACCTGTAAAATGGCTACCATAATTGTCGGATGTCCATTCCCATACATTTCCTGCTATATCAAATAATCCAAAACCGTTTGGCTTGAAAGTCCCGACTTTCAACGTAGTCTTATATCTTTTTCCATAATTCACTTTTGTTGAATCAATCTGGTTTCCCCACGGGAAATTGGCATTAGCCAATCCGCCTCTTGCAGTATATTCCCATTCTGCTTCAGTGGGGAGCCTTTTCCCCGCCCATTTTGCATATTTGTCAGCATCACTGTAACTAACACCCACTACCGGATGGTCAGGGTAATCCAGACTGCACTTAAATTGCGGAAATCCCCAGAATTCAGGGAGGGGATTATTGGTTTTTATACAGAAATCGTAATACTGCTTATTCGTAACCTCATATTTATCCATATAGAATGCATCAATATAGACTTTATGCTCCGGTTGCCAGTCTGTTGGATTACCGGAGTTTTTACCCATTGTAAATTCGCCGGCAGGAATTAATACCATCTCAGAGTCTGCCGTTACCTGAGATTGTACGATGTTAGTGATGAGAAAAGCAAGAAGAAAGAGATTCCTTTTCATAGTTAATAATATTGATTATATCGGAATTAGTTATATTAATACTTAAATGTGTATATTATTTAATAAGGCATTAAGTGTATTTATTACACTTATAGAACAAAAGGCAGATCAGAAATCATATCGCTTTTCCTTTCAAGTTACCTGAGGTTTTATTTAATCCCAAAATACAGCACTCCTCCGGAAATAAGAACAAGTACTAAAATTTTGATAATTAATAATTTATTAAACCTTCCTGATTCCGGAGATTTAATATTTTGGTACAGGATATATCCCAAAGCTACTATTATTGAAATTAGTCCGACTGTAATCATGGTGTCACCCATTGGCCATTTCTGAATATAAAATAATATACCTATAACAGCAACTGAACTGCCTAATCCTGCGATCTTATAAAAAAATCCATCAAGTGCTGACAATACAGTGTTTTCAGGAACAGAGAATGCAGAAAAAAAATAGATACAACCGATCGTTAATAAAACTACTGTGTTTATCAATCCGGAATATGGCACATTAAAAATTTTTAATATAAGGGCCAGTATCATGATTATAAGAATCAGTAATTCATATTTCAGGACTCTGGTTTGAATTGTATTCCCAAACTGTGAAAGTTCCATAGCTAATTATTTTAGGTTTACAAATTAATAGAAATATATTTTATTTTTTCAGTATTTCGAATCTTTGTCCATTCAAAAAAATTTTACCATAGATGATCATACCGTTTTTATCCGGAACAAAATATACTTCACGGGGCAGATTCTCACTGGTGAAACAAAAAGTTGATTTAGGTATTATAAGATTAGCAGGGTAAAAGTGATTAGTACAGGCAAAATATTTTTTTCCATATACTGAATCTGGTATTGGATCAACCGGGGACCAACTTTTATTTCTGCCATGCGTGTTAGCTTGTGTTATTCAATCCTTTTATTATAGTCTTTCTGTACTAAAGATCTGCTATTGCAGATCCATGAGAAGGGATAAATACCGAACAATTTGTCTCCAGTAATTTGCCCCAACTATTTATCATCTGCTTAATATCATCTGCAAATGGAGGGAAAACGGACCCTTTAAATACTCCGAACATTGTGTCTCCAACTATTGCAACTTCGTTATCGATAACAACGCTCATAGAACCGGTTGTATGTCCGGGTGTATGCATTATATAGGCATTAAAGCCAAAATCATTTAAATCAAATTTCGTGTCAACTATAAAATCATACTGACATGGTTTGTATCTGATTTTTGGAGCCAGATATTTTGCCAAAAGATTAATTAGTACACGAGTAAAAAGATTGGTTCCCAGAGGTATAATATTGTTACCAGATGTCAAATAAGAAGCCTCATTTTTATGGACAATTACCAAAGTTTTATATTTTTCTTTTATTCTATGGGAATTTTCAGCGTGATCCATATGAGTATGAGTTAAGACCAGATAATCAATATGATTTACATTTAAATTATTTAATCGTTTTTGAAGTTTATTCCACATATATTTTGGACTTGTATCAATTAAAATGTTTTTCACTCCATTTGTTAATAGAAAAACGTTACTTCTCCTGGATAATATTTGAATTATCCTGTAACCACTTTTTGTTTTCCAGGTTTTTAATTTATCAATTATTTGCATGTACCGGGTTTTATGGCATACAACAACCAGGTTATAAGTGAATTTAATAATTTAGAATCTTATGATCATGATTAGATAATGATTCTCAAAAAGAGAAATGAAATCCAATGCCTAAACCAACTGGAAGTAACTCATTTGTAAAAGTTATATTTGGATTGTTTTTCAAGCTCTTAATATCATCATGAAATTCTGAGGATCTGATTGGTACAATAAGTTCAAGATTAAGAAAGTAAGGATGTCTTTTTAACCAAAATTCTAATCCGATAGCCCAGGAAGGCCCATAATAGATCCGATTATACAATTCAGTGCCAGTAACTTTTATCACAGCATTATATCCATACATTGCTCCGACAAAAGGGCAAATCCTTGATAGAGGTAATATTCTGATATCTACACCCGCGTTAAAACCCAGTCCAAGCAGATTGTAACCGATAGCACCGAAGAATTCGAGTCTCTCGGATGTCAGAACAGAAAACCTTCCACCAAATCCTCCATAGTCTATTCCAGCTCCGATTCCAATATTATATCTTGGGAAGATTGGTTCTCCGGATGACTGATTTTGACTATATAAATGCACTGCTGTACTTAAGAAAATCAGAATAAATGCAATTCTTTTCATTTTGGTCAGCATAAGGGTTAATTTTAAAGCTGATTCATTTTTTCTACTATTGTTTGATCAATGAGAGGGAATAAATTAATAACATATTCCGTCCTTTTCGAAGCCGGTATTTCTTATTTCAATGGAAAATGATGTCTTTTAATCCAAATGAATATGCAAATATTAATGAGATAACCAGAATTACTGGACCAAATAATAAAAAGACTATAATATCAGCTTTTAAGCCTGGTTCAATAACTGATACTTTTGGCTTTTTAGGATTATAATAAATTGTTATTGAAGAATTCACAGGGTATTTTCTTATCAATGTAAATGCTTTGGTGGAAGAGCTACTTTAATAATTGAATAAAGGTCTGATTCTATTTGAGATGATTCTACACCTTCAACTTTATAGGAATAGCAGATTTCAGGTTTATAAGTTGTCACGGTACCATTATTTGAGGATGAACTTGTTTCCTTTTTAACGTCTGAAGTAAGAATCGTTCCAATCGCAGTTGGCCAACAAATTGAATTTTTAGCTTTTCGGTAATTTAGTATTCCAATTATAGACAAAATAAACCCAATAAAGCTAAAAAGCAGAGCAACTAACAATTTCGGATTTGCGGTTATACTTTCCATGATTAAACTCAATTAATAATTATATGCGGTTTGAGATGTCTGGTTCCTGCGGTTCGGCAATAAAGTAAGTAAGTATTCGGGAAACTTAGCAGACCCTGTTTACGCCTGTCGGCCAGACAATACTTTAATCCATTGGGTCATCTTCGACAATAGCATAATGATAGTTGTCTTTCCATTCTCCTCTTATTGGTAATATCTTTCTTCTTAATCCTTCACGTGTCATTCCTGATTTCTCAAGTACTCTGATGGATCTTATATTTTCAGTTGATACACCAGCTTCAACCTTATGGAGGTGAAAAATCTCAAATCCTGATTTTATCAATGTTTTGGAGACTTCAGTTGCATACCCTTTACCCCAATGATAAGGCAATAATTTATAATAGATTTCACCTAATTTAAATTTATCACAAGATAAATTCATTCCTGCGATACCAATAAAATCATTTGAATCTTTAAGAATTATTTTCCATGTATATGATTTTCGTGGTACTTTAGTTTGTCCTTCAATCCACGGACGAATTATTTCTTTGGTTTCTTCAATATTTTTCGGTAATCCAAGTGTATTAAACTCATCAACTTCAGGAAATGAATGAAGTCTGTGAATGTCTTCCAAATCATCCCAGGAAATTTCTTTCAGTATCAGTCGTTTTGATTCTATATTCATGGTTTGATGTTTATAATCATTGCGCATCAGGCGAACCCGACCAAAGTATCACGGACATATTCCCTTTCAACAGGAAATAACTGTTCTGGTTGCCCGGTTCCTTCCATGTGACCTGATGCTGCTATACCTGGTATTTATTGACTTATTCTTTGAAATGGATTAGGTATTTCGTAGCCGAATTTTTTCGACAGGTTTTTGAAATGATCTTCAATTTCTGTCGGAGTGCAATCCCTTAATGGTTTTGGTAAAGGCCAGTCAGAATAGATATAGCGAAATCCGTTAATTATGCTGATTAATCCGTTTGATTGATGATTTTCTCCTTTATTTTCAACATACATATAGGTCAGGTTATCTATTGAATTTAGCAATTCGACAAATGTTTTGATTTCCTGTGAAGGATTTTCATTTGCGCCACTTGAGATGTGCATAAATGTTGGACGTGATAATTTATTCAGGTTTTTAGATTAAATATTCTCTTTTATCCAGCGCAGATCAGGTGAAGAAATAACATAACAATTGAACAATTCAGGGCGCGTGAGAAAAACATGGCAGGCAAACATGCCTAAAAATGAATGTCCTTGAATAATCCGAAAGGATTGAGTTCTATAATTTCTTTCAACGTATTGGAATAGTTCTTTTTCTAAGAAGTCAATAAAAAGCTCAGCGCGTCCGCTTTCAGGCTGTCCTTGAATTTCAGGTGCAAAATCCACGTATCTTTCTTTTTCCCCCCGGTTAGGAATACCTACAATTATTGCATTGGGCAAAAAACCTTGCTGCGGTAGAACCTCTAAAAGTGAAGATATGATCAAAAAAGTATTCTCTGCATCAGTGGCATAAATTACCGGATAAGTTGCGTTTGACTGGTTATACCTGGGAGGCAAATAAATGAAAATATCCCTGTCGTGTCCAAGAATAGAAGATTTTATTTTTATTTTTTCACCAACACATATTTTTTCATTTTCCTGTGCGCATGAGAACTGGGTGTTCAAACTGAATATAACAATAATTAAACCGGTTGATAAAATTTTAAAAAAATTCATATTCGTTTTTGTTAAATTATTAGTTGAAACTGACTAATATCAAAATTAGAATTTAAATTCAGTTATTTACATATTTATCATCTAATCACTCTTTCTAATGGTTGCCGGCGGAATCGATCCCGCACAGCGGGATAGCTCATAAGGCCTTGGCTCATAAGGGGATGAATAAAATGTCGTTGCTCCTCCAGATTGTTAGTATCATCACCAGGTTTTATTAGTTTAATTCATAATTACAGGTCTGGCAATTGTCCCGGTGGACACTTACAATTGATCCGCAATTTGGACAAGTCCTTCTCTTAGATTCAAATGCAAGAAAATTTGTAATCCCGGTTTCTTTTATTGTTAAAAGATTTTGAATAAAACTTGTTTTATATTTTGTCCTATATCGTTTGTCAAGTTGTTTTAATCTCTGACATGGAAATTTTTCGCAGTCGTAACAAAACTTTGAGGTTGTCTTTTCAAGAAGGTCACAATTTTTAATCCTGCATTGCGCACAGTGATTGGGTTTAAATCCAGAGTCTGGACAACAGCCACAACATTTGTTTTTGTCTCTAAGGTAGGCGATACAAGTTCCACAATTCATACCACATGGGGCAATCATGGATCTGTCAAATTTTACGGATGTACTCATGAAGAATCAGTAGTTTTTATTAATCAGTTCATTAATCTCTGAAATGTGCAATTTAAGATGTCTTGGGAAATCAATAATCATCGATTTTAAGGTAATTGTCTTGTCAGATCCTGAAATCCACTCGTTTTCAAGTTTGTCATCATTTACGTTTTTGATTACATGACAAAAGTGCAGGAGCGAATATTTCCATAGTTGGATCATGGTCATCCAGTCCTCATTTTGATAATCCTGAATTGCAATCCAGCGGTCATTATTTCCAAAAGTTGCATAGTTTGGGAAAGTCAATGGACTTGGTTGATACTGAAGGTGAACAATCCTGTGAGTATTGTTCGAAGTAGAATCAATCAGGTGTCCAAGTATTTGTTTGATTGTCCGGTTTTGACTGTTTCTCCGTTGGGTAATTATCTCATGGGGAAGGGAGGATAGTCTTGGTTCCCAGTCCTCAATTAAGGAGAGGATTTCGCTTGTTATTGATGAAGATTCTATCATAATAATTATCTAATGTGCAAGAGCTTGAATGCCTTATTAATGTTAAATAAATGTTACCTTATTTATACTTTGGATAAGAATACTTATAAATCCTTTAGGTATGGTCTTTATGAGTATCATGCTATGCAACCTAACAGCCCGGCAATAAAAGGGCCGAGCGTTTAAAAACAGCCCTGTGAAATGTTTTAGCGAGGAGCCAGACTGCAGGGGTGGCAGAATGGTGCAGGGTTTACGACTTAGGACGCAGGGTCAAAACATTTATACCTTGAGCCTTGTGTCGTGCATAGATAAAATTAAGTATAGCGAATATATCCCTAGAATTATAAAAGGTATATCCGGTAACCATCCCGATAGAACAGATCCAGTTCCAAGAAAAAGAGCATAAGCTGTAAAAAGATTATAAAGCTTTTTATTCCCATTCGGATATTTTAATGTCATAAGACTTAGAACAACCATTGTTGTCGGACATGGCATCAATCCATAATTTGACAATAAAGCATCCTTTACACTAAATATGAAACCTTGTCCGTAAATATATGTTGGATACCAGAATCCCCATATCGTAATTAATAAAATAACGAATTTATATCCTTTTACATTTTTAAAATCCAGGTCGAATTTAGGATTGATAATTTCTTTTATCCAATGAAAAACGATAAAACCTAACAAAATAGGAGCTAATATAAATGAAGCTAAATATGGTATACCTATTTTTGACCAGTAAATTATAGCGAAAACACCCCAATAACCAAAAAGGAATAACCAGTTAAAAGCAAAGTATATGGCAAACAATTTCCTGTATTTATTTCCATATCTAAAAACCAAAAATAAGATTACCAACGTAACGACATGAAAAAATATACTTAAAGGAATTCCGAAAATGTCAATTTCCATTTGAACAAATCTGTGAAAACCTTCTCCAAAAACTTTAGGATCAAAGTTCATAATATACCTCCTGCAATAATCTAAAAAAAGTTAGTATCAAATAACAGTGCGCTGTTATGGGCAAGTAAACATTACCAGTGTCAGCCAAATCCGCTGACTGGCGGAGGAGGCTGAGTTTATTTTCTTTTACTTATGTTGTTTAGGTCTGATCCACCAGGCAAACCAGAGTCCTAATAAAATACCTTGTCCAACTATTTCAGGCTGGACCATAAAGTGAGCATAACCAGATATTTCCGGTCTCATATATATTAATCCATCTATTGTACCAGGTGCTGCTACAGCACTAGCCCAAAAGCCGAAAATTACATAAATACTTGTCACTGTAAAAAATCTTTTTGAATACTTCCAATTACATAAAATCTCATAAAATGGATAAAGAGCTGAAGCCATAAGAATACCTCGAAGCAATTGTCCAGGTAATATCAACTTCATTACGTTAGCCCATAATTCGGTATCACTTTGTGTTACCATGAATGATGAAAAAACAGGATTTGAACCAACATAAAACTGTTTTGTCAGAAGCGGGTAGGCGAGTGCACCGGCTATAAAATAAGTAACTATATGAGCTACTGTAAATTTACCGGTAAAATAAAGTACTTTTTCATTTGGGTATTCAATAATATTAATTTAAAATAATTGAACCTGGCATTAAAAGCAAATTACGTTACTTCTATTCCAATCAGGTTTTAGTGTAGGAATTTATTTTTTTAATGACGGTTTAAATTGGTCCTGATGGTCATGTGTATGATTCATTGCCGGGCTTATAGTGACAATTTATCCGGGTACATGAAAGGTGACAAAATCCCCAGGTGGATGAGTTTGTCCGGATCAGAATTTATTATAGAAAAATATTTATGAAATCAGCAGCGGAAACCTGGTTCTTATTTTTAATTGTCCTCTTGCCTTCAGAGTAGTTCGTTACCGTACATTGTTCATATACTGCGCAGTTACCATTTTTATCGGGAAAATGTCCCTTGCACACACGCAATACATCCGGAGATATTTCGTCAATGAGTACAATTTTCCCGTCTCCATATTTCAATCTGCCTAATTCGAACTTACCATCTATGACATGGAGATCTTTTAATTCAAATTCCTGAGAAACGATTTCAGCAATGTTCTTCACAAGCTCTACGCTTTGGTCGATCTCATCTTTACTCATAGCGCCTGTAGCTTCTAATGCTTCCATGGTAATGAGGATATCACTATCTCCCTTTGTCCATATCTCAACTACCTTGTTAAGATTCTTACAGGGTTTCACAAAAGGGTATCTTCTCCAGAAACTCCCGGTTGCGTTATTTCTCCAGGTGAACTCAAGATTCAGCAGGGGAGCTGATCCGGGAAATTCCGGTGATTCCGACGGCATGCTTAGCGGGATGGCGGGTTCCACAATCATTTCATTCTCTTTTATTGTGTCGATGTAATGTGAAGGGATGCCTTTCTCTTTCAGCAGTTTAAAGAAATGTGTCGCAAACCTGCACGCAATAGCACCTTTCCCGGGAATGTTACCGACAACATTATCATATCCGGGATCAAAAACAGTTTTTCCGTTTTCTATGTAGCCTGTCGCTTTATCTGTAAAAACAAATCGATACTTACCAGCATAAGGTCCTTCTGTTATATTAAAAACATCTTTCGACTTTCCGCGGTAGACAAGGTTTTTTTCTTCCATGAGTATTTTCCCTATTAATTACTTATAGTAAATATAAGCTTACATATTTATTTTACAAATCATTTTGATGAGTTTCCTTAACTTTTTCTAAATGTTTTGCCCGGATAAACTGCCGTACCTGTTCTAAAAGTTTTGGCTTCTTATAATCAGATTTATTATCCGTGCCAGGCATAGTTATTTTTTAGAATTTTAATCCAACATATACTCCTGTCTGCCAGGAATCACAGTTAAAGTAGCCTTCGGTAAAACTTGTCAGCGTATCAAATCTTAATCCTATTTCTGCCTTTTTTGATTCAATTACATTAATATTCAAAGAACCGATCAGTCCAAATAGATTCTCTACATAATAATAAGTATATGTAGAAAAATATTGTCCATATTGGTCTTTTTGACCTATATTACCATAAGTGTCAATAAATCTATGATATAGCCCACCAAAATCAAATTTTAATCTGCTTAATAACCTGGGTAATGGAGTAATCCTGATAGATAAACTTGTCCCAAATGATGAAGCATGGGAATAATGGCCATCTCCTTTACGGTTACCGTATGCAATCATTATTCTGGGTGTCAATGCGAAGTAATCATTTAATGAATATGAATACTCCCCATAAATCCCTGGTCCAATAACATCTCCGGCGCCAAAAAATGCTCTGTTTATGCCAAATCTTGCACTGTTTTTTGTATTAATATTATCCTGTCCATAAAGAGATCCATAGAGAAGAAATAGTCCGATCAGTAAAGTTGCATTTTTCATAAATCTGTTTTTATTAATTGAGAATATGTCAAATTTAAGAAGGAATTATGCATAAAGCCTGGCAATAAAAGTTACCTGTCACCTGCCGTCCCGACGTTCCGCTGAAGCGTAAGTCGGGATTTAGTCGCGGAGTTTACCCCGCAGAGCGGGGCTCCTCAACCGGTCGCCTTTGAGTGCGCATATTTAAAGTCCTGATTTAATGCCATATATATTTTGTGTCATTCAAAGGATCAATCTTCATTTTATTTGTGAAGATTGGATTTGATTTCCACCAATTATAATATGCCTTAGCTGCACTCAAATGAGATTCTTCATCAAAAACCCAGACAGATGGATTATCCCTTAATGCTAAAAGTGGGTCTTGAGAAGGAAATCTTCCAATCAAATTTTCACTATCTATTTCAACTGCCCTGATTGATTCTACAGTCCATAAGACAACTATTCCCAATTTGCATTTCATCATTGCATATGAGGAAATAGGATTTACCGGGAATTTATAAATAATGGTCGTATCGTTTCTATAGATTAGAAGTGCAGAAATATCTGAGCGATTAAATTCCGGTAATTCGTATGAATTATATTTCCCATTTTTCAGCAGGCTAATATAATTTTCCACTTCAGGATTATCATAGTCCATTTTTTTACAGCCAAAAGAGACTAATAGTATTGTCAGGATTGTAAAAAAAAGTTTCGTTTTCATAGGTTTATCATTTGAACGTATGGATAAGCAGGCCTTAGGTATTAAGTTGCAGTTAGGGTTCTTTTTAAAGAAATATCAGCAAAAATTATTCCAATTGGTTTTCTAAATATCCGAATCCTTCTACCATGTGTCGTGCGTCTTGAGTCGTGCGTTCTTGGTTGAGCTTATTTACTTTAGCTTATTTACATTGTCTGTGTTGTGAGTAGTAAATTATTTTCGCAAAAAAATAAATATTCAGGAACTGAAATCATTTCCCTTTCAAAGTTTCCCACTTAGAATGTCAACTGTGGATAATTTTGAAAATGGTGAATTAAGAAAATCAATGAGAACAGCATTAAACAAGTCTGGTTTTTGATATGATCCATAATGTGTCGCCCCAGGCATTACAAATAAATTCGAATTTGGTATGTTATTGAATATTTTAATCGAATGTTCAAGCCGTATTGCATCTCTGTCACCTGTCATTATAAGGACTGGGCATTTGATCTCAGACAATTGTTTCTCAGTGATATGTGGTTGGTAAGCTAATAGCGAGTATAATCTTTTTGTGTGAATATCTTTTGTAATCTTAAGTGAATCAATGACCATTTTATTTATTTCGTCAAATACGGCTTTATTACCTGGAAAAATATTTGCACCAAAAGTTGCAAGTTTTGCCAATTTATTTGGGTAATTAATGGCAAGCAAGAGGCCTAAAATACCGCCATCACTTTGTCCCCATACATAAGCACTGTCAATCTGTAAACTATCCAATAAAACTTTAACATCATAAGCCATTTGTACATACGTCAAGCTATTATTAGATGTATCAATTGACTTTCCATGGGCTCTGCTATCAATAGCGATAACCTTGAAATACTTTTTAAAATATTCAATTCTATCTGTTTGTCCTATTATGGAACCACCACTACCGTGAAGCAAGACCAAAGGCTTTCCGCTGCCATAAATTTCATAGTACAGGTTAATACCATTAATTCTTTTGCAACCACCATTTGCCGGATTATTACCATAATTTATTTTCTCATTTTGCCCGTAAACTAATGAAGTGGTAAATACAAATAAGAATAGAAAAATGTAACGTGTCATTGCATTTGTATTTAAGTTGATAAATCGAAAATTCTTTTGAATATTTGGTACACGCATAATGTATTATTCACAACGGCCCGGCAATAAATTAAGTAAGCAGCACGGCGCAGGGCTTACGACTCAGGACGCAAGGTACAATATCATAATGCTATATAGGGTTTTAATTTCGATAAAATCAATTCTTTTTACATGGCTGCAATTACATAATTAAGGAAGCACTTAAAATCAAATAATGGATTGACATAAAGGTATAAATTCAACCCACTACTTTAAATTTTACTTAAGTTTAAATAAGTAAATTACATTAGGTTTGTTCTGCGGATTGTTACGCCCCAAAAAATAATATGCAGGCTTCGGTGCATTTAATCGTGTACTCTGACTTCTTTGTTCAGTTTCATAACCGTCTGTCTCTATTTTTATATCGAATACCAGCCAGGGATCTTCTGCTTCGTTATCTACGCAGCCAGGCATGCCCAATAATAGAAAAGTATCCGTTTCTGAATAAATAAAACTTGTGTAACCGCAATTTTTTAAATCAGGGAGATACTCTCTTCCAGTTTTTGTAGATCTACTTTCTTCATCAAAATATTCAACAATTTTTGATCTGTAAACTATACTTTGTTTAACAGTTACTCTCACACTATCATCGATGGTAAATTCCTAATCCGTTTCAGCATCTTTAATTACAATTTGACAATATAAAAAGTTGCTCAGAGATATCAGGAAGACAATAAAAATTAATTTTCTCATAGCTTACAATGGTATATCTTGTTGAGACACTATTAAATATACAAATTTAATTGTAGATGTGTAAAGGATATTGATCAATTAGGATATTGCACTTTAATTGGTATCAAATCAAGGAATTGTAATTGTTTTCGGAGCGCAAGATATGACGCCTAACGGCCCGGCAATAAAAGGGCCGGGCGTTTAAAAACAACCCTGTGGGCTGTTTTAGCGAGGAGCCAGGTTGCAGGGGTGGCATGTTGCTGAGCGTTCTGAGGCCGTAATAAGCGAAGCATGGCACGTGTTTTTACAGTCCAGGTACAAAGTTTGTTGAGCATTACGAGTGTCGCCTTTAGATTTACCCCTTATTAATTTTATAGTTTAAATGCTGATGAAGTTTTACCCTTTTGGTTCTTTTATTGAAATGTATTAATATGCTTATAAATCAACACCAGTAGTGGCGCATTATGAGT
>JALHSP010000010.1 GCA_022865305.1 Bacteroidales bacterium | reverse complement strand
ATCTGCTGGAGTTTGGTATGGACATCGTATCGATCAAGGAGTTGCTGGGTCATGAACGCGTTGAAACCACCATGGTGTATCTTCATGTAGCAAAATCTAACCGGATCAACCTGTTTAGCCCTATAGACAGGTTGTATAAAAAGGGTTGAAGCCCAGGCATGAACTGGCGCAGGTAATTGATCTCTTTGGAGAGGATTTTGAACACAAGCATTCACCAAACGGCTATGTGAAGCGAACCCTGAGTGCATTGCATCGTTGTCGTACATCGTCATTGGGCGGACATGTTGATAAATGCGATGAGTGCGGTCATCTCCGCATCAGTTACAACTCGTGCCGTAACCGTCATTGTCCCAAGTGCCAGAACACTCAGCGTGAAGCATGGGTGGAAAGCCGCAAGCAGGATCTTCTTCCGGTCCCATACTTTCATGTGGTTTTTACTGTACCTGATACACTCAATAGTCTGTTTCTTCACCAGCCGGCAGATCTTTACAACCTGCTGTTTGCCAACACATGGGAAACAATAGCTCAGTTCTCTTACACAAAGTTGCATGCAGAAACGGGGATGGTCGCCATATTGCATACATGGGGACAAAATCTGAGCCTTCACCCGCATATTCATTGTGTTGTTCCCGGCGGTGGAATCAATTTCAAGGGGCAGTGGAAACAGGTAAGTACCTCTGAAAATGGCAAGGTATTTTTGTTCAGGGTCGAGAACCTTTCCAGGGTCTTCCGGGGGAAGTTTATAGGAGCCCTTAAGAAGAAGCTGCCACAAGAGAAGAAGTTTATTCATGATCTGTACAAAACCGATTGGGTTGTTTATTCCAAAGAGCCATTTGCCGGGCCTGAGCAGGTAATCGAATATTTGGGCAGATACACTCATAAAGTAGCTATAGGTAACCATCGGCTGTTAAACGTAGATGAAACGGGTGTGCGTTTTAGCTGGCGCGACTACCGCGACAATAAAGAAAAAGTCATGCCACTGGAAGGGGCAGAGTTCCTGAGGCGTTTTTGTCAGCACATACTTCCTAAAAGATTTGTACGTATTCGGCATTATGGATTGCTCTCCACTGCCCGTCGCGAAGAGCTTCGTGAACTTCAACAGGCCTTTGGCATCAATACCCCAAAGGTCAGAGAAAAAAAGCACTGGAAGGATGTTTGCCGGGAACACCTTAACTACGATCCTGATATATGTCCGCAGTGTGGCAAAGGTCATATGTCAACCATTGAGATGTTTTTTGGGCCACGTCCACCGCCACTGCCTCCGGCTGCATTAATTGAATTCTTTGTAAAATCGTAGATAATCATTGAAACCGTTCTGAGAAGGACATGATAAACTATTGCATAAAAGTCAAAAAATCCTGATCAGGCTGTTCCCCACAGCCTTGTAAAATGAGGGTCGTACTATTTGTCGAGCCGTCGGTGGCAAGGAAATGATACGCCAGCTTCTCTTGTGAAAGAGACATAAAATATTGAATCCCCATAGTAATAAATTTTCTCTAATGAGCATCGGCAGGGATGTAGTGCAACTCATGCTTCATGTTGGGTCTCAAAAAAGACCACACGAAGCCTTATCTGTTATGGTTAGTTGCAATTATTTTAAATTTGTTTTTTATCTATATCTCTTGCTCCAAATTAATCTCTCGTTTTTTGCTGATTGATAAAAAATATTGCAACTATCTAATTGTGGAGGTTGTAAACCACCGCAAATAAATATTGTCTTGCCTTTACAATCATGTATTGATAGTGGGACATCATATTCTCCAGTTTTCTTAGTCTCGAAAATAAAGGCATTAGAATTTTTGTAATCATACATGTATAGATTCACTTCATCCCAATTGTGAATGGTATCATTATTATAATAGTTAATAAATGAATTAAGCCATCCTATGTTTCTAATCGGATTTTCTACACCACATCCACATAAAGGTTTTTCTTTATGACAACTAATTGTGGTCATTAAAAATAGCCAAATAAAGACAAAGATTTTTCGAAAATGAACCATAACTACTTAGCCTCAAATAATGTACCATTCTTTAATCGGACTGATAAAAATTGGCAATTTTTCTGGTCCCTCTATTAGTATACGAATTGTATATTTATAATTGTGATTTTGCCTTTTCTGTTATGGTTAGTTGTCAAGAGTATTGTCTAATGTGCAGGGAACATGACAATCGAGTAGGTAAAGGGGAGTTTCACCCCTAAACCTCTCACGGAACCGTACGTGATAGTCTCCCATCATACGGCTCTTCAGTTAATACTCTACTAGGTCAAATCCTCCCGTTCTCACGGTTGTTCTATTTAGTAGTATAT
>JALHSP010000055.1 GCA_022865305.1 Bacteroidales bacterium | reverse complement strand
TTTACTCCCTCTTATTAACAATAATTATTAACAAGGAAAGCGTATGTTGTTGATTTTCTTTTCTTTTTGCTTCTTTTTCTTTTCTTTGTTTATTGTTGTTAATATGTTCATAAAGAAAGAATGGGGTGAACTTTGTTTGCATTGATAAGAACTACCATGCTAGTAACCTGCACTACATGGAATTATAATTGGATTTCATCTAATAATAAGATGACAAATAGTTATTTTTATAATTAGTAAGATACTAATCACCTAATAATTAAATAAATTCCTGTTTTTTTGTTTTATTAATGTTTCTGGTAAAAGATCAATTCTTCCTGAACAAAAGCATCTATTATATCCAGATAAATCATGCATCATTTTCGAATATGTTTAGTCTTTTAAATAATAGAATTAACAGTTAATTATAAAACTAAACTTAATGTTGTATAACTACCTTAAGATAGCATTACGGAACATCAGGAGACAGAAATTTTATGCTTTTATCAATATAACCGGGTTGACTATCGGATTAGTTGCAAGTCTGTTAATCATACTTTATATTGTCGATGAATTCAGTTATGACAGGTTTCACAGGGATGCCGGCAGGATATACCGGGTTAATCTTATGGGACGCATGTCGGGACAGGAATTCAATTCACCATCTACATCTGCACCTGTTGCTTCCGGATTCATGAACGAAATTCCCGGTGTGGAACAAACATGCCGGATTGCTCTCTGGGAAGATAAACCAATCAAACGTGAGGAAGATCTGTTTACCGAAAAAACAGTGCTTGTTGCAGATTCAAATTTCTTCAATTTCTTTAGTTTTAGACTTCTTTCCGGTGATCCGATAAATGTCCTTGCCAAGCCAAATAGCATAGTACTGACAGAAACGGCTGCAAAAAGAATATTCGGGTATTCAGGACCAGGGGATAACCGCTGTATTGGGCAGAGTCTGGAATTTGGAAATGAAAAACGGGTCTGTAATATAACAGGCATTTGTGAGGATCCTCCTCCAAATTCACACTTCCACTTCAGTATAATCCTCTCCATGGAATCCTGGGATTATAGTCGTAGTTCTGTCTGGGTAAGCAACTCCCTGCTTACATATATCAAGGTTGGTGGGGAAATGGACCTGAATCTGGTAGAATCTCAAATTCAGGAACTTGTAAAAAAACACATCGGTCCACAGGCCCAGAAATATCTTGGGATATCGTTTGAAGAATTCCTGAAAAAGGGTGGAGCATATGGTTTTTACCTGCAGCCATTGACCGGGATTCATCTTGCATCAGATGTTGATCTTCACCTGGAACCAGGCGGCAATATGAAAACAATCTATTTGTTGGCAGGGATAGTGGTATTTATTATTGTTATCGCTTGCATTAATTTCATGAATCTATCAACCGCAAGGTATTCAGGACGGGCAAAAGAGGTTGGAGTAAGAAAATCTCTGGGAAGTTCGACCAGCAGCCTCCGGACACAGTTTTTTACAGAGTCGGTTTTATATGCACTGGTATCTTTACTGCTTGCCCAGGTTATACTCATATTGATCCTTCCGCAATTCAATATTCTATCAGGCAAGCTTTTAAACTTAAAGGCATTATTTAATTTTTATTATATCTCCGCCATCATTTGCCTGGTTGTGATTACCGGTATAATTGCTGGCAGCTACCCGGCATTCTATCTCACATCATTCAAACCTGTCGAAACTTTAAGAGGAAAACTCAAAGCGGGGATAAAAAGCAAAGGTATCAGACAAATACTTGTGACTTTCCAGTTTACTATGGCAACGGGATTAATAATTTGTACACTTCTTATGTATAAACAGTTGCAATACATTCAAAACAAGGACCTTGGCTTTGATAAAAATAACCTGATAGTACTTAAAAACGCAGGATCATTGGGCACAAATAAAAATGCTTTTAAAGAGGAACTTTTAAAAATGCCGGAGGTTGAAGATGCAAGCATTTGTAACCTGGTTCCCCCTGATGGCAGTTATTCTGATATGTTCCGGCCGGCAGGAGAGGACATACAGCAACGGGGTAGTAACTATTGTATTACAGATGAAGATCTTATGTCAACCCTTAAGCTGACAATGGTTGACGGCAGATTCTTTTCAAAAGAGTTTTCCTCCGACGTTAACGGAGTTGTAATTAATGAAGCTGCAGCCCGCCTTTTCGGTTTTGACAATCCGGTTGGAGAGAAGATACAGACATTCTGGAAAGAGAACAACCTGGATACACGTGAAATAATCGGGGTGGTAAAAGATTATAATTTTCAGTCACTTGAAGAAGCGATAACATCCCTTCTCATATTCCAGGGTAAAGAGGGTGATAATATCGTTGTTAGACTTACATCCGGCGATATAAATAATAAGATAAACCTTATTAAGTCAAAATGGAAATCATTTCCTGAAAGCGGTTCGTTTGACTACTCCTTCATTTCGGATGATTTCAATGCAAAATTCCGTAAAGAGCAGCAGCTCGGAAGGATCTTTCTTGTATTTACCCTTCTGGCTATTGCCATAGCGTCACTGGGATTGCTGGGTCTCGTATCCTTTACCGCAGAGCAGAGATCCAGAGAGATTGGTATACGTAAAGCTATGGGGGCATCCTCCGCAGGTATAATAAAATTATTGTCGATGGAATACCTGAACCTTATTTTTGTTTCATTTTTTATTGCCGCTCTGCTGTCGTATTTAATTATAAACTGGTGGCTGAATAATTTTGCTTATAAAACTGACATTGGTGTTTTATCTTTAATTGCAGGAGGAATTATATCAGTATTAATTGCTATTTTATCCGTAGGTTATCAATCGCTTAAAGCAGCTTCAAGGAACCCAGTTGATTCCCTGAAGTATGACTAAACATAATAAAGGTTGTCTCGTTAATGAAGTTCCGATAAACGGATAGAGATTTTGGTGATATGATAAAGTTGTCTCAGTAGCAAAAGCCCGATAAACGGGCAGGGGTTGTCATGTTATGATTAAATTGTCTAAACGGCGGAGTCCAGGTAGGCAAAAAAGCATGTGTTTTGCAGCCAGGGATGGTTGCAGGGACGGGCTGCAAAACTCTTGCTTGCGCGTCGGAAGTCCTGGTATAATGCTGACTTGCTCGCCATTTGCCTTACAGCTAACGGCCCGGCAATAAAGGGCGTTTGTGTTGCTGAGTGAATGAAGGCTGGAGCAGTATTTGTCATCGGGTATGGTCCCTCCTACCAGCCGGAATGAACGAAGCATGGCGCGGTTTTTGGCGTCATGGTACAAACTTTCGGGCCTATACGAGTGTCGCGGTACAAGGTTGATCGGAGCCGCGAATTTATCCCCGGTTACAAAGTCGATGGTGAGCACTGGTGCAGTGTCGCGGTACAAGCTGCCAACGAAGTTAGGAATTTGTCATGGTGCAGAAACCTAATTGCGAGCACTGGTGCGTTGTCTGGGTGGTGCGATTTGAGGGTCACGTTATAAGAAAGCAGTAGGTTCAAAAACCGTGACAAACAAATGACCTTTATTGTCCGTGTTAGTGTTAGTGATTTTAATTTTTAATCCGAGTAGCTGTCTTGTTAATTTATAAATAGTCACGAGGTTGTCTATTTGCAAGCTCTTTTAAAAGCTTTGGTTGCGTATCAGCCTGTGCGGCTTTTAAATGTGCTTGAAAATAATATTATTAGAATGTTGTATTAAAGGAGTTGATCTTTATGTGATTAATAATAATTTAAAGATATTATTTGAAATAGTTACCTGGAAAGAACTAAAAATACTTGAGAAAATATTTCATTAGAGTTTTTTTAATAAATCCTCAATTTTTATAATAATATCATTGATCTCATTAACTCTTTTAATCTTGTATTCATAGGAAGGGTATTTTTGATAGTTTTCAAAGGTATATTTTGTATACTTAAGTGATTCCAGAATCATTAACAAGTCAGTCCTTGATAATTTTGTTTCCATGGGTTAAATTTGTTTATTTATTAATCTTATTGCCTGGCTCAATTTAAAAAATTGGTTTTTTCTTAAAAAGTAAAAGAACAGTTCATTTAAAATTTCATATTTTTTTCTAATGCCTTTCTTTATGATTACATAATTAATTCTTCTTGATAAGGCATCCTCTCCCAAAAGACCATTAAGTAAGTATATTTCAGACAAAGGGACTGTCTCTTTTTTATATGTAAGTATAAAATCTGTTTTAAGGCCTGTATCGCGATTGTTTTGTACCACTGAAGTTGAGGAATATCCTAAAGTTTCAATTTTGAATAATTTAAAACCAATTGAGTTTAAAGTTGTTACGATATTAATCCAAGTATTATCATCAAGGCTATTAAATAAAAGTGTAAAATTATGATTAGGTTTTAAAACACGATAAATTTCACTAAAGACCAGATTTAATTGATTATTGTATTCTAGCGTGGTTTTTTTTCGATCTTTAGAGGTGCTGATAATTATTTCATCCTCATAATTAACATCATTACCTAGCCAACTATTCCATAACTGACTAAGTTCTAAGTATGGAATTCTATCACCATGAGGAGGATCGGTAATAACGTAATCAACAGAACTATTGGGTAACTGTTTTAGAACATTTTGTGCAGGATTGTTAATTAGTACAAAATCTCCCCTTTTATTTAAAAAATCTTGGAATGAAGCGGATTCTTTATAAGAATGATTCTGCATTGCTTGATTTTCTTTTGCATGGATTACTTTCTTGTATTTGTTTTCAAAACAGTTCCATACATTTAATTCAAAGTGTTCTTTTGGTCTCCAATAACCTATTACCCAACTACCAACAGTTTTTGATGAACGATTTAGTTTTGACCTATCTAGTTTATTTATTTTTTTATTTAAAACAAAGACCATATTACTAGACTGACCAAGAGAAGATGTAAAACAAAACTTTAATATATCTTTAATTTTAGGGTCATTAATTCTTTTAATATGAGAAAATAAGAGTGCTAAGGCCTTTAAATTTCTTGGGGTAAATAATTCGAATATTTTAACATTCTGGCCTACATTTATTCGTGAGTTTTCTAATAATCGATTAGTTGGGTAGAAATGTTCTATATCAGTATATGAAAAGGATTTTGCTAAATTAAGATCATAATGATCGGTTTTTACTTTTGTAAGGCTATTAGTCCCATTTTTATACCATACTTCTAAAAGATTATTTTCATTCCAAATGAAATGGGACGCAACAAATTTTCTATTATCCTTATTAGTCTTATAAAAAGAAAAGATTTCATTTTTTATTTCTTTTTCGATTTTTTCAAATTCATCTTTAAGATTTACTATGTCGATCTCTGCCAATAATTGTCTTGTGATAAATATTGATATCGGATTAATATCAATACCAATTATCCTTCGATTAATTGATAAACCTTCCAGGACTGAAATACCTGATCCACAAAAAGCATCCAAGATAAGGTCTCCTTCGGATGAATGGCATTCAATAAGTTCCTTTATAATATTTTGAGGTTTTTTAGACCAATATTTATGTAACGAATAGACCCCACTATAAGGCTGAGCATGATGATTGTGCAGATTTGTCTTCAATGTTTATAAATGTGTTGACTATAATTTTGCCTTTGTTTTTTTTGCTTTTGAAAATTGGTCATCAAAATATGCTCTTGCAGAACCATGATTTAGTTTATCTACTTTTGACTTTCCTTTACCATCAATTGATACAACAAAGAATCCGTAAACATTAAAATGATCAACCATATAATTACTATGAGAGGTAAAAAATAGTTGGTTAATTTTCTTTTTTTCTATTAGAGAATAAAGAAATTTCAAAAATTCATTCTGATATTCTGGAGATAGATTCAGTTCGAGTTCTTCAATTATTAAAATTTTAGAACTAGTTGTTAAAATCTTGGCTAGGATATAAAAAATCTGTTGAATTCCAGTGCCATAATTACTAATTGGATATCGCCCATTTTGTTTTAACATGATATCAACGATTCCATTATTTTTTACAAAACCTATATTAGGATTATTTAAGGGATAGTTGGCCAGATTAGCTTTGAAATGGTTTTTATCTGAAGATGGCTTAAATTCTTCGAAGCCAGAAATTAATTTAATAAAATCTTCATATAAAGAAGGATTAAGATAATATTGGAATAGCCAATTTTTAAAATTTTTAGGATTAAGATTTAAAATGCCCGTTAATTCCTTCTCTTCAATAAAATATCGATCACTATCAATAAAATTTACTGAATCATTGAAGGTAGAAAGGAGTTCTTCAAATACCTTACTATTGTCCTTTAACTGTTGAATGCCTGAAAAGTAGACCTCGGATCCATTCTTTCTATTAAAAATAATTAAGTCATTAAAAACTGTTTTATCTAAAGAAATTTTCGAAACCGAATAGTCTTCATATGATATATTACCAAAAATCTCAATCGTGTTAATAGGTTTATAATGTTTAATTAAGGCCTCATTATGAGGAAGAGATTCTTGTGCTTCCTCAAATTTTACTCTGAAAATGATAGGTTTATAGGTGTCATTATTGAAATAAAGGTGGGGTGAATTAATTAATTGTCCTTCCCAAAAGTTTGAAGCTCCTTCCTCAAATCTAAGTTCTGTTTTTTTTGCACCATCGTCTTCGGTGAAAGTAACAGTATGACCGCCATATTTCTTCTTGAAGAGGAGATGGATAAATCTAATCAAATTTGATTTTCCACTATTATTATAGCCAAATATCATATTTGACTTTTCAAAAGAACTCGTAGAATCAAGTCCTGCCTTTTTAAAGCTTTTAAAATTTTCTAGTGTTATTTCTTTGATCTGCATATTCTTAATTATTTGATATATTCGTTATATATTTTAAGGACTTCATGAGCCATCGATTTATATGTCAGATTATTGATGATTCCTTTTTTAAAATTTAAAAGCAGAAACAAATGTAATTTTATGAAAATATCTGTATGTTTTACTCCTTTGAAAAGTGGATAATTAGAATTGATGATTAACAAATTTTCATTTTCAATTTTACATGCAGGGAATTCAGATTTGTTATAATTCCATTTATCTGATTTCACAATAAATATGAAATTGTCAAACTCTAAAATATTAGTTGTATCAAATGCTTCTTTTGATGATTTTTTTTCACTAGTAATATTTGGAGTATCAAGGCCCTCAATAGTGCTCGTAGGTGAAGCTTTTTCAGTACTAATAGCATGTGAATAATCAATAGACCTATTGGGGTCATGAGTTAACTCACTTTGTTCTCCTGTTTTTGTGATGGGTTTAATTACTTTTAAGGATCTGATTTTTCTGGTGTTTTGAGCTTCAATTAGGTTTTGTTCTTCCTCAAGTTTTCTTGAGTAAAACATCAGTTTTATACTTAGAAATGATTTTAATTCTTCATAATCAGGGCTATAATTAAATCCTTCACGAGACACCTTAATAAGTTCGTTCATCCCTTCAATTATATGTACTTCTCCTGTTAATTGTTGAAGTCGGGAATATCCTCCTTGAATTTCTTTTCCGATAAAACTTTCTCTACTCCCAACTCCAACATTTAAATTACGTATTTTTAAATATCGTCCTTCGACTGGATGGATGGCTTTTACGTCCGATGATATAAAATATTGAAATTTAATCTTCCCTATCTGATTGTATTGGCCACTATGGTTATCCAATATTCTTTTTTTTGCATATACTTTTCTTAATAATTTTACATTATTAAGAAAAACACTAAATGGTAGATTAGGGCTGTAGTCCTTAAACAGTTTGTTAAAGGATTTTTCCTCATATTCGATAGGAAGATCTTCTGAGAGAATCCATGTTAGTTTTTCAATTCCTGTAAAATAATTAGGATTTTTTATTGAATACCTTCCTGTTTTAATAGGTTTAGACGGGGAAAAAAATTCATGAGTAATTGTGGTAAAACCTTTTAGTTCGAGAGTTGTAAATTGTTCATTACTTCCTAAATTGCTCTTCCTAATTCCTCCATTGATTTTTATATCACTGATATGAATCAGTTGATTATTATCGTCAAAATATAAATGACAAGGGATGCTGGAATATAATTCTTCATCACTGCCACTTCGTTTACTTATAATTGAATAATTCTTAAAAAATGGGAATACTGATAAAAATCCAACTCCAAATTGACCAATTTTTTGCCTTTGAGGCTTATTGTAGTTAACAATTTCTCTATGCTTGCCGGCAATTCTTAGATAGAATTCAAAATCAGAGGCATTCATGCCTTTACCATTATCATGAATTGTAATTGATTCTTTATTTAAATCCACATTAATATTAACCTCGGTTGCGTTAGCATCATAAGAATTAATTATCAATTCCTTTAGAGCATTGGGAAAGTTTTCGTAAGTCGATTCACTAAGAATTTTAACTATATTCTTATCAACCGTAATAATTTTGGGCCATTTATTTAAATCAATGGGCATTTTACTAGTCTATAAAGTCCTTTGTTGATACAATTAAATCTCTTATATCGACTTTTAATATTTTTGAAATTTTATAGAATGTTTCAAGTGAAGGTTGCATATCATTTGTGCACCATCGAGATACTGTCGCTTTACTTTTACCCAGGTTTTCAGCTAGCCAGTTATTTGAAAGTCCCTTTTCGACAAGAACTACTTTAATACGATTCAAATTGGTTTTCTTCAAAATATCGTTTTCCATAAACTATTTGCCAATTTACATAAAATATATTTTAGATACCTAGATTTTAACTATAAAATAAAATACACTCCTATTATCATCTTTTATTAAGTAGACTTAGACCCAACTAAAAGGCTTTTAAATGTGCTTGCAAGAATAAGATATTACCTTTTGGATTTGAGTTTTTGTTTTTGGGTTTTTTCCTCATTTATAAATAATCCCGAAGAATATTTTTCATATAGATGAAATAGAAATTCTATTCTTTTAGTCTCATTTGTGAATGGTTGAGACCGGTAACAAAGGTCTACAGATTTATCTAGAGCTTGGTGAGCTTTCACTAGCTTTGGAGGCATAGTCAAAGGATTATAGAGATCTGACATACTATTATTCTTAAATTCTTTACGGACCTCAATTATCTTTTGAGAAGTATTTTCAACAAGTTTATATTGCTTTTTTGTTGGATTGGGCCAAGGATAATTATTATAAACCAATTCATTCGAGTAACGGAAATCACTTTTTAGTCTACCGCAGACATATTTTACCCAAGTCATGTGCATTATTGATGAAATGATTCCGAAATGATATATCGATGAATTGGCTATTAGACTGGCCGTGTTATTAATAATATTATCCTTTGTAAAGAATGATAAAGGAATATATGTTCTATTTTCAGAAGTTGTTAACGGAACAAATATATAATTGGAATTAGGTTGTCTATCCTCTCCAAAAAGTGATGGGAACGCAGCTAGTTTTTTTGTTTCCGCTCTATTACTATTAGTCCTATGCTCCATAACAAGTTGAATACGTTTAGTTAAGTCTGGAATTTGCTTCAATTCGGAAGGCTGAATACCTTTTAACCAAAGACACCAGCGTTTTTCTCCGTTTAGAAATTCCTTTGCTGAGATTAAAGGCTTAACAAATTTTTTAGCTTGAGGAGAGTTTTTGATAAACTCTTTTTTCTCATCATCTGTTAGTAGTAGGTGACCCCCGTCGTTTGGCATACTTCCAAATGAGATTTCGGGAACTTGACAAAGGGGTTTATTTCTTTTTAGGATCACAAAATCACCAGACTCTACCAGATATGGATTAATGTTTTTGACTTTACGTTCGTGTGGTTCTGAGGTTAATGTTTCATACTCATAAAGTAATTTGGTCTGGGAATCAAAATTAGAGAAGCCAATAATTACTACATGAACAGCTGCTTTCCCTCTTGCCTCATTTGTCCATTTGAATGTCCGATGAGCAAAATGTATTTTAATTTTGTGCTTGTTAAATAGTTCGTTCCATAAAATTCCAACTTGCTCTCCTTGGGCAATTGAATTCGTCGATACAAATGCAACTTTAGTTCCAGATGTGTCTACATTATCATCCTGAGCAGAATATTCATTTAGATAACGAGCTGCCTTCATATACCAACATGCAACATAATCAAGCACTCCTGCACCCTTTACAGATGAGAAGATAAAATCAATGTCTGCTTTTTGGTCAGCATTTTGATGTTGTTTTCCAACAAATGGGGGATTACCTAATATAAAGTCAAATCTTTGAGGTCTCTTTTCCCATGGGATAGGATCAATTAATTTGTGCCAATCGGTTTGTAATGAATTTCCCTTAACAATGACAGGACTTTTACGGAGTGGGAGTCTAACGAAATAATCACCAATTACTTCTGATAGTTTCATATTCATCTGATGGTCCATCAACCACATTGCAACTTGTGCGATTTGAGCAGGGAACTCTTCATATTCAATTCCATAGAATCGATCAACATTTAATTTAATGAGATTTGAAATGTCTATAACATAATGGCCTTTTTGAAATATTTTGATTATCTCAATTTCTAATAATCTTAGTTCTCTATAAGAAATCACTAAGAAGTTGCCACAGCCACACGCGGGATCTAAAAATCGAAGTTCTGAAATCTTATCATGGAATTTTTGAAGTTTATTTTTATTTGTTTTGACAAGTTCAAAATCATTCCATAAATCGTCTAAGAATAAAGGTTTAATAAGTTTAAGTATATTCTTTTCAGATGTATAATGTGCTCCAATATTCCGTCTTTCCTCGGGATTCATAACACTTTGGAAAAGAGATCCAAAAATTGCAGGAGAGATCTTACCCCAATTAAGTTGGCAACATTTCAATAGCGAATTTCGCATTTCGCTATCAAAAGATGCTATAGGTAAATGCTCTTCAAAAAGCTTACCATTTACGAACGGGAGAGAAGCAATGGTTTCATCAAGATTTGATAGACGATCTCGTTTGGGTGTATTGAGTACTTCAAAAATTAAAGAAAGTTGTGCTGCAAGGTCACTGCCATCTTCATTAGTACGCCTTTCTATATATTCCTCAAATATACCCTTTTCAAATATACTTGTGTCATCAGCAAACAAACAGAAAAGTAATCGGACAAGATATAGCTCCAAATTATGTCCAGTGTATCCAATGTTGAACAATTTATCATGAAGTCGGCCCATCAATTCAGCAGCTTGAATATTAACTGGGTCTTCTTCTTTAAAGGTCCGTTTTTGATAGCCAGCGATAAAATCAAATAAGTGGATGTTTTTAATAAGGTTATTAAGAGAGAATTCCTGTTGAGTATTTTCATCAAGGTCGTATAGTCTAAACATTTGGAAGTTACAGACAATTATATATTTGGGCAGTTCATGGTCTTTTAATCCCGGGAAATATTCAATCGCTTGTATATACGCGCGATCTAAATCTTTGCCACTAGATTTGTGTTCAATAAGCAAGTGCCCTTTCCAGAGTAAATCAATATATCCATCCTTACGATCTCCTTTTGTTACTCTAGTTTCAAAAGTCGCAACGCGTCTTCTAGATATTCCAAATACATTAAAGAAATCATCCCAGAATGATTTTGCTTCAGCATCTTCACTAGTTTCGTTTCCCCATTCTTTTGAGAATCGGATTGCTCTAGCTTTTATTTCATTCCAACTTAATGCCATATTTTATTATTGGTAATCAAATTTAATATTTATCCTGGTGCGAAAGAGAATTTGGCTCTTTTGCTTTTGCATGTGCGCTGGGTTATGTATCGCGCAAAAGCAAATGTGCCAAATTAGCGGTCGCGCTATATAGAAAGTAGTCAAGGAGCTGTCTATAGTGCAGATTGTTAATTCATTAACACTAACAGGTTTATATCTCTACTAAAGGTAAACATATTTGACCGACTACGGAGTTATTATACGCTAGAAGAGGTTGTCAATTAAATTAAAAAAGCAGGGAATCAATTGGCTGGTTTGGACTGACAAATTCCATGTTTTTTTTGTTATATTGACTATTTTAGATGGCTGGGGAAAATATTTTCACCCCCCCACCCTCTCATCCGGTAATGTAAATCGGAAAACAGAACCTTCACCTGATTGCGAGGTAAACCAGATCTCTCCTCCCAGCAGTTCGACATATGCCTTCGAGATTGCCAGTCCCAGACCGGTGCCTGCATAACTGCGGCTGGGGGTTCTGTCGACCTGGTAAAACCTGGTGAAGACACTCGACTGATGCTCCTCGGGAATACCGATCCCCGTATCGGAAACATAAAACTCAACCTTCTTCTCCTTTAATGAATACCCGAAATCAACCTTGCCTTTAGTGGTGAACTTGAATGCGTTGCCTACAAGATTCCTGAATACCTGCGTCAGTTTGAACCCATCTGTATATATCTCTGTATCAATACCATCTGGAGGTACTGTAAAACCCAGGTGGATGCCCTTGCCGGACGCTTCAGCAGAGAACTGGTTGTACACCCTCCGGAGTACCTGGTTAAGATTCACCTTTCCCTTGCTGATCTTAATTGTTTCTGCTTCAATTTTTGACATCTCTACAATATCATCTATGATCTCGAGCAGATGATCAGCATTACGGGTAATTGTATCAAGGTACTCCTGCCGGCGATCAGGTCCATCGGGTGGCTCTCCGAGAAGAGTGGAAAAACCGACAATGGCATTCAGCGGGGTTCGTATCTCATGTGAGATGTTGTGAAGAAAAGCAGCTTTCAGGGTGTCACATTCGTCTTCATTCTTCCTGAGCTTGTTAATTCTGCCGGGATTCAGCCTGCTGTCGGTGATATCGTAAAATATCCCGAAAGCGCCGATCACCTTTCCTGTATCCTCGTTGAACAAGGGCAGCGAAGAATCCCTGATCCATTTTGTTTTACCGTCCGCTGTCCTGACGAGAAGTTCAGCCTTGTAGCTCCTGATCTCCCCGCTTATGAATTTCCGGCGTGCCTCTGACATGTCCGCAGGAATATCTCCTGAAAGAGGAACTACCTCTTCAATCATGCCATGAAACAGCTTTTCAGTAAGATCTCCGGGCGAGACACCAAGAAGCTGCGTTATCCCAGCCCCCGTATTGAGATAAAATCCGTCTCCCGGCTGCTGCCCGAAGATCAACTGAAAAGGTACACCATCAGCATTTTCGATAGCCTGGTAATAAAATGCGTCGGTATCGGGGAATTTCTCCTCTTCTTCCCTGCTGATGTGATAAACCCGATTGTATCGCGACTTCACAATCCTCATTCCGGACTTCAATTTATTTTGTATTTCAGTTCCATGGCTGGTTACAAATACATTATGCCCTCATCAGTCCCTTTTTATGGGAACCAATAAAGCGCATAATATCAACCATTTATATAATCATGTTTTTACTTCCTTTAGTAAAAACATTGTTTAATATTAATAGGTATGAAATTGTTACCCTGCCTGATGAATTTATTTTTGCTATTAATACAAAAATTTGTATAAATTTGAATTGCGATTTTTTGCCCCCGCAAAAAGTTACAGCTTCTGTGAAAGAATACACCGATAGTGAGATCATTGAGTGCCTGCGTAACCGTCAGAGCTACGTGGTTCGTTATTTGTCGGACAGGTACCTGCCGATGGTCAGGCTTTTGGTCACCCAGATGGGCGGCAATTCGGAAGATGCAAGGGATATCTTCCAGGAAGGCCTGATGATAATGCTTGAAAAAATTGACAATAAGGAGTTCGCTCTTACCTGTAAATTCAAGACATACCTTTATTGTGTTTGCGAAAACCTCTGGAAATCAGTTCTTGTTAAACGGCAGGCAGCAGCAAATTATTTAGTCCGCAGAGTGGAGGTTGACGACCAGAAGGATATTACCGAACTGATGGACAGCAATTTATGCAGGGAAATATTTATAAGTGTATTTGATACACTTAATCCTGTCAGTAAAAAAATCCTGAAGCTTTACTGGGAAGAGATGTCACCGCAGGAAATAGCGGATAAGCTGGGATATACCTATGGTTATGTGAGGAAGAAAAAATGCGAAGCTCAGGCGGAGCTGACGAGGAAGGTGAAAAAACATCCCGACTATAAGAGAATAGTCGATTCGGAGAAGATGGTGAGAGGGTAAAATAAGGCGCAAGGGCGCAAGGGCGTAGAGGCGTAAAGGCGGAAGGATTTAGAACCACTAGAGAAACAAATAACAAGAAACGATAAACGAGCAACCAGCAACAGATGAACAGACAGAACAAATATAATGATAACAATTTCCAAGGAGAGGCGGTAAACGATTCATGGAATGATGCTGATCATAAGGTGTTGCCTTCTGAGGAGGACGTTGCCCTGTTCGGAATGATAAGCGCATCTTTTACCGGACAGATTGACATTCAGGAGGCGAAAAGCGATCCGGCTTATTCTGAAACGGATGATATGGTAAAACAGGTGATCGCCGATTATCAAAAGAATGCCACGCACAATAAGGATAATGAGAAATTCATAAGGGAAAGCTTTAACGGAAAGACACGTGAAGCGTATGTGGAAAAAGAGATCGGCCGGATAAAGCAGGAGATAGATCATAGTGACTTGGACAAAATTTCAGCCGATTGGGTAAAAGAATGGCACGAAAAGAGACAGAGGAATGGAGGAAAAGATGCGAAGACAGAGGAAATAAAGGAGTTTATTACCAATTCGCTCAAACCTCAGGAGAACATAACCGGGATTAATAAAGGAGCCGGGAAGAAGAAGAGATTGATCAGACGCCTGGTTATAAGTTATACAATGCTGGCCGCAGCTGCAATAATGGGAGCTGTTTTCCTGATAAGGCCGCTTCTTCCCTCTTATAATCCTGATAATATCTTCACTAAATATTATGAACCGTATTCTGCTGTCTCATCTGTGACCCGTGGCAACGATGCAAGCGGAAATGAGACATTTACATCAGCATTGGAGAGCTATAAGCGCGGTAATTACCAGGACGCTGCAACAGGATTTTCTGAAGTATTGGTTGATGAGATAGCATCTCCTTCGTCCCGTTTTTTCCTTGGCATCACGCAGATTGCCCTTCAGGATTATGACCGGGCCATTGATTTGCTTGATGAGGAAGCGGGCCAGCAGGGTGAGTTCGCCAAAGATGCAAGATGGTATCTCGGACTGGCATATATTAAAGCAGGTAATAAAGCAAAAGCTTCTGAATGCTTTGAGATTCTTGCACAATCACCCGGCTTCTACAGGGAGCGATCGGAAAAGATCCTTCGCCGCCTTAAATAGAATGTAAGGATCCCTGCAGCGACTATCAAACTTATACTTATTATCAGGACCAGAACACTGTTATTTGGTGCTACCGGTGCATTGTCACCCATTACTTCGTAGGCTGCCCAGAAATAAGGGCTTGAATATGCCGGATGAGAAGCATCAAGGTAATCGAGCTTAGCAAGACGCATGGCTTCATCCTTAAGCCTGCCTTCCGAAAGATGCTTATAAAAACGGGAGATTATTTCCGCGCTTGTTTCATCATTAACTTCCCAGGCAGTCCTGACCACCGATGATGCCCCGGCAAGTATGAATCCGCGGGCAAGACTCATCAGCCCCTCACCATGGTTTAAGGTGCCTGTACCTGAGTTACAGGCGCTCAGAACAACCATCGGAGAATTTATCCTTGTAAGGCTTATCTCATAATTATAGAGCTTTCCGTCTTCAATGGTATCGGAGTGAGTATCGAACAGCAGGTAAGAGTATTTTGAATTGATGCTGTCGGATACAGAATGCATTGCAAGGTGGAACATAGCAGGATTTCTGGCAGCCTGTATAAAATTCGTTTCGGTTCCCTGGTCGCCCGTGAATTTCCTGCCCCGAAACCATTTATATATGGATTCAATCTCTTTTCCTGCACCGTAAAGTAACTCAGGAGCCATTGAGAAAGTTTTATTATTACCGTAATCGGGTGCAAAAGCAAATACCTTCACTCCTCTTTTGAATCCGGGACTTTTACTGAATATCAGTGATGAAGAATAACCATATGAGATGGTATAGTTGTTAATGAGATATCGAAGCCCTTCATAATCTGTCTGTTCCGGTCCGGGAGAATTTGCCAGGAATGCATCAAAGGGAAGCCATGCTATCTCTTCATCAGGGATAATAATTAGCCTGTCTCCTGCAAAAGATCCCTCCACAGGTTTAATAAGGTTTACATACATGTAACTCAGCGCGCCTGTATAAGCACTGAATTCACTGTTCAGATATTGATTATCAGCTTTACGGATAATTTCTGTATTTTCCAGAAAAAGAGAATCAAGACCGGTCTCATGGAACTCAAGGTTATCCCTCGTAATTAAAAAGACATAAAGATCTCTTTTCCCATTTTTATATTGATTGGAGAGAAGATAATCTATAACCGTTTCATCACTGTGCAGATGCTTTTGTATCTCACTCAGCGGAACAGGTTCAGTTTTCTGAAGAAGATCGTGATACTGAGGGAACTCTTTATTTATCTCGTCTGTCACTTTCTCCTTGTCGCGGTTCATCCCGAAGAGGGCATCTTTCCACAGTGAGATCTTGTTACTGTCCAGACTGGTTTTCCGTGACTCTTCGAGGATCAGGTTGTTATATGCCGAGATGTTCCCGGAGAGCCTGTTTTGCTTTTCGCGCAGAGAATCCGGGATAGCTGCTGAATAGAGCAGTTCGCTTTCAGTGATCTCATTGCGAAGCACTGCTGCTTTGGCTTTCTGGGCGATGCTGTACATTTTCTCTCCCATGGAGCGGTCACCTGTCAGAGTATATAAAGCACTGGCAATATGAATTGCAAACAGATAGGTCTCTTTCTCATTTTCAGCAAGATAAATACGACTCTCTTCAGTAAGATAATTATTCCTTATCCTGTCGATCAGTTGCAGGGCAAGCTCGACTGTTCCGAGACTTGTATTTATTATTTTGAGTTTTATATCCTTATCATTATGGTCCCCGGCAAAAAGTTCAAGAGCCCGTGCTTTGCTCTTCAGATTATCGAGCAGGCGGATATCAAAAAGGGAAGAATCAATTGACGGATTTGAATAGATGTCGTGATTATTAAAATAGTTCACTACTGCAATAAGAGATTCCTGGTAATACTCTAATGCTGTCTTGTAATCAGCCTGATTAAAATAATGATCGCCAAGGTGCTTATATGATAATGCAACAAGAGTATGTTTCTCTCCATAATTTTTCAGACAAATAGAGAGCGCTTTCCGGTGAGATTCCAGCGCTTCTGAATTCCTTCCTTCAGAACGCAAAAAGAGACCATAATCAAAGTAGACTTCGGCCAGTCTGAAATAATTTTCACCAAATTCATCAGTAAATCTGTGAATGCTTCTTAAATAGAACTTTTCAGCTTGTACAGGATCATTTGTTTTTACATATGTCTTGGCAATATTCAGATATACAAGTGCCAGTCCGGGTAAATTATGTTTCGACTTGATTTCAGCGCTTTTATTAAAATAATCCAGAGCGGAGCTATAATCTTTAGTTTCAAGAAAAGCAATACCTATATTTATATAAGCAGAAGATAAGTTGATTAAAACTATTTCATCTTTATTGATCAGATTACGATAAATCCGAATACTCTTTTCCAGATATTCAATAGCAAGATTAAAGGATTTCTTAATGTAGTATAAATATCCTTTGTTATTATAAATATCAGCCAGATCTTTTGAATTTTGTTTATTGTTGCTAACCAGGGATTCTGCTTTATTATTATATTCAATCGCTTTGTCGTATTTACCAAGCATTAAATTGACTACTCCTAGGTTATTGTAAACAGCAACAAGCTGTGGTTCCTTAAGAGTTTCTTCCGATTTCAGTACCAAAAACAAAGTTTCTTCCGCATTAACAAGGTCACCAGCATTATACAGTATTGCAAATCTCTCAAACAGGGAATCTATATTTTCTGGTTGTCCTACTGTATAATTAGTGAAAACAGATGAAAATATAATATTAATCAATAAACTGATCTTTTTCAACTCTTCAAGTTTAACACTCCATTTTAAAAACGAATATCATTAGCAAATTAATTAAAAAAGACTTATAGAAAAAAAAAGAGCATCCTCTTTTTCAAGAATGCTCTTTTGTACGGAGAAGTAGAGTTCCTTTTCTGGTTAAGTGTTCTTTGGAGGAATTATGATTACCGGTTCCCCACCTCCACCTTCCCCATCCCCGCCCCTGATGTGAATCATTGTTTGCAGGTCAAGTATCCCGTCTTCTGATAATTTAGAAATTAACTCATTTAAATTTCTTGTTGCCATTGCTGATTTGTCTGCCCTTTTCATGATTTTAAAGTTTAAAGTTATAGTTTACAGTTTTATTTAAATAGTCATCAAATTGTTACCTGGAATTAAATTATTACAATCCGGGTAACAATTCGTGAATAAAACCTATAAAACCGTACATTGTGATTAGTCTGTAATAGTTTGCAAAGAATCCTGCTCCGGGGAAGAGCATTTAATATTTAGTACTAATTAATTCTACAACAGAAAGATGGCTGCAAAATATTTTATTTGTACCAGATCACAGACGGATGGGAGTCATACTGTTCATAAAGAGGGCTGTCCTTTTTTACCCGAACCCGGGAAAAGAATCTCCATGGGAATTTTTAAATCTCCGCATAACGCCCTGGATGAAGGAAACAGGTACTTCAGCAAACCTGCCAGCTGTCTGTTCTGTGAGAAGGAGCATCACACAGAAAGCAAGAGACCCGTGTTTTCTGAAGATTATGTTGATACGGATTATATTTCTTCCAGCCAACTGAAGGTCAGCCGGGAGAGTGCAATGTTTTGTTCGGTAAATTAAGGCGCAAAGGCGCAGAGTCTGTTAAGTGCTACTCTTAATCAGTGTTAAATATTCATACAGTCTGCTGTCTAATAAATAGACATTTTAATATATTTTACTCAATTGTATCTATCAGATATTGAGATGATTAATAATTTTGGCACATTTTTGGCTTAATCTATAATAAATAGTAAAAATAAAAATGAACAGAATCCATTTAATAGTATCACTCTTATTAGTTTTATGCTTCAGGGAAACAAGTGCCCAGGAGAAAAAATGGACCCTTGAGGATTGCATAAGTTATGCTGTATCCAACAACATCAGTCTGAGGCGTCAGATGCTTCAGACAGAAACAGCTGAAGCAAATTTCCTGAAATCGAAAATGGATGTATTGCCATCTTTGAATTTCGGATCAGATGCTCGTATCGGTTTTGGCCGTTCAATCGATCCCGTCACAAACCTTATTACATTCAAACAGAATATCAGTAATTCATATTCATTAAACTCAAACTTACAGCTCTTTACAGGTTTCACCACGCTGAATACGATATCTGCCAACAAATTCATGTTCAGGGCAGGACTGGAATATGAGAAAATTGTAAGAAACACACTTATAGTGGAAATCCTTGGGCAATATTACCAGGTGCTTTATGCCAAAGGCCTGGAAGATGCTTCAAAACAACAGCTTGAGCTTTCTGAGAAACAGCATTACAGAATACTTAAAATGGTGGAAACGGGAAGGGAGGCTTTATCACAACAATTTGAGATGGAGAGCCAGGTGTCGGCCGACAAGCTTGATTATACAATCGCGCATAACACTTCCAGTCAGGCTCTTACGATGCTTAAACAGATGCTTCAGCTCGATCAGGGAACAGGTTTTGATATTGTAATGCCGGACCTGAATAATCTGCTTATCAGCGAAGTAAGCTACGATACAGATAGTATTTTTAGCATTGCTTCACAAACCCTTCCGAGACTGAAAGCTATTGAATACGAATTAAAGGCTACCGAAAAACAGATATCCGCCGCAAGAGGTTCTGTTGCACCAAGTCTCTCAGTTGGCGGTGCTGTCTATACAGGATATTATAAAGTTATAAGTGATGAAGCAGCTGAACAGGCTTCCTTTTCAAGCCAGCTTAAGAACAATAACAGCCAGTCTATATACTTGTCACTCGACATTCCGCTATTTAACAACTATACTATTGGCCGTAATATTAAAGCAGCCAAAATAAGAAAGAATGATGCTGCCCTCAGGTTAGAGCTGGAGAAAAACAACCTCTATACCGAAATAGAGAATGCCTGTCTTAATTATAACAGAGGCAAGGACGAATTCATTGCTGCCCAGTCCAATTTTGAATTTAACAAGAAATCATTTAACGCGGTAGAAAAGAAATTTGAATCAGGACTGGTTGATGTTACAGACTATTCCGCTGCAAAAACAACCCTTTACAGGGCTGAGACAGAAGCGCTGCGGACAAAATTACAGCTGCTTATAAGAAAGCTTACAATTAATTTTTATTCTACAGGAACGTACGAAAATATATCTTTTAATTAATCAGATTAAACTAAACCGGAAATGGATACCCCTATTGACAAAATGGACAAACCTATCGAGAAGAAAAAGGGCTTACAAAAGAAACATATAGGATATATTGCTATCGGAATAGCTATGATTGTGCTGATCTATATGGCGTTCTTCACCGACCGCACCTCTACTTATAAGGTTGAAAAAGAAAAACTTATCATAGAAACAGTAATTCACGATCAGTTCAACGACTATATTACCGTTCCCGGGACAGTAGAACCCATAAGCACCATATTCCTTGATGCCCAGGAAGGCGGACGTGTTGAAGAGATACTGATTGAAGAGGGATCAATGGTAAAAAAAGGTGATATCATTCTCAGACTTACAAACCCGGATCTCCACCTTAATATTCTTGACAGTGAAGCCCAGCTTGCAGAAAAGGAGAACTTCCTCAGGAACACCCAGATTGCCATGGAACAGGACAGGCTTCAGATAAAACGGGAGCTCGTTAATCTTAAATATGATATAGAAAGGAAGGAACGTAATTATAAGCAGAATGAGATTCTGATCAAGGACAACCTGATCTCAAGGGAAGAGTTCATACGTTCAAAGGAGGATCTGGATATGGCAATTCAATCGAGAGAACTGTTTATTGAGCGACAGAAACAAGATTCGATATTCCGTTCAGTGCAGGTTGACAATATGGTGAATAACCTCGATAATATGAGACGCAACCTGAGCCTTGTCAGGCAGAGGGTCGAGAACCTGAATGTCAGGGCAACGGTCGATGGTCAGCTGGGTCTGCTTGTTCCTGAGATAGGACAATCGATCTCAAGGGGAGCAAACATGGGTCAGATTAATGTATTGACATCATATAAAGTAACAGCCCAGATTGATGAACATTACATCGACAGGGTGAGGACTCAGCTGACAGGAACACTTGACAGGCAGGGCAGTGAATTCGGCCTGGTTGTCAGGAGGGTATTCCCTGAAGTGAGAAATGGTACGTTTGAGATTGATATGGTTTTCCAGGACAGCATGCCCGACAATATCAGGACCGGGCAGACATACTACATCAGCCTTCAGCTGGGGCAACCAAAAGAATCTGTACTTGTCCCGATCGGAGGATTCTTCCAGGAAACAGGCGGACAGTGGATCTTTGTGCTTGACCCTGCTGAATCATTCGCCACAAAAAGAAATATATCTATCGGAAGAAAAAATCCAAAATATTATGAAGTACTTGAAGGACTTCAACCCGGAGAGAAGGTGATCGTTTCCGGATATGAATCCTTTGGCAAGAATGAAAAACTTGTTTTTAAGAAGTAATATAAAAACTAATACTTAATGCAATGATCAAAACTAATGAATTAACCAAGATCTTCAGGACTGAAGAAGTTGAGACCACGGCTCTCAATAAGGTCAATCTTAATGTAAAAGAGGGTGAATATGTTGCAGTCATGGGTCCCTCAGGATGCGGAAAATCGACACTCCTGAATATTCTGGGATTACTTGACAATCCTACTTCAGGGAGCTACATCTTCAACGGAACAGAAGTCGCGAACCTGAAAGAGCGCGACAGGACAGTTTTCCGTAAAGGTAACATCGGATTTGTTTTCCAGTCCTTTAATCTCATCGACGAACTTAACGTTTATGAAAATGTTGAGTTACCACTTATCTATCTGAAAATGAAGGCTAGTGAAAGGAAGAAGAAAGTTGAGGAGGCTCTTACAAGAATGAAAATTACCCACAGGGCAAAACATTTTCCACAGCAGCTTTCAGGAGGACAACAACAGAGAGTGGCAATTGCACGTGCCGTGGTTGCAAATCCCAGGCTGATCCTTGCTGACGAGCCGACAGGTAATCTTGATTCAAAGAATGGAATTGAAGTCATTAACCTTTTGATAGAACTTAATAAAGAGGGGACCACCATTATAATGGTTACACACTCTGACAGGGATGCAGGATATGCCCACAGGATTGTAAACCTGTTTGACGGTCAGATTGTTGGTTAAGAAGAACCGGAATCGAGTTTCTTAATCTTGTTATAAAGTGTTTGCCTGGTAATGCCCAGCCTGGCTGCAGTGATACTTATGTTGTTGTCGTGTCTTTTCAGGCAATCATATATCATTTTTTTCTCCATCTCTGCCAGCGTAAGTTCATGGTAATGAACGTTTTTTAATGATGACTTAAACTCGAAATCGGAAGGTATAAGAACAGGGGAATCACTCATAATAACTGCTTTCTCAATAGAATGCTGAAGCTCTCTTACATTTCCCGGCCAGTTGTAATTGGAGAGTTTTTCATGAGCATGTGTGTTTATCCTCATCGGTTCCCTGTTATATTTTTCACAATAAGCCTTGAGAAAATAATTTGCCAGGATCGGTATGTCATCAACTCTGTCGCGTAAGGGTGGTACTTCGATCATGATCGTATTAATCCTGTAAAGAAGATCTTCACGAAACGTTCCCTCTCCCACCATCTTCATGAGATCGCAGTTAGTTGCGCAGATCAGCCGGATATCAACCGGTATCTGTCTGTTTGAACCAACTCTTACAATCTGCCTGTTCTGCAGAACATTCAGCAATTTTGACTGAGACTGAAGGGAAAGATTTCCAATCTCATCCAGAAACAGGGTTCCATTTGTGGCCAGTTCAAATTTCCCCTTTCTGTCTTCCCTGGCATCAGTAAAAGCACCCTTTACATGTCCGAAAAGCTCACTTTCAAAAAGTGTTTCGGTGATTGAACCCATATCAACGCTGACCATCAGCTCTCCTGCTCTACCTGAAAGATTGTGGATCTCCCTGGCAACGAGCTCTTTCCCGGTCCCATTTTCGCCCGTGATCAGAACATTAGCATCAGTTGCTGCTATCTTCCTGACAATGTTCATGACATTGATCATTGTCGGTGATGCCCCCTGAATAAGCTTGTCAATTCCTTTACTCATATAAAAATATTGAAAACCGAAGATAGTCATTAATGTCTAATTATTTGACAAAAAAATGCATGTACTCACCTCCTTCCTTCGCTCCGCTCAGGTTTCCCCCTCTCTGCTAAAGCAAAGAGGGGGAAATCATTGTTATACAGCATATTAACTCCCCCTTCTTGCGAAGCAGGGAGGGGGCTGGGGGGTGGGTACATGAAACCAAGAAATAATGAAAAAATCTATTTTTCCACTCTACCTGCAACATTCCAACCTGATATGCGTCTTTATATCAGAAATCATAATACCCGGGGAAATGACAGTAAAGTTAAATGCAAACGAGATTGTGCTTAAAGCAGGTGATACCAACCAGGTTATTGATAATCAAAAAGTTGATGGTAAGCTGATTGTTACGAACCAGAGGATATACTTCAAGACTTTAAGTGAGGTATCAGATAGATTCAATTTCGAAATATTATTTGAAAATATTCTGGAAGTCATATTCTATAATAAAAACATCTTTCTTGTAAAAGGAATAAATGTGATTACCAGGGATGGGAAGAGTCATAGTTTCCCTCTGAAAAAACGTGATGAAATAGGTCAGCTCATAAACAGGATGTATTAATAAGCCATCCCCCAACCCCCCTAAAAAGGGGGGCTTATACAGTTTAGTAAATAGAAATTCAGAAGTAGGAACACAGAATTAACCCCCCTTCAGGTGGGAAGGGGGGCAATGTTGAAATGTAGAAATCAACCCCTTTTATTCATACCTTAAAGAATCAACGGGATTCTTCAGTGCAGCCCTGACCACCTTAACGCTGATTGTCAGAAGAGTTGTAATGATCATAATTGATGCTGACAACAGCAGGATGCCGGCGCTGATCTTAACAAAATAATCCCAGATACTATCCATCAGCTTCAGTGACATATAGTATCCCCCGGCACAACCAAGTACTGAGGCGACCAACAGGACAATCAGGAATTTTTTGCTTACAAGAAATACTATTACAGGTACGGGAGCTCCCTGGATCTTCCTGATTTCCACCTCTTTCGTTCGTTTTATTATATCAAGGGAAACCAGGTTATACATACCAATCAACGACAACACCCATTACAAGTGACATGACAGAAATGGAAAACTGCAGAGTAAGAAGTATAATGGAAAGTTTTCCGGACCCTTTGACTGTCGAATCGCCTCGTATGACATTTACCGGGATGAATGAACTTACATATAATGCGGGATAGACACCTGACAGAAATCCGGTTATAAGAACAAGTATAATGATAAATGCCCAGAAAAAGGTATATCGTGTAAGAGTGAGTTCAATTGACATATATGCCCATAAATTACTGTAACCAGGGACAAGAAACTCTGCTAAGATGATACCTGCAAAAAGGGCCAGGAGGCATATAATGAATGGTTCGAACATAAACTGTGTAACTAACTGCTTCCTAAGTCCGCCGAAGGCTTTCCTGAGCCCGATCTCTTTAAGTCTCTTGCTGAAAATGGACCTGGAAGTATTGGCAAAATTGAAACATGCTATCAGGAGAATAAAAAGTGCCATCACAGGAGGAGCAATTACTGCCGCTGGGTGGAGTGAAGGAAAGAGTCCCGATGACCAGATAGTTCTTGTACTCTTGCCAACATCTTTCAAAGGGATAAGATTGAACCTGTTTATAATGAAATCCTGCCTTGCCCTGTTTTGTACAGACAGGTAATCCTTCTCTCTTCCCTGCATATCCCTGAAACAGGTTATCCTGTAAATCTCATGGAAGTTTTCATGAGTTCTGTCAAATTCATAATTGAACATGTGGTTAAAGAAGGCAACGATACAAACTGACAATGCAATACCAAGACCGATTATGTTAATTAAGGTGAAGACCTTGTTCTTCAATAAGTTCCTGAAGGTGACAAGGAGATAATTCTTAAGCATAAAGAACGGTATTTATTCATATTTAAGAGAATGGGCAGGATTTACTCTCGCTGCTTTAATTATCCGGAAGCTGATAGTGGAAAGTGCTATTAATATGGCAATGGCGAGTCCGGAAATAAAGCTGAATACCCCGGGATTTATTTTGAAATAGAAGTTTTCCAGCCATTTGTCTGCAATAAAATAAATAAGTGGCCAGGCAATCAGTGCGGAGATTGAAACAAGCAGAATAATCTCTCTGGAAATAACGAAATATATTCCGGTAACAGATGATCCCATTGCCTTTCTGATCCCTATTTCCTTTGTTCGTTGTTCAACTGTAAAAGATGTTAAGCCAAAAAGTCCGAGACCGGCAACAAATATTGCCAGGATAGAAAATATAACAGCCATCTGTGCATTCTGTTTTTCCTGGCTGTACATTTGCTCAAAATCCTCATCTACAAAGTAATACTGCAACGGATCATTTGATGTAAACTCTTTCCATCTGTTCTCAATCTCTGTTATTGTCTGCTGATAGTTTTGTGCTGAAAGTCGTACAGTTACATATCCCCAAAGGTTATCATCTCCTTTGAAACAAAAGACATATGGTTGAATGGGATATCGAAGAGACTGAAAATTAAAGTTCTTTACAATACCGATCACCTGTAAATAGGTGAAATTTCCTGATTGATCGGGTTTCATGAACCGTGCATTTTCAATGTCGGTAATGCCGAAATTCTTTGCAGCGCTCTCATTAATTATACATGCCTGACGGTCACTGGTGAAGGACTTATCGAAATTACGGCCTTCGGCGAGAGTCATCCCATAAGTATCGATATAATCGTAGTCGATCCAGCTGGTTGTCATCAGGAAGGATTCTTCCTTCCCTCCTTCAAGCCCATATCCGTTATTGTTGTTATTGCGGCCTGGAACAGCAGTAGAGCTGGCAATGTTTATCACGCCCGGAATCTCCTTCACGGCATCCTTGAATGCTTCAACCCGCGATTCAAGAGCTCCTGCCCTGTTTATCACAAGCATCTGTTCCTTGTTGAATCCGACATCCTTGTTAAGCATGAAAAAAATCTGCCGGTACATCACCAGGGTCCCGGTAATAAGCAGGATTGATACGGCAAACTGAAACACTACCAGGATTCTTCTTAACCTTCCATTCTGCATACTTCCTTTGACGGTACCTTTAAGAACTTCAATAGGACTAAATGAGGAAAGGAAAAATGCCGGATAGCTGCCTGCGAGGAAACCGACAAAGAGCGTAAAAACAAGCAACACCGGGATAGTGTACCACCTTGCAAATAGTCCTAACTCGAGATTTGCTCCAAGCAGGTTATTGAAATATGGAAGAGTGACTTTGATGATAACCAGGGCAAGTATCAGGGAGATGAATGACAGGATGAATGATTCCGAGAGGAATTGAGTAACCAGCATTCCGCGGGTAGAACCTCCCACTTTCTTAATCCCTACCTCTTTTGCCCTTCTTGATGCCTGGGCAGTTGCGAGATTCATGAAATTTATTGCGGCGATAAGAACAATAAGTATTGCTATACTTCCAAAAATCAAAAGGTATTTCGGATCACTGGCATCTTTGAATTCCTGCTGGATGGAAGGATCAAGGTGAATATCGCAAAGATTCTGAAGAAAAAACCTGTACTTGTTGCCCTGTGCAGCAAAATCATCGATCGAGATTCCCATTAATTTCTGAACTTCAGGCCCAACGTACTTCACAATCATATCAGGAATTTTCTCATCAACAGTAACATGACTTGTATTAGGTTTTAACAGAAGGTAGGTACTGAAGCTATTGTTTAACCACAATGTACTGTTAGCCCTTGGGTTGGTCATAAATGACACAAGTATATTTGCCTCGAAATGAGTATTTCCGGGGATATCCGACATGATACCTGAAACAATATATCTTGTTGTATCATTTCCGAGCTTAATTGCTTTATCGATTGGATCCTCGTTTCCGAAGATTTTTTTTGCAGTTGATTCGGAGAGAACCGCTTTCCTCGGTGCATTCAGAAGGTTTTTGGGATCTCCTTTTATGACGGGTATGGAGAAAAAATTAAAAAATGAAGAGTCTGCTTCTACGAGGTGCTCCTCTGTAAATGTCTGATCCTTGTATTCGACTACTGTTGGTCCCCACCCTGTCATCCTGAGGAAATCTTCAATTTCCGGAAACTCTCTTAACATTGTTGGTCCCATTACTGCTGCCGAGGTGGCAATAGTGATCTCCTGCCCTCCTATCTTCCCATTCAGTATGGTCCGGAAGATGCGGTCTTTCTTTGCATTATACCTGTCAAAGCTGGCCTCATTAAGAACAAAAAGTGCTATGAGGAGACTGCATGCAATACCTATCGATAAACCCAGGATATTGATCACAATATATGCACGTTGTCTTTTGAAAGACATTATACTGTACCTGAACAGGTTGCTGAACATGATTTAAGGGTTTTAAATAAATCGTTTAATATCTGTAAAGTTATGATAGCTTTCTTTGCTATCATATTTATATTTCAGAAAATTTAAGATCCTTATATAACTAAAATTCCTATTCGACTTTAAGAGCTTCAGCAGGATTGATTAATGATGCTTTAAAAGCCTGGAAGCTGACAGTTATCAACGCAATTATTAAAGCTCCGGCTGCTATTATTGCAAAGACCGGTATACTCATATCGATCCTGCTCGCAAATTGCTTAAGAAGATTTCCGACAATGATCCAGCCTGCAGGCAGTGCGATAAACAGTGAGATCAGAACGAGAAACAGAAATTCTCTGACCATAGAGTAGAGAATTGTCATGGTGCCTGCGCCCATTACTTTTCTTATTCCGATTTCATTGGTTCTTCTCTCTGCTGAATATGCAGATAATCCATACAAGCCCAGGCATGCTATTATTATTGCCAGGATGGTGAAGTACTTTA
>JALHSP010000054.1 GCA_022865305.1 Bacteroidales bacterium | reverse complement strand
CGGTCACCCGGAAAGCACCGTGGGGCGGTTTGCAGGTCTCGCCTGTACAACACCTGCGGAGGGCATACCTCCATCTTAGTTACAGCATTGATTCCGATCTTTGGTCGGTCTCATTCAAGGCACACGCTTGCCCATAACGGCCCGGCAATAAAGGGCGTTTGTGGTGCTGAGTGAATGCAGGCTGGAGTTGAAGATCCGAATCGGGGTACGATCCCGGTACCAGCCGGAATGAACGAAGCATGGCGCATTTTTTGCCGTCCGGGTACAAAGTTTGTGGAGTTTTACGAGTGTCGCGGTACAGGTTTTATGGCAAGCAGGTCATAAGTCAAGGTATACATAGTTTTATAGAAAGCATTGGCGCGGTCGCGGTACCGGCATTACAAATCTGTCTTGGGAGCAGGAACAAATTGCAAAAAATGTGACAATACAAATGACCTTTATTGTCCGTGTTACCGGTAGGTTTTATTTAATCCTTTAATAAGGTTTCAATCGTCTTTAATAGCTTTTCGACGGGTTCAAAGTATGGCAGAGTCTGTTCTTTATCAAGATCAAAGAAATCACCATAGTCTCCTTTTTGTCTGAGATCGAAAACTTTCGCAAATACTTTACCCAGCGATTTATCGATTTTACCTGTCATGATAAAATGTTTAGAAAACTGCCTTTTAACTCCAGAATGAGTCGTGGCATTAATATCATTTTCATAGAGAAGTGCAGATATGGAGTAATAGCAAACATAATAAAGTCTATTCATTACAGAAATCCAATGATCTTTTTCGGCAAGATCTTTTGCAGCGTCAAGAGTCTCTTTGGCTAGATTTATTCTGTATTTTACGTAATCTTCTTTATGAGGTTTGCTCATAATATTACCCCTTCCTTCTTTATGCTTCTATAAAGTGGAGTTACTTTATGTCTTGAATTCCAGTCCTTTTTATTATAGACAAACATTGAGATTATTTCTCCTGTTTCTAATTCAAGATCATATATTTTGTCTCTAAACAAGTCTTCTGCCTCTATTAAATTTGTAGAATCAATTAATATTAAGACATCCCAGTCAGATTCTTTTTTTGAATCTCCTCTTGCTCTGGAGCCAAATAAAATGACTTTAGCTTTAGGATCAATTTGTTTTATTTCAGATCGAATGCGAAATGCAATATGTGAGTCTTTTTCTTTCATGTAGCAAATTTACAAAAAAAGTCTATTGGTAGTAGTAATGTCCCAACTTACCGGTAACGGCCCGGCAATAAAATTAGTAGGTGTTGCTGAGCGAATGGAGGTTGTGGCCACAAATTTTTATTCAGGGCAGGGTCCCGGCACACAACCGAAATGAGCGAAGCATGGCGCGTGTTTTTGCAGTCCAGGTACAAATTATCTGAGTTATACGAGTGTCGCGGTACAATGTTTATGGCGAGCAGGTTACAAGTCAAGGTACACAAAATTTTATCGGAGGCAGGTGCGCAGTACGGATTTGTCACGTTTTATAAAGCTGTCTAAGTAGCAGAAAGCCAATGCAAAAACCGTGACAAACCTATTAATTTTATTGTCCGTGTTATGTGTTAGGGCGTTATTATTAGTCATGGTTATATATAATCCTTTTTATTTCAGGAGAAATTATCAACAGGAAGGCTTATATGTTTGTTTATTCAAAGATTCGGATTAAAATCTTTAGTTTGCTGAATGAGGGGGATGGAAGGCTAGCACATTGATGCTGTAAAAGAGTCACCCCCATCAGTCAAGCTAAATACGAGG
>JALHSP010000009.1 GCA_022865305.1 Bacteroidales bacterium | reverse complement strand
TTTATCATAAATGCAAATATTTTTAACGGAATTTATGTTTTTATTTGCATTTTTACTATTTATTCAAGCTAAAGATATTAACATATATCGTTGATTATTAACATTATATGTGCATTAAAAGACTTCCTCAGCAAACCCTATTTACTTTCCCAAATCAGTAAGTTCACCAGTTAATCTAAATCAAGAGACTTTACAATTCGTTATTCTAACAGATAAAATACTGGTGCAATAAAAAAATTTTATGAAATTGCAGAATTGAATTTATATAACTCCAATTTCATGCATAAGGATTAAATACTTTTTCTTTTTGGCGACATCAGCTGGTAGTTCAATTCCATACTGTTTTTCAGCAACTTTCAATTCGTCCGTCATTCTTCTGAGCTTATTTTGAAATGCACGATATAATCCTTGTGCAGTAGCTTTATTGGTCAAGTGAGAATTTGTGTAAGGTGTGTTCTTCATACCTTCCTCAAGTTGATCTACCCATTCTTTTGGTATCGTTGTGGTGCCTGTGAGTGCACCTGCCAGCCCTCCTGCACTAGCTGCAGTACAATCAGTATCACGACCACGGTTATTTGCTACCATAACTGCTTGCGCAACATTACCGTTTGTAATTTTGAAAATAGCAAATGAACAGGTTACATTTTCATATATAGATGACCCGATATATTGTGTCATCCTTTTATTAACATAATAAGGGCTTGATGGGTTTGCATACATTGCATTCAATTCCTCTCTGAATTTTCTATCCATAGGATCGGTGTACTTGTCAGCGATAGCCAGCCCATGTTCTATTTCAGCCTTCATTTCTGGTGTGGCGTATTTTAAAGCGTCCTCAATCACTGAATTTACTGTTGCCCCAGGTAACATAGCTAAACTAAGAGCAGCATTATAAACTCCACCCCATGCAAAAGCATCATCATTTTTATTTTCATAATAAAGTCTTCCAATTTCTTTTGTATCTTCAATTGCATTTTCAGGATCTCCTGCATTAATAGCAGGGACCGGATGAAAAACACGCGCTGTAAGATGAATATGATCGCCCAAATCACCTGGCTTACCATATTTAGTATTTGGTAATTCTTTAGCTTGAATTCCCCATTTCGCATATGCCATCAGTGTTTTATCATAAGGCTGGGTCATGTAGTACATATCCTCCATCTCAAAATCCCGTATCCATACGTTCATCAAGTCTTCAGCTTTAATTCTGTCCTGCTTTTCAATTATTGCAGTGCTTATACATTTCTGACGTTCGATGCCATCTTCCGTTCCACCTGCAGGATGAGACCAAAAAACATCATAGTGATTGCATGGGAGAAATTCATTAAATACACCATATAATTTTTCGATGTCTTCCATTCGATCTACTCCTTCAACAACTGCACCTAAAGAAGATCCACCTCTTGATCCAAGTATTATTCCATAAATTTTATCATAAATAGAACTTCTTGGTACATCTCCGTCATCATTTGTTATTGTGTAATAGTGTTTTTCATTGAGTCCGATATTTGCATTAGAAGCATTTACAATTTCAATAATTATTGTTTCATCATCTTCCGCAATGTTATCGTTAATTATATTAATTGGCAGCGTTATTCCTGTACTTCCTGCCGGAATAATACGGCTTCCAGATGTAAGTTTATAGTCTTCCGTACTATTTTGTACTAAAATACCTGAAATAGTATAATTAATCTTTACATTTTCGGAAACAGCCTTGGATATAGTCACCTCAATGTTTCCAGGAGAAGACTCTGATCCACTGGAACAAGGGTAAAGGAACTGAACATCAGGCAGCTCGTTATCCTGAATAAGCACTGTCGCACTGACATTTTCCGGATCAACTGTGTACGCCGAATCAGGGATCAAGGTAATTGTTACAGTCTCATCACCTTCAAGTAAGAGATCGTCAATAGGTTTAATTATTAAGGACGCTTGTGTATTTCTCATTTTGAAATTATCGCGAATTCTAAAATCATACCCATTTTTGGCGGTTCCACTAATAGCAAATTTTACTGTCAGATCAGATAGAGGTGTGCCAACCTGAAATAATTGTAATTCGGCTCCATCTGATCCTTCCTTTGACTGTTCATCCCAGACCATTAATGATATTGTTGGTTTTTCAATAGTTTGTGGGGTGGTTTGTTTTCCAGTGTTGCAAGAGGATGCGAAAATGTCAATAAGCACCGATATTAAACAAAAAAATAAAGTCATTTTCATATTTTCCCTTGCTTTAGTTTTTACTAACTCTTTCCACAATAATATTTTTTTATCTAGTATTTACATTAATTTATTTAGTCTCGATTCTTATGTATGAAAGTTAAAATCCCCTTATTGAAAAACTTTGAACCAGGTATAGTTACCTTTTTTTATTCTGCCCAATTTCAGCTCCCTGTTTTATTAGTTGATCCCGGAGCATTTCCACATTAATTTCCTTTGGTGATTTTTGTAATTTCACACAGAGAGCAGCAGCTGTGCCTGCTGCTTCCCCTAAACACATGGTCGGAGCCATGGCTCTAAAAGATTCATAGGATTGTTGGTCAGAAGATATACATCTGCCAGCCACCAGTAATCCTTCAACTTTCTGAGGTAATAAACAGCGATATGGTATCTCATAGCCTTCATGCTCCAGATAACGTCTATAACCATAATAATTGATTATCGGACATGCTGACATAGAAATTGAATCTTTAAATTTTCTGCCTTCAATTGCATCCTCCGCGGTAGTCTTATAAAGCCCGTTGATAAAACGAGTTTGCCTTATTCCCAGTAATGGAGCTGTTTCAATAATCGATGCATTATCTAAAAATGGGGATGATCTTTCTTGTTGTTTTCTAAAATGTTCGAATACACCTAATCTTGTCTCAATTTCACTCCTGGTTAAATTATCGGCATTCGTAACATCCATGTCCGACGACGGGCCCCAATAGAGGATGGAGTTTTTAGTAACAGGACCGTTGATTTTATCAATATTTTTTGTATCAAATCCTCCGACTCTGTACATCAGGCAATTCGCCAAATGCTTGTCTTTCTTTATATCAGCCTGCCAATATGGAACACCTGCTTTGTATGCCACGTCAGCATCTCCACTAGCATCAATGACTACTTTTCCAAATAAAGCCTGCCTGCCCGATTTGTTTTCAATAATAATCCCGATAATATTATTCCCTTCCATAATGGCATCAACAAATATCGTATGGAACAAAATACTCGCCCCTTCATCATAAAGCATTCTAGTGAGTAAATACTTTGTCTTCTCACCATCGATCGCATAACTATAGGACAGTTTGCCTTTTTCTGTAGTATATTCTTCCTGAGCATATGAGGATCTTCCAAGTCCGTTAATTTCTTTCAGCCGTAGAATCACTTCTTCGGAAATACCCTTACTAGTTTGCAGACCATCCGGTTTCACCTGATTACGATAACCATTAATATTAGTCATTAGTGAAGCTGTAGCCGTTCCTCCAAAAAAGGGAAATCTTTCAATAATTATTGTCTTAGCGCCATTCCTTAAACTGGAGAGAGCAGCAGCAAATCCGGCAGGACCTCCTCCGACAACAATTACATCAAATCTGCCATATACTGGCAATTCCTTTTCTGGTTCTTTGTAAACGTTCATACTTTGAATCGAAAAAGTATTTAGATTTAATCCCGTGATTTTCCTCCTGAATAAAGAAAATGCACCAATAGTTAATGAACTGTTTAGAAACATCCTTCGATTTATTTTTAAATGTCTCATCATAATTGATTTTAGAAATAGGCTATAATAATTTGTCCTTTTGTCTCTCTTAATCAAAGTTACACCTTATTTAAGCTGATATCAATTTTCACATGCTAATTTTGAAGTTCTACCTGATTTAGATAAAATAATCTAGTTCACCAGATTAACAAGTGGATTTAAAAAGCTGACAGAACTTCTGTAAAGAAGTGTTTATTGAAATAAACTTGGATTTAATTCAGTTGCTTGGCTGTAGTTTCTAATTGAACTACTAAAATTTGTGAGGAAATATTTAGCGTTTCCCCCGCTATAAATATATCGTATATAATTCTGTATAACAATAACATATTGGCTTTCCAAGTTCAAATGGAAAGCATGTGGGAAACTTTTTATTGCTTTTGTTTCCTCAATACATTTGAGGATATAAGTTTTAAACGTTTTGTTTTATAGGTAATAACTAATGTATCATCACCAGTAAGGTTTCAAATCATAAATTCTCCGACAAAGCTGGGACGGGATAATCTAAAAAGTTACAAAACCTTTAATTTTATCATCAAATCCATCAACAAGCTTAATTATTGATTTTCTGGATGATTGATTATTAATGCTTTGCAATTAAAGGTTCAGGTGCTAGACGAACCAGTACAAATTCTTGGCTACAATAAATTGACTATGACTTTACCAAAGTGTAACTTTGGGACAAGAGACAATAAGCCCTGAAGGTGTGTTTATACATCCTTTTTGGTATGTATATGAGACTTTTGTAACACATATAAACGAATTTTAGCCTACAATAATGTAAAAGATAAAAATTATTTAGAATAATTCGTAAATTTGTTTTAACGTGAAACCGGAGATTAAAAGTTAAATTCTCACTAATAAAAATAATCTTCCCACCTATGAAATTGTTTTACCGACTAGTTAAGAAAGCTGGGCTATTTTTAGTTCTAATTACAGCCTGCACCTTCGTTTACGGGCAAATCCCTGTAAAAGGCAAGGTAATTTCTGCTGAGGATAACCAGGGAATGCCTGGTGTCTATATTCTGATTAAGGGAACTGAACAAGGCATTGTATCTGGATCTGACGGCACTTATAATATTACTGTCAGGAGTGCTGAAGATGTACTGGTATTTCGTTTTATTGGCTATAATACCCAGGAGATCGCCGTTAAAAATAAAACCACTATCGATGTAGTGCTTGTACCTGAAATTACATCTCTCGAAAGTGTCGTGGTGATGGGATACAGTTCCAAAAAACGAAATGAAATCACCAGTGCGGTAACTACACTTTCTTCTGATAAACTGATGGATGTTACTGCCAATGACGTCGGAACCATGCTTCAGGGAAAAGTCTCAGGCATACAGGTCATCAACAGTTCCGGCGCTCCGGGAGCAAGTTCTGAAATCCGCATCAGGGGAATATCATCATTCAGCGCACCACAGGGACCGCTCTATGTCGTGGATGGAATTATAGGCGGAACTTTTGATCCTAATGACGTTGAGACTTTAACTGTACTTAAAGATGCAGGTGCAACAGGAATGTACGGATCACAGGCAAATGGAGGCGTTATAGTTGTTACAACCAAAAAAGCCACGTCTATTAAACCCAGTTTCGAGTTCAAGGTAGTTAGCGGATTCCGCAAAGCCGATCATGGCAATGTAGAGATGATGGATAGTAAAACTTTATATGCATATCATCGGGAGTATTTCCGTGATCCACAGAAATTTGTTGTGGATGACAGAAAATTCAAGGCTGCAAGACCTTTATCCCTTCTCGATGTTAATACCGATTGGCTATCTGAAACATTTAAACCTGCCCTGATACAGAACTATTTTCTGTCATCTTCAGGCAAGAGTGATAAACTTTCATATTATCTGGGAGCCAGTTATTATGATGAAGAAGGCACCTTTATAAATTCCAATTATAAAAGAGTCAACCTCAGGGCTAATAATACATATAAATTTTCCGACAAAGTTTCCCTCACGAACAACATAAATATTAGCGGGTCGAAAAATGTTGGCACAGATTATATGAATATTTATTATGCATACTCCAGCATGCCCTGGGATAATCCTTATGATGAGAATGGCAAAGCCAGAAGTTTCAAAACTGCTGAAGGGATTTGGTCAAAAGACAAGATTAATCCGATTCAGGCCGCAGAAAATTCAGAGCTTAGCAATAAGTCATTTAGCTTTGACTACGATATAGACTTAAGCGTCAATATTCTAAAATGGTTGACATTTTCTTCTTCAAACAGGTTAAGTGGTTATTCCAATATGGACTATACCTATTACTCAAAAACCGCAGACAATCTTTCATATTTTGGAACAGGTTATGTCAGCTCTCAAAGCAGTTTTAATTACAGCAGCATAACCACGGATTTGTTGAAATTAAATTTTGAAGGAACAAGTCATTCGTTCAGCGGGCTGATAGGTTTTGAAGCCCAGGGAGGAAACGATGATTACATCTCCGGATCAGGTATGGGTATCCCTGAAGGGCTGAGAGTTCCATCAGTTGCATCAGGTCAGTACCTGATAAGCGGTTCGCCCACCAGATCAGTAATGCAATCATTCATTTCGCAGGTAAACTATAATTACGTCGGAAAGTATTTCCTGTCTGCTTCTTACAGGATAGATCAATCGTCACAATTTGCGCCAAATAAAAGAACTGCAAAGTTTCCGAGTGTTTCTGCTGCATGGCTGATCAGCAATGAAGATTTTGTAAAAAACATCTCAGCTGTTTCTAATCTTAAACTTAAAGCCAGCTGGGGTAAAACAGGGATGAAAGATATCGGTCCGTACCGCTTCATGGAAATGTTCAGCTTTTCCTCTCAGTACGACGGTCAGCCGGCAGCTGTTCCGACTCAAATGGCCAACCCCGACCTCACCTGGGAACAGACGGATCAGTTAAATGCAGGACTTGAGATCGGATTATTCAAAAGAATAGATATTGAAGTGGATCTTTACAGAAACATGACCAAAGATCTGCTGGTTGAACGGGCCCTGCCTCCTTCAGGTGGTTTCAGAACACAATGGCAGAACATTGGCAAGGATATGAATAGCGGAGTTGAATTAAGCCTGACCGCCGCCGTTATTAAAACCAGCGATTTAGAATGGTCGGTTGACTTCTCTGTCGGCTATAATAAGAATAAATTGTCAGGATTTGGAAATGATACGATCCTGACTTCGAACTATTATGGTGTGACCCAGGTATATCATAATGGATCGTCCCTTTATTCATGGTACGCAAAAGAATACTATGGTATCGATCCGGCTGACGGATCTATGCTATGGGTAGGCAAGGATGGTGAAACAACACATGAATACCAGGATGCCAGGTATATAGAATATGGTACACCGATGCCTAAGTTCCAGGGAGGATTTGCTACTGCATTCAGATACAAGGCATTTTCCCTGAGAAGCAATTTCTCATATTTATCAGGTAATAAGATATTTAATTATTTCAGAAGATATGTCGACCATGATCTGCAGGAAACTCAATTTAATGTCATGATGCCGCGTGATGACTATAAATTATGGCAGAAACCAGGTGATATAGCTACAAAACCGCTGCCTCAGAACGCAAGAAATTCTTTTGATCCTTCGACACGTTTCATTGATGATGGCAGTTTCCTGAAAGTGAGGAACATTACTATTTCATATGAACTTCCTCAGCAGGTGATATCGAAAGTAAAACTCAGCGGCATGACTGTTTCCCTTGCTATGGATAACGTCTATACTTTTACTGATTTCTGGGGACAGGATCCTGAAGTTTCAATTGATCCGGGTTATGGGAATCTTCCGGGGTATGCTGAGTTTAAATATCCGAATAACAGGCAGTATATTTTAAGCCTTAATATTCGTTTCTAACTTTATAATAAATAACTATATGCAAAAGATAGTAAAATACACAGGCCTGCTGCTTATCACATTAGCACTCACAGAGTGCGACCTTAATGTGGTACCTGAGGACGCTCTGACCAGCGAGCAGATTACTACTACCTCTGATGGATTATCAAGTCTTGTAAACGGATTATATGCCATTTTTAAAGAGTCCAGTGGTAACAATTGCTATATCCGCCAGTATTATCAGATGAGCGATTTTGCAAGCGATGATATTGTTTGTGCATACAAAACAGAGGACGACCTGATTAATAGTTTCAGGTATAAGGACAGGAGTGCTGAAAAGTCCAATATTAATGCTTTCTGGGAAATGTCTTATAAAATTATCTATGGCGCAAATGTTGCAATATCAATGGCCGATCTGAAAGGTGATGATCCTTTCACCAATCAACTTAAGGGAGAGAGTTATTTTCTCAGGGCATTTGCGACTCATAACCTTGTTCGCTTTTTTGCCAAACCTTACAGTACTGCAAATAAGTTACAACCCGGGGTAATTATACGGGAAAGTAAGTCAGACAATATGCCAAAGGCAAGAGCTACCCTTGAGGATACTTATAAATACATCATTAGGAGTCTGAAGACGGCTGAGTCCGTAATGAGTGAGGAAATGCCTTCCGAAAGGAATAATGATAACCATAAGTATGCAAGTATCTACTCAGTCTGGTCAATGCTTTCACGCGTTTATCTCTATAAAGGTGAGATGGACAGTTGCATTATATATTCAGACAAGCTGATCAGTTCGGGAATGTTCGAGTTGGAAACTCCGGAAAATTTTCCGGGATATTTTGCTTCTGCAAAAACAGGATCTGAAAGTATCTGGCTTATCCCCTTTAACCTGATAGATGATCAGCTGAATGGTTCAGTAGCATCAATGATTTTTAACGGTAACAATTGCTGGGCAGAGGAAGGAGCCAGTTCTTCAATACTGGAAGATATGGGCTATGGAACAGGTATGATGGACATTGATCAGCGATGGAAATATATCGTAACAGATGCTGGTGTTGTTAAGAATGGAGTTAATATGTTCTATATCAGCAAGTTTTCCGGCCAGGACGGTTCACCAACCCTTAGTTCTCCTGTAATGTTCCGGTTGGCTGAAATCTTCCTCAACAGGGCAGAAGCATATGCCAGGAAAGCAGATGTTACCAATGCAGTTGCAGATCTAAATACATTGCTTGAGAACCGTCTTTCTGTTCCTGAAGGTGAAAATATCGATGATTACCTTTATGACGATGCATCAATAACAGGTGGTGAAATTGTCGATGTTGTTTTGAGAGAAAGGAGGATTGAACTTGCTTTTGAAGGACACAGGATATTTGACCTTTTACGGAACGGGAGGGACATTGTACGCAATTTTTGGGGTTTTCATCTTGACAGTTATAATGGCGTGCCATCCGGAAGTGAGCCTGGTTTGGATGAACCCGGGGTTCTTTTTCATTTCAGTGATCCTGAATTAATATACCCGATTCCATCAAGTGAGATCAGTACAAACAAACTTTGTGTACCTAACTTATAACTTAAAATGCTATGAAATACTTCAACAGAATACAATTATATATTGCTGCATTTCTATTATTTTTATCATTGTCGTGCAGCAAAGAGGGTAAATATGATCTCGAAGAGACTCCCCCACTGGATTTCCGTTCATATTATGATGGGCTGACTGTTACTTTCGCCAATGCAACAGAAGGTGCAACAGATATTTCATGGGAGTTTGGAGATAATTCACCTGTTGTTTCAGGTGATTCTGTAAAGCATACGTATACCGCAATAGGTAATTATGTTATTACAATGAATGGATCTCTTGATGGCAAATCATACATTTTTCATACAGTTCTAAGGGTTGATAAACCATCTGTAATTGATCTTGAGGATGGTACTTTCGACGATTGGAATGGAGTGACATACCCGGATTTCTTACTATCAGGAAAGGGTGCAATTAATACTAGTAAAGTTGATTATGATGCTAATTACATTTATTTATATGTTGAATTTGACTCAATTGCAGAAAATGCCGGTATAATAGATCATATTTTTGGCGTATATATGGATGTTGACAATACTGTTACAACCGGGTTCTCAATGAAAGAAATGGGTATTGATTATGGATGTGAAGGGAATTTATACAATGGAGGGTGGTTTGGCCCAAGTAAAGTAGATTTGGTTAATGGAGACCCGGGTTGGCCTTTTATAGGTTTTGAAAATGAAAAAGCAATTAAACCAGGTTATATTGTCAAAGAAGGCAATACAATAAAAATGGAATTTGGCATTTCAAGAGAAATCTTTAAAATAAACTCCAATGCCATGTCATTTTCTATGAGTATTATGAATTCTGACTGGTCAGATGTTGGTAATCTGGTCACACCCTTGCCGGACTTTAGTGAAAAAATCCTTGTCATGATGAATAAGAGCAGCAAATAGCAGATTAAATCAGAAATAATGAACACAAATCATCAAACAATAAGTTCCCCTTTAGCCGACAGGGTAGCCTCCGTAGATTTCTTTCGCGGATTTACTATGTTTCTGTTAGCAGGTGAAGCTACTTTGCTTTATGAACAGTTTTTTGAATTTGATAATGGCATTATGCAATTCCTTGGGACTCAGCTCAGTCACCATGAATGGCATGGATTACATTTCTGGGATCTGATACAACCTTTTTTCATGTTTATTGTAGGGGTTGCAATCCCTTTTGCAGTAGCCAACAGGGAAAAAAAGGGCGACAGCAATAAGACAATTATTCGTCATGCACTTAAACGTTCATTCTTATTGCTGTTTTTCGGATGGGCTTTGTATCTTATTGATGCTGGCAGACTGGTTTTCAGGTTTCAAAATGTTCTTGCACAACTATCAGTAACATATCTTGTGGCTTTCCTGATAATGAAAAAAAGCTTTAAGTTTCAGCTGATTTTCACACTGATAATTCTTTTATTGATCGATCTCGCATACAGGTTTTTCCCTGTGGAAGGATTTAATCATCCCTGGGTAAATTTCGAAAATCTTGGGGCCTGGGTTAATAATAAGATAGAAGGTGTGGATAAAGCAAGCACCTGGGCGACATTAAATTTTGTCTCAACAACGGCTCATACTGTCTGGGGCGTACTTTGCGGCAAGCTTCTAATGAGTGACAGAACAGCGAAAAAGAAAATTCAAATATTGCTTGTTGCCGGAGTTTCAGCTTTAATTATCGGATACTCTCTTGATCTGCTAAATATAACTCCAATCATTAAGAAGATCGCCACATCTTCATTTGTATTTGCCAGCGGAGGATGGACCATTCTGGCTCTTTTAACTACTCCCCATTCTTAGACCACAGGTTTCCAAATATAAGTTTTTCTTCTTGATGATCTTTCTCTTGTAAATACTTCTTCAATCAGATTACAGGTTCTGTCAAGATTCCTGAAAGGACTTGTCTTGATCTTGACAG
>JALHSP010000053.1 GCA_022865305.1 Bacteroidales bacterium | reverse complement strand
GTCTTGACCGTAAAACACCCTTTGATTGGTATGAATATGCAGCATAGAAAATGTGAGCAGAAAAGAAAAAAAGATGTTTATGAAGCAAAACCTCAAATCTTAATAACCAACTCCGGTGGTTGAAGAAAGGGGAGTATTAAATAGTCTCAAAGGTTCTACAGTCGCGTTAAATTTTGTATTTGCCAAATAATAAATTGTTCATAACCCTTACCACCAGAGCGAGTCAATTTGATAAGGTAGAGCGAGGATAAGTCCCCGGAATCAGCAATTGGGTGCTTACTGTTTAGAAGGGCTTATACTGGAATATTGTCAGGGAAGAGATCGTTCAACCTGGGGCTTCCTGTGAGGTCAAATTTTCAGATTCGGGGAAATTGTAACGGTATTAGAATTGTTACCTTCGATATCTCTTAATCCTTTATCATCCCGATTCTTACATCCTTCGGGAAGATTTAATAATAACACAAATAATATAACTTTAACAAATATTCCTATTGGTATAAGTAGGTAAAACAATATTCTTCTCTTCAATTTCATCTCACTATATATAATAACTCTTAACGATGTTAACTTTTTTTTGTTTCGGTGAAATTAGTCTTATTTTGACACAATCAATGAAACCAATACAATAAAAAACCAGCATCTCAACCCAAAATGAAACACTAATAGGTTAGATTATCTTAAAAGAGATGCTGGCAGGATTATCTTAATTTAAGGAACGTATCTTAATTTTGTCTGAATCTTGGAAGGATAAACAATTCTGTAAAAAGTTCATCATTCTGCTTAATAGGTTGAATCCTGAATCGCTTGTTCAGTCGTTTAAGTTGTTTAATAATTATCCTATCCTGTTTAATAAACTCCTCAAGATTCGGTTTTTTACCTTTTGCTGTTTTCATAGCAGTTGGTTTTAAACGAAAGATCCTATGTAATATAAACCTATAATTAAAACAAACAAAATTTATTTGCTTATCCGGTAGCACAACGGTAGCACAAAAGAGCTTTCTTAAAATAGTAAAACCCCTGATTTACAGGGGCTAAGCGTATTTAATTAGTGATTCCGGTGCGAATTGAACCCGCGACCCAAAGCTTATAAGACTGTTGCCAGTCAAAAGAATAATTAAACTACATTCAGAAATCAGTTCCATCAGGAGAATGCAATAAGATAAGTTCCCCGATACTCAATTTAGAATTATAGAAAAGAGTAAATTATGGACAATATCTCATGTATTAATAGAGGTTATCGCCTTGATTATCAGTTAGTTACAATGTTATGCACATACCACAAGAACAAATTACTATAAGAAATTACCTAATTTATAGTTACTTTTCTGAAAATATGATGGTCCACCAGACAGAAATATAATTTATTTTGTTATTTCAGATAAAGTCCCCCGGTGAAAACTGGGGATTTTTATTAAAAGAAGCCAGCACCCTTTTCTTAACCTCAATGTCCATAATTCTGTCTACAAGAATTGATGGGAAGAGTGCTGGCAAAATCAAAGATGCAAAATTAAGAAACAGGCTTATATAAATTTTATACAAGTTCCCGTATGCCCATCATCACTTATAATAATAGCATCAAAATTTATCTTACCTCTTTTTTGTCTACGCTGTGCATTATCAACTATCACCTCGCAACTTTGCTTGATTGTTCTGTATGTGTCTTCCCCTCCTAATGCATCAATCAAACTCACTGCATCCGTATCAGATACGTTTCCTGTTACTTCATATGGTGAAGTTGGCTCGCACATTACAAATACAGGAACTCCACGAACTTTAGATACTATCGCTGTATCTCTTTTTGCAATTTGAGAATTTGCAAAACTGCAAACTATAATACTACCCTGAATTAAGACCACTGGTTAAGTGTAAATTTAATAACTTTAAACCAGTGAATTATGAAAGCGAAAAGACAAAAACATTCAGGAGCCTTTAAGGCAAAAGTTGCCATTGAAGCATTACAGGAGCGCGAG
>JALHSP010000008.1 GCA_022865305.1 Bacteroidales bacterium | reverse complement strand
GGTTTATTAACGCTGAACAGGGAAAAGAAATCAAGAGAATAGTAGGAAATGACCTTAAGGTTTTTATTCATCCTAATGTATATTTAAAGAATCCTGATAAAAAAGATGAGGTAGCTAAGAATATTATTTTAGAAAGTGAGATTGATTATGCTTTTTATAGGGAGAATTCTCATCGGGTGGTTGGCTATTCAGATCAAGGGAAAATGATTTTCGAAGAAAAAGAAGGAAAAATTCAATACTTATTTGAAGGCGAAGATGTATTTGGTTATTATATTTCTGGTTATAAGGGAGAATGGTTGAGTGCTTTAGATTGGCTATCACTTACTAAGGAGAGCAGATTCCCAGCAGTTCCACCCAATATCTATAATTTCCTTTTAAACAAGAGAGTAGGAGATATAGTCATAGTCATTAATCCTCCTAAAATACCTATTTTTTGGTTACGCTATCCAGCTAATCATGCCGGAGTTACTAATACCGATTTGATGATGCCTATTTTACTTAAAGGCCCAGAGCTGGAACATCTTTATAACCGGGAAGAGATGTGGTTACATAACCTCTATACCAGTATACCTGAACTTGATTTTAAAAATCTTGCACCGGAAAGGGAGAAAAACTCTTTTAGTTTTTGGGGAAGTGGTAATCAGGAAAATAATCTGGGTTACGAAATATCTCTTTCACCAGCTTATCGATGGAATTTTGGTTTTCAATTTAGGGACGATATCTACCGCAGCTGGCTGGAATATGACCTTTACAGCTCTTATGTAATCAGGTTATGGACTGGAATAGGCCTGCAATATCAAAAGCAGAGTCTTGAGGCATTGGTTCAAGCCCGTTTACAGATAGACTTAGGAAAAATACAGCTTAATTATGGGGGACAATTTACTTCGGAAGGATGGGAAATAAATACTAAGGAAGTTATTTATCAAATTAATAATCATTGGGCTATAGAATGGTTAGTCCCTGATGCTTTAGGCTTGAGTGTAAGCTGGTAGATTATTATAGAATAGTATTGTTTAAGAAGGAGGAAACTAATGAAAAAAATTAATTTTATTTTTGGGTCGTTTCTATTATTTATAGGAGCACTATTAATATTAGCGAACTTTGGAATAATAGAAATTAATTGGAGTAATCTATGGCCTCTGTTTTTATTAATACTTGGAATTTTATTTGAATTAGGTTATTTTATTTATCGAAAAGACGTGGGTCTTTTGGTACCGGCAGGAATACTCATTACTTATAGTATCTTATTTGCAGTTAATATTATTTATGGTTGGGAATTAATGGAAGATTTATGGCCTATATTTCCTTTAGGAGTAGCAATAGGTTTGTTCCAACTTTATCTTTTTGGAGCAAGAGAGAAGGGACTCTTAATTCCCATAGGAATATTAGGAGTTATTTCTATCTTTTTTATAATTAATAATCTATTTTTTATTCATTTTGGACTTTTAGCTGGGATTGGGTTTATAGTAATTGGTTTATGGATTATCTTTAAGAAAGCTAAATCAAATAATAAAACATAAGAGTCAATAATTCTTTAT
>JALHSP010000007.1 GCA_022865305.1 Bacteroidales bacterium | reverse complement strand
CGAAGGATTAAAACCATAAAAAGTTCAAAAGCGTCAATAAGTTATCCGGATATTTTGATTTTCCAGTCATTTTAGAACAACGTTAAGTATAAAATATACTGTAAATATCTGTAAATGAAGTTAATCGCTTAGCGCTAACGGCCCGGCAATAAAGGGAGGTTGCGTTACCCGACGCAAGCACCGGGCACCTGTCCCGGTACTTTAGCCGGAAAACTGTCACGGTGCAAGGAGGGTATGGCACGCGTTTTTGCAGTCCAGGTACAAAGCTGGTTGAATATTACGCGTGTCGCGGTACAAAGCTGGTTGCGAGCCATATATTTATCCCCGGTTACAAAGTTTTATGCGTTGCAGTAGCGCGGTCCGGATTTATCACCAGATACAAAGCTGTCTTGAGGGCAGGAACTAATTGCAAAAACCGTGACAAGCAAATTACCTTTATTGTCCGTGTTACAGGCTGGCGTTATTTTAAAATCGTTAATTAATGCAGAATTTGTCAAGTTTTAATTCTGTCTCGGTACGGGAAATTGTCTTATTTAAAGTCCGGGGAGGGAAAATTACAAGCTCTTTTTTTTATGCACAAACAACACATAATTTTTAAATTTTTAATAAAAAATGTGCTTGTAATGTGCGAGGGCTAAATCACACTTTTCATGTAGTCAATGTCTTTTTTACTATAGTCCCACTTTACGACTTGAATTTTTCTTTTTGGTTTGAATTCTAAAACGTCCTTACGATTATAGGTTACCAAAAGTTTATGTAATGTTGACCCCATTCCTTTAGGGCTTAGAAGGACAGAATAAATTGGTAGTGCGATGCTCGAATATCCAATCAATTGTGAAAGATGGATCAATGACAGGGAATTATTCTTACACTCTACGAAAACTAAATCAACTCTGTCAGCATATTCAATAAATCCAGTGATGTCTTGTCGAATCTGGAAAGTTGTGAATTCAGGAAAATACTTTTGATAATTAAGTTGAGTTATAAAATTCCTAAGGTCACTATCATGTGTATCAAGTACTTCTATTCTTTTTGATTTTTCCCCAAACTCCCCATTAAGCTTACTTTTTAACCACTTAATAATATCAGGATACATTTCAATTTCGCTCAAATACATAAACTACTTTTTTTGAAGATAACAATTAAGGCACTTACATATTTCCTTAAAACTATTGAAATGTTGTCCGCTAATTACCTCAGGCAACTTATCATGGTTTTCATGAGGATGTGGTTCTTTTATTCTTTCTCTACTAATAATACCATTACATAATGATTGTTCCCTTGGTTGATTGGTTCTATTAAATTCTGCAAGTTCAGCTAGGGCTTCATTTTTGTGAGATATATAAAATCCAATTTTCTCAAAGTCTTCAGCGTAGATTTTAATCTGATGTTCTTTTGCCCAGCTGGTACCTTTACCACCTCTAATATTTGGATGTCCATATCCTATGTACTGTATAGGGACATTCAGGTTTTGAGCAAGTTGACAAATTTGGGGTGGTAGGAACCAATTTCTATTTGAGATTTCAATATAAACACGATGTTTACCTGTTTGATCAACATTTGATTTTCGAACAAAACCAGTTACATCTGCTAACCCTCGCAAAAACTCCTTTTTATTTGCTTCATTCGTTTCAAATATAGGATCAGGTATGAGAAAGTCATGATAGGTAAATCGAGTACCGTTAATTAAGTATTTTATAAACAGCCAAGCTATATCTTCATATTGCCAAGAAAGTACAAGAGAAATTTTATCTCCAGGGACTTTTTGAACATTAATACCCATTCTTTGCAATCGATAAACTACCGGATCAAGTGATGTTTGAATATGTAATCGCTGATCATAAACTTTTGTAATAGCCTTTGATTCAAGGGATTTATATTCAAATTCTATGACAATTTTTTTAACTTCATTATTGTACTGTATTTCACCATGACCTGTGATTAAACCAAGTAGGTAGGAAATATCTGAAGTCAGAAAGTTTGAGATTTTGTTTTTCTCCATTTTAATTGTCCCCTAATTTATAACCATTCTGGAATAGTCGCCAGATGAATTCGTTATTATTAATTCTCTTATCATATTTCTCATATCCATGACGACTATTTTCAGTGGCTAAAGTGTTAAGCGGGGCCGGAATATTCTCATCTGAGATAAAATATAATCTAAGTTCAATACCCCATTTATCATTTGGTGGAGCATCAAGAGACCAAACGTAGTATGGATTTCTTTCTGAATTTGAGGGGACAGTAAATCCTGTACTATCAAGATAACGCTGGTCGAATTGAGCTTTATCTTTATGTCTCATTTCAGCTTCAATTAAGACTGAATTTTTTCTTGCGTTTAGGTAAGTCAAACAACTATTAAATTCTTGGTCAGTCATTTTGCAATTTTCTAAATATTAAAAGATATTCATGGACTTTATTAACGATAAATTTAAAAGGGTATCCTAAGGGTCTCATATTATTATATTCTGGTTGTCTGTCCCAAATGATTATATCCTCAAATGAAAATCCGACTTCTTGAGCAATTCTGGCTGTGTCAATATGTAAAGGGAAAAATTTGTCTTTCTTTCGCAAATCCATAACATTAACAATGAAATAACCTTTTGTCTTAATTACTTTATGAACTTCTATAAAGACAGTTTTTAGAGAAGAAACAAAATTATTATAATCCTCTATGTTGCCGAGGTCTTCTATTTTGTTAGAATAATTTATATTCTGTTTGTAATCAGCAGTGCGTTGCCTGTTTAAAATATCCCAATACGGAGGAGATGTAATACAAAGATCAACAGAGTTTTCTTCAAATTTTTTGGATAAAAAACGTGAATCAGAAATACAGTATTTATCTTCTAATCCATATGAATTAATATTATATGAATTAGTTGCTCTTTTTATAAATTGATTTTTGTAATTAGAATTTAAATCAAACCCGATGACATCTTTACCTTTTTTCAGACCAGCAATAAGTGTTGTTCCAGACCCGGCAAAACAATCCAGAATCAATCCCCCATTAGGCTTGCAAAAAGTATCAATGAGTTTGGAAATGAGTTTGATAGTGAAAATAGCAGGATGATTTAGCCTTTTCTCTTCATCGGTTTTCCCTAAGTCACGCCAAATGCTGAATGAGTTTTGTAGCCATTCTTTACCATTTAAATTATTAGTTTTATTGATAGTTTTTTTGGGTTGAACTAAAAATAGATGTTCCAACGTCAATTGTGGATCATTAATTGTTTGATTAATGCTTCTATAACGTTTATGGTTTTCGGTGAAGGTTTCTACTGAACCAATTCTCGAAAGAGTCTGAATAATTGCAGAATGTGGAATCACCCCTTCATTATTGTAACTTAAGATTATATATTGCGCTTTAGAAGAATTAAATATTAAGTCTTCCAATGCATTTAAAGCAGAAATTTTTGAACAGTACTTTGATTTTTGATGATCATATTTTCTCATACCTGTCTCACCGTAAATCTCTGGCTTGCTCTCAAACCACCCCTCAGCAATTAATTCTAATATAAAATAGTTAGAAGCGTACTGCCGACTATTATAAGGTGGGTCTAAATATAAAATATCGGATGTAATCTCCTTAATTAATTCATTAGCATCTCTTTTGAATGCTTTGTTTTTGTTATTGCTGGGAAGAATTTCCACAGCCTCTAGCTTAATTGGATTCAATGCTCTTTTATCCCAGGTTTTTAAGTAAGCAGCATATGTTCCTGAAACATTGCTCACTAGGTTTACTCCGTTTAATAGTGAGGTTATTAGATAGTAATATTCAAGTTCTGTAACTTTCTTTTCGTTTTTCCATTCCTCAAAAAGATATCGGAATGTATCGATCCTTAAAGCGTTGTCATCTGAAAAGTACTGTCTACCCCCACTCGGGGAGTAATTCTCAGTCATAAATCCCTCTTTTCTAAAGTCGAGCTTATTAAGATAATCAAACAGAACTTCATTTCCGTTTTTTAACTTGAGGTTAGATTTTAGTTTCTTGAATTGAGGTTCTGCATTAAGTTCAATGTAGGTTTTAGCGAGGGCATATGAAAATTCTAGTGTGTCATTAGAGATTACCGTATATCCAAGCTTCTTAAAGTGTTTACCCACTGCTGAAGTGCCAGCAAATAAATCAACAAAGTTTGATGTACCATTCACCCCTGTTTTTTTAACTACATTCTCGATGAATGGAAGTAGCTTTGTTTTTGCTCCATAATATCTCATAATTGATATTTTAAGAAGTTAGGTTAAGCTTACCTTGTCTTACATTGTTATTTCGGATGTAATTAACTTTTTCTTCGGCTAAAGTCAATACCTTATCAGAGCAATTATTTTTATAGATTTCATTAGCTATTTTTTCGCTGAAATACTCGTCTTTGAGTTCATTTAGGTCAAGTGAAAAAATTTTGGCAAGTTTTGGAAGAGAACTTTCATCCAATAGTTTTTTCCCAGTTTCTATTTTGCTTAAAGCACCCGAATCAATATTTAATTGTGCACCTAATTGAGTTAAAGTAAATCCGTTTTTTTTTCTCAACAGTCTAATATATTCACCAAAATTTGTTTTCATTGTCTTGACGAAATTATCTTGACATAATTTTCAAAGTTAATATGAAAATTTGTATTTGTCAAGGTTTTTCTCAAGATTTTTATCTGTCATGAATAAAAATTGGCTCTTTTGGGTTTTGCTCTGGGGTGGCTTGTGTTTTGGGAAAAACCCAAATGTGCCAATTTTGCCTTATTTGTATGATCCCGCTTGCCTGTAACGTTCGACGGTAAGTGCTGGGCGGTTAAGGGAGATAATCATTCGTGTTTTCAGTATTTTTCTATATGGTTAGTATTATTCTTTTTATACGTTATTCAAGCCTTGCATTTACCGTTTGTTAGGGAGCGTTGGAGTGTTG
>JALHSP010000052.1 GCA_022865305.1 Bacteroidales bacterium | reverse complement strand
TATGATGTTGTTACGTAGACAACTACAAAAAGTGGGAGGATCTACTTACTGAGTATCAACTGAAGAGCCGTATGATGGGAGACTATCACGTACGGTTCCGTGAGAGGTTTAGGGGTGAAACTCCCCTTTACCTACTCGATCCCACTAATTGAGATAATTCCGTTGATTTATTAAGATAACGACCTTTGCGCACCTAGACATTTTGCTAATAAATTATAATGTGCTGAATTTTTAATATATAAGTTACAATAAATTTGCCGTTACTTAGAATTCAACAATCAAGAAATTGACTAATCTCCTAATATTTCATTATTGAATAAAAACTTACCGTCATGAAAAAGATACTTATTCTGGGACTTCTTCTAACCATATTTGCTTGTGAAAAAAAATCTCCTGATTTTGAGTATTCATTTAGAATTTCTAGAAGTTCCTATTTAAACAATACCTGGGAGGACAGCTTGATTTATTATTATAGCAACGAGAGCAAACTATTAAGAGTTGATAAGTATTATGGTCCATCAATATTTACAGAGTACTATGTAACATATGGTTCTGATAATATAACCAGTTGGAATGGGATATATTACTTTGATATAAACCATCGAATTATTAAATCTACCAATCTCCCTAACCGAATAGATTACACATATAATGGTGATTTGATTACATATCAAAAACAAAGCTTTTATGACTTCGTAACCGAAGAGAATTATTTTAATTATGAAAACTCTAATTTGGTAAAAGATTCAACAGTTATTCACCACCAAAACGATCCAAATATTAATGTTACAGTATATAATAGAACGTATACTGACACATTAAGTCCGGAATTCCTTGTAGACTATTCCGGACTCCTTGAATTCCCTTTGAAATCAAAATTTTTTATAAGAACAGCTGAATCAGTGGAGCACGGATTTCTATATAAATACACCTATGAACTATATGATAATGAAGTTATCCAATACTCCGAATTCTTTGATCAATTCCATAATGAAAGTGTTTTAATCTGGACAACTCGATTTAAACTGGAAGAAAATTGAACTACACATAACACGGACAATAAAGTAAATAAACTTGTCACGGTTTTTGCAATTTGTTCCTGCTTCCTTGACAGATTCCTGCTTGCCGTTGTACCCTGACTCCGCTCCAGTGCGCGCCATTAAACTTCTGAACCTTGACAAATTCCTGGCTCCGTCGTTCACTTGTACCGCGACACTGCACCAGTGCGTCTTTTGTAAGCTCCAGTATCTTGACAGATTTCTACCCACTTAGCACAATTGTATCACGATACTCATCTAAGCCAGAAAGCTTATACCTTGACGGCAAAAACACGTGCCATGCTTCGCTCAACTACGGCTGTACCAGGACTCTACCCCGATGCAGCTTTTCTACCAACAGCCTCCGTTCGCTCAGCAACGTTTACTTACTTTATTGCCGGGCCGTTAGCAACAAGCAAACACTCGACACACCATTTATAACACATATAAAGAATGTATATGTTGTTTTTACACAAAAATTCAGTTTGCATATTGCATTTTAACATTTTATTTCTATATTTGTAAAACATTTTTCATACCTTGAACGTTTATATAGATGATAAAGAACTTGAAAACCTATATGTAACCGGAAAATCAAGAAAATTGAAATTAAGACCGGATATTATAGAGAAATACTTCGCAACGATTCAGAAAATTGATGCAGCAAGGGATATTTATGATTTATGGAAGGATCCATCCTTAAATTTTGAAAAATATAAGAAACACTATTCAATGCGACTTACAGGCAAATATCGCCTAGAGATGACTATTAACTGGATGAATGAAAAAAATACAGTTGGCGAATTTCATCTGTTTGCAATAACTAACCATTACAGAGATTAATTAACCATTTACAATGGCTTCTATTAAAGAATTAAGAGCAGCAACAAAACTTGGACCAGGATATTTTATTAGAGAACAGATGGAAATACGAGGTTGGGTTCAAGAGGAATTGGCTGATATCTTGGGAATTTCAGTTAAACACTTAAGTTCCATACTTCAAGATAAACAACCAATAAGTATTGATATTGCAAAGAGGCTTAGCAAAGTTTTTGAGACCTCACCGCATTATTGGCTACATATTGATAATGATTATAGGCTTTGGTTAGAACATGGAGGCAATGAAGAAATAAACAACCTTACCGTTAAAGCTTTAATTTATAGCCGTATGCCTATTAGGGATATGTTTAAAAAAGGGTGGCTCCTTCCGACGAATGATGTCAAAGAACTTTCAAATGAGGTTAAAGAATACTGGAAAATTAATAAACTCGACTTTGATTTTCTAGAAGAAGCTGTAATCCCACTATGTAAAAAATCGGAAGCATATAATCAATTTAACGCATACTATGCAGCGACATGGTTTCAAATGGCAAAAAATACAAGTCTTAACTACAAAGTAGGAGAATATAAAAAGAAAAGACTTGAAGATTTATATGAGTGTATTTCTGATTTTACAATTCAGGATGACGGTATAAGTACCTTCATTAAGGAACTAAATATTAGTGGAGTTAAATTTTTTGTACTTCCTCATTTAGAGAAAACATACCTGGACGGTTCGGCATTTTTATTTAAGAATAATCCAGTAATTGTGTATACTGCAAGATATAAACGTATTGATAATTTCTGGTTCACAGTAGCTCATGAAATAGCACATGTATTAAAGCACTTAAATGACACTCTTTCATTTGTATTAGACAATTTCCGTGAAGAACCAACCAATACCATAGAAAAGGAAGCCAATAAATTAGCTTCAAAACACTTGAAACATCCAGAAATCTTAGATTTCCTTCAGCCACATTTTGATTATTTAACTGCAAACAAGGTAATTGAGTGTTCTGATTCTTTAAATGTCCATCCATCAATTATTATTGGAGCTCTTGCATTTAACAAAACCATCTCGTACAGGAATATTAATCTCTTTAATGAAAATGTATTGGAAAATATTCCGGAACAATTTATTCATGAATCGATCTATATCAATTAAACTAAAGGCCTGTTGCTAACACGGACAATATGGGTAAGTTGTTTGTCACACTTTTTGCTTTTGCACTGCACTCTAGACAAATTTGTAATGGTTGTTGCACCCGGACACGCGCATCTGCCCACAATTAAAATCCTGCACCGTGATTAATTCCTGGCTCCGAGACAGTTTGTACCGCGACACTGCGCCAGTGCCCTCCACCAAATTTGTAACCGGGGATAAATTCGCGGCTCCGATCAACCTTTTACCGCGACACGCGTAATGCTAACAAAACTTTGTACCTGGACGGCAAAAAGTGCGCCATACCCTCCTTGCACCGTGACAGTTTTCTGGCTAAAGTACCGGGACTCTGCCCGGATGCTGCGTCGGGTAACACAACCTCCCCATATTGCCGGGCCGTTAGGCGTCATAGTGTGCCTTGAATGAAACTTATCGAAAGATGAGAATCAATGCTGTAATTAAGATGGAGGAAGACCCTCCGCAGGTATTGTACAGGCGAGACCTGCAAACCGCCCTACGGTGCTTCTCGGGTGACTGAGCGGTATTGAACGG
>JALHSP010000051.1 GCA_022865305.1 Bacteroidales bacterium | reverse complement strand
CTCCGAATGCTCTCCAGTAGCTTCTGATTCTCAGAAACAGCAATTCCCAGAATGGAAAACATCAAATCCCTTGTATATGGCTCCGGATATCCCCAGCCAGCCGTGCGTGGAAGTCCATGGTATGGCCCGTGGCTATTATGAAGCAGCACTTCAAGGGCGGTCTTCTTTGCCTGCTCTATCTCTTGACAGTTTGTATTTTGCATGGTTTTTATTTCAAATTACTTTATTCCCAATTTATCGTTCATTATCTGAACAAACCGTTTTGCGACTACACGGTAGTCGAAATATTCAACTACGCGCTCCCTTGCAGCTTTGCCCATTTTTTCGCGTAATGCCGCATCAGTCATAAGATCCATCAAATAGTTGGCAATATCATGAACACTTGCACGATAGTCTACTGTCCGTGGATCTTTAAATGCAACCATATGGTTTTTTTCAAAGCCCGATTCGTCACCAAGAATGACTTCGTTCACAACAATTTTCTGTGCTACATTTGCCAGGAATGCCGTTTCGCCATGTATAAGTGTATCAAGCATTCCCATAGCCTTAATACCTATAACCGGTTTTTCGCATGCTCCTGCTTCCACTTGTGGCATTCCGAATCCCTCAAGCCGGGAAGGGGCTGCATATATATCGCATGCTCCAATTAGGTAAGGCATGAAATTTCGAGAAATGGTGTTGGCTTCATACGTGACATTTTTTCCAATGCCCAGGTGTGTCGCCATTTCCAGATCGGCCAGGTTTTGAAGCCTGGTTCGCGGCTGAGGCCATACTTTGCAGACATATTTCCAATCGGGCGCTTTGGCATCAATGATAGCAAGCGCCTGCATTACCTCCTGTGCACCTTTTGATGCGGCGTCGCCGCCAACGGTTAGAATCATTAACTGATCGGATGAAACACCCAGCGCTTCGCGCACGGCCAAAATTTTCGGGTCGTCCTTACTGTAAGGGATAAAAGCATCCGTATTGCAGCCTACAGGTAACACTTCAATTTTATTGGCATTGATCCCGTCGCGGACATACATCTCTTTTACCCAATTCGATGTTACCAGTATGAGTGGAAGAGCATTCAAAACCTCCTGGTAGTTTGCAATATAACCATCGGCAACCAACCATGGTACCGGCTGCACGCCATACCGTTGCGGGTGAAGCACTAATTGTGGTGTGTGCCCCCAATAACCTACACCAACAACAACATTTGGCTCAAACCAGCGATAGTACCATTCCTTCTCCTGTGCTGATTCGAAATGAACAGGATGGGCATCAACACCCATTTCAAGAAGTCCCCTGTATAGAAGATCTCCCTGGGTTGCAAGCCCTCCGGGTGAAGGAGGGTAATCATATAATACCAATACTTTCATGTTAAAACTCCTCCATTATTAAGCCATTTTTTAGCATTGTACGGATCAGTAAATTGCCAGAATGCTTCTGCCCGCGGTGTTGTTTCTGCTTCAAAACTACTTTTTTCAAATCCGTATGTTTCTGTAATTATGCTGTATTTCCTAAGCCAGATCCGTTTCGTAAGTGTTCGGTAAATAGTATCGTTTTCGACAGGCCTGGGATAATATTCCTTATTGCCGTCCTCGTAAGCAAAGGTCCAAAGTTCGTTAGCAGATATTTTACCGGCATGCCAGAGTTTAATAACTGCTTTACTTACTTCCTCATGCCGGATATGCCTGGTATATTCCCCTGAAGGATTATGGGAAATTATCAGGTCAAAATGCTTTGGAGGTAATAAGTTCAGTATAGCACGCTCAACCTCTTTTTCATCCAATGGCTTCTGTTCAGGTCCGTCATCCAGGAAACCCATGATACCTTCCGATTTAAGTATTTTTAAAGCGTTGTAAAACCCGGGGGCACGTTCTATATCGTTTCCCCGGCAAAGACAAACAATATACCACTTCCATGAGGGGTGGCTCAGTATTATTCCACCAACCCATAATGTTTCATCATCAGGGTGAGCAACTATAATGGCAACTGTTTTTGTTGATAATCGGGTCATTAATAAAATGATTCTCTTTGCTGCTAATACAAATCATGTATTGTTGTATAGCATCAAATAGTTTGTTATTTTTTATAAGACAGCAATAATACGACTCCTCCAATCCCCATTACGGCAATGCCAACCAACGGCGACCATTTGAGGTGGTGCCGTTTGTTCTCAGTGATTTCAACTTTTCCGATATCAACTACTTTCTCTCTGGTGAAGAAAGTAAAGGTTT
>JALHSP010000050.1 GCA_022865305.1 Bacteroidales bacterium | reverse complement strand
TGGTATGATGTTGTTACGCGGACAACTGCGAATGCGGGAGGATCTGCTTACTGATTACCAACTGAAGAGCCGTATGATGGGAGACTATCACGTACGGTTCCGTGAGGGACTGGGGGGGAAGCTCCCCCGGTCTACTCGACCCAATATTATCTGCACGTTAGACAACTTAAAAGAACTAACCCTAACAGTAAAAGCAAAATTCTTTTACCGAGACACATACACCCATCCATCGGGACTGTCGTAAATATCAAGAGAATAACTATCTTTAATAATTAGTTGTAAGACTTCACTAAAAATCAGATACTCAAATCAAGATAATAAATGATATGGAAAAAATGAGAGCAATTGTATGCACAAAATATGGACCACCTGAAGTTCTTAAAATTAAAGAGGTTGAAAAACCAGCTCCTAAGGGAGATGAAGTACTAATTAAGATCTACGCTACAGCAGTAACAGCAAGTGACATTTTCATTCGGGGTTCTCAAATACCTATTCAATTTTGGATACCGATGCGAATAATGATCGGCTTGACAAAACCGAGAAAGTCTATAATAGGTTTGGTGCTTGCAGGAAAAATAGAGTCAGTTGGTAAAAACATTAAGAGATTTAAACCAGGCGACCAAGTCTATGGGCTCACAGGTTTTGGACTTGGTGCGTATGCGGAGTATAAATGTATGAAGGAAACAGACTCTATGCAGGGATGTTTATCTTTAAAACCAACAAATATAACTTTCGAAGAATCGACCTCTGCTGCTTATGGTGGACTATTAGCATTACAATATATGGAGAGAGGAAATATCCAACGAGGACAAAAAGTGCTAATTTATGGAGCTTCCGGAACCTCGGGGACGATCGCAATCCAATATGCAAAGTACCTTGGGGCTGAAGTTACAGGGATATGCAGTACATCGAATGTAGACCTGGTGAAATCTTTGGGAGCAGACTTTGTAATTGATTACACTATAAAGGATTCCATTAACCTTATAGAGCAATATGATTTTATCCTTGACGCTGTTGGTAAAATAAAAACCTCAAAATTAAAGGAAGCGTGCAAAAAAGCTCTAACACTAAATGGGAAATACGTATCGATTGATGATGGAAAACTAATATTAGACTCTAAGCGTCTTGATTTAATCAAAGAGCTGGTTGAAACTGGTCATATAAAACCTGTAATTGATAGAACCTATTCATTGGAACAAATTGTCGAAGCTCACGAATATGTGGGAAAAGGACACAAAAAGGGAGGTGTAGCAATAACTATTTGTAAATAATTTGACATGTAGTAATTTTGCATCTATCAGATATTCAATTTCATAAAGAGAACTATCGCGGATAACAAAATTTATAAATTAAAGGAGAAAAAATAAAATAAAACTAACCCTAACACGGACAAGCTATGAAAAGCAGAGTCCCGGGTTAACTCAAAATTAAGCAAAAAAAATCTCTTATAAACTTCTTAAAAATCCTATAAAATCACACTGCTATCTGCGATCAGTTAATGATTTCTGTCGCAATCACCTGTCATTTTTTATAG
>JALHSP010000049.1 GCA_022865305.1 Bacteroidales bacterium | reverse complement strand
ATGTTATCCTTGTAAAATCGTTTCAGGAATTGTCTTTTTCGACGATCATAAACATTCATATATAGCCAGTCTGAATGTTTCTCGTTCAGGAACTTAGAGAACCAATTTAGACTATGGACAAATGTCCACTTTTTAGCCTCTCCTGAGGGAAAAAACACAGTAACAGAATAATCATTTTTATGTCCCATGATTACCCCCTCTTGTATTTCAGATTCTTTGTGGCGATTAAAGCTTGTACAACTTCATTCTGTTTGTACAAAACCCTATTCCCTATTCGGTATGATTGTAGAATTCCCTTTTTTGTCCAGTTATTTAGTGTTGGAAGGGAGATTTTAAGTAATTCAACTACTTCGAACCTGCTCTTAAGAACTGAATCATTTTTAGATTCTACTTCAGGATTTTTGTCTCGAATAGTTTCAGTTAGAACTTCCTTAATTAATGCCCTAAGTTCTTTCTCATCAATTGAATTTAATATTAGCTCTTTCATGTCAGGCAGTTTAAATTTAACCTGACACAAAATTACTATGTAAGCTCTGTAGTGGTAGGGGTTGTAGTAACTACTAATTTTTAAATAATTTATTCTATGCTCTTTAAGTCCTTGTCAATCAATGATATTTCTTTAGTCATTCCTAGTTGTTCAAATATACTTCTGACTGCTTCAAGATTCCCTTTTGTCTTAATTTCTGAATATTCATCATTCATCCTTTCCATGTATGTCAAACAATCTCTTATATTCTGTTCATGTCTGTTTATCAGCTTTGAAAGCAATTTTGACTTTTTTGTCGTGTCTAAATCAATCTTTTTTAGAACTCCCAAATAATACAATATAAGAACCTGCTGTTTTGTTGTTGTTTCAGATTCCTTTTGCACTTCCCTTTTGCTTTGTTCAATAGATATATCGATTAAATCTTGAATTTCACTTTTTAATCGAAAATCTTTATTCAATCTAGAAAATACTGACATATGACTTAATTATTTAAAAAATGGATTATCTAGTAATTTTTTTGCATTCTCCTCCTGAGAAATGCGAATATACCTTAAAAAGCTTTTCTCTGTTGTATGTCCTGTCATTTTCATAATAGTAATAGATGGAATTCCTGCCAGATATGTATTTGTTGCAAAACTTCTTCTTGCAGTATGAGTACAAATCAAGCTTGATTTCTTGACTGAATTTTTAACCAGCTTTCCACCCTTGGTAATCGACACTTCAACAAATTCATTGATTTTGGCTAAAGTTCCAAGGTGCTTAAGGTTAATATTCATTTTAGGATTTGATAGTGCTTTAGGAATGTTCCCGTTATATTTTCTAATTATTTCTCTGACATATTTATGGAGCGGAATAATAACGAGATCATTTGTTTTGTTTGTTCTTATCTTAATCATATTTCCATCAATAATATTATCCCTTTTCAGTTCAGAAAAATCTGAAAACCTTAATCCTGTAAAACACCCAATAATGAAAAGGTCTCTAATACTTTCAAGTTGCTTGTCATTAGATAATTTGAGATTGTACATTCTTTCAAGTTCTTCAGTATTTAAATAGATTTTATCCGTTATTTCTGAAAGTGCTTTAAATCTGCGTTTTTTGAATTCTACTGTTTTATTTATTCCTCTCTCGGTCGCTTCATTTAGAAATGTCTTTAAGACTTTAATATGCTTCCCTATCGTATTTTGGGAAAAGTCTAATTCGATTAGATATGCAATAAATGAATTATAGAATTCAAGATCAATATCATCAAATGAAAAGTTCTTTCTAATGTTTGTTCTGTAATCTTTGATTTTAGCAAATGTTGTATTATACGCTTTTATTGTTCCACTTGATTTTATCGGTTTACATTCCTCTATGTATTTACTGATAAACGAAAATAGATCATATTCCTTTTTAGCTTCTCCAAACCGAACAGTTTTATCAAGCTCTTCTTTTATTAACTTATTTGATGGTATTTCCCCATCATTTAATATTTTCCTATATGCATTATTTACTTGAGTCTGTATAAATGATAATCTAGCATTTAATTCAGGATATTCCGGAAATTTCTTTGTTTCCTTCGCTCTTTGACTTTCCGAACTCCAATAATCCGGTTTTATCTTTTCTCCTGTGGAATATTTTAAACGCTGATTGTTGTAACTAAAAAATAGATAAACAAGTGTTTCATCTTTTAATTTCGGTTCTTTCAGAAAGAAGTTTACTTTAGACATGGTTATTAATTTTGATCATTCAAATATAACCAAATTTTATAATAGGGGACGATACAGGGGACAGATATATTTAATTTGATTGTTTTTCTCAATTTTTGATTATTTCTCAAAATACCATTAATTGGCTGAATGATAGGATAAATAGATATAATTGAGTAAAGATGAATATAAAAAAGCGTGGT
>JALHSP010000048.1 GCA_022865305.1 Bacteroidales bacterium | reverse complement strand
CAGCATATAGGATCGAATTGAAGGGTGAGAGTATGAGAAAAAAACGGTAATATTGTCAGTTACCATCAGTTCTTTGAGATAAAACCTACAAGGGGGTCAATATCGCCGTTTTGGGGGTCAACATCACTGAAATATCCACTTATCCAGGTAGTTAACCAGAAAGTGTCTCATACAAACTCTTTTAACAAGTTTCTCGATAAAGTTTCGATAGAACTCACGCTGGTATCAAAATTAAACCTTAATCATATTTAAAACAATTTTATTTTACAGCTCCCAAAGTCCCAGGCTTAGCAGTTGCATATTCAATGCATTGGCAGATAAACAGTTAGGGTATAGCGCAACTTCAGCAAATGGCCTATAACACTGTTTTAAAGCGTTTTAAGGCATTGTTGCGTTTCGTTAATGGTAGATATTATAGGAGAGTAGTAAGAAGCTAAGAGGGGCTAGGAATGACCTTAAATGAGGCATTTTAAATATTGTATATTGCTGATATACAGCTTGGTGGTGTTTTAGGGAGAATGGGAAGCAAATTATGAAAAAAGTCCATTTAATAGGTAGATAGATGATCATACCCAAACGAAAGCTTTTAAAATCTTTGTTTTTCTTTAGATTATCAACATTGCATCACCATAAGGCCCGAATCTGTACTTTTCCTTAACAGCTGTTTTATAAGCTTCAAAGAGCAGTTTGTACCCTGCAAATGCAGAAACCATAATCAGAAACGTGGAATACGGCAAATGAAAATTACTGATCATCATATCAGGTACCTTAAACTCATAAGGCGGAAATATAAATTTATGCGTCCAGCCATCATATGGTTTCAGGTAGCCGTCGGTCGAAACGGAACTCTCTACTGTCCTGACAACTGAAGTACCGACAGCACAAATCTTGTATTTATTATCTTTGGCTTTATTTACAATTTCTGCACATTCTTCGGTGATTCTGATCCTCTCTGAATCAACTTTGTGTTTGTTGAGATCTTCCACATCAATACTCCTGAAATTTCCAAGCCCGACATGCAATGTTATTTCTGCAAAATCCACACCTATTATTTCAAGTTTTTTCAGTAATTCACGACTGAAATGCAATCCTGCAGTAGGTGCTGCAACAGCCCCTTCGTGTTTGGCAAAAATTGTCTGATATCTTTCATTATCCTCTGGCTCAATCTTGCGGTTGATGAGCCTTGGGAGCGGTGTCTCACCCAGGCTGTACAGGGTTTCTTTGAACTCCTCATATGTACCATCATAAATGAACCTGACTATCCTTCCCCTGGATGTTGTATTATCAATTACTTCCGCCACTAAAAGATCATTCTCCCCAAAAAATAGTTTATTCCCGATTCTTATTTTTCTTGCAGGAAAAACCATGACATCCCATAAACGCTGTTCCTGGTTTAACTCATGCAGAAGAAACACTTCAATCTCAGCGCCTGTTTTCCCCTTATTCCCATATAATCTTGCCGGAAACACTTTTGTATTATTAAATACAATCACATCATGCTCGCTGAAATATTCTGTAATATCCTTGAAAATCCTATGCTCAAGCTCGCCTGTTTCCCTGTTTACTACCAATAACCTCGACTCATCCCTGTTTTCTGAAGGATAAAGGGCAATAAGCTCATGTGGAAGATTGTACCTGAATTGTGATAATTTCATGATTGGGATTTTGCATTTAAGCGAACCCATTATTTGGTAATATATCTAATTTGTTTCATTTATTGAAATTTAATTGGAATTTCCCCAAATCATAGAAATATCACGTCTTGTCTTGTTATAATGATAATTATCCAATATTGTATTGAAACACTGGCGTATAATCAAATACCATCAATTACAATATGGCATCATACTCTTTATAAGTAATCAAGGCGATTTAAATGATCTTGGATGATAGATACTAGTGGAATAGAGATCGTGTCTCCTATGGCATTGAAATGGCCTTAAATGAGATATTTACAATATGCTATATAATTGATTGTCAGTATGATGAAGATAATGGGGAATTGGGGAATTAAAATGCAAATAATTGGTCTTTGACCCGTTCCAATAATTTTTTTAGTTTTGTCATTTTTTTATTGTAAACTTTGTACAACAAAGTTAAGGAATTATGTTTTGCAGTATTTATACAAAGCAATTATTCTGTAACTATTTAATGACTAATTTGTTTAACAAAAGTCTGACGAGTGATAGACTGCAAATTTGAAGTCTATCTAGAAGGTATGTAACGCTTCAAGTGGGGAGGTGAAACATGAGATTAATGCTGACTATTTTCTTCGCATGCTGTGTATATACTAACACGCTTGCTCAAATCCAAGTTGGTCAAATCGGAGTCGGGGTTTGTACCGACCGCTCGGTATACCAATATGGCGATCCTGTCAACATCACCGTTACGGCATACAATTTTACTTCCGACACAGCCATTCTAAACTTCTTGTCTCCGTGCCCAGCAAATTACAGTATCGACAATGAATTTCATGTATTCTGTATTATGTGTATATGCCCCAGTTCCACAACGATCCCACCGCATGGTACTGCAAGTTGGAACTTTCAGCACTCTTATCACCCACCCCTTTTGCCACCCCTTTCGATAGGGCCTCACGTGGTCGTCGGTACGCTTTACCCCTATGGAATATCGCTACCGGTTAATATTCTCGTATCTATAGTGACCGCGGTGGACAATTTGACTCCTGATGGTTTTCTTCTCGGTCAAAATTATCCAAATCCCTTCAACGGGGTGACTTGGGTTCCGTTTACACTGGCCCTCCCTGGTAGAGTAAAAATTGACGTCCTTAACTTTCTTGGCCAGAGTGTGCGTACAATTCTTAATGATTATTATACTTCTGGATCACATTTGGTGAGAGTCGATCTCAATGATGTGTCAAACGGTTTGTACTGGTGTCGTCTTGAGACCGGTGGTAGAGCTCAGACTATAAGACTTGTACTATCGAAGTGATGAGCGCTGTCTAACCAGTGACTGCACTTGATGCCGCGTTCGTCCGTTCATAAAATCAATTATGTTTTTTCTTAAAGAAATTGGGCATAACTTAATAGTGTTTTATACACAGTCTTATTATAGCTTGCCCATTAAAGGTAGGAATAAAATATTAAAATACATTCCTGATAATTATTATAGAAAAATGGGTTCATATAATCTATTCATTTTCATAAAGTACTATAAATATAATGGCGCTAACACCGATAATTTTAACACTTAATATCAATTTTATTAAATTCGAAACAAAAACTATGGGCCAAAAGATTTATCAGATTCAAATATCATTACAAGGATTCAAACCTAAAATCTGGCGGAGATTATTAATTCAATCAGATATCCTGCTGTTAGACTTTCATAAGGTTATTCAAACATCTATGGGATGGACTAATTCACATCTTCATCAGTTTATTAAAAATGAAATTTGTTATTCAGAAAAGATCCCAAATGATATCACATGGGAAGAATTGAATAACGTGGATTATATAAACATGAAAGTATCAGACCTATTAGGAAAAGAAGAAGAAAGGATACTATACGAATATGATTTTGGCGATGGCTGGAACCATGATATTATACTGGAGAAGATCCTTCCAGGAGATAATGAGCTGGAATTCCCAGTTTGTCTTGCCGGAAAGATGAATTGCCCTCCGGAAGATTGTGGAGGGGTAAGAGGATATTCTGATCTGTTAGAAATATTAAAGAATCCTGATCATGAAGAATATAAGAGTTATATTGTCTGGTTGGGTGGAAAATTTGATCCTAGTTATTTTAATATCAGTAAAGTGAATAAACTACTTAGGTCTAAGGATTATGGTTGTATTGAATTGTAAGATTAAAATGGCCTGAAAAACCTTACTATTACTCAATTAAAATGCTTGTCCCATCCCAAAATTTCTCAGTAAAAAATGGGATGGGATAAGTATAGATTTTAGCATAAAAACCAGACAACCTGATAATAACTGGACAGTGGAAATGTCGCCTTCCCTTTAATTCAGTCAAATAAAAATTAATGAAATTTGCAGTAATATTTTAAATCATTCCATCCTTAATAACTTATTCTTCAGAAAATTAGACAGAGCAGGTAACAAATCTTATTTCTTCCATATTAAACTTGTTTATGGTTTATATAAATCAGGACTTTTATGCTGTATCAGTCTGGTATTGATCATTTTATTAGTGACATCTGTTGTGACTGACGGGGCTTTGCTTTAAGTGAATGTCAGTAAATAAGATCACAAAAGGAAGTATATATTTTGATCTTTATTATTTGATGCCGGGGAACTTGGCTTAATTTTGTAAAAACAGTTTGTCAGATATAAGTAATAAACATAATCCCATCTAACAGGTTGAGATTTTAATAAGGAATTCAATTAACTTTAAAAACAATTTAGGTGGCATAGCTTGGCATCGGTAAATGATAAAAAATTACCTTATTGAAGCTATACAACCTTTCCTTAAAAGTTTGTACCTTGATTATGTAAAAATTAAGTTTTAATCCCAAATTAAGGAGTCATAGAAAAAATTACTTAATGTAATAAGACTTAATCAAAATAATACAAAATGTTACTGAGCATTGACAAAACCACTCATCTAACGATCAAGAAAACTGGGTCACAATTAAAAAAATACGATCTTGATGAACGAAGTCTTCAGGATATCCTTTTCAAATCTCTTGATAGATTATTCCCCGATGACGAATTAATTCTCTTAATGCAGTCTCGTCATTGGCAAGAGGAGCCTGATTTAATGGCAATAGACAAGAATGGACAATTATTTATATTTGAACTAAAAGCATGGGAATCACACCCATCTAATCTTCTCCAAGTACTTCGTTACGCTCAGATTTTTGGACCGTCAAAATATGCCGATCTTGATAATTGGTATAAAATGGCTACTGATCCATCCCAGTCTTTGAAGACTGCACATAATGCCAAGTTTGCCACTAACGTAGATGAGGAAGCTTTCAATAAGAAACAAGTTCTTGTTGTTATAACTAACGGTCTTGACTTCAAAACAAGAGAATCAATCCAGTATTGGCGATCTTGCGGTCTTGATATTAGGCCGTGGGTTTACCGAGTATATGATGGACCTTCGAATGAAATCTTATTGGAGATGTCAGCGTTCCGAGTAGATGACAATCCCTACGAGGATATTGCTGAAGGTTACTACATACTCAATACAAACATCAGCAATGACCAAATTGACCATGACGATATGCTTGTCAATCATAAGGCAGCTGCATATTTCGATCCTTGGAAATATAAAATTGAGCGTTTATCTAAGGGAGACTTTGTTTATTTATATCAATCAAGGGTGGGCATTGTCGCTATGGGTAAAGCTGATGGTAAATTAGTAAAAACCTCGTACCAAGGCAATCTCTCACATCCTAATGAAGAATATTATATGAAGCTCCTAGACTTTCATAAAATCAATCCTCCTTTAACAGCAGCTGAAATAAAGCGAATTACAGGTATTGATTACGTTTTCATGCAAACGATGTTTGGATTGCATGCTACAGGAGGTAAGGATATGCGCAAGTTCATGGTTGATAATGGACGAATTTCTGCCTAAAAATAAAACTGACTACTTCATCACTGGATTAAATTGCTACGACCACCTAACACGGACGATGTGCTATGAAAAGCACTATCCCGGGTTTAAACAAAATTAAAAAATAAAAATCTCTTATAAACTTCTTAAAAAATCCTATAAAATCACGCTGCTATTCCACCATTCAATTTACTCCGTTAGTATTTAATTCCTACCTTTAATGGGCAAACTGTTATAAGACTGTGTATAAAACACTTTTTAGTTAGGTGACATTCCCAAACTCGAGATTACGTTTAAATTCGTTTGCTAACGGGGAAAAAATAAATCTAGAAGGAACAATTTTGTAACATTTGTTACATTCTTTTGTAAAGTTAAGATAGTCTCCACTGAAAAAATATCTTTTAATTATGATATTATCATTGCTAAATATCCCAAGATTCAGGACAATTAATTATTAAAAATACAAACTACAGATGATTATTATTTAAATTAATTTTATATGTAACTAAAAACTTTTTAAAAATGGATAGAAATAGATATTCAGAAGAAGATTTTGTAGGTTTTCTACAAGAATTGATAGATAATCATAGATTGGGTGATGCTAAAGAATATGGAATTGCAAAACTTGTAATCGACAAAGGTTTTGAATCATTGTCTGATTGGAAAAAACGCTCAAAATGACCACCTGAAACCGGAGCAAAAAGACCACCCCCTGGCCGGAGCAATCTGACCACCCTTGACCGGACCAAATTGACCACCCAAAACCGGAGCAAAGAGACCACCCCTTCCCGGCTTGCTTTT
>JALHSP010000006.1 GCA_022865305.1 Bacteroidales bacterium | reverse complement strand
TGAAGGCAAAAACAAAATGAGCGTATTGAATGCTATAAGAAATAAGCTCATCTTAAGAGTCTTTGCCTGTGTAAACCAAAATAGAGAATATGAAAAAAATTATTGTAATAAATTTGTATAAACCATAGTAATCGGTACAAGTTTGATCGGAGCCGCGAATTTATCCCCGGTTACAAAGTTGGTTGCGGGCACTGGTGCAGTGTCGCGTTACAAGCTGTCTCGGAGCCAGAAATTTATCAAGGTACAGGATTTTAATTGCGTGCAGATGCGCGTGTCCGGGTGCATCGGCCATTACGAATTTGTCTTGTGTGCAGGAGCAAAAGCAAAAAGTGTGACAAACAACTTACCTTTATTGTCCGTGTTATGGGTTGTTTTATTTTAGATATTTAAAGTCACTACCAAATAAGTTTTTTAGAAAATCTGTCACACTGTTTTGATCAAGCAAACCATCTATTCCAAGACTGAATATTTTGCCTATAGCCATAGATTTGAAGTCTTTTTTTGACATTTTTTTTGCATCGTCTTTTAATGATTCAATTTCTTCAAAAATTACCTCATGTCCAAGATCAAGTTTTTCTAGTGTGTCTAATATTATATCAATCTTTGAATGAATAGTTTTTATCTCTTCGTATGAAAACTTATCAATTGCTTTTTCGTCATCCTGAAGGTCTTCGATTGTCTGAAGTCCATATGCTGTCAACTCAATATCTCCTTCTTTTGTTAAATTCTCAACGTAACCCAAGTCCATGAGCGTGTGTGCAATATCCCTTGTCTTAATATTATCCCAGTTTAATATTTCCGCGATTTTTGACAAATTACAAGAATTCGCAGTACTACCATCACACAGATTATAAAGGGCTTTTAATAGTACAAATCTTTCCTGCTTCCTACTATATGGGGTAGCTCTCTTTTTCAGTCGTCCTTCTAAGTATTTGAAGTACTTTTCATAGGCCAATGCTTTAACCTTAAATCCGGTCTCCTTTTTTGCATTTCCAATCAACGTCCTTTGATTTGGGCTTACAATAGTATTATGGTTTAATTTGCCATTGACAGCTTCTCTATAATACTTTTGAATTTTAACAATATCATTAAAGGGCAACTCCCAATTGCCAAGATCCACAATGCCAATTATTCCAGAAATTTCTCCTTTTAAAAGCATTTGAACAGTTGAAATTTCAGATTTGATTAATTCATCTCCATTAATGGATTTATTCAATCTCGATTCAAGGTTTATTATAAGTTCATTATATGCTTTTTCTACTAAACCTGAGAAAACTTCGGCTTTTTTCAGATTTATTTTTTCCAATTCTTCTGGCGCAATATTTTTATATACTTCAAGATCTGAACCAAGTAAACCCGAAAGCCAATCAGCATATGTATATGATTTGTAATTGAGCTCCTTCTCTATACGAAGAAAGTATGAGAGTGTGTCTATTAGCAATGGATAATTTTTACCATTATATTGTCGTATATCTGCTTGTAATTCATTTCTGGCAGATAGATTCTCATCAAGCTTTTCCAAATAACCGGAGTTTAAGACGGAACCACTTACTGAAATTATGAAAGATGGCCTGCAATGGTTGCAGACATAGTCAAAAGAATCTCTGGATGCTTCATCGAGAACAGGTATTATGCCATCCTTTTGGCAAATTGGGCAAATTTTGTTAGCAAGTTTTTGCTCTTTAATTCTCAATGGATTTAGATTATAGAGTCCCATATGTTAAGGTTTTATGAAGTTAGCCGTAATATTATTTTTATTGATGAAAATTGTTCCATTCTATTAACAAATTTCAAGTCAAGAGTGAAGGTCATATTGCAGTTGCAACGGATGGATTAAATAACCCATAACGTTCGACGGTAAGTGCTGGGCGGTTAAGGGAGATAATCATTCGTGTTTTCAGTATTTTTCTATATGGTTAGTATTATTCTTTTTATACGTTATTCAAGCCTTGCATTTACCGTTTGTTAGGGAGCGTTGGAGTGTTG
>JALHSP010000047.1 GCA_022865305.1 Bacteroidales bacterium | reverse complement strand
GGCAAGGTCTTAAAATAGATGATGGCCCGAATCTTTACTAACGGTCAAATTATTTGGATCGTTATCTTGCGAATTTAACTGAATGTCAAATCGGTACAGGGAATGCGCCCTAACGGCCCGGCAATAAAGGGAGGTTGTGTTACCCGACGACAGCACCGGGCAGAGTCCCGGTACTTTAGCCAGAAAATTGTCACGGTGCAAGGAGGGTATGGCACGTGTTTTTGCCGTCTGGGTACAAATTTTATTGAGCATTACGCGTGTCGCGGTACAAGTTTGATAAATGGCCGGTAAACAGTCTCGGTACCTGAAAGTTAGTAAATGGGCACTGGCGCAGTGTCGCGGTACAAGTTTGATCGGAGCCAGAAAATAGTCAAGATGCAAAATCTTAATTGTGTGCAGATGAGGGTGTCCGGGTGCAACAGTCATTACGAATTTGTCTTAGGAGCAGGAGCAAAAGCAAAAACCGTGACAAACAACTTACCTTTATTGTCCGTGTTATGGGTTGTACCATTTTAAATATTTATTAAAGTCATTGCCCAATAGATTGTGCAGAAAGCTTGAAATATCATTTTTATCAAGCAATCCATCAATCCCTAGTGAAAATAGTTTACCAAGAGCCATTGATTTGAAATCCTTTTTTGAAAACTTTTGTGCATCAACTCTTAAAGATTCTATTTCTTCAAAGATTACTTCATGGCCAACATCTAGTTTTTCAATAGCTTCAAGTATTGAGTCTATTTTCGAATTTATAATTCTTAATTCTTCTTTGGAGAACTTGTCTTCTTGATTAGTAGAAAAATTAAATACATCATTTTCAATTTTAAGGATACCAAGCGGGGTTAATTCAATTTCTCCATCAAGATTAAGCATTTCAATAAATCCTGATTTCTTTAACGATAATGCTAAATCACCAGATTTTTTTCTGTCCAAGCCTAATATTTTTCCAAGTTCGAATAAGTTAAAACCTTTTGAGGAGTGCCCATTGCTCTCTTTATATAGTAATTGTAAAAGATCCAATGGATCCTCCGACTTGGATGATATTGACGAATGCTTAATTGGTTCGGATATACTCTCAAGGTGGTTCAAATATTTATGATAGGCTAAAGCTTTTATTTTGGCTTGATTTATTGAGTTTATAGTACCAATTTTTACTTTTTGATTAGGGTTTACAATTGAGCTTAAATCTAAGACGCCATTTATAGCATCTCTATAGTATTTTTGTATTGAAAGTATTTCATCATGATAAAGTTCCCAATTACCCAATTTTATTATTCCATCCTGTTTTTGAAAATTTCCAAATAATAGATGACGAACTGTTTTAATCTCACTACTATGCAATAGATTGACATTGATAGATTTATCTGATCTTCCTTTTAAGTCAACGATTAGTCCCTCTAGTTTTAAATCAACACTATTTGTGAATATTTCTTTCTGTTTACTTAAGATTAATTCTTTGTCCTCTTTAGAGATATTTGTATATAAGGATAAGTTAGCGCCAAGGTATCCGGCTTCCCAATCTCGGTATGAATATGAACGATGATTGAGATCTTGAATTATTTGTAGGAAATATGCTAAGGTATCTTCATATAGCGGGTAGTACTTTCCACTATATTGTCTGATATCTGCTTGTAGTTCGTTTCTAGCGTTAGGGCTATCGTTAAGTTTTTCAAAATAAGACGAAGCTAATGCAGAACCACTTACAGCAATGACAATTGAATCTCTGCAAGTATAACAAACATAATCATATGAATCCCTCGAAGGATCATCCATTACAGGTCGCATTTCTGATGTCAGACATATTGGACAAATGTTTTGTGCCAACTTTAGGTCCGAATTTCTTAATTGATTAAGATTGTAAAGTCCCATATTGAAGTTTTAAAGTTGCAATGTATAACCCATAACGGCCCGGCAATAAAGGGAGGTTGTGTTACCCGACGCAAGCACCGGGCAGGGTCCAGGTACCTTAGCCAGAAAGCTGTCACGGTGCAAGGAGGGTATGGCGCACTTTTTGCCGTCCAGGTACAAGTTTTGTGAGTGATACGAGTGTCGCGGTACAAGTTTGATCGGAGCCACGAATTTATCCCCGGTTACAAAGTTCGTGGCGGGCACTGGCGCAGTATCGCGGTACAAACTATCTCGGAGCCGGAAATTTATCAAGGTATAGGATTTTAATAGCGTGCAGATGAGCGTGTCCGGGTGCAACAGCCATTACGAATCTGTCTTGGGTGCAGGAGCAAATGCAAAAAGTGTGACAAACAACTTACCTTTATTGTCCGTGTTAGGTTTTGTAGTTTTGTTAAGTATCAAGTCAATTGAAATAGCAATTATGAATAAGACGAGAAGTTTCCGGTTGTCAATCAATTCTCAACAAGGGTAGTAGGTCCTGTTTTCTTTTGGTCAATTTCCATTTTTTGAAGAGTCGCTTTGATGTAATTCCAATAAGTTTTATTTCTTTCTTTCCATCCGATATATGATAAAATAGTCATGATTATTCCAATTATTAAAATTGCAATTATTGAATAGCATAATGAGAACCTTAAACTAATTGGATTTGTCAAAACAAAACAACATGAGGAAATAATTATTATAGGTAAATTTATAAGTGTAGCTCTTGAAATTCTCAATCTAGCATATTGATTATCAAGAAATATTTGAATTTGTTTATCAAATGAAAGTATAGAGATCACCAGTCCATCTCGATAAGTCGCCTTTTCTTCTTCAGATTTAAAATGTGTGAAGATATTTGCTATAATATAATCAAAGATAAGCCCTAAAGTGTAGAAAATTGCAATTACTACAATTATTGCGGACGCTGGAAATTTTTCCATTGCGCGCATGACTTGGCTAAAAGGAAAAATGAAAGAAAATATGAATCCTGCAATCCAAATAGAAACTTGGATTCCAATGATTAAAATGTCAACAAGCAGTGATGTAGTATTCATTTCAGTTTCGTTTTAAGTGTTGGAATTGATATTTATAAGTATACAACTTTCGCCATAGTGAGTTTTCGGTGTTGAAGCAACTATGAAACCTAACGGCCCGGCAATAAAGTAAGTAAACGTTGCTGAGCGAATGGAGGCAGGGAGGCAGTATCCCGAAATCGGGGTACAAAGTTTCTGAAGCCTTAATGAGCGAAGCATGGCGCGGTTTTTGCCGTCATGGTACAATTTTTCTGAGTATTACGAGTGTCGCGGTACAATTGTTTTAAGTGATTAGTAATTTGTCATGATATTGAAGCTTACTAAATGCGCACTGGTGCAGTGTCGCGGTACAAACGGACAACGGAGCCAGAAATTTGTCATGGTACTAAATTTTACTGGCGGGCAGATGTGGGAGTCCGGGTACAGCGAGTTGCAGAACATTTTCTAGAAAGCAGGAACGGTTTGCAAAAACCGTGACAAGTTTATTTACTTTATTGTCCGTGTTAGGTGCTGTAATTATTTGAAAATCTTAATTTTGATTTAGTAATTATCTTCAGCTATATTCACTTTTTTATTTCACACGCACATAATAAGATGAATAACCATCCATAAATCCATCAGACAAAGCCAATGAATCTTGCCATCTTAAAATTACATCTCTGGTTGTTGGCTGTGAGTGGTTTTGATATTTATCATCTGGAGAGAATACAACTCGTAATCCTTTATCGTCTTGTTTTTCAACAATAATCTTTCCGATCACTTCTATTGAGTTATCCTTAATTATACCATAAATACCTATTCTTACAATCTCCAGGTAGTCATACGTTGGATCGTGGAATGATGGATAAAGGCCTCCTGAAATGCACAAGAATCTCCATTTCCCATAGATTTTCTGATTGGTTTCGCTAAAGATTTCGGTAGAGTAATATTGATTTGTTGTTACTTGATCCGAAATTAAGAACTTAACTTCCTCTTTTTTGCAAGAAGGGATTAAGTTTAGAAAGAAAAAAATCGTAAAAACCTTTTTCATGCTTGGAGAGTTAAATTATGATTCAGCCGATGTAGAATGTGGAGTCATTAAGTTTTTGTCCTCTGATAACGGATCGCTCTTTATAGCACCTAACGGCCCGGCAATATGGGGAGGTTGTGTTACCCGACGCAGCATCCGGGCAGGATCCTGGTACTTTAGCCAGAAAATTGTCCCGGTGCAAGGAGGGTATGGCGCACTTTTTGCCGTCACGGTACAAATTTTCTTGAGTGCTGGCGCGATCGCGGTACAAGTTTGATCGGAGCCACGAATTTATCCCCGGTTACAAAGTTGGTGGCGGGCACTGGCGCAGTGTCGCGGTACAAACTATCTCGAAGGCAGTAATTTATCACGGTGCAGGATTTTAATTGCGGGCAGATGAGCGTGTCCGGGTGCAACAACCATTACAAATTTGTCTTAAGTGCAGGAGCAAAAGCAAAAAGTGTGACAAACAACTTACCCATATTGTCCGTGTTAGCAAAAGTATTTTATTATTTTTCAATAAGTTGTATCACTCTTTTGGAGTCACAACAATAAGTACTGGGTTATCAGTTTCTTCAAGAGAGTCGGCAAGTTTCTTCAGCTCATTTTTCTTTTTAGGATCCCTAACTAGTGCATTTTTAAAGTTTTCGCTGTCAACATATTTCTTCAGTGTAAGGGCTTCTACAAACGAGAATAGCCTACCATTACTACATCGATTTTCTCGAAATTCTAAAATAAAATCAGGTCCGCCACTTAAATCATCCTTTAGTTTGATTTTCCGATCCTCTCCGACGTCAAATTTATACTTTGTATTTGTCTTCTTGTCGAAGAGAAATCCATAAAGGTTAACAATTCTTTGTTCAACAATGACTGTATAATACCAGTAGAAAACATACTTTGAAGTCTCAAATATTTTAGGAATATATGTGGTTGAATTGTTTTTCATTTTCTCAGAGCCACCTTTCATCTTCGGAGTGAATAATGTTCCGTGTGTATCAAAAATAATACGTGGTCTAAAAGAACTATTCTTTGCATCAACATAAAAAACGGTATCACTGAATTCTTCCTTAAAGCAGACAAAATCACCAGTGGTATATGCAAGGAGCCCTTCAATACTTCTTGAACCTCCCTGACTGCTTTGGATTTTATTGAATTTGTAACAATTTGGTTTAAGATGAATTGTATCTCCAACAGCATTGATCGATAGACTTAAAGTTGGCTCGGTTCCTAACCATGCGGGTATAGCCATGAAAGCTTTGTCCGTTTCAGGAACCAAACTGACTCTCCATGGAACTGGCTCTTTAAGTGTTATTGATCTCTGGAAAGTAAAACCATTTTCGGAAATTCCATATGCTACTAATTTCCGGGTTGAGCTCGAAAGTATTGTCAGAATCTTATTATCAGAACTGATGTCAAAATCGGTAACAAAATCATATTCTTCTGGCCCTCTTCCTTTATTACTAATCTTAAAAAGGAATTTGCCATTTATATCGAAGCACAGTATCTCCCCCTCCAATCCGCTATTTTGAATATAGATTCTATTATCAATGTTCAGAATTTTCAGTGTAAAGGGACCGATTAAAGAACTCTCTGTAGTCTGTAAGGGTATATACTCAATATTTTCAACAAAATCAGATAGCACTTTAACTGTAGATTCAGGTTCTGAAAGGAGGTCGATTTTTATTACTGAGTCGGTATTACTTGTTTCATTAGTACTTTTTCGACCGCAGGAGTAGAAAAAAATAATTACTAAGATTAATAGCTTTGTTCTCATTTTTTTAAGGATTGATGTATGCAATAAGGGTACAAATTTTTGCTAACGGCCCGGCAATAAAATTAGTAGGTGTTGATGAGCGAATGAAGGTTGTGACCAGAAAATTTTCTTCATGGTAGAGTCCCGGCACACGACCGTAATGAGCGAAGCATGGCGCATTTTTTGCTGTCCTGGCACAAGTTTTTATTAGCATTACGAGTGTCGCGGTATAAGGTTTATTGGGAGCAGGTTACAAGTCATGGTATGCTAGGTTTGATAGGAAGCACTGGCGCGGTCGCGTTACCGGCATTACAAATCTGTCATGGGAGCAGGAGCAAAATGCAAAAAATGTGACAAACCTATTAATTTTATTGTCCGTGTTAGCAAAAGTTTTTAATTTCTTTTTAATATCTGCAAATCTACTTTTGGAATCCCGACTAAAAGAACTGGATTATCCGTTTCATATAAGTCTTTTTGAATATTTTCCAATTGATCATAAATACTCGAAGATAATCCTTTCGTGTTATGACTTTCTGATTTTTTTCGTAATAATTCGTATGAAGGATATACAACAAGTAGTTTATTATTTGGCAGTAACTCAGGAAGCTTTATCTCATTTCCATCAGCTTTTTTTTCTTCTCCTGTAAGATCATCAATATATGAACTGATTTTCGCATACTTCCCATTTGATTTATTCAAAAAGAAATACTTATACTTATAATTATATCTTACCCCCATCTCCCAATTGGTTCTACTATCGTTCGTACTCTCGCTGAATATTGTGAAACTGCTGTTTTCATAAGAAGGGTACATAATCCTTGAATCTCCTATTTCAGGGATTGCTTTCTCAGGATTTTCTTTTGGCTTAATATAATTAGGTATAATATATGGGCTTAATCTGTTGTTATTCAAAGTAAACAAAGTATCGTCAAAAATATATTTAACATGAATATTCTTGTCTCCTGTCATTATCATTCCTCTTTGAATAAATTCATCCTGAAATTCGCTGAATTTTTTATTGCTGGGAATGCCATAAAGGAATTTGCCATTCAGATTCTGAATAAACACTACATATGGAATTGAATCTGCCATTTTTATATTATCTGTTGAACCCCAAATTCCCGGAGATAGCGAGGCTATAATTAAGGAATCTTTATAAATGGCAAAATCACCCCAATTCTCATTAAAACATTTTTGTACCGGTTCTAAAAATTTTTCAGATTCAATGTCATAAGCATATAGAAAATTGTTTTTACGAACTGTTTCATCAAAATACAAGATCTTTTTTTTCTCGAAATAAAAGCATCTAATATACCTGGATATTTCCTGAGGTCCTCTGCCCGGCTTTAATATCTTCTTAATAAATAATCCATCAGACGAAAACTTATAAACACCATTCTGATCATCGATAATGATGTATTTATTATCAACATAAATATATCTCAAGTACGAACCAAGCACACATTCCGGTGTAGTCTCTAACCTGATCAATTTACAACTATCCGTCAGATCACTTAGTCTCAAATCAATAGTTGTTTTTAAGTTGTCCACATCTACATGGAATGCCTTATTTTCATGTATTTCATTAATCTTTCCACAATACCACATTGATGATATTACGGAGATTAATACAATTAATAATAAAACATTCTTTTTCAAATTCAGTCTTATTTTATTACAAATATATGACTAAAATAATAGTTAATCAACTATATTTATAAGTTATTAATCGAAGTCGATTAATGTCGATTATTGGATTCGTAGTCAATTGTAGCAAAGAGTCGAATTTTTGCTAACGGCCCGGCAATAAAGGGCGTTTGTGTTGCTGAGTGAATGAAGGCTGGAGCAGAAAATGTCATCGGGGTAGAGTCCTGGTACCAGCCGGAATGAACGAAGCATGGCGCGGTTTTTGGAGTCATGGCACAAACCTGCGG
>JALHSP010000046.1 GCA_022865305.1 Bacteroidales bacterium | reverse complement strand
CCGCAGGTTTGTGCCATGACTCCAAAAACCGCGCCATGCTTCGTTCATTCCGGCTGGTACCAGGACTCTACCCCGATGACATTTTCTGCTCCAGCCTTCATTCACTCAGCAACACAAACGCCCTTTATTGCCGGGCCGTTATGTGGCATAGCAAGCCCATAAAACAGACCTTTAACAACTTAAGATAATTTCGCAATGACAAATAAATCCTGCCCCTTTATCAGGATTCAACCATCTATAAAACTTATCTTGACATGACCGGTTTGCAACACCGCTCCTTGCAAATTGTAATTCACGGTTTTGCTTTTTTGAAATTTGCAAAACCGGTCCATGAGCACAATTTGCAAGTTTGCCTCCACTCGCAAACCTCGTTTGGTGCCCTTTACCAGGACTTAAAATGCTACGCCACATAACGGCCTGTGTATTTTATTTACCAGGACTAATTGCTTGCGAGTAATCGAGACAAAAGCTTCTCTTCAATATCGAAAAAGTATAATTTTGCACCATGATTAGTCTTACAAAAGATCAGATCAAAGAGATTGCCGAGCAACTGGACTGCGGCATGAGGTGCTACATTAATAAAGAAACAGGTGAAATTAAAACTGTTCTGAATTTTGAAAGCTGGCAAACCGATGACAGAGAACCTTGGGAAGATGTTCTAAATGAATTAGATGAGAATTGGGACAAATACTTCGAGATAGAAAGAATGGAATCCCATGAATCTTTTAAAATAATGGCTGATTTTACTGAAACCGTTGATAGTAGGGAATTACGTGATAGACTGATTAATGCCTTAAACAGAAAACACCCTTTCCAAAATTTCAAGTGGGTTGTGGACAATTCAGGACCATATCGTCAAAGATGGTTTGACTTTAAAAACCAAAGACTAATTGAATGGGTTAAAGATCAACTTGAGATCACGGATTTTGAACAAGAAAATGAATAACAAAGAGTTAGAAAAAAAGGTAAAGCAATTTACCTCAGAGCTTGCATATAAGAAAGGTTACGTTTGTTCTGTAGATGTACTGATAAAACTTGGATATATTACCGAAAACGATTATCAAGACTGGAGACTTGGAAAAATCTCATACTTAGAAAAAGCCTGTCAGGCAAACTTACATAAGCTTTCTACAGTAAATAGATTAATTCGCAAGTACTCAGCAGAATGGAATCTTGAAGCATCATGGACAGGATACAATAAATGGGGTAAAGGTCCCAAAAAGAGACTCATCTTCAGTAAATCCCGAGACCACCAAATCGAGAGTTTATATGCAACTCACTTTCTGAATAAAAAACGAATCAATGAATTAAACATGGAGAGACGAATCAAAAGTTCATCTCCACCAAATAGCGAGACAAAAAATCAAGAGACAAATTCTCTGCCAGACGAGAAAATAATTGCTACGACCACATAACACGGACAATAAAGGTCATTTGTTTGTCACGGTTTTTGAACTTACTGCTTTCTTATACCGTGACCCTTATATCGCACCACCCGGACTCTTCTCCAGTGCTCGCAATAAAGATTCTGTAACATGACAAATTCCTAACTCCGTTGGCAGCTTGTACCGCGACACTGCACCAGTGCTGTTAATAATATAACAATAAGGTGACTTGTAATCTGCTTTCTATCAACATTGTACCGCGACACTCGTATAGGCCCCGGCCATTTGTGCCATGACTCCAAAAACCACGCCATGCTTCGTTCATTCCGGCTGGTACCAGGACTCTACCCCGATTCGGATTTACTGCTCCAGCCTTCATTCTCTCAGCAACACAAACGCCCTTTATTGCCGGGCCGTTAGCGGGCATTTCCGCCACCGATTTTACTCGGTTAAATCCGCAAGCAAACGGCAAAAATTGATTTAACCTTGACAGTAAAATGATAACAGGACAGATTTGTAACATCTTGATTATTAACACCAATTTTTACCGTTAGTCATGATTACAATGCGTGCCGGTCAGAGAGCATTTTTTCATGGTATTGATCATTTTTTGAGATAATTTTATACCAAATTACAGATAATTGTAGTTATCATGAAATAACCCCCGCTAACTAATTTTGGTGGATGACCATCATTCATATTATAATTAATCAAAAATGAAAAAATCAATCTCGACAGTTATAAGTCTGACCATAATGATCAGCTTATATTCGCAAACCAAATCCTCCGAGACCCAACCTAAAGGTATGGTCTTTATCCCTCAAGGGGCTTTTGAGATGAACATTATCAAAAATTCAGAAACTAAGCTAACCCACGTGACTGTGGATGCATTCTGGATGAGTAATGAAATAACTAACAGGGAATTCAAAGAATTCATTGACTGGGCTAAAAACAATCCCGATAAAGAGCTTACCCAGCTTAAGCCTATAATAAGAGCCATAATGGATCCCAAGACTGGAAACACGAAAGATACTATACTCGTAGAACTAATTCCGATTGAAGTATCTTCATTTAGTGGAGACATTATAGATCCTTTGGCTCTGGAAAAAGTAAATAAGGATTATAAGAATTACTTTACAGATTCAAAGTACAATGATTATCCGGTAGTTGGGGTGTCATTTAAAATAGCAGAATATTATTGCCTCTGGAAAACAATGATGGAAAATGATCAATTAAAAGAAAAAGGATTTCCAAAAGTTCATGCTTATCGAATACCATTGGAAACAGAGTGGGAATATGTAGCCCGTCAACCTTTGGCTGATAAAAGTAAAAGTGGCTTAACCCAAACCATTCAGAAAGTTGATGATGGTAAAATCAATGATTGGGGTCTCTACCATTTCAATGATAATGTTTCCGAATGGATTACTCCCGGACGTGGTGAAACTGGTGTTTATAGGGGAGGCTCTTGGAAATCTGAAATAAATATTAAGGAAAGACAGTCATGTAATCCTAATGTAAGAGAATCTTATATAGGTTTTAGAGTTGTCCGCTCATATAGGGCTGAAAAATAAAAACGCTCCGCTAACACGGACAATAAAGGTCATTTGTTTGTCACGGTTTTTGAACATACTGCTTTCTTATAATGTGACCCCCATATCGCACCACCCGGACACCGCACCAGTGCTCGCAATAAAAATTCTGTACCATGACAAATTCCTGGCTTCGTCGCCTGTATGTACCGCGACACTG
>JALHSP010000045.1 GCA_022865305.1 Bacteroidales bacterium | reverse complement strand
TTTTTCGTAACTTGTGTTTGCATAGTCTCTGTGTATTTAATCTATTTACGTACAATAATTTACAACAATTATTGATAACGTACCAGGGACTATGCTTTTATCATAGGTGCTAAAGTGCATTTGTTTGTCACGGTTTTTGTAAACGGTGCCTTCGTGACAGATCACTTTAAATCTTAAACCCCGACGTCGCACAAGTGCTCACAATAAAACTTCTGTATCATGACTCAATCCTGGCTCCGCACAAACTTGTACCGCGACACTGCACCGCTGCGCATTTTGTCAGTTCCTGTATCATGACTCAAAACCAGTCACTTATTAAACTTGTACCGCGACACTCGTATACGCCCGATAGTTTGTACAATGACGCCAAAAACCGCGCCATGCTTCGCTCCTTTCGGCTGGTGACAAGACGCTACCCAGAAGCGGAAACACTGATCCAGCCTTCACTTGCTCAGCAACACAAACGCATTTTATTGCCGGGCCGTTAGCGCTAAGCGTGTGCCTTGAATGAGACCGGCCAAGCGACCGGACTTAATGCTGTAATTAAGATGGAGGTAGACCCTCCGCAGGTATTGTACAGGCGAGACCTGCAAACAACCCTACGGTGCTTCCCGGGTGACTGGGAGGTATTGAACGGATAGGGGGAAAGTCCTGTTAGAAGGATTATGTAAGAATAGAAAAGATGAACGAAAGTGAACCTCTGAAGAAGTGCCGTGAAAACGAACTTCCTGTCAAAACTACCGTTTGCTTATGACGGAGGAAGAATGCAGTGGAAACCTGTCTACTGGCTGCATGGCAGGCGTCATTGAGGAGGCATGAGTTCTATTCAGGCTTAGTTATGGAACAAGGGAAGTCATACAAAAATGGAAAGGGAAAGGCACAAGCAGGGCAAACATCTGTGAGGCCAAATACCGATGATTTGTATGAAATCGGACTCAGTCATAGTAGTTATGAAGCTCCTGTAATAGGAGTGGAGCGAAGGGCTGAGGTTACACAGTTGAGGTTACCACTGACAACCCCAAAAGGGGGGAGGGCTAGTGGAGCTGAGACGAAAAGTATACCAATTACCAAACAAATGATTTGGAAAGCCTACAAAAAAAGTAAGGAGTAACAAAGGGGCAGCAGGGATAGATGAAGAGACCATAACAATGTATGAGGAGCGTCTTGAAGACAATCTCTACATACTATGGAATCGGATGAGTTCCGGCAGCTACTTTCCACCTCCGGTACTTGAAGTAGAGATTTCCAAGGATGATGGAAGGAAACGAAAATTGGGCATCCCAACGGTTAATGACAGGGTAGCACAACAAGTTCTAAAGAGCTACCTTGAACCAAGGTTTGAAGCGGAGTTCCTACCGCAATCTTATGGATATCGTCCACTTAAGAGCGCTCATCAGGCAGTTGAACAGGTTCGCAAGAATGTACGACGCTACCATTGGGTTATTGATATGGACATATCCAGTTTCTTTGACAGGATGTCGCATGAGCTTTTATTAAAGGCAATTGAGCGACACGTACAAGAGAAGTGGGCAAAGATGTACATCACAAGATGGATAGAAGCACCCATTGAAGATCGGAAAGGGAATAAACGCTATCGTGAAGGAGAGGGAACGCCACAGGGAGGGGTAATAAGCCCCCTGCTTGCTAATCTGTTTCTCCATTATGCTTTTGAAAAGTGGCTTGAGTTAACTTATCCAAACTTATGCTTTGTGCGATATGCAGATGACATAATAGTTCACTGCAATAGTCAGGCTGAAGCGGAGAATGTATTGACAGCCATTAAGAAGAGGCTAGGGGAGTGCAAATTAGAATTGAATGAGAAGAAGACCAAAATTGTTTACTGTAAGAAAGATCACCGAAAGGATAAATTCAAGACAGTGCAATTTGATTTTCTGGGATTTAGTTTTCAACCTCGTCCGACATCGAACCATGGCGGTGAGATGTTTCTAGGTTACGACTGTGCAATTAGCAGGAAAAGTGAGAATAAGATTACGGAGATATTCAGAAAATCTGAATTTCATCGCTGGACTGGGTGTGATATCACCTACATAGCTAATGTGTTCAATCCCAAAATTGTGGGATGGATCAACTACTATGGAAAGTTCAGGTTACACAAGTTGATGAGAATCTTCCGGATCTTTCACTGGAGACTAATCAAGTGGGCGGTAAAACGGTATAAGCGATTTAGAGAGAGTATGCATAAAGCAGGGCGATGGCTCAGGAATCTTGCTGTAAGCTATCCGGGGTTATTTGTTCACTGGCAGTATGGCTTTCATTTCGCTTGATCTTTTGTGTAACAAGAGCCGTATGATGCGAGAGTATCACGTACGGTTCCGTGAGAGGTTTAGGGGTGAAACTCCCCTTTACCTACTCGACCCCAGCACGTTACGAGACAACTTCATCTTGACGACAAAGTCCTAAGTATAACTCTCCGAAAGAGAATTGGATTTCTCAATCTGGACAAATTTGTAATCGATGAGAAACATTGACATTTACCATCGAATTTTCAATACTGTGATAAATCCATCTATCGAGACAACCACAAAGGTCGAACGACAGATACGCAAACATTTATGGTTTTTGCACGGCCACCGATATAATTCAGAGTGATAAGAAACCTCTCATCCGTCTACCGGGACTGGCAAAAACCAACACAGTGATTGACATCGACCCCAACTTACCATACCGATCTCCGTTGTAAGTAAGTATAGATTCACGAATAAACATTTTTTCTATATTTGAAAGAAATACTATTGCTATGAAAACATATCAGATTCAAATTGCGTTGACAAGATTTAAACCGAAGATTTGGAGAAGATTATTGATCCCTTCAGACTTATTGCTGTCTGATTTTCATATGATAATTCAAATCTCAATGGGTTGGACAAATTCACATTTACACCAATTTATTAAAAACCGGACTTTCTACACAGAGAGAATGTCAGATGATGACACATGGGGAGAGTTGGACAATGTAGATTACAAGAACATGAAAATATCTGATCTATTGAAAAAGGAGAAAGAGAAAATTGTTTACGAATATGACTTTGGAGATGGTTGGGAACACGATGTCTTATTAGAAAAAATCCTCCCTAGTGATGAAAAATTGAAATCCCCAATCTGTTTGGCAGGCAAGATGGCTTGTCCCCCAGAAGATTGTGGTGGGGTATGGGGCTATGCAGATCTATTAGAAATATTAAAAAACCCAAAACATGAAGAATATGACAGCTACATGGATTGGTTGGGTGGAGAATTTGACCCTGAACATTTTGATAAAGATGGAGTAAATAAAATGCTGAGGGCTTAAGAATATGGTTGTATAGAATTGGACGATCAAAACGATAAAATTGTTTTTAAAAAACGATCTGTAATCCAGCCGAGACACTCCGACAAACATTTAACTTCTTAAAATATGAACTCTGAGTACGACTACGACGATTTTGAAGATTGGGAAGATGATGCTAATCTAATCGATAAAGAAGACTGGAAGGGTTTGTTAAAACTTAGACTTGAAAGAGCTAGAAACCAACCAGAAGATTTATGTGCTCAAGATAGATATGGTGAAGCTCTTGTTTTAAATAGAAAATATCTTGAAGCTATTGAATTTTTGACTCCATTTTATAAAAAATACTATGATGAAGGATTTGGTATTAATTGGATAATGGATGCTTTAATAGGATTAGGGAAAACTGAGAACGATTATAATTGGATCATGAAACCCAAAGTTTTAAGATTAGACAAATTAACTATAGACTTGTGTATCAAGGTTCTTAAAGGCCGCAGGAAACATACTGAAATTTTTGATCTTTATATTTTATTAATGAACGAAGCTGATTATCTTACCTTTAATGAGGATGAATTATCAAAATTTCTATTGAAAGATGTTGACAATTTTACTTTTATGGGAGATATATCCAGATTCTGGGACTTGCAAATTAAAATAAAGAAAACGTGACATCTAACAAATAAAAAAATTGGCCTAAGCATAACACGGACGGTTGGGGTAATAAACTTGTCACAATTTTTGCTCGCCACCTTGACAGTTTTGTCTTGAAACCATATTTATCACTCATTTACTTAATCCGTGACTTCGGCTCTGGACAAATCCGTGCAACCGAGACAATTTTATCTTTCGCCGGGACTGGCAAAAATTGCGCCATGGCGGCTTGCCCGCCGGGACAACTTTCTGGCTAAAGAACCAGGACCGGTGACCGGCGGGCTAGCGCCGCCAACGTTTACTCCCTCAACCGCCGGGCCGTTAGCGGGCATAACCGAAAATATCGAGCCTAGACAAATCTGTTATAGTTTGACAATTCCTGCTCGTTTATCGGGACTTTGCATCCTAGACAATTGTATCACGACATGACAA
>JALHSP010000044.1 GCA_022865305.1 Bacteroidales bacterium | reverse complement strand
TTTTGGAGTTTCAAAGAACGCTGCATCGTTACTAACTCTTCACGCTGCTGTTCAGTAATTTTAAAATGTATTGGTTTCCTTGCCATGAAGGCAAAGATAATATATTTATTTAGTTTACCAATTAAGTAATTACAACACTAGATACCAGGAGCAATTAGCAAAAACCATGACAAGTTTATGTACTTTATTGTCCGTGTTAGGCACAGTATTATTTAAAGTCCACTATGTTCAATTAAGAATATTATGTTTGTTCCAGTAAGGTTTAGCCCATATCTAGTCATTTCATCATCAACCTTTTGAGGTACCTGTCCTTGCCCATGACCGCTTAATTTGTTTCTAATAGTTGGAATTCCACTTTCAAGAAGACTATTCAATGAAGTAAATTGATTTTGTGTAAATGAAGGGATGATATTATTTTGAAGACAGATTTGAATAAGTCTGTTAGATGTATCAGTTGAATTAAATGACCACCCTTTTTCTTTACAAATTATTTTCATTGTACTTTCGAATGCCTTTAAACATTCTGTTAAACATTCTTTATTTCGTCCATGTCTATAATGCTCGTGGGCTTTTAAAAACTCCTCATTAGCTCCTTTAAATTTAGGGTTTTGCAATAAATTCAGAACAGGTTTTATAATTTCTGAATGTATATATAGAGAATCAACGCGAAATATCTTGCCTGATTCGTATTGATAGCCAATGCCATTTTCTTTAAATCTAAAATTTAATTCTGCAATAGAATTGTCAGGAGTCATATCAACATCTGTATGGTAGATATACTCTGTGTAATGTGGCTTTATTACTTTTTCGATGTATAAAAAACTAAATTCAATTACATCAATTGCTTTCTCAACATCCTCAGTTACTAAAAAGAAGTTTAATACGGATAATTCTGGGGGATCATTTTCGCAGTTGGGAAACAATGAGAATAGGCCATATTCATGACATAGTGATTTATTAATTAATGAATATGCTTCAGCTGGTTTATCAACATATGGGCCAATGTGTCTTTTCCCAATAGTGCCTTTTATAATTTGCACTATTTGTACTCGTAAATTGTAAGGGATTTTATTAAATATAAAAACATCTGGAATCTCTCCTCTGAGAGCCTTTTGTCTCTTCGAATATAAATCATGTACTGCCATAGCTTTTTTTGATAAGGATACTATTTATAATAATTTAATGTCGTGATACCTAAAAGAAACTGACAATTAATACGTTGTGTTCGATATTGTGCCTAACGTTTGGCGGTATGTGTTGTTGCCGACAGCTTCGGGCGGTGGCGGGGTTTTTGCAGGGCCGTTAAACCGACTGGAGCTATCTTTTATTACAAATTTCTGTTAAAGGGCAAAAACCATGACACCGCTGCGAGGGCCGGCCAGCAATTTCGAGACCACTCTCCTACCACAATTTTTTTGCTGGCCGTAGGCAATAACATATACCGACCTGTTAGGGGTTGGCGCTTTGGTTTCTTTCTTCAGCGTGGTCGGGCCTTGTGCGATGGAATTACATTAAATATTTATCAATAATTTGAAAAGTAGCTCGAAGTATCAGAATAGTCAACCTGAAACTCATACTTCTTCTATTTTATAACGTATCCGGATTAACTGCGCTTGACCCTAACGTTTGGCGGTATGTGTTGTTGCCGTCAGCTTAGGGAGGCGGCGTGTTTTTTGGAGCTCCTGATAGATGGCGAAAAACTTTCTTGTC
>JALHSP010000043.1 GCA_022865305.1 Bacteroidales bacterium | reverse complement strand
TCAATACCTCCCGGTCACCCGGAAAGCACCGTGGGGCGGTTTGCAGGTCTCGCCTGTACAACACCTGCGGAGGGCATACCTCCATCTTAGTTACAGCATTGATTCCGATCTTTGGTCGGTCTCATTCAAGGCACACGCTTATCCATAACGGCTATTTACCACTTTGATATATATAGGAATATCAAAAACCGGGATTCCTTTTCTTTCCCTTCTAATTAGAAGCCATTTCATCAGGCTTGCTATCAGTTTATTATAAAACGTTTTCATTTTCATAAAAATCAGAAGTATGGTATTACCATTTACAGAGCCATTTAAAATAAAAATGGTCGAAAGTATCAATAAAAGTACAAAAGAAGAAAGGGAGCAATGGATCAGAGATGCATCCTTTAACCTGTTTAAACTGAAATCTGAACAGGTTTTCATTGATTTTCTTACTGATTCAGGTACCGGCGCCATGAGCGACAGGCAATGGTCAGCGATGATGCTGGGTGATGAGAGCTATGCAGGTGCGACTTCATATTATAACCTCAAAAAGGCAATAAACGAAATTACCGGTTTCAGTTATTTTCTTCCTGTACACCAGGGAAGAGCGGCTGAAAATGTTCTCTTTTCTGTTCTTATCAAGGAGGGAGATATTGTACCGGGTAACTCCCATTTTGATACCACCAAAGGGCATATTGAATTCAGAAAAGCAAGAGCTGTCGACTGCACAGCCGATATTGCGTTTGACTCGACTTCATTTCATCCGTTCAAAGGAAACGTTGATCTGGATAAGCTTGAGAATGTGCTCAGGAATAACCCTAAAGAAAAGATATCGTTTATAATAGTTACCATAACAAACAATACTGTAGGTGGGCAACCGGTAAGTATGGAAAATCTTAAGGGAGTCCGCAGACTTGCCGATAAATACGGCATTTTGTTCTTTATCGATTCAGCAAGGTTCGCTGAAAATGCCTGGTTTATCAGGACAAGGGAAGAGGGCTATGCAGATAAAATGATAAAGGAAATTGTAAGGGAGATGTTCTCGTATGCTGACGGTATTACAATGAGCTCAAAAAAAGATGCTATAGTGAATATGGGTGGATTTATTGGCTTCAAAGATGAAGAGTTGTATCAGAAAGCCTCAGTCTACAATATTATTTATGAAGGATTTATTACATATGGCGGTATGGCAGGACGGGATATGAACGCTCTGGCACAAGGACTTTATGAAGGTATTGATCCGGAATATCTCAGGTCAAGGATCAGTCAGGTTTCTTACCTCGGTACAAGAATGAAAGATTATGGAATTCCTGTGCTTGAACCGTTCGGAGGCCATGCTATTTTTATTGATGCAAGAAAATTCCTTCCGCAGATACCATTGGAGGAGTATCCTGCCCAGGTTCTTGCTGTAGAATTATTTATCGAGGGTGGAATAAGAGGAGCTGAAATAGGCACACTCATGGCTGACAGGGATCCCAAGACTCGTGAAAACAGGTTTCCATCCAGGGAATTTGTCAGACTTGCTGTTCCCCGGCGGGTTTATACAAATAACCATATGGATTATGTTGCAGCTGCAGTAAAAAATGTTTTTGACAGGAAAGCAAGTATAAGAAAAGGATTCCGGATTAAAAAAGAAGCCCCTATCCTGCGGCATTTTACAGTTGAGCTTGAAAGGTTATAGTCTCTTATTTGTTTATATCCTATAAATTATTTCCTTTGCAGCGCTAAAATTCATTAATGCAGGATCTCACTACTGGCAAAGAAGGGAAGCTTATATTCCAGTTTGCAGCACCGATGCTTCTCGGAAACATATTCCAGCAGTTATTCAGTGTGGTCGACAGCATCGTTGTTGGTAATTTTGTCGGGAAAGAAGCACTGGCAGCTGTTGGAGCTTCATTCCCGGTGATATTCATGATGGTCTCGCTGATCATCGGGATCGTAATGGGAACCACAGTGGTCATCTCGCAATACTTTGGTGCAAAAGATTTTGCAAAAGTTAAAAGAGCAATTGACACGATGTATATTTACAGCGCAGTTGCAGGATTAATAGCAACTGCAGCAGGGCTGATTTTAGCGGAACCATTGCTCCGTTTACTTGGTTTGCCGGAAGATATAATGCCACAGGCAACACAATACCTTCGTATCTTCTTTTCGGGAACCATAATATTCTTTGGCTATAATGGTACCAGCGCTGCATTGAGAGGTCTCGGCGATTCAAAGACACCTCTCTATTTTCTTATCATTGCAACCGTTGCCAATATAATTTTTGACCTGTTATTCGTTGCTGTCTTTAAATGGGGAGTTGCCGGTGCTGCTTATGCAACATTGCTGGCAAACGGACTTGCGTTCGGGCTGGCTATTTACTGGCTTAACAAAACTCACAAACTTATCAGGATAGCAATTAAGGGGCTCCAATTCGATCGTGAGATATTCCGTCAAAGTATCCGGATCGGATTGCCCACTGGTATACAGCAGACATTTGTGGCAATTGGGAACCTTGCATTAATGGGTATTGTCAGTACATTCGGTACTAACGTTATAGCAGGCTTTACAGTTGCCAGTCGTCTTGATTCGCTGGCAATGGTACCGGCAATGTCATTTTCACATGCACTTTCAACTTTTGTTGGTCAGAATATTGGAGCCAATAAGACGGAAAGGATCAGGACAGGGCTTATCTCAACAGTGAAGATGGCAGGAATTGTAACAATTGTTACAACTGTTTTAATTGTTTTGTGGGGGAACATTATTATGGGCATGTTCACCAGAGATTCCGATGTCATAAGGATTGGAGATCAATACCTGACTATCGTCAGTATTTTTTATTTTCTTTTTACCCTGATGTTCATCTACAACGGGATAATGAGAGGAGCCGGCGATACTCTTGTTCCAATGTTCTTTTCACTTATTTCACTCTGGATAATAAGAATTCCCCTGGCCTACTTCCTGTCAGGAAAGATAGGTCCGCAGGGTATTTGGTGGGCAATTCCCACTGGCTGGCTCGTTGGCCTTACACTTTCGTTCCTTTATTACAAAACAGGCCGCTGGAAAACAAGGGCTGTTGTTAAATACAATGAGAATTTGTAACTTTCAGTTTTATACAAAACTTACATAAACCAATATAAGACAGGATGATCAAATCTATGACCGGCTATGGAAAATCCATGGCTGAAATCCCACAGAAAAAAATCACTATCGAAATAAAATCACTTAACTCCAAGCAACTCGATATTAATACAAAGCTCCCATGGCTCTATAAAGAAAAAGAGCCCGAAATAAGAAATATGATCAGCCAGAAACTCGACAGGGGCAAGATCGACCTGAACATTTATTTGGATATACTTGATAATGAAATTATTCCTGTAATTAATAAGGCAGTAATTAAAAATTATTATAACCAGCTTAAAGAGATCACCAGAGAACTGGAGATCAATATTGACGATCAGTTACTCCCGGCAATAATGAGACTCCCGGATGCTCTTAAGACAGAGAAGGCTGAGTTAGCGGAAGAAGAATGGTTAATTGTAAAAGAACAGATAAATGAATCGATCATCATACTCGATCTTTACAGGACTGAAGAGGGAAAATCGCTTGAAGCTGACCTTATCAGATGCATCGGGAAGATACTTACACTTCTCGAAAGCATTGAAACCTTTGAAGGTGACAGGATTATAAAGATCCGGGAGAAATTAACCGCCTTACTTACGGAGAATGTAGGAACTGAAAATATTGACAAGAACAGATATGAACAGGAAATCATCTTTTACCTTGAAAAGTTTGACATTAATGAAGAGAAGGTAAGGTTAAGAAAACACTGCGAGTACTTCCTGGAGAAAATAGCCACACTGCCTCCGAATGGGAAAATTCTGAGTTTCATAGCACAGGAGATCGGCAGAGAGATAAATACCATTGGTTCAAAAGCTAATGATGCATCTATACAAAAGCTTGTGGTGATGATGAAAGATGAGCTGGAAAAAATCAAAGAACAAACTCTTAATGTTTTATGAAAGGGAAACTAATCATTATCTCTGCTCCTTCAGGTGCCGGAAAAACAACTATTGTCAGACATCTTCTTGAAAAAGAACTCAACCTGGAATTTTCCATCTCAGCTACTACAAGAAAGCCGAGGGGTAATGAAAAAAATGGCAGGGAATACTATTTTCTTTCGGTTTCTGAATTTATGAAAAGAGTAAAAAATGATGAATTCGTCGAGTGGGAGGAAGTTTATAAAGACTATTATTACGGAACTCTAAGAAGTGAGATTGACAGGATATGGGCAAAAGGGAAGCATATTCTGTTTGATGTAGATGTAAAAGGTGCAATTAACCTGAAAAAAATCTATGGGCTTAAAGCAATTTCCGTTTTTATTATGCCTCCCTCGATCAGGGAACTCGAAAAAAGATTGCGTTTAAGGGGAACAGATGATGCTGCCGGAATCAAAACAAGAGTAGCAAAAGCCAAAGAAGAGATGAAGCTTGCTGACCAATTTGATACTATCATCATTAATAATCAGTTAGAAGAGGCCAGGGAAGACGTTACAGCAATTGTAACATCTTTTTTAAAAGGTAAACCCTGCTGATAAATGTTAAAAATCGGTTTATACTTCGGATCCTTTAACCCGGTTCATATCGGACATATTGCTATTGCAGGATATCTGACGGAATTTACAGGTCTTGATCAGGTATGGTTTGTAGTCAGTCCACACAATCCTCTGAAAAAGAAGGAAACCCTTCTTGCCGACCATCATCGGCTTTATATGGCTCAGCTTGCCATTGGGGATAATGACAGGCTGAAAGCAACTGATATAGAATTTAAACTTCCTGTACCATCATATACTATTGACACACTGACATATCTGGAAGAGAAATACCCGAAGAATAAATTTTGCCTTATTATGGGTGAAGACAATCTGTTCACACTGCATAAATGGAAAAATGTTAATGAGCTGATTGAAAGGTGCTCTATATATGTTTATCCAAGATACGGTTCGCTAAGGCCAGCTTCTCCCCTCCTTGATCAGATTCTTTTAAAAGCTAAAATCTATCATGTAAAAGCCCCGCTTCTGGATATTTCTGGCACATTTATCCGGAATGGAATAAAAAAGGGCAAGGATATGTCATATTTCCTGGCGCCCGCTGTGTGGAAATATATTGTGGAGATGCATTTTTATGAGAAATGACCCCTGCGTAAAATAACTTTGCTGGCGCGGATTTGTAATCCGTGCCTTTTGCACAATCCTAGCACCGATTAGAAATCGGCGCTAGCGAGGTAAAAGAACCCCCCTTCAGGGGGGGGTGGGGGGTCAGACCTTTCTAATGATCTCCAATCCCCTTTCCAGCGCCTTCTCATTCATTGGAATAAGGTTATGATACCGTTCCGGAAGCGACTTTTTCAAACCTTTTATCACATTCTCCAGCTTAATGATAGGTTTAATCTTAAGAAATCCTCCCAGAACTATCATATTGAAAGTTTTTGGGCTGTTCATTCTGCCCGCTTCTTCAACTGCATCTACGCGGTAGACGGTAATGTCTTTTCTTTCCGGATGCCGGGTTATCCCGTTACCGTCATAGATAAGTATCCCTCCGGGTTTAACAGAATTCTCAAACTTATCGAGCGATTGCTGGTTTAAAATTATTGCGGTGTCAAAATTCCTCACAATAGGGGAACTTATTCTGTCGCTGCTGATAATCACAATTACATTGGCCGTACCTCCTCTCATCTCCGGTCCGTATGATGGCATCCAGCTTACCTCCATATCCTGCATTACACCGGAATATGCCATTATCTTACCCATCGAAAGAACACCCTGTCCCCCGAATCCGGCAATAATAATTTCTTCAGTCATTTTTTTCAGGATTAATAGTTTTTTGAGTTGTTTCTTCTGCCGGTACTTTAAGATCTCCGAGAGGATAATAAGGCAGCATATTTTCCTCCATCCATTTATTTGATTCGACAGGTGTCATCTTCCAATTTGACGGGCAATTTGAAACAATCTCCACAAAGCAGGTTCCCTTATTAAGTTTCTGATACTGAACAGCCTTTTTCATTGCTTTCTTTGTTTTTCTGACGTTAGCGGGCGTATGGACACTCTGCCTTGTAACATAGTAAGTACCGGGAAGAGTGGCAACGATATCAGTCATTTTCAACGGATTACCCATCAGTTTGACATCTCTTCCGTATGGTGATGTGGATGATTTCATCCCAGGTAAAGTGGTTGGCGCCATCTGTCCTCCTGTCATTCCGTATATTCCGTTATTTATAAATATTATCAGTATATTTTCACCCCTGTTACAGGCATGAATAGTTTCCGCCGTCCCTATTGCAGCAAGGTCACCGTCGCCCTGATAGGTAAATACGAATCTGTCGGGAAGAAGTCTCTTTACTGCTGTTGCAAGAGCTGGAGCACGTCCGTGTGCAGCCTCCTGCCAGTCTATATCCAGGAAATTATATAATAGTACAGAGCAGCCCACCGGGCATATTCCGATTGTTTGAGACTGAAGTCCCTCTTCGTCTATTATTTCTGCAAGGATACGATGTGTTGTTCCATGACCACAACCCGGGCAATATGAAAGCACATTGTCGGTCATGATCTTTGTCTTTTTATAAACCAGGTTTTCAGGCTTAATGATCTCTTTAATTCCGGTAGCTTCAGCCATATTTTAACCTCCTATAATTTTCGATTTAAGAAATTCCACAACTTCATCAGGCGCTGTTACAATTCCGCCCATACGACCAAAATGATAAACAGGCACTTTCCCGTTTACGGAAAGCATAACATCTTCAACCATCTGACCGGCGCTCATTTCCACTGAAAGGATCAGCTTCATTTTATCTGCCAGTTCATTTATCCTTTTCGAAGGGAATGGGAAAAGGGTAATAGGTCTGATGAGACCCGCTTTAATTCCTGCGGCACGACACAGCTGTACTGCCTTCTGGCAGACCCTGGCGCTTGTCCCGTAAGCTACAAAAAGATACTCTGCATCTTCGCATTGAAACTCTTCAAAGCGAACCTCTTTTTCCCTTATCTCATTGTACTTGTCAATGAGCTTCTTGTTAAATGACTCCTGTGCATTCGGATCTAGATCGAGGGATGTAATAATATTTCTTTCCCGGGTGGTGGGTTTTCCGGTTGTAGCCCACTCCGGAACCGTTTTTGATCTTTCTTTCTGAGGACTGAGCCAAACTTTTTCCATCATCTGGCCGATTGCCCCATCCGAAAGCATCATCACCGGGTTGCGGTATTTGAATGCCAGTTCAAAGCTCAGATCAACAAAGTCAGCCATTTCCTGTACTGAAGCAGGAGCCAGAACTATCAGATGATAATCACCATGTCCCCCGCCCTTAACTGCCTGGAAATAATCTGATTGTGCAGGCTGGATAGTCCCAAGCCCGGGACCTCCTCTTACAACATTCACAATAAGGCAGGGCAATTCAGCCCCTGCGATATATGTTATACCCTCCTGCTTCAGGCTTATTCCGGGTGAAGAAGAGCTTGTCATTACTTTTTTTCCGCAGGCTGCACCGCCATAAACCATATTTATCGCTGCTACTTCGCTCTCAGCCTGGAGAACAACCATCCCGGTGGTAGTGTAGGGATTTGCCTGCATAAGGTATTCAAGTATCTCACTCTGTGGTGTAATAGGATAACCAAAATAACCATCAGCACCCGCGCGTATTGCTGCTTCAGCAACCGCCTCGTTGCCTTTCATAAGTCGTAATTCCTTTTCCATTACTAAACTATATTTTTGTTTTGTAAACTGTTATAACACCATCGGGACAAACCATCGCGCAGTTTGCACATCCTATGCAAAGGTCAGGATTTGCCGGGTAGGCATAAAAATACCCCTTGTGATTCACCTCCTTTGCCATTGCAATGGTACCTGTCGGACATGATACCCTGCAGACTTCGCATCCCTTGCATTTATCGATATCCACTACAATACTTCCTCTGATCTTTGCCATATTCCGAATTATTTATTCTTGTTAATATTGTGATCGTTCTTAAATTTTTTCAACCGTTCTTCAAGGTCGTTAAACTGCGACCTTGACACCAGCGAAACACATGCCCTCAGTCCTTCCTTTTCACTACCGGTAATATCAAGAGTAATTGCGCTTACCCCATAAAGCATCAGCTCGCTCAGCAGCTCTTTTCCTGTCATTCCAGTCCATGAAATGGTAAAATAGAAACCATCAGCAACCAGGTCATCGAGATCTTTGTCATATGTGATCTTAAACCCGTTATCAATAAATATCTTTTTCATTATTGCGGCTTTCTCAGCATACTCCCTGATATCGTCACGATAATTGTAAATGCCATCATTCTCAGCCTTAAGCAGAGCGGTAAGACCATACTGGACCGAATGCGAAACACCTGCCGACAAACCGTATAATGCCCCAAAGATAGCCGAATGTCCAAACTTATCAGTCGAATAATATCTTAAAAGGTCGGGATAGGATCTGTTGAAAAGATGATCTGATATAGCCATCATGCCTATCCGCTGACCGGCGTAACTGAACATCTTGGAACTTGATATCAGCAAAACATAGTCGTCGGTATAGCGTGCAACCGTTGGCTGATAGGGAGGTTTCCCTGGTTTAGAATAATCCTTCCTGAAATCCATACCGAAATATGCAAGATCTTCAATAACAATTACATCGTATTTCCCTGCAAGTTCACCTATTATTGCAAGCTCTTCTTCATTAAGACATATCCAGGCCGGGTTATTCGGATTTGAATAGAGAAGCGATGATATTTTTCCGGTTTTAAAGTATGATTCAAGCTTCTGCTTCAGCTTTTTGCCCCTGAAATTATAAACATCGAAAGAATAATAATCGTGGCCGATCATCTTCACCTGCTGTTTCTGTACCGGGAAACCAGGATCTATAAAGAGTGTTCCCTCTTTTGTCCTGTCGTTCCTGTTGGCAACAAGAAAGCTGACCATACTACCCATCATCGATCCAACCGTTGGTATGCATCCTTCAGGTTTAATATTTACATTCAGAAATAACCTTATGAACCTCGATGTTTCTTTTTTCAGTTCCGGTATCCCTGAAATGTCAGGATAAAGAGCTGCCACACCACTCCTTAGAGCTGCTATTTCAGCTTCAATAGCGGCTGAGGGAGTTTTCAGTCCGGGCACTCCCATTTCCATACGTATAAATTTAATCCCGGTTTCTGCTTCAATAAGATTGACAAGAAACGCGATTTCACGTATTGAGGCTGATCCTGCATCCGGTATGCCATGTTCATGAGCTAGTTTACTAACTAATTCTGAGGATATTGGAATACTATTCATAATAAACAGAAGGGTCGAATATAGTTATTTTAAAAAATCATCATTCAAATTTATGCGTAAGATCATTTTTCAATTCTTATTCTTGCATCAACAACAGTTATCGCATCCGGGCTTCCGATAAGCGGATTAAGATCCATCTCCTTGATCTCTGTTGCGAACCTCAGAAGGCTTGAGAGCCTTACGATTATCTCGGCAAACTTCTGTTCATTTATTCCGGGTTTACCTCGTGTACCACGGATTATCCTGTAGCCTTTCAGGCTTCGTATCATTGATCCCGCTTCATTAAAAGTAAGCGGAGCAAGCCCTGATGACACATCGCCAAGCACTTCAACGAAAATCCCTCCGAGTCCGCAAAGAATGATGTGCCCGAACTTTGGTTCATATTTGGCGCCGATAAATAGCTCCGTTCCTGTAAGCATCCGCTGTACAAGAACTGATTTGACACCTTTTATTTTAATCATCCTGTTAAATTCCGCCTCAAGGTGAGTCCGCGATTTAATATTCAGGGTGACTCCGCCGACATCAGATTTGTGAACAGGTCCGACAACTTTCAAAGCCAGCGGAAATCCTACCCTGTCTGCCAGTGCGACAACCTCTTTTCTGGTCTTTACAACAGACTCTTTAACAGTAGGTATGTCAGCGGCAGCAAGAAGTTTCTGAATAACGCCAGGCTCAAGATATCCTTTGGGTGCTTTATCGATTATGCTGCGGATAAGTGGAACATCTATCTCCTTAAGAAATATTTTTTCATCAGCCGGATATGGTGTGTTTGATATTTTTGTCAGTGCTCTTCCCAGGACAACTTCATCGGGGAAGTTCACATGCCCCTTTTCGAGAAAATAATCCAGTTCTGTTTGAGAACTTGCGACAGAAGGCAGTATTGGAAATAGCGGTTTGTTGCATTCCTCAATTTTCCTGTGCAGAAGATCGTAGATCACTGTCATATCATTCAAGCCGTTACTTCCAAATATCACTGTCATTCCATCAATCTCCGGCATCTGCTTATCTGCGTATTCAATGATCTTATCAAGCTGTTCACTTGTCGCTGTAGCTATCATGTCGATCGGGTTATTTGCTGATGCCCCGGGGTTCATCATCGCCAGCAGTTTGTCATGATGCTCTCCTGTTATTTTCGGAATGTTCATTCCGCCTGCTGATAATGCGTCTGTAAGCATCACAGCAGGCCCCCCGGCATGTGTAATGATTGCTATATTTCTTCCTTTCAAATGCTTATGAAAAAATACCGAAGCTACAGTTGTAAGCTCTTCCCGCCCGGAGCACCTTACTATTCCTGCTTTACGGAACAAGGCTTCAACTGCTGAATCGGATGATGCCATAGCTCCTGTATGTGACGATGCCGCTCTGCTGCCGGCTTCGCTTGTCCCGGCTTTAATAGCAGCAATCCTGCACCCCTTCCTGATGAGGGAAGAAGCATGATGCAAAAGTTTATCAGGATTCTGAATACTTTCAACATAGATCAGCTTGATCGGAGAGCTTAAATCAGGATCAAATGTATTATCCCAGTATTCAAGGACTTCTTCAACACCCGTCTGGGCACTGTTCCCTACTGAAAAGACACTTGAGAAGTTAAGTCCTTTTGGTATGGCCGATTCAAATATAAAAACTGCTGTGGCGCCTGAACCTGAAACAAAGTCACAGCCCCTGGAATTGAGTTTTGGCACCGGTGTGGTAAAAATCCCGCTATAGGTCTTAGTAATTACTCCGATACAATTTGGTCCTATTAGACATCCATCTGCATTGCTGATCAGTTCAGCTATCTCATTTTCAAGCTTTCTGCCGTCTTCTCCGGTTTCACTGAATCCTGCTGAAATAATAATAAAAGCCTTGGTGTTTTTTTCTTTAACAAGGATCTCAACAGCCGGCAGACAGTACTTTGCCTGAATTGCCAGTATTGCCAGATCGGTTGGAGGAATATCATTTAAGTCTTTATACGATTTTACACCCTGGATAATATCATGTTTTGGATTAACTACATACAGGCTGCCTGAGAATCTTCCATCGATTATATTTTTCAGGATTTTCCCGCCCGGCTTAAAAAGATCTTCCGATCCTCCAACAACTACTATGCTACTCGGATTTAATAGTTTATCATTTATCATTTTTCAAAATAAGGTGAGGTGTAAATTGTTGTTAAAATAATCCGAAAAGCAGAAGATCCTATAATCCGTAAAACCGCTTCAGAAAACCGACATTCTGAGCTACAACATATAAATATAACTCTGATTTATAACAACTTAATAAATACATACCCTGAATTAACAATAAAGCAATATAATAAAAATAAATAGTACAAAAGAAAAGATAGCTCATTTAAATCATAACCCGTCTCTTCCCGTCCTCGCATCTAATCTTGAAATATAATTCTTCATTAATCTTTACCAAACTTGCTCTACTTATTATTTTGTTTATTCTTCTTATATCTTTTACCCCCCTGCCCCCCTAAAGGGGGGTGGAAACCAGTTGATTTTAGATAGTTTAGCCGTTGAGGAGAAGTTGAGAGTTAAATAGAAGTTAACGGGACTATCATTTTTAATGATTAATCAAAAATTGTGTGGATTTAGTCCCCCCTTTAGGGGGGGGGGTCAAAAAATTCGAGCATTAATACTTACGTCTAAGTTGAAATAGAATAAGGTGAATTCATAACCTATCCTTTTATTATCTTTGCAATCCGGTGATTCTTATGAAAGAAACGACAATCAAAAACATACTGGATCAGGACAGTTTTTCGAAAAATGATCTTATGCGGCTTCTTCAAACGACAGGAGAAAATCGTACTCTTCTTTTTAAAAAATCAGCAGAAATCAAAGAGAAGTATATCGGTAATAAAGTCTGGTTCAGAGGTCTGATAGAGTTCTCAAATGTGTGCGGTAAAGATTGTCTTTATTGCGGCATCAGGAAAGGGATTAAAAATCTTAAACGGTACAACCTATCTGATGATGAAATACTTGCCGCTGCAAAATTTGCATATGATAATCATTACGGATCAATAGCGCTTCAGTCGGGAGAACTTGAGAGTACCTTTGTCACTGACAGGATCGAAAACATTCTTTATAAAATTAAAGAGTTATCTAACGGGGAACTGGGCATAACTTTATCAGTCGGGGAACAAAAACCGGAAGTATATAAGAGATGGTTCGATGCAGGCGCTCACCGTTATCTTTTACGTGTTGAATCAGCAAACGTGGAACTTTACAGAAAGATACATCCCAATAACAAAAAACATGATTTTCAACGAAGGCTTGATTGCCTCAAAAGTCTTCAGGACATTGGTTACCAGACCGGTACCGGTGTGATGATCGGGTTGCCATTCCAGACGATAGATGATCTTGCTGGAGACTTAATTTTTATGAAAGAGTTTAATATTGATATGTGTGGAATGGGGCCATATATTGAACATGCTGATACTCCTCTGATTATTCATTCTGCACAACTGCTTCCACTTGTCGAGAGATTTGATCTTACTCTTAAAATGATTGCAATCATGAGGATAATGATGAAGGATATAAACATTGTAGCTGCAACGGCTCTCCAGGCTATTGATCCGGTTGGAAGGGAAAAAGCTGTGAAGATTGGAGCAAACATTATAATGCCAAATATCACCCCGGGCAGGTACCGCGACAGTTACAAGCTTTATGATAATAAACCGTGTACCGATGATTCGGCAGAGGATTGCCAGAGCTGTCTCGAAGCACGTGTAAACCTGGCTGATGCAGAGGTTGTTTATGGCGAGTGGGGTGATTCGAAGCATTATGAAAAAAGGCGCAAAGGCGCAAAGGCGCAACGGCGCAAAGGCACAAAGGCGCAAGGGCGCAAGGGCTGATCTGCGGGAACAAAAAGATAAAATAAATAATTATGAAAAAAACAATTCTTCTGTTAGCTCTGTCAACAGTTATAACTGTTACTAATGCTCAGATTACGCTTGACTATTATCTTCCTAAAGATATTTCTTACAATCCGTCGGTACCTTTACCAAAGCAGTTTTTCGGACATGAGGTCGGAGAATGGCATCTTTCCCATGACAAACTGTATTTCTATATGCTTGAACTGGCAAGAATTTCCGAGAGGGCTGTCTGGGAAGAATATGGTAAAAGTCATGAAGGTCGTCCACTTGGTCAACTGATCATCAGTTCTCCTGAAAACATCAGGAATCTCGAGCAACTCAGGCTCCAGCATGGTAAGTTATGCGATCCTTCCGGATCAGATAAACTCGATATTAAGAAGATGCCGGTATTTATAAAACTGGGATATGGGATACATGGCAATGAGTCCAGTGCACAGAATGCCTCAGTGCTTACAGCATATTATCTTATTGCAGGGGAAGGTTCAAAGATAGATGAATTGCTTAAAAATGCCGTCATACTTATAGATCCGGCCCTTAATCCGGATGGAATGCAACGCCATTCCACATGGGTAAATTTCACAAAAAGCCTGAATAATAATCCTGACGGGAATTCCTGGGAATTCAGTGAGAGCTGGCCGGGGGGAAGGACCAACCATTACTGGTTTGATCTGAACCGTGATTATATCATGCTTCAGCATCCGGAATCTGTCGGTCGTGTGGCTGCTTTCTACAGATGGCGACCAAATATTAACACCGACCATCATGAAATGGGTGCAAATGCCACCTTTTTCTTTCAACCGGGGGTACAGAGCAGGAATAATCCTTTAACACCTTCTGATATTCATGAGCTTACTGCTGAGATTGGCACATATCATGAAAAATACCTAGACACAATCGAAAGTCTTTATTACACTGAAGAAGGTTATGACGACTTTTATGTCGGAAAAGGATCATCTTATCCTGACATCCATGGTTCTGTCGGAATTCTCTTTGAACAAGCCGGTGTAAAGGGGCACCTGAGAGAGACGCCAGGTAGATTGCTATCATTTCCATTTGCAATAAGGAATCAGTTGACAGTATCACTCTCCAGTATGGAAGCGGGACTGAGAATGAAAGATAAGCTGCTTGAAAGTTTAAGGAAATTTTATAAAGAGGCCTCGTACCTTGCAGATAAATATCCTGTCAAAGCGTATATTTTCACGGAGCCCTCAGATAACGGAAGAACATCAGAATTCATTAAAATCCTGCTACAGCATCAGATAAAAGTATACAGTCTTGCAAGGGATATCACAAAAAACGGGGTTCAGTATAAATCTGAAAACAGTTATGTTGTGCCATTAAAACAAAACGAATACCGTTTTATCAGAAGTCTTTTTGATCCGGTAAAAGAATTTGCTGACAGTGCTTTTTATGATGTCTCCACATGGGTATTGCCGATGTCCTTCAACATTCAGTATGCCGGGATAAGTATAATTAAAGAAATGGATGGGCTTGCCGGTACCGAAGTGTTACAAGCCCCAATAACTGAAGGCAAAGTGCTGGGTTCAGAAGATCCTTATGCTTATCTCTTTGAATGGAACGAATATCTTGCACCCAGAGCCCTGTTTTCACTGCAAAATGCAGGACTGATCACAAAAGTCGGGACGAACAAGTTTGCAATTGATGACGGCCATATAAAGAAAAGTTTCGTTTATGGAACAATACTGGTTCCTGTTTCCGGTCAACCATTAACCAAAGATGAAATACACAAACTTATCGGATCTGTTGCAAAATATTGCAGAATAACGGTTTATGGTGTCAGCACAGGTCTTACTTATGAAGGAATTGATCTTGGCAGCAGCGGATTTAATGTCCTTGAGAAACCCTCAGTCCTTATGATTGCCGGCGATGGTGCCAGCAGTACTGACGTCGGTGAGATATGGCACATGTTCGATACCAGATTCAAAATTCCGGTAACATTGGCAACAGCGGGACGATTAGGTTCAGTCGACCTCGACCGGTATAACGTTCTCATCATAACCGGTTCGCCAGATGTGAATAGTGCCGTTATAGAAAATATCAGGACATGGAACCGCAAAGGAGGCACTTTGATCGGATACAAAAGCGGAAATAACTGGTTATCCAGAAATAAACTGGCAGAAATTGAATATGTACCTGCCGTTACACCTGATAGAAAAGAAAGCAGATATATAGACAGGTCAGCTGAAAGCCAGGTTCAGCAGATACCTGGATCAATCTTTGAAACAAAACTCGACCTCAGCCATCCTCTTTGTTATGGTTACACAAGGGATATCCTTCCCGTCTTTAAATCAGGAACAACAGCAGTGAAAAGGAATGCAGATATTTATAATAATCCGATAATATATTCCTCAAATCCTCTGCTTAGCGGATATTGCACAAAGGAGAATATCGAAAGAATAAAAGGTGCGGCTTTTGCAAGTGTTCATGGCAGCCGGATAATCTCAATTTACGATAATACCAACTTCCGGGCAATCTGGTACGGTACTAATAAGATATTCCTGAATGCGGTCTTCTTTGGTCAGTTGCTGGGTCGTTCCGGAGGTGAGTACGGGGAGTAGTTGCTTGTTGCTTGTTGGATTGTTGATTGAACAATATTTCCAGCAAGAAACCAGTAACCAGGAACCAGCAACAAATTTAAAAGACCATCTTCTTTACGCGTATTTGTTCAAGGGCTTTCAGGTCCTTTTCGAGGAGATCTCTCTGTTTTTTATCGCCAGTCAGTTCCAGAATAATCAGACCGGCCGGTTCGCCAAAAAACATCTCATTTACTCCCAGCCTCGTGCGTATGTTACAACCATAAGCAGTAAGCAGCTTCTGGACAGAATTGATCACATCATGACTTCTTTCCATCAGAATACCAAGAATTTCGGTTAAGCCCGAAGTTATCTCCTTTTCCGGAATTTTGTTACTGCCAGCAAATACCATTTCACGGATCTCTATTCCCAAAATTTCTTTTAACTCCGTTATAAGTTTTTTTGAATCAACAGGATCTCCGCTAAGATGAAGAATAATATATGCTTCGCGGCTGCAGACTTCATCTGTAACTTCATGAAATCCAAGACGAGTCGTAATTACAGAAGAGTGCCGCGACAAGACTACCTGTGTAAGACCAGCCTCTTTTATGCGGTCGATGATTTTTATTCCTAGTACTTTTATCATAAAATATAAATTTGTTACATTATTTTTTTAACCATGGATTGCATGGAGTTACAGTTAATCAAAAACCCACCCCTTTCCTCCCGCTGTCGCGGGACAGGCTCTCCAAGGAGTGGAACAGGAAAACTAAAAATACAGATCACGTTCCCCATTTTTAATCCTTTCAATCTTTTCCCTTGTATTCTGCATCACTCCCGTTTCAAGCTTCAGGAGGTTTCTCTCAATGACTTTCCAGCCTTTTTCGGCAACATCGCCCTTTGCATAATCGCATATATATTCCGAAAGAGTAAGGATGGCATTAGGAGTGCAAAACCGCTTAATAAAGCCAGGAACAGAAAACTCCATGAAATGCTCACCGGTCCGTCCCATCCTGTAACATGATGTGCAGAATGACGGAAGATAATCATTAGTTAGCAACTCATCGATCACTTCAGCCAGCGAACGGGGATCATTTATCCTGAATTGTTCCCGGTTAAGGTTCTGTACTTCATTCTTTGATTCTGAATAGGATCCAAGTTCAAGTTTGGTACCTCCATCTATTTGTGAAACACCATATTGCAGGACTTCTCTTCTGACATCGGGAGCTTCCCTGGCAGTTAAAATCAGTCCGGTATATGGTACGGCAAGCCTCAGGATAGCAACGAGTTTTTTAAAATCCTCATCGCCTGTCTGGTACTTTGCATCAATATTCAGGCTGAGAGCATCTTTAATGCGCGGAAATGAAATAGTATGCGGACCAACATTATAACATGCTTCAAGATGATTTGCATGGCGGACCAGCCCCAGCACTTCAAACCTCCAGTCATAAATTCCAAAAAGAGCTCCTATGCCCACATCATCAATTCCTGCTTCCTGAGCCCTGTCCAGTGCAGTAAGCCTCCATTCATAGTCTTTCTTCTTTCCGCCAAGATGGTACCATTTATAGGCTTCAGGATGATAAGTTTCCTGGAAAATCTGGTAAGTACCTATTCCTGATTCCCCTACAGTCCGGAATCCCTCAATATCAAGTGGTGCTGCATTTATATTTACCCTGCGTATTTCGCCATGACCTTTTTTGACACCATATACAATTTTCACAGTATGAGCAATATATTCCGGGGAATAGTCGGGATGCTCACCGTAAACCAGGATTAATCTTTTCTGTCCGTTATCTTCAAGAGCTTCAACTTCATTTATTATTTCATCATCGCTCAGGGTCTTGCGGACAGCATCCCTGTTTGAAACTCTGAAGCCACAGTACTGGCAATTATTTGTACATTTGTTGCCGACATAAAGAGGGGCAAAAAGCACAATCCGGTTTCCGTATACCTTTTCCTTAAGATCTCTTGCTCCCTGTTTTATCTTATCAGCAAGTCCGGTCCCGATAGAATTAACAAGAACCGCAGTCTCCTCCATTGTAAGCCTCTTCTTTTCAAGCGACTTTGAAATTACTTCTCTGACTCTCTGCTTATCAGGTTTTGTATTGTCAAGTAATTTCCATATCTCCCCGGGATCAATGAATGGTTTCATTCGTTGATCAGGGATGTTCAGTTTTTCGGGTGAGAACCGCATGTAATATCAGAATTAAATTAATGACAAAGATAAACACAATAGAGTATTAAGGAAATGACTCATGTCAGTAAATGAGTTCCAGTATCTCTTCTTTTGCTCCATTTAACCTTAACGTGGTCCTACTATCTTCCAGATTGACTGATCCATGGATTTTTTTATGGAAATAAAGTGTAGAGGTTTGTCCTATATAAATGTCTGCATTTTCAAAAATATGTACCAGTACCTCATTTACGTTATCAGCAACATTGTGAATCAGTACCATTCCTTTTGAAATAATCCTGCCATATTCAACTGATACTGCATAGATACCTTGGGCCGGTAACAACTTACATTCTTCAGTCAGAGGAACTTTAAAAAAGGGAAGCAGGGTGATGGCATTATTGGCGGTATAGCTCACGGGCTTCCCCATAATAATATAATAATGATCCAGGTAGGCATTTGCTCTCTGAATCTAACCTTCACTTATTGCCTGGCGGATTTTTGTTGAGCTGACTGTTTCATGCTGGACTTCCTGTTCCGGTATCTCTTCTGCATCAAAATTATACTTTTCCCGCCATCCCCAGAGCTGCTTGTAGTCACCCTCCTTGTTGAATCCAAAATGATGATTAAATCCAACAACAACAACTTTTGATTTTAAGACACTATAAAGGTAATCACGTACAAACTGTTCACTTGTTATTGTTGAAAACTCCCTGGTGAATTCAATAATTATAACATTATCCAGGCCCGCTTTCCGCAGGAGCTCAAGCTTTTCCTCCTGTGAATTTATGAGTTTCAGATCTTTGCCTGCAGTATCAGGGTAGAGAATCTTTCTCGGATGAGGGTAAAAAGTTATAAGGACTGATTCGCCATTGTGCTTATCAGCAAGCATTTTAAGCCGCCGGATAATTGTTTTGTGACCTATATGGACTCCATCGAATGATCCGGTTGTTACTACAGGATTTTTAATTCCCTTCGCTTCTTCAAAGCTTCTGAAAACCTTCATCTTGCATGCAGAGGCTTAAATCCGTGTTTCTTTAACAAAATATGCCACCTTTTCAATCGAAGTTATCATATCATATTCCTCGAGGTAAACCCAGGTGGGCACATTCAGCGGTATCGTAGTATAATTGAGGATACCTTTAATTCCAAAACGTACAGTCTCTTCTGCAATCTCTTTTGCAAAGTCAGGAGGAACAGTAAGTATGGCAATCTTAATATCAAGCTCTCTGATTATCTTTTCCATTTCATTATAAGGATAGCACCTGACCCCTGAAATAACCTTATTAATCTTTAGCGGATCGGTATCGAATGAAGCCACAAGATTAAGTTTTGATCTTTTCCCTTTGAAATAGTTTGCTACTGCCCTCCCAAGGTTACCAATGCCGATAATGGCTACATTAAGGCTCTCTTCTGAATCAATAATAGCACCGATGGCATCAATCAGTGCTCTGATATCATACCCTTTTCGCTGGACACTTGAATAATCAATCAGCATCAGGTCGCGTCTGACCTGCACAGCGGTAATTTGAAGACGGGCAGCCAGTTCGTGAGAGAAGATGAAGCTTCTTTTTTCATCCAGACATCCAAGGAGCGTTCTCCTGTACGCGCTAAGCCTTTCAACTGTTTTTCCGGGTAATTGCATTTTTTTCAGTTTATAGATATTGGTTTTTTTGGTAATCTGATTGTAAATACTGACCCCATATCGGGTGTGCTTTCCACTTTAATTGTTCCATGATATAGTTCAACAACTTTTCTGACAATTGATAATCCCAGCCCGCTTCCTGAAATATTCCTTGTTTTCTCGTTCTTTATCCTGACAAACTCCGTAAAGAGATTTTCCTTGTCGGATTCTGAAATGCCGATTCCATTGTCAGAAAAGGTCAGAATTATTTCAGAATCCGTACCGTCAATAGTAATATCAACCCTGCCGCCAAACTTATTATATTTAACAGCGTTAGAAACAAGGTTATTGAAGATAATTTCCATATCTTCAGGATCGGCCATTATAACTGAATCACTTCTGACATCGAGGTTGATGTTCACCTCCATCTGTATTGCGTACGGCTGTACCGTAACTATTGCTCCTGAAGCTACCTGAGCAAGGTCAACCTCCTGTATCTTTTCTTCTTTTCTTTCAAGCCGAATTTTTGTAAAATCGAGAAGATCCATAATGAGGTTTCTCATTCCCTGAATTCTTTGAAGGGATCTGTCGATATGATTTGTGTAGTCATCAATTTTATCACCTGCCTGCTTCTCCTGCATCATCCTCAGATAACCTTCAAGTGCATTGAGAGGCGCTTTTAATTCATGTGACAAAACCGAAAGGAACTGGTACCTGATCTTTTTCCCGTCCTGCTTCAGTTTTTGGGTAATTCTTTTCAGGTATAATTGCTTTGTGATATTCTCAATACTCGACTTAAGCTCCTGCGGTGTAAATGGTTTGGGAATAAAATCGGTCGCTCCGTCACGGGTAGCGCGGATAGCGACATCCAGTGATGCATAGGATGTGATCATTGCGACCACAATATCATATTTTCTGTCACGAATATATTCAAGCACATCAACACCCTGTATCCCAGGTAATTTATTATCCAGAAGCAGAATATCAGGTATTTCGCGGTCGATGATTACAATACCATCTTCTCCGTTCGCAGCTTCTAAAACTTCGAACGAATAATCTTCATCCATAAACGGATAGGTAACATGGAAGTTATTCAGGATCCGTGAAACTCCAGACCTGATACCGGATTCATCATCAATAACAAGTATTTTTAAAACAGCCATTTTAAAGTTTTAAGAGTTTCATAATCTCCTGATCCAGCTGATCCGCCCTGATTCCTTTCTCAAGATATTTGTCAGCCCTGATCCATGATTTTTCCTTTTCAGAATCGAGGCTGAATGTCATTCCTGTTTCACGTGCTACAGCAGTTGCGAGAATTACAGGTACGTCCGGGTACTTTTTCTTGATCTTATAACATAAAACAAATCCACTGTCATCACTTTCCATCATCAGGTCAAATATAGCCAGATGTGGTTTAAACCGGGAGATCACCGATTCAGCCTCTGCCTGACTCTCTGCTGATACAGTTTTGTAACCTGCTTTTTCCAGATTAAATACTGTCTGGAAAAGATAATCCGGATCATCATCCGCTATCAAAATCGTGATATCACTCTTCTTCATCTCATCGCAAATTTCTGAAATTTCTTTAAATCAGTAAGTTATTATGATAAATATTAGTTTTAGCGTTTAGTGTTTAGCGTTTAGTGTTTAGTGTCCAAAATCCTAATAATCTAATAACTTAATAACTAATAATTTAGCATTTATTAAACCCACCTCCAGCCTCTTCTGGGAGGGGATCCTTATTTATTCTTATATCTTTTTTTATCTTTTGACTTTTGTCTTTTATCTTATTTACAATAATACATTCCTTTTTTCAAAATGCGTATAAAATATTTTTCTATCAGCAATTTCTTTATTGGCAGCAAGATACTTTTCATAAAGATTTAACAGTACCGGAGACTTACATGGCAGGTTAATAGCTTCTGTTTCGTCAGCCTGGTACACTAATTTTATGCGGTTTTTTATCTCATCTCCCGATTTAAGGAAAGGCATACCTGCCCCATGTACACAACCTCCGGGGCATGTCATTACCTCAACAAGGTCATATTTAATACCGGAAGCGAGAGAAGATTCAAGCTTTTCAAGACCTGCCAGACCATCAACTACTGCTGTTTTCACTTCTATTTCCCCAATTTTAATTGTAGCTTCCCTGAATGAATTGACGGAACGAAGTTTTTTAAAGACCTGTTTATCAGCATCTTTGTTTACCTTCATAAAATAAAGTGATCTGATGATTCCTTCAGTCAATCCACCCGACACATCAGCCAGGGCTGCTGCAGAACTGCGGCCTTCCATCGGTTCGTCAGCAGGTTCATATCCAATATTTGCAACATCTATCCCATACAGCCTGATCAACCTGGCCAATTCCCTTACAGTAAGAACGGAATCAACATCACTGATGCCTTTTCTCATCATTCCTTCACGCCTGGCTTCAAACTTCATAGCCATGCAGGGAGTTACCGAAACCGAAAATATCTGTTCAGGCTTTAATCCTGCTTGTCCGGCAACAAGAGTCTTGATAAGTACTCCTGTTATCTGCTGGGGAGATTTCAAAGTTGAGAGCTGTGGAATAAGTGAAGGCAGAAATTGTTCAGCAAATTTGACCCACGCAGGACAGGCAGAAATGATAAGAGGTGTTACTCCCCTGTTTTTGATTCTTTCCGAGAGTTGGTCTGTAAGCTCCTTAATACAAATATCAGTACCTGTACCTGTTGTAAAGACTTTATCAAATCCTATTTTCCGGAGTATTGCATTCACAATTTTATCGAATTCTTTGTTGTATTTAACACCCAGTGCTTCAGCTAAACCGGCAGGTACCAGGGGTGAGTACTGAATGACTTTAGTTATACCTGATTTATTCAAATATTCCTGAACTTCTGTGATGTTGTGTTTTTCATGCAACGCTCCTGTCGGGCAAACCAGAACGCATTGCCCGCAGTGTATACAGCTCGAGAAGTTGAAATCCCGGTCCAGGGCAGCTCCCACATGTGTCTGTCTGCCTTTATTTATGAAATCCAGTGAGGTTGAAGTTATTATCTCCTCGCAAATCCTGACGCATCTTCCGCAAAGAATACATTTTGAAAGCTCCCTGACAATTGCAGGACTGGACTGGTCAAGACGGAATTTTATTTTCTTTCCGCGGATACGTCTTTCCCTGACATTGAGCTCTTCTGAAAGACGCTGCAGTTCACAGTTAAGATTCCTGTCACAATAGAGGCAATCATCGGGATGGTTTGAAAGGAGAAGCTCAACAATTGTTTTTCTTGCATTGATTACTCTGGGGGAATGAGTCCATATCTTCATCCATTCCTCAACAGGCTGGGAGCATGCTGTTACCAGCCTGTCGCGTCCTTCAATCTCTACCACACACATTCTGCATGCTCCGGTAGGTGTAAAATCCCTCATCCGGCACAGAGTAGGGATAACTATTCCATTGCTGTAAAGCGCTGAAAGGATTGTTTCACCCTTCTCTGCCCTGATCTTTTTGTTATTTACCTGTATTGTAATAAGCATAAATGCTATTTGACTGTTATTGCGCTGAACTTACAGATATCGAAGCAGATTCCGCATCCTGTACACTTTTCCTCGACGATAAAAAATGGCTGAAGCCTTGTCCCGTAAATTGCGTTTACAGGACATTTTGAAGCACAGGCTGTACAGCCGGTACACTTGTCGACATCTATGGAAAAGGTTCTCAATCCTCTGCAGATATTGGCTCTGCATTTTCTGTCAAAAATATGTTCCTCGAATTCCTCCCTGAAATTCTTAAGGGCGCTGATAAAAGGATTTGGAGCTGTCTGCCCTAATCCGCAGAGGGAAGTATCCTTCATGACCAATGCAATATTTTCAAGCTGCATCACACCTTTAAACCTTTCCAGGGTGGTTCCGGAATCATCATTTGCGGGCTTTCTGATTACACCGTCAAGTATCTCGAGCATGCGGCCGGTTCCTTCACGGCAAGGGATACATTTGCCGCAACTCCCGTTTCGCATAAATTCCATGTAATACCGGACCAGATCAACCATACATGTATTTTCGTCCACTATTACGAACCCACCGGCACCCATCCCAATATTCTTTTCTTTCATAACATCGAAATCAACTGTTATGTTAATATTATCACCGGTTATAAATGATCCTGAAGCCCCGCCAAGCTGAATTGCTTTAAACTTCTTTCCTTCTTTTATTCCTTCTGCAATATCCTCGAGAATGGTCTTTATTTCCGTGCCCATTTCAACTTCCACAACACCTTTCATGCGAGATTTTCCTGTAATTGCAAAAACTTTGGTGCCCGGGCTGTTTTCTGTTCCCAGACTGCGGAACCAGTCCGGACCGTTCTGCATAATAAGCGGAACGTTCATAAGCGTTTCCACGTTATTTATTACGGTCGGTTTCCCGAATAGTCCTGCAGTCGTCGGGTATGGTGGTTTAAGTTTTGGCATTCCCCTTTTTCCTTCAAGGCTGCTGATAAGAGCAGTCTCTTCACCACAAACAAATGCACCTGATTCTTTTCTTATTTCGATGTCAAGATTATAGCCACTCAGGAAAATGTTATGTCCCAAAAGACCATATTCCCTTGCATTGTCTATAGCTTTCTGAATTCTTATTCTGGCATGTTCTGAACCAGATCTCAAAAATATGAGTGCGCTGGATGCTCCAATAGCGTATGATGCAATTGCAATACCTTCGACAAGCCTGTGAGGATCACTTTCCAGGATAGTTCGATCAGTAAATGCCCCGGGATCGCTTTCCTTCGCATTGCATATCAGATACCGGGCGCTTGATCCGGTATTTAAAGCCTGCTTCCACTTAAGTCCGGTAAGATAGCCTCCGCCGCTTCTTCCCCTCAGACCACTCTTCTCGACAATGGTACACACCTCCTCAAAAGTGTAATGCCTGATTGCTTTGACATATGCCCGGTATCCGCCTAGTGCTATATATTCATTAATATTTTCGGGATCATAACAGCCGCAGTTTTCCAGGACAATCCTTTTCTGTTTACTGAAGAAAGGCAGCTCTTCAAGGAATGGGATTCCAGGCCACATTTCGAATCCCCTGGTTCCTTTCTGTCCTACAAGGTCATCTTCATTAATATCATTATGGAAAATCCCGTTAAGAAGAGGTTCCACTTTTTCTTCAGTTATATTTCTGAAATACAATTTGTTCTTTCCAATTAACTGGATACAGAGAAAGGGTTCAAAATTTGCGGGTCCTGAACAACCTACTCTTACCAGATCTGTATCGTGTCCATTATCATCAAGATATGCCCGGATTGCCATAAAGGTTTTTTCCGATCCGGCAATAATGCTGCTTGTACCTGAAGACAAATAAATGACGGAATTGCTTATTTTCTCACGCCGTATCTGTTGCAGTCTCTTTTCAGTTTCCGGCAGAAGAGTATCGGATTCAAATATCAGAACCTTATCGACGAGGAATTTCTTTAAGTCTTCCATTTAGTCATTCTCAATAATGAACCTGAGTTTCTTAATAAGATCAGGCAACTGTTCAGCTTTAACACCGGTATAATATTCTCCGTTTATACATATTAATGGTCCGTTGTTACAACCACCCATACATGTTACAATTTCATAGCTAAAAATGCCGTCTCTGGTTGTCTGTCCTGGCATTATACCTGTCTCTTCCTTTATTTTATCAATTACAGATTGTGACCCGTTCAGAAAACAAGAAGTACCATGGCATATCTTAATCTGCACTTTTCCTGAAGGTACGAACCTGAACTGGTCGTAGAAAGTGGCAAGTCCGTATATCTTTGTAGTGCTCAATCCGACAAAACTGCCAACCTTAACAATAGCCTCTTCAGACAGGTAGCCAAGGTCATCCTGTATTTCCTGTAGCATTGGAATCAGATACTCCCTCCTGCCCGGTTTATACTTTTTAAGGATCGATTCAATATCTGTACTCATCAGGATAAAAAAACAATAAACAAATATAGCATATTTATTGTTAATAAATAAACATTGTTAATTAATTAACAATAAAAAATAAAAACAATCAAAATTTTTAAAATATTGTATCATATTGATTTACAATTATTTTTATTAATATTAATGAATAATCATTATTGATCTGCAAAGTATTATAAAACCCACTATTGGATACATTATTTGAATATTACATGTTGAAATCTTGATTTCCGCACAGAAATAATTACTACTTTTGATGTTGTTGTTTATTAATAAACAGTAAAAAAATGACTCAGAGAATTGAAATGCAGATATGCCTGGGCAGTTCCTGTTTTTCAAGAGGCAATAAGGATGTAGTGATGTATATCCGGGATTATCTGAAGAAAAATCATCTCGAAGATAAAGTCATTTTTAAAGGTGCCCGTTGTATGGGCCACTGCAGTAATGGTCCAAACCTGAGGATAAATGAAGAGATTATCGAGGGGATCAACCTCTCACGAATTGAAAGTATTCTTGAAAACGGATTGGCTGGTATAAAATAATTAGACACGTAAGGGAAAATTATGAAAGACATAAAACCTGTTCTTTTTATAGATGAAGGGAAATGCAGGAATTCTTATTCATGCGTCAGGGTATGTCCGGTAAACGCTATTGAAGTCAGGCCTCAGAAGCCTCATCCAGCTATACTTCCCGAAAGATGCATCGGTTGCGGATTGTGTTTCGTTTCGTGTTCTCCGCGCGCTATTGGATTCCGCGATTCGAAGGAAGAGGTAAAGAGCCTGTTGTCTTCAGGCAGGAAAACGGCAGCACTGGTTGAACCAAGCATTGCTTCGGAATTTGATGATATAACAGACTACAGGAAGTTTGTTGCAATGATAAGATCGCTTGGATTCGATTACGTCCATGAAGATTCATTCGGTGTCGATCTGATAGCTGCCAGGTATGCTGATCTGTTCAGTGAATCAGGAGGTAAATACTATATAACTGCCAATTGCCCTTCAATTGTAAAACTGATAGAGAAATTTCATCCGGAACTTGTTCCCAACCTCGCGCCGCTGGTATCGCCCATGATTGCTACAGCAATGGTAGTGAAAGAGCTTTACGGACCGGATATTGCAACGGTGCAGATCGGGCCTTGTATCGATGCAAAGGATGAATCCCTGATTTACAAATCAGGCAGATTAGTTGAGGGAGTTCTGACTTTCATAGAGTTAAGACAACTTTTTGATGAATTTAAGATCCAGGAGAGGCTTGTCAGGATGTCGGAGTTCGATCCACCGTATGGATACTGGGGGGCACTCTATCCCTTGCCTGCGGGCATAATACAGGCTGGCGGAATAAAACGCGATATGGTTTCCAGCAGTGTAATAACTGCTTCAGGTAAAGAAGATATTCTTGAAGCGATAAACGATTTCGACAAATACATCGACACTATTCACCACCATTTTAACCTTTTCTTCTGCCATGGATGTCTGCTCGGTCCGGGGATGGAACATCACAGGGAGCGCTTCAGGAGAAGGTCGCTTGTCAGACGCTATACTGAAAAAAGAGTTGGCAAGCTTGATAAAGAACTCTGGCAAAAGAATATGGATAAATGGCTGAAGCTCGATTTTTCAAGAACTTTTACACCAGACGATCAAAGAATTCCGGAACCTCCACAGGAAGCTATTAATGAAGTACTTAAAATAATCGGTAAAGAAAATCCTGATGAAGAAGTAAACTGCGGAGCCTGCGGATATATGTCATGCCGCGATTTTGCTACAACAGTGGCGAAAGGACTGGCTGTTCCTGAAATGTGCCATACATTCAACCTTCGAAATAAACAGGGGTATATCGAAACTCTCAGGCAGACTAACAGGAAACTGGCCGAGACCAAGAAAGCCCTGAAGGATTCTGAAGAGCTTGCACGCCGGGAAAAAGAGGTTGCCCAGCATGCATCGGATATGATGAACAATATGCTTGAAAAACTACCTTCAGGTGTTGTGATTGTAGATAATAATCTGAAAATACTTCATTCAAACCAGAGTTTTATAAATATAATCGGTGAAGATGCCAAAGCTATCTCTGAAGTAATACCCGGACTGGCTGGTGCTGACATTAAAACCATGATCCCTTTTAATGTATATAACATGTTCACTTTTGTGTTGAAGGAAGATGAGCCTGTTGTCAGTAAAGATGTTCAGTTCGAGGAAAAGATGCTTAATATCTCTATCTTCCCTATAAAGAAAAACAAGATATGTGGAGCTATAATACGCGACCTTTACTCTCCAGAGGTACAGGGAGAAGAGGTAACCAGCAGGGTGAGTGAAGTGATTGATAAAAACCTGGAGATGGTACAAAAGATCGGATTCCTTCTTGGAGAAGGGGCTTCTGAAACTGAACAAATGCTCAATTCAATAATTGAATCGTACAAAAAAAAGAGTAATCTGCAGAACAACCGGAAGTAACTTCCATTGAAAAGGGACTTTTATATAGAAGTAAACAGCCAGCAAAGAAATTATGATGGAGAGAGGATATGTGGTGATGTCTTCCTGTACAGGTATATTAAGGAGGAAGACAGGGTTATTGCAATTCTTTCTGATGGAATGGGACATGGAGTAAAAGCTAATATCCTGGCAACTCTTACTTCAACAATGGCGCTTAATTTCACACAGGAACATAAAGAAGTTGGCCGTATTGCAGAAATAATTATGAATACTCTGCCGGTATGCAGTGAAAGAAAGATCAGCTATTCTACATTTACTATTGTTGATATTGAAAGCAGCGGAAAGGCTACGATACTGGAATATGACAATCCCTCAACAATAATTTTACGAGGCAACAGGATATTTGATCCGGGCTGGCAGAAAGTTATCCTTGAAAAAGGCAAGCATTCGGGTAAAATCCTTAAGACTTGTTCTTTTATGCCATCAAAGGAAGACAGGATCATATTTTGCTCTGATGGTGTTTCACAGAGCGGAATGGGCAGTGAAGCTTATCCTTTTGGCTGGGAAAGGGATAACATAGCTTCCTACGCTGCCACACTCGTTACAGGTGAATCATCCATCTCGGCTATTATGCTCGCTGGAAAGATAGTATCAATGGCACATAAAAACGATGCTTATAAGGCAAGAGACGATATCAACTGTGCAACTATCTATTTCCGGGAACCGCGTAAATTGCTCATATGTACAGGTCCCCCGTTTGAAAAGGAGAAAGATAAAGAACTTGCCGCAAAAGTGAAGGGATACGAAGGGAAAGTTATTCTCTGTGGCGGGACTACTGCTGATATAGTTGCCAGGGAACTCAACAGGACTATCATCGATGAACTGATATTTGAAGATCCTGAACTTCCTCCTGAAAGTTTTCTTGAAGGTATTGACCTTGTAACGGAAGGTATTCTGACCTTACAGAAGGTAAATGAAATACTGAAATCTTATAATAACAGTGTACGCCTCGGAAAGGGACCTGCAGATAAAATAGTCAGGCTGGTAATGGAAAGCGATGAAATACATTTTATAATAGGTACAAGAATAAATATAGCGCATCAGGATCCGAACCTGCCGGTCGAACTTGAAATACGCCGGACAGTGGTAAAACGAATTGCACGATTGCTCGAGGAAAAATGGCTTAAAAAGGTGAGCTTCGAGTATATCTAAATTCTTCCTACCCGCTCAAGATATTCAACAGTTTCCCTGAACAGGGACGGCTGAATATCAGGATAAGTAAGATCCCCCGGAAGTTGATTCAGAAGCTCAATTTCAGCAACCTCAGAAATTTCAGGTATTTCTGCAAGTTCATAAACCTCGGCAAAATAGAGCCTGCCATATCCTGTGAATCCGTCTTTCTTTACCGAATATGTTGCCACACAAACCAGGTCAAATTTCAAAGCGCCTGTTTCTTCCATTAGTTCTCTCCGGGCAGCATCTGACGATGATTCATTCTTTTCTATATGACCCCCTGGAATTTCCCATGTGTTGCGTTTCCGGTGACGAACGAATATCCATTTACTCTCATATCTCGCTACAATAACTGAATAAACGAGCTCCGCATCAGGATCAAATGATGGTCTATAAAACTTTACTTCTGTCATTGAAATACCTTTTGACAGGGGCGAATGTAAGAATATTCACTGTAATTATTAATTGAGTATTTTTACAGACTAAATTTTTCCTGATGTTATTTTTTATACTTCTGATCATTATTGAAGTTCTGACCATTGCAGTCCTGAAGGAACATTTTTACAATACCTCAAAGCTTGAATATTATATATCAATTATCTTTCATGTCATACTGAGCATCTGGCTCTGGATACTTTTAATTGAAATTGTCACCTATAAAGGTCTGTATGAGGCATCCAGGAATGTCTGGCTTCACATGAACATGAGAGGCATGATTTGTGCGGTTATTTGCCCCAGGATACTGATTATTATTTTTCATTATGCAGGCAGACTGGCCAGGATGAGAAATGGCGGGTATTACAGATGTTTAACCAATTCAGGCCTCATAATCGCTTTTCTGATTTTTTCTGTAGTCGCCTTTGGTACCCTGACAGGAAGATTCAATTTTAAAACCGAGGAAATTACAATCAGAATAAAAGACTTGAACACAAGTCTGAACGGACTTAAAATTATCCATTTATCAGACATGCATCTCAGCGGGTTCTATCATCACCGGAAATTACTAGAGGAAGCAATAGAAAGGATAAACAGTTATCAGCCTGATATAATTGTCAATACCGGGGATTTTGTAACCTACGGATGGAGGGAATTTGAGGGGACCGATACTATTCTGGCTGCCGCAAAAGGCAGGTATGGAAATTTTGCGGTATTCGGAAATCATGATACAGGTATTTATTTACCGTTGCAAACAGACTCAGTTCTGAAGACTGATATATTAAGAATGAATGAGATGATTCATTCTTCTGGCTATACTGTCCTTAACGATGGACACACAATAATAGATATTAAAGGTGCAAAAGTTGCTATTATTGGAGTGACCACAGGCGGAAGGCATCCGGATATTATTCATGGGGACCTGAAAAAAGCAGTCCGGGGACTTGATAGTGTTGATTTCAGGATATTATTGTGCCACGATCCCAACCAGTGGGAGGAAGATGTTACCGGACAGACTGATATTGAATTAACACTGGCAGGACATACGCATGGTATGCAGATAGGAATCCTTACAAAAAAATTCAGATGGAGTCCTTCCAAATATTTTTATCCGCACTGGAATGGTCTTTTTTCGAAGGATGATCAGTACCTTTATGTCAATCGTGGCTTTGGAGTACTGGCTGTTCCGTTCAGGATTTGGATGCCGCCTGAAATTACTGTCATAAAGCTTGAAACTGAATAAGATTAGCTATAAAGATTTATTTTCCGGATTTCATAAAAAGAGAAACGGGTGGCAGGTTGCCTGCCCCCCGTTTATATACCCATATGATTTAGAACTAACCTGACTAACCTAAGCGAAGAATGTTTGTAAATAACTATTTATAAATCACTAACAAACTAAAATCAGTATGGGTAATTGTATAAATTAATAACACAAAATCCACTTCAAATTATTGTATCTATTATTCAGACAACAAACAGAACCTGAATATTCCCCAGGTCAGCGGGGAAAGTGTTTTTTTAAATATATTTTAACACTTTTTCAGTGGAAACAGGTATGAGCGAGATAGATTACAAAGTGATCTTTTCAAGGAGACGTACTATAAGCATTTGTATAAGTCCGGAAAAAGGAGTTATTGTAAGAGCTCCGTACAGGGCATCAATCAGGACAATCGGACAATTTGTGCAGAAAAAGTCTGACTGGATTAAGAAACATATTGATAATTATTCAAAGCTTAAAAGGTTAAATCAGGATAAAAAATATACAGACGGGGAATATTTTCTTTTTATGGGTAAAGAAAATATTCTCAAAATAAGTTATTCGCCGCAATCATGTGTTAATCAGTATGATAATACTATTGAAGTTGGTACAAGTGATAAAGACAGTGGTAAGGTAAAAGTACTTCTTGAAAGATGGTACAGTCAAAAAGCCCGGGAAGTACTCCCGGGAAGAATGGAGGAAATTCTCAAAAAGTACAGGGATTATCATTTCTCTCCCTCGAAGCTTGTTGTCAAATCCCTTAAAAGTAGGTGGGGAAGTTGCACATCTAAAGGAAATATAACATTAAGCAGCGAGCTGATAAAGCTGGATGAAATCTATATCGAATATGTAATAATTCATGAGTTATGCCATTTGAAATACCATAATCACAGTAAAGAGTTTTATAAATTGCTTGGAGAATTAATTCCTGACTACAAAGCGATCAGGAAGGAATTAAGAAAATTCATCACTGGTTAAGACATATTTATTAATAACCTGATTCACAGATAAAGGCTACAGGACATTGAATTCCTGACCTTTCGCTGGTATTTCGATATTCTTAAATCCTTCTTTCTGCAGTTTAGCAACATAATTTTTCTGGGTTTCATATTCGCCATGAACAATAAATGTTTTTTCAATGGCACTTTTATCCTGGCATCCCAGAAAGCTTATCATCTCCGTATAATCGCCGTGACCGCTGAACGCATCAATTTTTCTTATATCGGCATTCACCGGGTAGATTGTCCCATGAATTGATACTTCCTTATCGCCCCTCAGGATTCTGGCTCCAAGAGTAGCAGGTGAACAATAACCTACTGCCAGAATTGTGTTCTTCGGATTGGATATATTGTTTGCCAGGTGATGTTTGATGCGGCCGGCTTCCATCATGCCTGATGCTGAGATTATTATACATGGCTTCTTATGATCATTGAGCTTTTTTGAGTCTTCCTGTTTTGTAATATAGACCAGGCTGTTAAATCCGAAAGGGTCAGAATCGGTTTCCATCGCATGAAGTACCTCCTTATTAAAGCATTCAGGATGCATGCGGAAAACGGTTGTTGCATTTACAGCAAGAGGACTGTCAACAAAAATATCTGTTCTCGGAAGCTTTCCCCGGTTGAAAAAACCATTCAGGGTATATACGACCTCTTGTGTACGTCCCACGCTGAACGCCGGAATAATAAGTTTTCCTCCTTTATTTACACATGTATCGATAACCACTTTCAGAAGTTCTTCTTCTGCTGCCTGGTTATCGTGATGAAGCCTGTCCCCATAAGTCGCTTCAGTTATAATTATATCTGCCTGCGGAAATGGTGCCGGTGGTGTAAGTATCCTGTTTGCAGGACGGCCGATATCACTTGTATAACTGATCCGTTTAATCTGTCCATTTTCGATGATCTGCAGGTTGGCAACACCGCTGCCCAGCATATGCCCGGTACTTGTAAACCTGACTTTAATATCCTCATGAATTCTGAAATTCATTTCTGTTGGCACTCCTATAAAAAGACTCATACAGGCAGCAGCATCTTCCTTTGTATAGATGGGAGTTACCAGTGGAAGTCCTTTTTTTGCCCGCCGTTTATTGAAAGTATAAGTATCATGCTCATGGATGAAGCCGGAATCAGCAAGCATTATGGAACAAAGATCGCGTGTCGCATTCGAACATACTATGGATCCCCTGAATCCTCGTTTATAAATATAGGGTATAAGCCCGGAATGATCGATATGTGCATGGGTAAGGATTACATGATCAATCATTTCAGGATCAAAACCAAGATCTCTGTTCATTCCGTCCGTTTCAAGCCCTTTGCCCTGAAACATACCACAGTCAAGAAGAAGCCTTTTACCTGAATCAGTAGTTATAAGAAATTTACTTCCGGTTACCTCCCGTGCTGCACCTAGAAATTTTATTTTCATATTTCACAAAATATTTTTCTAAATATAATGATTTTTGGAAAGGAGTTGTGAGTACTGAAAAAGCTGAAGGTGTTGAAAAGCTTAAGGATTGTAAGACCGATGAAATCGAGTATCAATACGATTAAATCCTTATCCCGATAATGGTTATATCGTCAACCTGGTCCTCTGAACCCTTCCATCTGTCAAATTCATTTTCAAGAATATTGCGTTGCTCCACCATTGGTCTGTAATAGATGTCCCTGAGAAGCTTCTTAAGATTTGATGTTTTGTATTTGGTACCTGCAGGTCCACCGAACTGGGAAGTAAATCCATCTGAAAAAATGTAAATGGTATCTCCTCTGCTGATATTAATAACATAGTTAGTAAACGGTCCTTCATCTCCGTAATGAATGCCTATTGGCATTCTGTCGCCTCTATATTCCTTGAATTCTCCTCTCTGAAAAATGAACAACGGATTAAAGGCACCAGAAAACTGTAATGTTTTTCTCTTCTTGCTCAGTACACAGAAAGCAACATCCATCCCGTCGTTCGCTTCTCCCGCTTTCCCGGTCTGATGAAGCGATGTCTTAGTTTTTTCCCGTAAAAGATTCAGCACAGTATTTGCCTGAAGATTACGATTATTTGCTATTATTTCGTTTAGTGTTGATATACCCATCGTACTCATAAATGCGCCAGGTACACCATGACCTGTACAATCGGCCACGGTAAAGAAAATATATTTATCATCTTCTCCGATCCAGTAGAAATCACCGCTTACAATATCTCTCGGTTTAAAAAGAATAAAATAATCGGAAAAAGCTTCCCTGAAATGATCCTCCATGGGAAGCATTGCCATCTGGATCCTGCTGGCATATTCAATGCTTGATGTTATTTCAGCTTTCTGCGCTTCAATTCTGGCAGTTCTTTCACTTACTCTTTCTTCCAGTAACTTGTTTTTAATCCGAAGCTGTCGTTCCCTGAAGAGTATAATGAAAATAACGATAGAAATGAAGGTAAGGCTTGTAAGTACATAAAACAAAGGTGTCTGGATGAAAGGAGATTTTATCGTGAATTTCACCGATTTTGGTTTGCCAATATTTCCCCACAGATCCTTAGCACGCACCTGAAGGACATAGTCACCAGGCTTTGGTATTGTCTTTGCGCCACCAGTCTCTGTTGACCATGTTGACCATCCTGTCATTACTTTATTAATGTAATACTGATACTGGGTTGTATTTTGTTTCAGATAACCCGGAGCTATAATGTCGAACCGGATTAAATTATCTCCCCTTTCAAATTCAATATCGGTCAGATCGAAATTAGTTCCTTTTTCATTGGAAATACTTTTTATAAATACATCATTTGCAGGATTAATCTTTGATGATTTTTTACGATTAATGTTGAATAAACGGTTAAGTCCATCTATTACACAGATATTATCATCTTCCGTCGACACAGAAACAATATCATCAAAGATTTTAAGTAATGATAATTCCCTCTTAGTAATATTCCTTTCGGAGCCTAAACAAATCCATTCCTCATCCCGCATCACCAAAGGCTGGTTGGAAAGAGGATAAATATAATCTCTTTTAGAGGATTGCAAAGCCTTCTCTGTTGTGTAAGATAAAAATCCGTTTGACCTGCTTTCATAATAATATATACCTGACTCGGTAAAAAGAAAAACAGAATCATTAATTATATCAAGTACATAACGTTGAGGGAAATCAGTATCAATAGTGTATGTTGTATATTTAATCATTACCCTGTCGGGATCTGAAATTGTCCGGTAAATTGCATTATCGCCTCCCAGCCACAGGGTATATTCGTCTGCCGCAATTATTGAATAGACAGGATTGTAGTATCCGGGATCAATAAGTTCAGTTGACCATATACCATTCGCATACTTAACAGAGAAGTACCCGTCATTTGCAGCGACATAGTACTTTCCTTCAGCAGGTTCCCAGCTTATAAAATTAATATACCTTTTATCTGTTACCACAGTAGCTTTATGATCATTTATTATGAATAGCCCCTTATTTGTTGCAGCAAGAATTCCATTTTCCGTGTTAACCAGCTGCCTGCATTTCTCATTTAATCCGTTGACTTTCTTATAGATATAGTTAATCGATTTAAGTTTGCTGATAGTTTTACGTGTATACTGTTCCCTGGGTACTGTTTGCTGAGGCATAACAGCCGGTTCGGTTGGTTCCTGAACTGTCCTTCTCCCGAATATCCGTGTAAAGATATTCTTTCTACTTTTCTGGGTTTCCGGTAAATCCCCGGGTGGTATTGCTGAGGCAGGTGAGGCAACTACAGGCTTATTTCTTATCAGTATTTCGACCTCAGAATAATTCTTCACTTCCGTCAGATAGTAGACACCTTCGCTTGTTGCTACATAAAGTTCATTATTATATTGCAGGGAAGATGTAAGGTTACCTTTCAGCCCCGGAAAAATAGTGTAATTGCTGACAGGCAGGTTCAGGTCTGCCCGGGTGAGTCCGTACTGATGAGAAAGCCATAAACCACCGTTATTATCCAGACCAATTGCAAACACCTCATCATCAGGCAATTCATTTTGATTATTAACAGTATAAATTATACCCCCACTCATTTTATCAATGACGAGGGCTCCGCCTTCAAGAGTTGAGAAAGCATACGCGCTGTCACCCACAGTTATTCCTTCCGATAAAATATTCTCCCTTAAATAACCTTCATCCTTAATCTTGTATTCATAATATTTTATTCCATCAAAAAGAGCTAAAGTACCGTCACTCATACCAACAAGTACAAGATCCCTGTCATAAGGAAGAGAAAATAAAACATCGGTTTTTTCTGTAAGATATCCTGTTACTATCGGGAAAAGAGTGTCACTTTCAAGCCTGAAAAGACCTTTATCCATTACATTAATAAATGTATTTTTTGGAGCCACAAGCATGCCTGTGAAAGGACTTCCGGGTTTTGAATCCAAACGGAGTTCCATTGTATTAGTTCCAATATTATACCGGCTGATTGACTGCTCTCCGTAGAACCACACGAGAGAATCGCTGAAAATGATTTTTGTAATGACACCTAATCCTGTAGAATTATCAGACAATGAAATGAATTTGTATGATCCTATCCTTTCTTTTTCGAGGTATCCGAAATCATTATCTCCCCCTATATATATCCTGCCATCTCCGGGATTCCTCTGCATTGAATAAGGTATTGTCGGAATTCTGGTTACAAGCCACTCCTTACCGTCGAATGTAAGTATCCCTTTGCGGTAGGCGAACAACATTACATTATTCTCATCCTGGCATATTGCCCAGCTTTGGTTTTCGATTTCCCTGCTTTGCGTATAGTGTGTAAGAAGCGGGGCACCTTCCTGTGCGATAAGTGCTGCCGGGATAAACAAGATATAAAATAATGAAAATAGACTCTTCATCAGTTTGACTTCCCCAATTTTCAGGAGGTTAAAATTACAAGAAATTTTGAAAAACAAGCCTAAAAATGGTTTAAAGAAAAAACCGGAAGTTAAAGTCAGATGAAAAAATGGAGTAGTGATGAATAGACCTGAAGGATTGAATAAGTGACTTTCTTATTAAACAAAAAGACTCAATACCATAACACCAATTAATCCGGATACACCGATCGATGTTTCCATGATAGTCCAGGATCTTAATGTGTCTTTAATGCTTAGATTGAAATATTCTTTAAAGAGCCAGAATCCTCCATCATTCACATGTCCAAGCATCAAGCTCCCAGAACCAATGGCCAGTACCATTAACTCAGGTTTTACTCCGGTAGCCGTCACTAACGGCAGAACAATTCCCGCAGCTGTAACTCCGGCAACTGTTGCAGAACCAACACAAAAACGCAAGATTGTTGCTATTAGCCACCCCAGAAACAAAGGAGAAAGAGTTGAATTACTCAGTAATTCCCCAATATATTTACTCACACCGCTATCAATAAGAACCTGTTTCAATGCACCGGCACCGGCGATCAATAGCATTATAACTGTTAAACTAACAACAGAATGAGTTAGTGATTTCATTATGTCAGCTATTTTTCTTCCCCTTGCCAAACCGAGAGTATAAACAGCAACCAATACTGAAATCAGCATTGCAATAACCGGATTTCCTACATATCCAAGCACTTTTCTGATAATGTTTTCATCTGCCATAAAAAATCCCGCAATAGTCGAAAAGCCGATTAAAATTACCGGTAACAAAGCAGTAAAGAAACTTACCCAGAAACCAGGCAGAGCTTCGTCATTCAGTGGTTTACTACTGATAAATTCCTGCAATGGTCTGGCATCAATTTTACTCAGTGTTCTTGATAAGAACGGTCCTGAAATTATTATTGCAGGTATTGCTACAATTATTCCATAAACCATTGTTTTTCCCAGATCGGCATTGAACATTGCAGTAATTGCCGTAGGAGCAGGATGTGGTGGCAGATAGCCATGGGTAACAGATAAGGCCGCAAGCATGGGAAGACCAACATAAAGCAAAGGAAGACGTGCGGTAGCAGCAACAGTAAATATAAGCGGCATCACAATGAAAAATGCAACATCATAAAACAGGGAAATACCTATAATAAATCCTGTCAGCATCAGCGCCCATTGTATATATTTCTTGCCAAAAGCTTCAACAAGCTTTGTTGTAATTCTCTGGGCTGCCCCGCTTTCAGATACCATTTTGCCAAGCATTGCCCCGAAACAGAGGATCATGATAATAAATCCCATTGTATTGCCTAATCCTTTTTCAATTGAGAGGACTGCTTCGCCAATTGGCATACCTTCGGCAATTGCAACCAGAAGAGAAACAATCACAAAGGACACAAACGAATCGAACTTAAATACTAAGATCAGTAATAGAAGTAAACAAATTCCCAGAACTACAATGAGGAGTGGCATAGAATAATTAATAAGGTTTTTTGTTTATTGAATTTTGGCTTCTTGTTGCTTGTTACTTGTTACTGGTTATAAATTTCTGGCGTCCATCGAGGCCAGGTTCATGTTTAAGAGGAAATTTGACCGGTGCATTATTCCGGGTTGATTGGTATATTGCAGTGAAAAGTTCAACGGTTTTCCGACCCGCTTCTCCCGTAACTGCTGGTTCCCTGTCATTCCTTATAGCATCAATAAAATCCTCTATCTGGCATTGCATGTAATAAACAGTCGGATCGCAGCTGTTGAAAATCTCAGAATCCTCTTTTATCCATTTCTTAAGTAAATTCTCTTCACCAGGTACTGTCCAGAGGTCATTTACCGGTGGTTCCGCAACACCGGTACTGCCGGCAATGAACATTGCTCCGCCATCAGTCTGTACCCCGACAGAAGCCCCGTTCTCGCCATGTACATGAACCTTTCCATAGATCCCGGGTTTTTGTGAATTACTGACGAGGATGTTTCCGATAGCGCCGCTTTTAAACTTAACAATGGCAACAGCAGTATCATCCACCTCTATATAAGGATGGTTAAGGTTTCTCCATATACCGTAAACTTCATCAACATCGCCCATTAACCAGAGAAGGATATCCAACTGGTGAGGTGACTGGTTTACAAGAACTCCTCCTCCTTCCATCTGCCATGTTCCGCGCCATGCATCTGCATCATAATAAGCCTTATCGCGCCATCCAAGCAAAGAAACTGTTGCTAGAACAGGCTTACCGATCTTCCCGGCTTCAATTGCCTCCCTGACTCTTTTTACAGGCGAATACCATCTTCTCTGGCTGATCACCCCCAGCTTACCATACCTTAGCTTGCAGGCATTGATAATTGCATCACAATCCTTCAGATCAGAAGCCAGTGGCTTCTCTACCAGGACATTAGCTCCGGCTTCTGCTGCTTCAATTGCCGGCTGCCTGTGAAAAGGATGGGGTGTACAGACTATTACAAGGTCAGATTCATTTTCTAAAACCATCTGGCTGATATCAGAATATGGCCTGGTTTTATACTGGCTGGCAAATTCTTTTGCCGTCTTTGGAGTTCTGCTCCAGACACCTGACAGACGTGCGTTTGGGATATTACTAATTGCCCTGGCGTGAAGGTGCGCTACTTTACCACAACCTGCTATCGAAATATTATATTTTCTTTCCGGCATTGGATTAATAAAATTAAGGAACGAGTATCACTTTATCAATATCCCCCTCATTATCAGATAGCTTTTTAAACCATTGAGCACCTTCGGAAAGGGGAACAATTGCAGATATCTGGTCATCAACCGTTACTTTGCCCATTTTCATGTAATTAAGAACAGCCTCATATTCTCCGCATATAGCACAGCTTCCAAGGACTTTCAATTCACCTGTAACTACTTTCTGTAGAGGGAAATCGACTGTTGGCGAGATATTTCCCACAAGGACAACCTTACCTCCTCTTCTGACATTCTCTATTGCTGTTCTGACAGATTCATTTTTACCGACCGCTTCAAAAGAGATATCTGCGCCACGTTTTCCTGTAAGGTCTTTTATCTTCTCAGAAAGACTTCCTTCATCTGAAAGGAAAGTATAATCAGCACCGGTATTTTTTGCTTTCATCAGACGTTTCTCATTTATATCAACGGCAATAATGCAGGATGCACCGGATATCTTTAGCAGTTTAATCAGAAAGATACCGATCATACCGGCTCCCACAACAATACATGAATTTCCGGACCGAATTCCGGAAATATTTATACTGTGAAGAGCCACTGCAACCGCTTCAACCATTGCTGCCTGTTCAAAAGAGACGTTATCAGGTATCTTATACAGAATATGCTGTGGAATTGATATATATTCAGCAAAAGCCCCGTTCCTTTTGTATGTTCCGGGAGATACTCCAAGTACTTCCCGATTGTCGCTGAGATTGTACAATCCCCTTAGCGTAAACCAGTCATTCAGATGATAGACAGTTGAGTCAAATGTCACCCTGTCTCCGGATTTCCAGTCTTTAACATCAGAACCTGTTTGAATAATAACTCCTGAAGCTTCATGTCCCATTATCAGCGGAGGGATCCTTCGTCCTGTGCTGCCGTCAAGTCCGTGAACATCAGATCCGCATATTCCACAGGCTTTTACCTGCACCAGAACCTCATTGGTGTTTATTTCAGGATCAGGAACATCCTTATAAACCAGCTGATTGTATTTTTCAAGTACGAGGGCTTTCATAACAGAATGAAAATTTATGCCTCATTAAGAGGCTTGCAGACAAATATAATAAAAACACAAATGGCTATTAAGAGATGTTTGTATATTTACAAATAAAAGGACCTATGGTGGAACAATATTATACTCTTATCACAGGAAGCAGTTCAGGAATAGGAAAGTCACTTGCCCTGGAATGTGCAAGCCGTGGAATGAATATGTTACTGGTGGCTTTACCAGGCCCTGAACTGGAGCAGACTGCGAATGAAATAAAATCAAAATTTAATATTGAAGTAAGATACTTTGCAATCGATCTCACCGGTATCGAGGCACCCAGGAGTGTTTATGAATGGTGTAAGAATCAGAACATTAAAGTTAATAGCCTGATTAATAATGCCGGCATTACCGGAACGACAATATTTGAAAAATCAAATCCCGAATACAGCGATCTTAGAATTATGTTAAATGTAAGGGCTTTGACTTTACTTACGAGATACTTTATTCCATTGTTAAGGCAATGCCCTGAAAGCAAAATTATTAATATATGCAGTATGGCAGGATTTCTCCCTGTACCATATAAAAGCGTATATTCTGCTACAAAAGCATTTGTCCTGAGCTTCTCAAAAAGTCTGGCAAAAGAACTTGAAGGTTCAGGAATCCGGGTAACTGTAGTTTGTCCAAATGGTATAGAGAGCAATACATTAAGTACTCAAAGAATCCGTACTCATAAGCGCTGGGCTAAGCTGGTAACGATAACCCCCGGTAGGCTGGCAAAGCTTACTCTGGATAATGCAGAAAAAGGAAAGAGGATATTTATACCGCTTTTCATAAACAGGTTCCTCCTTTTTATAGGGAAAATAATCCCTGACAGTATAATCAGCCAATTACTCGAGAAAGAATTCAGGGATGAATTGAATTACTGATCAGTTATGCAGCAGAAAAAAAGAAAAGTATTTGTTACAGGAGGAACAGGCCTCCTGGGCAGCCATCTGCTTTACTCACTGGCTGAGAAAGGAGAAAGTATCAAAGCTAATTACAGGCAATTAAAAAAACTTGATCTCGTAAGAAAGATTTTCTCATACTGGTGTGATAATCCGGACGAACTTTTTAATAAAATTGAATGGATTGAATTGGATTTATCAGATGCCGGCAACCTGAAAAGGATAATCAGCGGATCGGAACATGTATATCATTGCGCTGCAACGGTATCATATGAAGCCTCCGGAAAAGACCAGTTGATAAAAAACAATACAGATGTAACTGTAAACATTGTTAAAACATGCCTTGAAACCGGGGTTAATAAATTGTGCCATGTAAGTTCCGTTGCCACAATCGGAGCATCGCATAAAGATGAGATAACAGATGAATCCCATCAATGGATCGAATCCGACTATCATAATGCTTATTCAGTTAGCAAATACCTTTCAGAATCTGAAGTATGGAATGGCATCAGCAAAGGACTGAATGCAGTTATTGTTAATCCATCGGTTATTCTCGGACCAGGATACTGGAATAGCGGAAGTTCTCTGTTCTTCTCAAAGATTTCGGATGGTATGCTCTTTTATACTAATGGAGTAACCGGATATGTCGATGTAAGAGATGTGGTAAAATCCATGATAATCCTGATGAACGGTCCGGTTAAGGGTGAACGTTTTATTATTTCTTCAGAAAATATTCCATATGTGGATTTTTTTTCGATGATTGCTGAACGCATGAATGTCAGGAAACCATTCATCTTTATTCCGGAAATACTTTCCAAACCAGCTACTGGTATTGTGAAAATTATCTCACAGATAAGGGGTAAAAGCGGCCTGATAACACCCGACATCATCAATGCTGCCTTTTCAAGAGTATTTTATAATAATAGTAAAATAAAGGAAACTACCGGTGTTACTTTTATCCCGATACATCAGTCAATAGAGGAGATAACCCGTATTTACAGAACAGAAATTCCCCGGCATTAAACCAGCTTACTCTATTAATACAACAACAATGTCCATAACATTTGTCATTGTGGGGCCGGTAAATATATGTCCGTCAGTATTTTTGAAAAAGTGGTATGAATCAAATTCGTTTAAGTATTTTTCAGGGTCGGCATTAATAGCCAGTGCATCATGCACAGTTTCTGAATCAACCACAGCACCTGCCATTTCCGTGTTACCATCATTCCCGTCAGTACCGCCTGAAAGGAAAGTGATACCGGAAATATCCTGAAGCCGTAAAGCTGCAGTCAGAGCTAGATGCTGATTCCTTCCACCCATACCATCACCCTGTACCCTGACTGTCGTTTCCCCTCCGAATAAAAGACAGACCGGTTTTTGTATTGAATTGTTATTCTTATAATAGATCACCGTATCAATAATATATGAAGAGGCATTTAAAATATCACCTTTCAGCTCATCGCTTATAATAAATGTATTGAATCCTAGATTTTCCGCTTTACTTTTTGATGCATTTAGAGATGCTTTATTATTGCCGGCAAGGAACGTAACTGTTTTATTGAATATTGTATCACCGGATTTTGGTGTTTCAGGCAGGATGCCCTGAACACCTTCGTACAGGATATTCAGAATTCCTGAAGGTACCTGGTTAATTATCTGATGATCTTCCAGAACTTTAAGAGCTTCAGCAAATGTTGAATTATCAGGAACCGTTGGCCCCGATGCAATAATATCAACAGGGTCACCAAGGACATCCGATAAAATCAGATTGACAGTATTCGCTGGCCAGATATTCCTGGAGAGTTGTCCACCCTTGACTTTCGACAGATGCTTTCTGACAGAATTCATCTCCCTGATATCTGCTCCGCTCCTGACAAGAAGATTATTTAATATGATTATTTCATCCGGAACGGATGTCTCAGGAATGTCTGCCAGCAGAGATGACCCTCCTCCCGACCACAGACATATTACCAGGTCGTTCTCCCCTGCTTTATTTGCCAGCTGAACAATTTCTTCTGTAGCATGGAAGCTGTTGGAATCAGGTACCGGATGACCTGCTTCGGTGACTTTGATATATTTTAGCTTACAGAAATAGCCATATTTAACTATAATATGGCCTTTTTTAATCCTGCTGCCAAGAATATTTTCAACATAATGCCCCATTGCTGCGCTGGCTTTCCCCGCACCAATAATATATATGTTATTAATCTTCTCCAGGTCAAAACTCTGGTTCCCGATGTAAAGTACCTGACCTTTTAATGACATCATGTTGCTTATCAGCTTGCCCGGAAGGACATCCTTAACTCCGGCAATAAAAATCTGTTGTGCAACTTCACGGTAATTCATGGAAATTATCCCGGCTTTTTAATTGATCAGTACAACAACTCTAAAATTAAAACTTATAATATAAAGATTGAAGATACCCAAACACAAACAAACACGACAACACCCATGACAAAAGTTGATGATGAATAAACTCTTAATGTTGTATTAACATCCAGTTCTGCAAAATTTGAGATTACCCAGAAATAGGAGTCATTGGCATGAGAAACAATCATAGAGCCTGCGCCCATTGAAAGCATTGCAAACAGGCGGCCGGCTTCCGAATCCAGACCAAGCATCTGCAGCATCGGTGCTACAAAGGATGCTGTTGTAATTATAGCAACTGTTGATGAACCCTGTGCAGTCTTCATCAGTGCAGCAATGAGGAATGGAACCAGAAGGCCTATGCTGGTACCTGCCAGAACTTTTCCCAGTGCCTCCCCTATCCCTGTTTCTTTTATAACCATTCCGAACATTCCTCCTGCTGCGGTGACAATTAATATGGGACCAGCCTTTTCAATTGCATCGGAAAAAACATCATTCATCGAGGATATTGTCTTTTCTTTCAATAACAAAAGTGAAAGTATCACTCCGATCGCAAGAGCGAAAACCGGTTCACCAGGGAACCTGAAGATCTTATAAAGCAGGCTAAGACCTTCTTTGTCGACAAGACTGATTAATGATCTGAAGGTTATCAGAAGGAGAGGAACAATAATTGGCAGGAATGACATGAAGGCTGATGGAAGTTCGCTGTTTGTTTTTTGAAGCTCAGTCTCAATCTGCTTTGCCGGTGAATAGTTTTTGTTCTTTATCATAAGTTTGCTCCAAAACCATGCAGCCAGTGCACCGGGAACTGCAAAAAGGATGCCTATAATAATAAGGTTGCCAACATTGACATCAAATATCCCGGCTGCTGCCAGAGCACCGGGATGAGGCGGTATGAGACAATGCACCGAATAAAGAGAAGTGGCAAGGACTGTAGCCATAAAAGGCATTGCTATTTTCGATTTTGAACTGAACGATTTTGCCAGTCCGCTTAAAATGATATATCCTGAATCGCAAAAAATTGGTAATCCTGTAATAAATCCGGTTATCCCGAGTGCCTGCGCACTTCTGTTTTGTCCGGTCCTGGACAGAATATAATTGGCAATACTCAATGTAGCTCCTGTCTTATCCAGTGTAATACCAATAATTGCCCCGAAAATTATCAGAAATCCGATAGAAGCCATGGTATTGCCAAAGCCTTCTTTTATTGTGTTTATAACCGTATCAGGTGGTAAAGTTGTAAAGGCCAGAAAAACTGAAACGATAAACAATGCTATGAAAGCTTTCAGTTTGAGACTGGATGTCAGGATAATAATTGCAATTATACTTATTACTACCAGAACAGAAACTAAGACAAGACTCATTAAAACAGCAATTAGCTTTGAAAGATAATATTAAAATAGCTAAAAACCCAGATGTATCTCAATTACCGATTTAACTGCCCGGTCGGAAAAGAAATCGCTGGCAGCAAATATACGGAACAATCCGCCATCCTCGCCAGGGGCTGTTTCAACCAGAAGAAATTCCTGCTGATCGTTCCGGTTAAAAAGTTCAGAATATGAAATTGCACTCCTGTAACCATCCTGCCCGACAATGCACATTATGCCTGATTTAAGACTGCTCCTGCTGACAGGAAAATATGCCTGAAGAATCTCATTCAGTAATATTCCGGTAAAGGGTGATGTACTGTGAATCCCTTTTCCCCTGCCATAGAAAATCGTTTTAAATGTCTCTGTTTTAATTATTTTGGAAACAGAAGATATTTCACCGACAGGTTTCTGGTTTTCAAAAAGTATAATTTTTGACGAGTACATCGGTGACATACCCTTTACGACATTAAATGATTTTGGAAACGATTTTACTGTAATCCTGACAGGACTTGAAATATTCCTTTCTGTTATCAGGTCACCTGCGGCAATAATCTTACTTTCCCCCGGAAGTACCCATAAGTCCTTTGTTCTGGAAGGTACTATCCGCGACACACCAGTGGCAATGATAATTTTATGCAGGTTGTTCGGATAATATATCTCACCCCAGCTGAAAACTACTTTATCACCTTTATCATTTTCAATCTCAATATAGAGATCTATAATCGGACTGAACTCTTCCGCATTTGTTTTCCTGATAATCCTCTTCTCCAGGATATCAAAAAGAGAATATCCGTCATATCTGAAAGCCCCTGTAAAACGGTCACCTCCTACACTGTCAAGTAAAGTCTCCTTTACTATAACGGAGTGTTTTGATAACTGTGTGAAGTCAACCTTTCCTGGATTTGCAATTTCACCCTCAACTGTTAATTCCTTAACAATGAGTGAGTAGGTCTCGGAATTATCGTAGAAATTATTTGTCATATCAGTTGAGTCGATAAACTGAGCATTTGTAATTTCGGCAAAATCAGGGTTCTTTATGTTTTTCTGATTACATGCTATCAAACTTAATAAAATTGCAGCGAGTAGTATAAATTTTTTCATAAGAATTAGTTTTTCATTTTTTTTATTGTGATGTTAAAAGCTTACAGGTCTTGCAGTCTTGCAAGACATGCAAGTCATGCAAGTTATGCAAGTAGTGTGAGTTGTGCAAGTCGTGCAAGTCCATAATTTACGGAAAAGACTTTATAAACTTTATAAACTTTCGACTTTCCCACCCCATGCCTACTTTGGAGTGGGAAGTGATAGTGCCCCCGTATCCTGAAACTCGTATTGTCGGACTATATGCAAAAACCTGATGCCTTGACCACATTTGGCCGGCTATATTATAACTAACATACATAACTTAACAACAAGCATTTAACTCCGGCTTTTAGTGGTCAATATGATCCGGTCAAGTATGGTCAAGGCAGCTGACTTTTCCATCCAAGACAGATTTGTAACCAGTGATAAACCCGGACCGCGCCACTGCAACGTATGAAATTTGTACCCAGGGATAAATATATGCCTCGCTTTCAAATTTGTACCGCGACACTCGTAATGTTCAACCAGCTTTGTACCCGGACTGCAAAAACGCGTGCCATACCCTCCTGGCACCGTGACAGTTTCGCGGCTAAAGTACCTGGATCTGCCCGGTGCTTGCGTCGGGTAACACAACCTCCCTTTATTGCCGGACCGTCAGACTGTCTAATAACCTCGCTTATTTGTTGATAACTAAGAGCTTGTTATTTTCTCAAAGAACCCTGAGTTTTGTATCTTAACTATATGAAATTCATACAAGGACATAACAGTCACTCTTATCACTTGGAGAAACAGACTAAAAAAATAACTTTGTAAAATCACCCTGCAAATTATGATAAAAATGAAGCAAAAAAGGATGTTAACTTAGGGGTGGTCTTTTACATCCGGTTAAGCATGGTCTCTCAAAAACGGTGAAGGGTGGTCTATATGACCGATTTTTCCAGTTAAATTACCATATCGATCACAAATGAGCAATTATCAATATTGTTGAAATAAATGATTACCCACCTTTGGCTTAATGTTTCTATACCTAATTCCTCAAATTAAATTAGTTATTATGATGAGGCGATTTTTTCTTATTTATATAATAATCATCTACTTACTAGGATTGGCTCTAGTAATTACAATTATTGCTTGTAATAGGGATTCATATAACCATAAGGATATTAAGTCAATTCGATTTGAAAGTAAACCTAAAGAACTCATAAACTTATCAGATTTCTGTTCCTCGATCAGCTATATACCTCTGGAGACTAATTCAAAATGTTACATAAACAAGATTTCCAAGATAAAGTTCTTTGGCGATTCCATCTTTATAATTAATCAACTCTTCTGGAATATGAAAGAAATACTAGTATTCGATATTACTGGGAAATTCCTTGGAACTTTTGGACAAATTGGTCCTGGCCCTGAAGAGATTGATAATCCAAGAGACGTTATTAAGATAAACGATTCATATTTAATTTGGGACAAATTGAAAATTGCTGAATTTGATTATAAAGGGAATTTCAAAAGAAAACTTTTTAATGCATTTATCCCTGGTGAAAATTTCTTTGTCGAGTCGAACAAAATCAATTTATACCATGGAACTGAATTTCCGGGTCTTATTACTCAATATGACTTTGAAGGAAACCTATTAAGAACTTATAAACCTATTGATCCTAAACAATATAGCTCCACATTTGAAGGTGAAAACCTAATTAATATTGATAATGAATATCATTTCTTTGCTCCCTCTTTTGATACAGTTTGGATGTTTTCTAACAATCAAATTCTTCCAAGATATATTTTCGACTTTACGGGGGACATAACACTTCAGAAGCTTTTTATGAAATATCCCGACAAGATACCACCCGAAATGGCTCCTATTTTACAATCAAATTCTCCTTCTTATGTGCTTTCTTTTTTCGAAAGTAAAAATTATATCTTCTTAAAATATCTCAAATCGAACAATCAATCTTTTAAAGCAATATCAAAAATTAATTCACATCAAATTGACTTTAAGCACTGTAACAATAATATAGACAATGGGATTTTCGGAACTCCAATTTCATCCATTGATGATAACTTCGTAATTCCACTTGAACCAATTCAAATTTTAAAACATCGAGATAAATTTAAAAGTCCCGAACAATCAACATTTAACATGATTGGACAGATTATTAAAGAGGATGACAATCCAGTGTTAATGTTTATCAAATTTAAATTTTAACTCAAACAAATAATGCCAGTCGGCAACACGGACAATGAATTATGACCATTGACCTTTTGAAAGTTTCAAATTGAACTGATAAATTGCCTCCCTTATTCAAATTTTATCAGCTTGATTCCATGGACTGTGGCCTGTCAAACCTTCGCATTCGGACTGAATACTAGTGGCATGCTAAATCTTTGCTTTTTATTAGATCCATCGTGTAAGTTTATTGTGTAACTCTCAAGATAAATCGGGACAAGTTGTATCTTCTCTGTGTAACTGTGCAATAACAAGGAACTTTCACGAAGGAAATCCGGAGGAGACATAGAGAAACACAGAGAATAAAAGCAATAATCAAAATAATTATTAACGAAACATTTAGTCAGAAAAGTTACCCTGTTTGAAAAATCTTGCATAAATTTATAATCCGTTAATGCAGATAACATTATAAGTCAATGTGAAAATGAAAGCCAGAATCCTTCTATTACTGTTTTTAGTAACAGCATTTATCTTTTCCTGCAAACCAAAAAAGGCCGAAAACCTTGAGGAGATGGCACGCCGCTCATCTCGTCCTGAAGCAGTTCTGGTTAAAACAGTAAAACTTGAGCCATCAACTTTTTACCACGAACTCATAAGCAACGGAAAAGCATATTCTTCCCAAAAAGCAGTTGTTCCCTTTAAGGTGAATGGTATTATAAAGGAGCTCAATATCCGGAACGGGCAGAAGGTCAGATCCGGTGACCTGCTGGCGGTTATCGAGGACTTTGAATACAGATCAAAATTAACTTCAGCACAACAGACTCTCGAAAAAGCGGAAATTAACTTCAAGGACGACCTGCTGAGTAATTATTATACAACCGACACTACAAGTCTTTCTCCTGCCAAAATAAAGATTTCTCGTATCAGAAGCGGGCTCAACGATGCTCTGACAGCGCTTGAGGTTGCTAAATATAACTTTAACAATACAAGGTTATATGCCCCTATCAGCGGTATTGTCGCTAATCTCGAAGCGATGCAGTGGAATCCATCTCAGAACTATAAAAGCCTCTGCACCATAATTTTCGATGAAGTAATGGATGTTGAATTCCCGGTTATCGAATCGGAATTCGGTTTTATAAACAAAGGCATGCCTGTGGGTATCATACCTTTTATTAACGACAGTACAGTGATTACCGGCACAATTACTCAGATAAATCCGCAGGTCGATGAGACAGGTATGGTGAAGGTAAAGGCACAATTCCGCAATAACAGCAGGCTTATCGATGGTATGAATGTAAGGGTGATGATCCGAAAACCTGTCCCGAACCAGCTGGTTGTGCCAAAAGAAGCTCTTGTCATCCGCCAGGGAAAAGATGTGATCTTTGTTCGGCAGGATTCACTGGCAATCTGGAAATATGTAACTGTAGAATTTGAGAACAGTACGAGCATATCGGTAAAAGAGGGACTGGAGCCTGGCGACCTTGTTATTGTAAGCGGTAATGTAAACCTTGCACACGAAACAATTGTGAGGGAGGAATGAATAAAGAACCTCATTACAGTTCTTTCTTATCCACATTCACAGTCAACATATTATTTGTTATGTTGATCATTGTCGGTGCGGCTATGATCCCTTTGCTTTCGCTTCAGCTTAATCCAACCAGGTATCTTCCATCCCTTGCTATAACATGGAACTGGTCCGAGGCTCCGGTTCGTGTTGTGGAGCAGGAGGTTACAACAGTTCTCGAAGGAGTACTGACTACCGTTACAGGTGTCAGAAAAATCTCCTCTTCAACCTATAATGGAGGGGGCAGGATAACCATCGAATTCGATAAAAATATCGATCTGAGAGCCAAACGGTTTGAGGTTGCATCTCTTCTGAGGGAATCACGCAAAAGACTTCCTGAAAGAGTCTCTTACCCGGTGATCACCATGAATATGCCGTCAAACCAGTCGGGTTCAACAATACTAAGCTTCCAGCTAAATGGTAATGCAAGTCCTTCATATATTTATAACCTGGCGGAGGAGACTGTAAAACCGGCCATAGCTGTTGTTGAAGGTGTTTACAGCGTGAATATATACGGAGCCACCCCCCAGGAATGGGAACTCACTTACGACCAGCAGAAGCTTTCGGCAATAGGCATAAGCTCAACGGCAATAAATAGTTCAATTAATAATTATCTTCTCGAGCTTGAGTTGGGAGGTGCTGCTGAATCCTTTGCAGGTGGCCCGGAGAAAAGGACATATCTTACCCTCGAGGGTAACAGTTCAGAGTCATTCAGATGGGAAGTAATTCCGGTTGCAAAAGTGTCGGGACGGATAATCCATCTTGCCGACGTGGCACAAGTGAGGCTCAAAGATCAGCGCCCCCAAAGCTATTTCAGGATAAACGGTCTGAATACCATAAATATAAATGTTACCGCAGGCAAAAATGTGAACAACCTGAAGGTTGCTGAAGGTATTAAATCCGTAATTGAGAGGATCAAGGGAGAGTTGCCGCCCGGTTACAGCATCAGGACATCGGTAGATAATACAATTTACCTGAAAGAAGAGATATCGAAAAATATTTTCAGAACAATCCTTTCTGTTATCCTTCTCCTGCTATTTGTACTGGCAATAAGCCGTGAGCTGAAATATCTTCTTATCATCACCATAAGTCTGGTTGCCAATATCTTAATAGCATTTATCTTTTACTATCTTTTTAAGCTCGAGATACATCTATATTCACTTGCAGGCATCACCGTCTCCTTTGGGATCATCATCAATAACACCATTGTAATGACTGATCATATCAGGTTCCAGAAGAACAGGAGGGTAGGTATCTCACTTCTTGCTGCGACTCTTACTACTATCGGAGCCCTTGCCGTAATATTCTTTCTCGATGAAGCTTCGAAAGTAACCCTTGCCGATTTTGCTGCGGTGGTGATCATAAACCTTTCTGTATCACTTGCTGTAGCTCTCTTCTTCATACCATCGCTTATTGAAAAAATAACGCTTGCTCCAAAGTACAACGCCCTGGTTATCAGAAGAAAAAGAAGGGTAGTTATTTTTTCGCAAAAATACCTCAAAAGTATAAACTTTATCATAAAGCACAGGGTTGCATTCATTACATTGGCAATCCTTGTCTTCGGCCTGCCGGTCTTTTATCTGCCCGATTCCCTTCCAAAGGACACACGGAACCAGCTAAAAGATGAGGATCACACAAAATTCCAGAAGATATATAATAAAATCCTAGGCAACAGGAAATATGTCCAGGATGTTAAACCTGTTGTAAACAAGGTACTTGGAGGCACATTCAGACTCTTCAGCGAGAAGGTTAAAAACAGCAGGTTTTATTATTACAGAGGCTCAGAAGAGGTTGAGAGAACACGTCTAACTGTAAACATCGGCCTAAGCGAAGAGGGACTTACCATAGAGGATTTGAACACTACCTGCAGTGGATTAGAGAATATGCTTGCAGCATACAATGAAATAGATATGTTCACAACAAGCATTTACAATCCCGAAGAGTCTACAGTTTCAATTACCTTCAAACCGGAGCATGATTTCACGATCTTCCCTTTTATTCTGAAGTTCAGGATCGAAGATTATATGAACAGCATCGGGAGCTATCATGCTTCCGTATACGGAGTGGGAAAGGCATTCAGCAACCAGGTGTACAGTGATTATATCCGTACCACCTATTCAGTTATAATGAAAGGATACAATTATGATGAGTTGTATGGTTATGCGGAAGCTTTAAGAGAACGGTTGATCGTCAGTGGCAAGGGAAGGATTAAGGAGGTGTTCCTCCTTGGGGCCAATTACGGAGGTTATATTTTCGGAGGTGGGAGCAGGAAAGTATACCGGAACAGGCTCGGGATGGATAAGTATATGCTTGCGGAAAGCAGTTCGGATGTTGCATTTGCATATAACGAGGCAAGGAGGTATTCCAGGGGAACCACTTCACTTCAGTCAGCTTATATCGGGGGTGTAAATGCCCCGGTAAATATCAGATCGCTACAGTCGGAAAAGTACGACTATTGGAGTCTCAATAATACTCCTTTGAAAACTTTATCAGGGCAGTATGTAAAGCTGAAAGATTTTTCATCAGTTACCCGTGAAGTATCTGATAATACCATCAGTCGAGAAGACCAGCAATATGTAATTACAGTGGGTTACGACTTTATAGGAAACTATGAGCTCGGCAGTCTGATACTCGACAGGAACATCGATGAGACAAATGCAATGCTGCCGCTGGGCTATACGGCGCAGAGCAGCTCATTCAGCTATTCGTGGGACCAGAAAAAGACAAATTATTATCTTATTTTTCTTGTTATTTTAATAATATATTTCATCTGTGCCGTACTTCTCGAATCGTTCAAACAGCCGTTAATTGTCATCAGTCTTATCCCGTTCTCGTTTATAGGGGTATTTGTTACATTTCATATTTTCAATATTTCAGCTGACGAGGGTGTTTTTGCGGCGATGATACTTCTTTGCGGTATTGTTGTTAATGCAACCCTGTATATCCTGAATGATTTTAACAGTCTTAGAAGACGAAAATCTCGTCTCCCGGAACGGGTTGCTTATGTTAAAGCATTCAACAGCAAAATAATCCCTATCTTCCTGACCAAGCTATCAACAATAGTCGGGCTAATCCCGTTTCTGCTTACAGGAAAAGATGAGAGGTTCTGGTTTGCACTTGCTGCTGGTACAATCGGTGGATTGGTGTTTAGTTTTATCGGGTTGTTTATTTATCAACCAATTATGCTGAGGGCAGGGAGCAGGGGGCTAAATCCCCCTTTGAAGGGGGTCAGGGGGATGTAAAAGATAAAAGACATCTACCTTCGCTAGAGTTTTGGTGGACAAATTATAAAGATAAAATATGGTAAAGTTCCTGATAAAAAGACCCGTTGCTGTGATCATGACCTTCCTGGCCCTGATCATGCTTGGCATTGTAGCCTCGGGACGGTTGCCTGTATCTCTCATGCCTGATATTGATATCACGGAAATAACTGTCGCTGTATCACGTACTGATGTAAGCGCAAGGGAACTTGAGAATACTGTTGTGAGCATTCTCCGGCGTAACCTGCTCCAGGTTCCGGGACTGGATAAGATCGAATCGGAATCACGGAACGGAAGTGGACTTATCCGGCTTTCATTCAAATTCGGAAATGATATCAACCTTGCCTTCATGGAGGTGAACGAAAAGGTTGATGGAGCTATGAACAATCTTCCGAACGACCTTGAGAGGCCGAGGATCATCAAAGCAAGCGCAACCGATATACCGGTTTTCTTCCTGAACATAACCCTTGCAGATGAACAGGCAGGTGATGAAAAATTTATTGAACTGAGCGAATTTGCAGAGACAGTTATCAAAAAAAGGATTGAACAGCTTCCTGAGGTCGGGATGGCCGATATTACCGGTCAGATCAAAAGAGAGATTTATATCAGTCCGGATGAGAAGAAAATGAGGAGCCTGGGGATAACTGATGATGATATCACCCAGGCAGTGAAGCTTAACAACATTAACATAGGCAGCATACTTGTAAAAGATGGGAAATATCTCTATAACCTTGAGTTCAGTTCATATCTTAAGGAGCTTAATGATGTCAGGGATATCTATCTCAAAGCCGGAAGCAGGATACTGCAGATCAAAGATGTTGCCGATGTGGGGATAAGGCAGGAGAGACCGAGGGGAGTATATTATTCGAATGGTACAAGAGCAATATCACTCGCAATTATAAAAGAGTCCGCAGCAAAAATGGCTTCTCTGGAAGCTAAAATGACAGAGATGCTGGATATCTTCAGGAAAGACTATCCGCAGATGGAATTTGAGATCTCACAGGATCAGACACGATTACTGGACTATTCTATCTCCAACCTGCGGCAGAGCCTCCTTGCCGGAGGCATGCTGGCATTCCTGCTGATGTTCTTTTTCCTTAAAGACGGCAAATCACCACTGATAATCGGATTCAGCATTCCTGCAACACTGGTTATCAGCCTGTTGTTCTTTTATTTAGTTGGTTTGTCGATAAACATAATCTCGCTGGCCGGACTGATCCTCGGAATAGGTATGATGATAGATAACTCGATAGTGGTAATCGAAAATATAACGCAGTGGATCGATCGTGGTCTATCGTTGTTTGATGCCTGCATAAAAGGAACCAATGAAGTGATCACCCCATTGATCTCATCAGTGCTTGTAACATGCGCAGTTTTTATCCCGCTAATCTTTCTCAGCGGTATCTCAGGGGCACTCTTTTACGATCAGGCAATAGCTATTGTTATAGGACAGGGAGTATCGCTTCTTGTAGGTATTACTCTTCTTCCGACAATTTACTACCTCCTTTATAAAAACGGGAAGGAGGGAATGCTGACAAAGCTCGTGAAGAAAATAAGCCTGAAACACCTGGAAGAAAAATATGAGGGTGGAATGAACTTTTTCTTCAGATTCAGGAAAACTGTGATGATAATGTTTGGGCTAATAATACTTGTGATGATATGGTTCTTTGTCACCATGGAAAAGGAAAAATTCCCGGCTGTGCGCCAGGATGAACTGGTTGTGTCGGTCGACTGGAACGAGAACATTGATCTCAAAGAGAACCTGAAAAGGACTAAAGAAGTAATTGAAGCTAGCGATGATCTTGCATTACAGACAAACTTGTTTATAGGCGAGCAGCAGTTTCTTTTTAACCGCGATTACGACCAGTCGTATACCCAGTCGAAGGTTTATATTAAAGCGAAAGATTTCAGCCTCAGGGAAGTTATTGAAAAGAATTCTTATGAATATATCAGCCGGAATTATCCCGTAGCCCTTGTAAATATCGAAGCCCAGCAGAATATCTTTGAAAAGATCTTCTCAGCATCCGAAACGCCTCTTATAGTTGAGGTGAGTCTGATGAAAGAGAAAGAGGTCCCTCCTGTTGACCGTATGATGAGCATAGTTGACGAAATGCGGGGAAGATGGCCTGATGCGGGTATTTCGCCCCCGCAACTTGAAGATAAAATACTTATGAAGATAGATCCTGACAGGCTTTTATTGTATGATGTTGAACCAATGACACTTTATAATACCCTTAAAACATCTTTGAATCAGAATAATATAGGTGAGTTGAGAGCATCCTATGAACTTCTGCCTATTGTTCTTTCCGATAAAGAGAAACAAATAAGCGATATTATCTCAACGGATTTTGTTTTGAACAAGGCCGGGCTATCGATACCTGTAAATCAGGTTGTTAAAGTAGAGAGAGTGCACGATTACAAGACAATCAAAGGAGGAATGAACGGGGAATATGTACCTGTCAATATGAATTTAAGAACAAACAAACCTGCTATTGTCACTGCTGAAATAAAGAACATGGTTACTTCAGACCAGGATATGTCGGTGAACTTCAGCGGTGCATTAATTACAGGACAGAAGCTGTTCAGGGAGCTGACAATAGTACTTATTGTTGCGTTGCTTTTACTTTATTTTATACTTGCAGCCCAGTTTGAGTCTCTTACACAACCCTTTATTGTTTTGCTTGAAATACCAATCGATATAGCGGGGGCTTTGCTCCTGGTTAAGTTGTGGGGAGGTACTATCAATATTATGACAATGATAGGGCTCATTGTGATGTCGGGTGTAATAATCAACGACTCAATACTTAAGGTTGATACAATAAATAATCTGCGGGCAGAGGGACTGGGACTTAAAGAGGCTATTTACACAGGAGGTTCCCGCAGGTTAAAACCGATAATTATGGTCGCAATGGCATCGTTGATATCAACTGCGCCTATACTTTTCAGCCAGGGAATAGGATCGGAGTTGCAGCGTCCGATGGCGCTTGCATTGATCGGTGGGATGTCGTTGGGAACGGTAGTCAGCTTATTCTTTATACCCCTGGCATACTGGTATATTTACCGGCGTAAAGGCGAAACGGCATTTTAAAAGCTCCCCTCCCTGGAGAGCCTGCCCCGAGCGAAGCCTCGGGGGGCTGGGGGTGGGTTTAATGGCTCAGGGTAAGGAGCATGGGGGCGAAGGACAGAAGCGGACCTTTATCCGAAGAAAAGATATGCGACAAGTATAGCTGCAGTAAAGCCGACCATGTCTGCCAGAAGCCCGCAACCGATTGAATATTTGGTGTTTTTAATCCCTACCGAGCCAAAATAAACTGCTATGATATAGAAGGTCGTATCAGTAGTCCCCTGCATCGTACAAGCCAGCCGGCCGATGAAAGAGTCGGCTCCGTGTATTGTCATTGCATCGACCATCAGGCCTCTTGCACCGCTTCCGCTGAGAGGTTTCATAAAAGCTACAGGCAATGCTCCTGTGAATCTTGTGTCAACACCCAGCCAGGCAAAAAAGTGCGTTATCCCGGCAATTAAAAAGTCCATTGCTCCGGAAGCCCTGAAAATACCGATGGCCACAAGTATGGCAACAAGGAACGGAATTATCCTGATGGCAATATTAAAACCCTCTTTTGCTCCTTCAATAAATGCATCATAAACATTTACCTTTTTGATGAGTGCAAGTACAATAAAGAGAACTATAACAGAAATAAGGGTGAAGTTGGCAGCAAATGTGGAAGCTGCGGATATCTGCTCCTTCGGCAGATTACTGAAATATAAAATTATTCCTGCCACAATCGCTGTCAGTCCTCCGAGGTATGAAAGGATCACTTTATCCAGTAAATTTATTTTCTGGATAATGGCAACGCTCAATAATCCTGTCATTAAAGCGCAGAAAGTTGAAATCAGAATAGGGATGAAAATATCTGCGGGATTAGCTGCACCAAGCTGTATCCGGTAAACAATTACGCTTACTGGTATTATTGTCAGTCCTGCAGCATTCAGTACCAGAAACATGATCTGTGCGTTTGAGGCAGTCTCCTTATCAGGATTTGCCTCCTGCATTTCTTTCATCGCTTTAAGACCTACCGGGGTAGCGGCGTTGTCGAGACCAAGCATATTTGCAGCCAGGTTCAACATAATTGAACCATATGCCGGATGCCCTTTCGGCAATCCCGGAAAGAGCTTCTCAAAAAGCGGACCCATAGCTTTTCCGAGGATTGCGACCACTCCGCCTTTCTCCCCTACTTTCAGCAATCCCATCCATAGGGTCAGCGCCCCTGTAAGTCCAAGGGATATTTCAAAACCTGTTTTGGCATTTGCAAAAACCGCATTTACCAGTTCATTGAATATCTGCGTATTACCTGCAAAAATGAGTTGCCCAAGTGCAACAAGGAATCCGATAAGAAAGAAAGCAATCCAGATATAGTTTAATGCCATATTAAATGTTTGTCTGGCGAAGATAAATATTAAAGACAAAAGACAAAAGTTAAAAGATAAAAGTCTTGCAGGTCTTGCACGACAAACCATTAGGATATTTGTGTTAATAACATTTTTAAATACATTTGCATAAACAACACGAATTATCATGGCAAGATTTACCAGAGTAGATGTTATTTTAGAAATGCGTGAAGCAGGTATTGTCCCGATTTTTTATCATAAAGATCCTGAGGTGTGCAGGAATGTAATAAAGGCATGTTATGATGGGGGAATTAAAATCTTTGAGTTCACTAACCGGGGTAATTATGCTCATGAGCTTTTCAGCGACCTCAACAAATGGGCTGAAAAAGAGGTTCCTGATTTGGTAATGGGAGTTGGTTCAGTTGTTGATGCGGGTACTGCTTCTTTGTATATTCAACTTGGTGCAAATTTTGTTGTCTCGCCAATTCTAAATGCTGAAATGGCCAAAGTTTGTAACCGCAGGAAGATCCTGTGGGTACCCGGATGCGGGTCTATGTCGGAAATCAACTATGCCGAAGAACTTGGTGCGGATATAATTAAGATTTTCCCCGGATTATCAGTCGGCGGACCTGATTTTATTAAAGCAATAAAGGGACCCTGTCCATGGACCAGTATAATGCCAACAGGTGGAGTAGAGCCAACGGTTGAAAATCTGAGGGAATGGTTTGAAGCAGGTGCAACATGTGTCGGTATCGGTTCGAATCTGATTACCAAAGAGCTTATCCAGAAAAAAGACTGGAAAGGACTCGCGAAACAAGTTGCAGGTGCAATCAAAGTAGCAAAAATGTTCAAGAAAATATAATTACTATAGCAATGAAAAAGAAGATTTTATATGGATTGTTTACAATATCCTTAAACTTTTTATTTATTAATGTCACATCTCAGGATATTGCGTTACCAGCGCCGGATAAAACAGGTGGCAAGCCTCTGATGCAGGCCCTTAGCGAGAGGCAGTCGGTCAGAGCATTTACAAAAGAAAATCTATCACAGCAGCAGCTTTCCGATCTCTTATGGGCAGGCTGGGGTATAAACAGACTTGAAGACAAGAAGAGGACAGCACCATCCGCCAGAAATGTACAGGAGATCGATGTATATGTTGCTCTTCCTTCAGGACTTTACCTGTACATGGCTGAATCACATATCCTTAAACAGATACATAACAGGGATATACGTGCAGTAACCGGTACGCAGGATTTTGTCGCTGGTGCTCCGTTGAATATTATATATGTTGCCGATCTGGGTAAAATGGGCAAAAAAGAAGGGGATGTAATCAAGGAATCTGACTTGTTGTCATCATATGCAAATACCGGATTCATAGCACAGAATGTGTACCTCTATTGTGCTTCTGCGAACCTGGGTTGTGTAATCAGAGGAATGGTACCAAAAGATAAGCTTGCACCGGAAATGGGATTAAGGTCAAACCAGGTGATTATCCTTTCCCAAACTGTGGGAGTGCCCTTAAAGAATTAGGTCTTGAGGTCTTGAGGTCTTATGGTCTTAATGTCCCGCTATCACGGGACTGTCTTTTATGTCTAAGACAGATAAGACAAGCGAAGCGAAAGACAGTCCGAAGGCCAGGACTTTAAAGACATTTATATAAATTGCTATATGGATATAGCAATTTCTTACTCCCCGGGTGCCCGGTATAATTCGATATTAGAAATCACAGGGCAGTCCTTTGCTTTACTGATTGTCAGTTTTATCTGTGAGGTTTTTATCACAGGAAATTTCCTGATAACTTTGTACCCGATTGTGGTACCGTCAATCAACTGCATCCAGTCCTTTCCGACAAGAGCTTCAACCTTAAACGCCTGCACTCTCTGACCGAGTTTAATATATTCCTGTATAACAATTCTGTTGACTTCAGTTTCTTCTTCCAGTTTAATTATCAGCTGTGCATCAGTTACATTATCGGGTGTTGCCCAGAAAGTTACAGGATTTCCATCGCAAACATTTGAAGGTTTGTAGTCTCTGCCTCTGTCATTTGATGAAATAGCCTTTTTCCCGTTCGCCAGATCGGTTTCAAATTCATTCTCTCTTAATTCCCTGAACTTCATAAGAGATTTCATATCATTTTCATGCAGAAGACCTCTGCTGTCAGGTGGAATGTTCAGAAGAAGGTTACTGTTTCTGCCTACTGATGAATAATATAACTCCATCAGGTTCTCAGGCGACCTTACAAGAGAATCCTGCTTCTGGTGATAGAACCATCCGGGACGTATGGAAACATCAACCTCTGCAGGCACCCAATAATTTCCGTCTTCGTGCCCTTCCCCAAGAATCCTTGCAAAATTTCCTCCCGGATACATTTCATCCTTTTTAAGAAGGCACCAGTTGGTAAGGCTCCCCATACCTCTCTCATTTCCGACCCACCGGATATCCGGGCCGGCATCGCTGAACATGCAGGCCATTGGCTGTAAATCCCTGACTATCTTATGGGTGTTAGGCCAGTCATAATAAGTTTTATTGTCAATCCGTCTTGTTTCCCTTGCTCCGCCATAGTACCCGTCTCCTCCGTTAGCGCCATCGAACCATACCTCAAAAATATCGCCGTAATTTGTAAGTAGTTCATTAAGCTGGTTGCGATAATATTCAAGGTATTCAGGTGTGCCATAAATAGCGCTGTTACGATCCCATGGTGAAAGGTATACACCCATTTTTAGTCCAAATTCATTGCAAGCCTGGCGAAGTTCCCGCAATACATCCCCTTTACCGTCTTTCCATGGAGAGTTCTTAACTGAATGTTCTGTATAATCTGAAGGCCAGAGACAGAAACCGTCATGATGTTTGGCAGTAATTATTATTCCTTTCATCCCTGCCTCTTTTGCTACTTTTGCCCATTGCCGGCAATCGAGTTCTGCCGGATTAAAAACTGATTCCTTTTCATCGCCAAAACCCCACTCCTTATCTGTGAAAGTATTAACAGTAAAATGGACGAACATGTAATACTCCATTTCATGCAATGCAAGCTGCCGTTCAGATGGCACAGGACCAAATGGCTCCGGAGGTTTGACATCTGTACATGAATAACTTAAAAATAAAGCAAGAAAAATGATTGAGAGATTTTTCATCTTATAAATTTTGATAAATGAGCAACCTAAAATCCTTTGTGTTCTTAGTACGGATATCTCAAAGAGCACAAAGGAGGAATATTATATTTTAAAATGTTTATACTATTTTCAAAATAATCTTTATTCTACCTTTGAAAGGTCTTTTATGCGGATATTACGGAATTTAACTACAGATCCGTGGCCAAGGAAACCGATATGACCGGTTTTGTTCTTCAGTCCCGGATGGTCGTTATTATCAATTGTTCCATTATCTCTTGGACCTGCAATATCACCATCTACAATTACAGTACCGTTTAAAGTAATCTTTATCTTCGTTCCTTTTATAAATACCTCCTCATAATTCCAATCGCCGACAGGCTTGAGATATTCTCTTTTAGCAGGGATCACACCATACACTGAACCATGGTACTGGTAAGGTTCCAGGTTTGCGTATACCGGCGCTGTATTATCAAGTATCTGAAGCTCCATGCCAACATAAGCTGCATCACCTTCAAGAGGTGCCCTTATTCCCAGTCCATTATTTGCTCCTGGCGTCAATAAGAATTCGAGCCGGAATATAAAGTCTGCATACTCTTTTTCAGTGTACAGGTTTCCTCCGCTTCCCTGTTCAGGCTTAATAACAATCATGCCATCTTCTGCAACATAAGATTCCTTATTGCCAATCCAGTTATCGAGATTTCTTCCATTGAAAAGAGCTGCAAATCCTTCTGCTTTTTCTTCCGGAGTAAGATTATAATCCTTCTCATTGATTTCCCTTACATATATATCTCTGAAAGCGAGATCAGTACCATGAGCCTGAAGTTCAATCGGTCCTTTCGGGAAAATCGGTATTTTGCGATCCCAGTAATTCTCCATTGCAACATTATCAACCACAAGCTCTCCATTAAGCCAGACAGAAACTTTTTCGCCAACCATCATTATTCTGAAAGTATTCCATTCACCTACCTGATTATCAGCAACCTTTAAAGGCTTTGATGGATTTATCTGATTATTGTACAGACCTCCTGAGCCTACCTGTGCTCCGACTTCCTTCCTAGATGTATCCCATATCTGAACCTGCGGTGATCCTCTCAGATAGATGCCACTGTCGCCGGCTTTAGATATTTTCCAGTCAACAAACATTTCGAAATCACCATATTCCACAACAGAGCACAGATTATCTCCTCTGCCGTTAAACCAGATGCAACCATCTTTTACACTCCAGTTAGCCGGGACTTTAGCATTTGCTTCAGCCTGTTTCCTTTCGAGCTCATCCCTTTTCATTTTTGCCCGTGCAACCGGATTTTCAACAAGACCCTGCCACCCGGTAAGATCCTTCCCGTTGAACATTTGCTTAAATCCCTCATCAGGAGGTATGGAAGTTAAATATTTATTTACCATCTCTTTATCATATTCACTCTCCGGTCCTGAAAGCTTTGGGACAGCTTTTGTTAATATTTCCCTTACAAGATTTCCGTACATGCCGGTTTTTGAATTAATTGAAGGAAGAGCAATATACATGGCTGATTTAGCAGCAGTTGCTGATGTTTCAGGATTATCAAGATATTTTGCCACGAAAAAGAGCGCCTGATAAGTTTTAAGTTTGCCTGCCTCGGTCAGGATTTCATTCTTACGTTCAGGTGATAGCGCGAATGGCATAATCTTCCTTAAGAGAAGAAGTTTCTGTTCATCAGGTAATATAGCAGACCTTATCTGCCTTACATAACCCTCAAAAGCAGAAGCTTCATAAGTCTTATTCCCCGATGCGCATATCTCGTACAATGCAGATGAAGCAGAATAATCGGTCCATGAAGTAAGAGTTTTAAAGCATATTTCCCTCATTTCGGAATTACCATTTTCAAACTCTTTCAATACCGCAGCCAGAGCATCTCTCCCTCCTGTTCTGGCAAGGACAGGAATGAGCTTTTCCTTCCCGGTTTTACTATCCATAGCTTTCTGGATAACTGATGATCTTTTTTCAGGATCCATTGCTTTGTTTGCTGCACCTGCAAGAGCTTCCTGTACATCAGCTATATATCCGGCATTGTCGGTTTTTGATAATAAATTGATAAGTTCTTCCTGGTTTTCTTCTCCCGCAAGACTGGAAAGCGCCTTAAAGGCAGCAGTTTTAACATGTTCATCAGGAGACGAGGCAAAAGGTATAATTTCTGAAAAATAATCATGTCCCTTTTTCCATGCCATAAGCTCAATAGCGCTCTTTTTTGCAGAGGAGGAACCCTCCTTCAGTACCGGCTTGAGAAGAGCTATTTCATCATTCCCGGCAATCGTTTTGAAAGCTGATTTTACTGCTTCCTGGTCAGACGAGCTTTCGAATTTCATCATATAATCAATCAATGCCGGTGCAGCTTTTTTACCATTTAATTTAGCAACAGCTTCAGCAGCGGCTGAACGAACTGCCACATCCTGGTTTTGGAGAGAAGCAAATATCAGGAATAAAGCCTGCTCATCTCCGCGGATGCCTAACATATTAATTATCTCTGGTTTGGCAGCAGGAATCGCTTTCGGGAAATAGTCTATCCATTTCTTAGTTACCTCATTTCCCTGAAGTGACAAAGACATTCTTATTGCGGCATTCCTGTATTTTTTGTCAGAGTGTGCTGCTGCCTTCATTATATAAGGCATTGCATCAATTCCATGAAAAGTTACATAAGTTTCCAGTGCAGCTGTTTTGTTCTGAAAGGTAAGACTGTTATTGCATTTGCTTATCAGAAGCTTGCATATCTTATCCATGGTTTTAACATCACCATTCTGAGCTACATTTCTGGCATAGTTGAGCAATGCTGAAGTTGCACCGGTTCGATCCCAGCGGTATAAATATTCTTGAGCAGCTTTTAACAGTACCGGATATGCATCCGGACTGCCGGACTGTGCAAGGGCATTATATGCTGAAGCTTTGGTATTGACACTTGCATCCGAAGCCCAGTAAATATATTCATTTACAGCCACTTGCGATTTCATCGAAGCAAGGGCATTCATGACCGCTGCAGCACATGGAAGCTCTTTATTTTTAAGAGATACGGCAAGTATTTGTTCGGCTGTTTTGCCACCTATAGCAGTGATTGCCGAAATAGCTGCAGAGCAATTATCTTTATCTGAAAGATACATTTTTAAAGCTTCAGAGGTCTGTTCGCTACCTACCAGTTGCAACTGTTTAATAAAGAAATCTATCACCCCGTGATCCTTTTGTGATGTTGCATATGAAATACAAATCTTTTCCCACATTGCTTTCTCGTTTTCCTTTCCTTTCTGCGACAGGTACCTGGAAAATGATTCAACAGCAAACCTTGAACTTGTATCATCACCGGTACCTGCCGGGATAATCTGGTTGCAGATCTTTTTAATCCCCTCTTCACCGAGGGCCAGCATATCACCCATCAGTTTATCAGTATATTGAAGATCGTTAGCCGGAAGCTGTGCAAGCAGATCAGCTACTTTTGTCTCAAGAGTCCTTTTATCCTGCGAATATGATAATGCTGAGAACAGAATGAGAGACAAACCAGTAAGAAGTATTTTATTCATTTTCATATTTTCAAATTTTCAAATTAAATCGTTAATCAGATTTTCCATGGGTTACGCATTGGCTGGTTAATAAGCCTGTTGGCACCTTCATCATCAATAAATTGTTGTTTTACAGGATCGTATTTCAGATTTCTTCCAAGGCGCAGGGCAACGATGCCAAGGTTCACAATAGAGCACGACCTGTGCCCGTTAGCTTCGTTAAGTGCAAATTTTTTACGGGTTTTTACAGATTCGGTGAATGTTGTGATCTGTGGTTCCGGATCAGGTAATGAATCAACCAGTTTTTCTATATCCCTTATATCTGATCTGAAACCTTTGAATAATTTACCATCAGGTCCTTCGATATACGCAGCATTTGTGTCACGGTTTTCTCCGTCAAGGATGATTTTACAGCCATCGGCATAAGTGTAGGTTATCCTGCGCCATGAACCAACTGCATCGTAATGCTGCTGTGGCGCATCTATTTCAACTGAAACAGGTCCTGTATCATCTTTCCTCAGGAGGTACTGAACCGGATCAAGATAGTGCTGTCCCATATCCCCAAGACCGCCACCATCATAATCCCAGTATCCGCGGAACTTGGAATGAACTCTCTCCGGGTTATAGGGTTTATAAGGAGCAGGCCCTAGCCAGAAATCATAATCAAGTTCTTCGGGAACAGGCTCAGGTTTTAGATTATAAAGTCCGGTCCAGTAGAATTTCCAGTCGAAGCCTGTGGTACCGCTAACAGTTACTTTCAGGGGCCAGCCTAATACTCCGCTGTCAATAAGTTTTTTAAGAGGTTTTACAGTAGTACCCAAACCATAAAACTGGTCCTTAAACCGGAACCAGGTGTTTAGACGAAACATCCTTCCATATTTCTGGACCGCTTCTACAACTTTTATCCCCTCGCCTATTGTCCGTGTCATTGGTTTTTCGCACCAGATGTCTTTCCCGGCCTCAGCAGCAGTTTTTGCTATTATTCCGTGCCAATGTGGCGGTGTTGCGATATGAACAATATCGATATCATCTCTGGCGATAAGATCCCTGAAATCATGATACCCTGTAATATTTCCACCAGCCTGGGCTATCGCCTGATCCATATGTTTTTTGTCAACATCGCAAACAGCAAGCAACTGTGTTCCTTCATAACCTATGTGACCTCTCCCCATTCCTCCGACTCCGATAATACCTTTTGTTAGCTGGTCGCTTGGAGCCGTATAACCCTGACCACCAAGAATATGGCGTGGAATAATGGTAAAGGCAATTGTGGCACTTGTAGTTTTTTTCAAAAAATCACGTCTGCCGATGTTGACTTTTTTCATAGTATCTTAATTAAAATTAGAAATTATGAATTTTGGATTAAGTTATTTTAATTATTCTGCAATTTGCAAGATTTGTCATCAAAATACAAATTGAACTTGTTCTATTTTTTATGAAATTTATGTACTAAAGTTAATTTATATTCTGAATGTAATTTCCTAAATTCGTAATTCAAATTATATCCAGTAGTGATCAAATAAAACAGATATGGGAGAAAAAATATCAATGCGGGAAAAAGTCGGCTTCAGTCTTGGGGACAGTGCCGCTAATTTTATCTTCCAGACCATCATGCTATTACAGCTTAGTTTTTATACCGATTCCTTTGGTATCTCGGCAGCTGCAGCAGGATGGCTCTTTCTGGTTGCCCGACTGTGGGGCGCGATATTTGACCCAGTAATGGGTGTGATTGCTGACCGGACCAACACACGCTGGGGTAAATTCCGGCCATGGATACTTTGGACAGCCTTGCCATTCGGGATAATCGGTTTCCTGGCCTTTACCACACCCAACTTCGGCCCGTCAGGGAAATTAATTTATGCATATATTACCTATATATTATTACTTTCAGTCTATTCAGCAAATAACATCCCCTACGCTGCTCTGAGCGGTGTTATTACCGGGGATATGGTTGAACGTACCAGCTTATCGTCCGTACGTTTCATTTTTGTAACACTTGCTACAATTGCCATCCAGGGATTTGCCCTGCCGATGGTGAATCACTACGGACAGGGAGACAGCGCAAAAGGTTACCAGATAACGATGGGAATTTTCTGCGCCCTTGCAGTATTATTCTTCATAATCACATTCCTTACAACCAAGGAAAGAATAAAGCCTGATCCGCAGCAAAGAACATCCCTGAAGCAGGATATCTCCGACCTTTTAAAAAACCGCCCCTGGGTCATTATGTTCCTGGTTTTTGTTCTGATGTTTGTCTTCCTTGCCATCAGGAACAGCATCCTGCTCTATTTCTTCAAGTATTATCTCGATGAACATAGCATGCTGTCATTCCTTGAAGGTCTGAATAATGGACTCTTCGGGTTAATTGAAAAGGTCGGTCTGATTGGTCAGAGTGCCGACATCGCCGGCAATGCTTTCAGTATCATAAACATCTTTAGTCAGCTTGCTGCAATACTTGGAATATTTCTGTCCAAACCTCTTGCAGCACGCTTCGGGAAAAGGGATGTGTTTAAAACAGCGCTTATTTTCAGTGTAATAACAGCAGCTCTTTTCATATTTATTGCTCCCGGAGCAATAATGATAACTCTTCTTCTGCAGCTTCTCTTTAATTTCTTCTGGGGCGTTTCAATGCCGCTGCCATGGGCAATGATGGCCGACGTGGCAGACTATTCGGAATGGAAGAACAACCGGCGCGCCACTGCAATAGTATTTGCAGGCATTATCATCGGATTAAAGGTCGGTCTTGCAATCGGAGGTGCCCTGGCTGGCTCACTTCTCAGCATATATGGTTATGTGGCTAATGCAGTGCAAACTCCTCATGCTCTGATGGGTATTCGTCTTACAACAAGTATTTATCCTGCAATTTTCATGGGTTTAGGAATTGCTGTCCTCTACTTCTACAGGATCAATAAAAGTACTGAGTTTAAGATGCAGGATGAACTTGCTGAACGCCGGAAATCTTATGCACAGAAATAGAAAGTTTATCATTAAAAAGGAAATTATGGCAAAAAAAACCAGAATCGGGAAAAAAGAGATTAACGCTTTGAATAAACCACTGTATAAAAATCCTAAACTGGCAGCTTCAAAAAGAGTAAGAGACCTGCTCTCAAGGATGACAATTGAAGAAAAAGTTGCCCAGCTGATGGGATTGTGGAATGGAGGAATTGAAGATTACAATGATGAATTCCTGAATGATCCGGAAAAGATGGAAGCTGCGTTCGGAAAGGGTGCGAATTCTATTCATCCTGCCTTTTGGGGCTTGAAAGAGACTGTAGATCAACGAAATAAAATTCAGAAGTATTTTGTAGAGAAAACCCGTTTGGGAATACCGGTCATATTTGTTGATGAAGGACAACATGGGATGATGCGCCGCGATGTGACTGCCTTCCCGCAGGCAATAGGTCTTGCCTGCTCATGGGATTCAGATCTCTTTGAGAAAGTCTACGGAAGAATCGCAAAAGAAATGCGCACGAGGGGCACTCACCATGCACTGACTCCAGTGATTGATGTATGCCGCGATCCAAGATGGGGACGGGTTGAGGAGACTTACGGGGAAGATCCTTACCTGAATGGCATTCTCAGCTGCGCTGCCGTGAGAGGACTTCAGGGTTCTTCCGACGGAACAATAGCTCCGGGTCATGTCGCTGCCACACTGAAGCATTTAACAGGGCATGGTCAGTCTGAAGGAGGACAAAACCAGGGTCCTGCAAATTACTCATTAAGAGTACTCCGCGATTATCATATGCCTCCATTCAGGATGTGCATTGATAATGTCAAACCGGCCAGTGTAATGCCATCATATAATGAGGTGGATGGCGTACCATCACACTCCAACAAATGGTTGTTGAAGGACATTTTGAGAAAGGAATGGGGATTTGAAGGTATGGTTGTTTCCGATTATTACGGTGTCGATCAGCTTTTTAATAAGCATTGTGTTGCCGAAGATATCAAAGACGCAGCAAAAACAGCTTTTAACAGTGGCGTCCAGTTCGAATTTCCACAGGCAAACTGTTATAAATACCTGCCTGAGCTCCTTAAGGAGGGGAAAATCAAACTGACCGATATTGATATGGCCGTTTCACAGATTCTCGAGCTGAAATTCCGCCTGGGACTCTTCGAAAACCCTTATGTCGATCTTAAAACCGCAGTCCGGGTAAGCCGGGATCCTTCATCACGTGAACTTGCGCTGAAAGCAGCCCGTGAATCTATAGTTCTTCTGAAAAATGACAACCTTCTTCCGCTCTCCAAAAACAAATACAAAAAAATTGCTGTAATAGGGCCATGTGCAAAAGATGTCTTTTTTGGTGGTTATGCCGGTGAACCTTACCAGAAAATCAGTCTGTTTGAAGGAATAAAAAATAAAGTTGGCAAAAAATCCGAAGTTTTATTTGCACAAGGATGTAAGCTGACAACAAATGCCACTATACCTTTCTTTAACTGGAAACTCGACGAAATCAAGTTTCCGACACGGGAAGAGAATATCAGGCTGATAAACGATGCCGTAAAAGTTGCCAGGAAAGCTGAAATTATTATTCTTGCAATTGGTGAGAATGAACATCTCTGCAGGGAAGCGTGGGCAAAAACCCATATCGGTGATAATATGACCCTTGATCTGTTCGGTCAGCAGGATGAACTGGTCAGGGCTATTATTACACTTGGAAAGCCTGTTGTTGTATATCTGATGAACGGCCGGCCTCTATCAATAAATTATATCGAAAAGAATGTTCCGGCAATAATTGAAGGATGGTATATGGGTCAGGAAACCGGCACAGCTGCTGCCGATATTATTTTCGGCGATGTAAACCCATCAGGTAAACTGACAATAACAGTTCCGAAATCTGCCGGGCAACTGCCTATGTATTACAACTTTAAACCAAGCGCCCAGATAAACGAGTATCTTTCGCAGGATAATAAGCCTTTATATTACTTTGGATTTGGATTAAGTTACACTCAGTTCAGGTTCAGCAACCTTCGTCTTGAAAAAGGGAAAATCAAACTGAATAGTTCAACTAAAGTAAAGGTAGATGTAACCAATACAGGTAAGAAGGCCGGTGAAGAAATAGTTCAGATGTACATTCGTGATAAGGTCAGTTCTGTAACACGCCCGGTAAAAGAGCTTAAGGGATTTAAACGGATTTCCCTGAACCCAAAAGAGACGAAGAGTGTTACATTCGAGATAAAACCTGATCACCTGGCTTTTCACAATATTGATATGAAATATGTTGTTGAGCCCGGGGAATTTGAGATCATGGTTGGTAATTCCTCACGCGATGAAAATCTTTCCAGAATTACGCTCCGGGTATACTAGAAATGTTTTGACTGCAGTTTGAATCACCCATCATCCGAAAAATGAATCCTTATTTGAAATTTCTTTAAAGTATTTTCATAAATAAAAACGCCTGGATCTGTGATCCGGGCGTTTTTTACCTTTAATCAACTAACCTAGAAAACTAACCTCCGTGTCTCCTTCCAAAACCATGAAAATGTTTCCCAAATCTTCCGCCTTCCCTGAATTTATGTGAATGCAAATTAATTTCTTCGGTGGTTCCGTTTGTTGTGACTGTAGCTTTGTCATCGCAGGTACCGTCACCATAATCAATGATGACTTCATTTCCGTTTCTGTTAAGTTCGATCACACCGCTCTTAATAAACTCACAGCTTCCATCAAAAAGTAATGGTGTTGTTATTGTTTTAGCATATTTTTCAGCGTCATTGATAACAACACTTCCACTGCCGGAGAGATAATAAACATTGTCCTTTTTATCAGTTGTTTCAAATCCGGCAGTCCATTCCTGGCTCTCATCGTTTTTCCGGACGCTTACCTCATCATTCTTTGTGATCGTTTGTGTATAGGTTTTTGTAATAACCCAGTTTCCGGAAGAATTTTTTCCAAGATTTTTTAAAGTTGCCGTCAGATCGACTTTAATGGTATCAATATAAAAATCCTGATAGGTTATTGTCTGCACTGCTCCCTCGTTGGTAATAGTATCCGAAAGATTAATTATGACTTTACCCTGTTTGTCATGCCTGTGATTAGAGCATCCGGCAAGATATTCTATAACAATTTCCTTTGGATACGTATTGCTGCTCACAGTGACATTAACGCAACTGTCAATATGCGGAACATGGAATTTCAGATGGCTGATACCCGGCATGCCCCATCCTGGAATACCATAATTTCCCGGACTGCCGTTCAATAAACAGGCCGGGCTATGGCCATCATATCTTTCAACAGATACACCATGCTCATTAGCACCTGTAATAAAACTTACCTGATTTCCAATAATCTCAGTTACAGATGTATACAGGTCCTTTTCTAAAGAGGACTCACCCCAGAACCTGTCATTTTTCTGACATGATAAGAATCCTGTCATCAGAAGGATGACGGATCCGATAATTAATTTATTTTTCATAATTCTCCTTATTAGGTTAGACTTAATCTTCTTTGTTTGCCCCCATCCCCTTTAAGAGAACTGTTAAATTTTAACATTATGCAGCCCCATGGGAGAGTTGAGTGTCAAACTCCTTCATTAATACAGGAAAATTAATTTTTACCCTACCGAGAGAAAGAATTTGAAACCGATAATCTGGCATTCATTATAAAGGCTGTTTTCATCGTTACCTTTCAGGTCAAGGATCAGATACCTGTCATATCTCGATTTAAATTCAAAACCAGTATTAGACAGGAGGTTTGTCATAAATTCATCAACAGTATTGCCGATGACCTCCTTATCTATGGTTATAGCACTTAATTTGTCGGAATCGAAAGCTACTTTAATATCAAGCTCTTTTGATGACTGAAGAAGGGCTTCAGAGAGTTTAGTATTTTGAAAAGTCAGTTTATAAGTCTGAGCTTTAAGATTTGAATGTAACAGGAATGATATTAAGGTAATACACAGAATTGTACTATTGCGTCCTTTCAGAAATAAATATTTTGCCGTTATTGCCAATCTCATATTTTAGATCCATAAGGGGACATACAATTTCTAACGCAGTTCTCAGATCTTTATTTGTAAAACCACCTGTGAAATACCTGTTATCAATCTTCTGACCTGCAAATTTAACATTAAACTGACGCTCTATCTCTTCAAATACTAAAACAAGAGATGCATTCACAAAACTGAATTCTCCATTCAGCCAACCTGTAACCGAACTTAAGTTGTTATCCCTGAAGCTGATAAGGCCATCCCCTGAAAGTTCGGCACTTTCGCCCGGAACTATTTCTATTGACTGGTTTTCAGTGAAAACAAGGATTTTACCTGTAAGGCAACTTACCTTAAATGAATTATTTCTGGTAAAAACATTAAATGAGGTGCCAAGAACTTTAATTTCACCACTGCTTGTTGAAATGGTGAAATTATTCCCTTGTGTGATATCGAAGAATGCCTCTCCCTCAAGTTTAAGATGGCGGTCACTATTAAAATGCATCCTGTCATATGTGATTTTGCTGTCCGCATTCAATGATACATTTGATCCGTCAGGAAGCTGATATTCGATCTGATTTATTCCAGCCATCCCGAGATAAGTCGTTTTACTCTGTTTCCCTTTATTTACTTTTCTATAATACAGGATAATATAAAGTTACCCTAACAAGATTCGATTTTTTTATCAAACCGAAGGGTTTGTTATATTGAAGCAGACAAACAGAATTTGAATATTTTTTTCCTGATCTTCGACAATCACTGTTTTTTAAGACAGTACATTGATACTGCCCACAGGTAAATCATACAGGCAATCAGAACAGTCATCCCAATTGCAACGGTACTCATGTCACTTATCCAACCGACTAAAAGGGGAATAACTGCTCCTCCTGATATTGCCATCATCATAAGTCCGGATATTTCATTACTGCGTGTGGGATATTTTTCTACCGCAATCGAAAATACAAGCGGCCAGATATTTGCAACTGCCAGTCCAATAAGAAATACGAGCACCCATGCCATTGCAGGTGACTTCACAAGAAGAATAACAATAAAACACAATATTCCGAGTACGGAGGTCCACATAAAAAAACTGCGCGAAGAGATTTTAGTAAGCAGGATTGCTCCGGCAAAAGTACCAAGCATACGTCCGAAGAAATATACGCTGCGACCTGACTCTGCTACTGTCTGGTCAATATTGAACTGTTTGATCAGGAACTGGCCTGAATTTGAATTGAAACCTACGTCAACTCCAACAACCAGAAAGATTGAAAGCACCATTAACAGTACAAAACCGTTTCCAAGAAGTTTAAATGAAGAGGCAAATGTTGCTTTGTATCCCTCAACCTTAGTTTCTTCAATCTTTGAAGACCCGAGCCATAAGACGGACAGGATTGAGACTACTCCAAACACCAGGAATAACAGCTTCCAGTCACCGAACAAAGCAGCAAAACCTGCTGCCAGAGGAGCTCCCAGCATGGAACCAATTGCTTTTACAAACTGCGAAAAGCTGAGGAAGCTTGAAGCCCTGTTACCAGGAACAACATCGACCAGTAATGGATTGGCAGAAACCTGAACTATGGTATTACCAATACCCAGAAGAGCAAATCCTGCCAAAACCATTCCAAATGAATAGAAGAAGAAAGGGACCAGTAATCCCAGGGCTGTTACTCCCATCCCTATATTTAGCATAAACCGCTTCCCAAGCCGTGACTGCATCACCCCAACCGGTACAGATAACAGAAGGAACCAGAGGAAAGCAGCTGAAGGTATCAGCTGGGCTAATGTTGCGCTGAGGTTCATATCCTTGCTTACACGGTCAACACCGATACCGACAAGGTCAACAAAGCTCATCACAAAGAAAGCCATCAGAACAGGTGCTATTTTTGAAATGTTGATTTTTTGAGTATTCATAATCAAAAAGTTTAAGGTTTATGGGTTACATCAATGTAAGAGCGTGCTGAACTGCTTTCCAGAAATCATCATTGAGAAGATATGCACTACCGATAAGTGCAGCGTCTTCTTTAAGTTCAGAAAGGGTTACTTTGCAGCTACAACCTTCCTTTTTCAATCTGCTTTCGAAAATATTACCAAAAAGATTCCACGCATGAGAAATATTTCCGCCAACCACAACTATTTCAGCTTTGAATCTGATCAGCCATGGAGCAAGAAACGATCCCAGATTATTGCCAAACTCTGTAAACAGATCTTTTACTGCTTTATCGTTAATAGCCAGTTCAGCAATTTCTTTTACGCCGCTCATATGTTTTCCTGTCAGCTTATTATAACTTCCGAGAAACCATCGTGTGGAAAAATAATCATCGGCAATATTGTCCTTGTAAGGAAGGTGATAAACACAGCCCAGCTTTGGAACCTCCGGACCATCAACAACAGGAATGCGGTCGCTGATAAAAGCAGATCCGAAGCCGGTTCCGAGTGTGACACACATTGACCGGGTTACCTTTGCTGCTTTACCTACCAGTGCTTCCCCGACGGCAAAGGATGAAACATCATTCATAAACCTGACCGGGAAGCTTTCAGGGACATTCAGGCTTTCGGAAATAGCATTTTTAACATTGCAGCCATAAAGGTTTTCATATTTTGCCACACCTTTTATATAACTTATCCCTTTTACATAATCAAAAGGCCCTGGCATTCCAAAACCTATCCCCTTAAGTCGTCCATGCGGGATTTTTTTAATCACTTCAGAAAGGGCTTTTGCCCAGATTGCAATGATTTCTCCTGCCGGCGCCTTGTTATCAACCGCTTTCTCAGTAAGTGTTTCTCTAAGTATCTTATATGATACCAGATCAACTGCTGCACAACTGATATGGCTTCCACCGATATCTACACCAATTGCGAAATTTTGCTCCATATAATAAATGTAATTTTAAGAATACTTCAGAAAATGATTAAAAATACTGACGTTGAAAGTATTTAAATTTGTCTTTACTGCAAAATTATATTATCAAAATGTTATTTAATGTTAGAAAATTCAATACCTGAGACAAACTGACATTTTTCATTTTAAATTAAGTTTTATAGTTGTACCTTAGAGAATAATAAAAAACGATTCTGCTGTTATTAAGGGATCGTGAGAATTCTTTTTCAAAATACTATTAATTGTTCAAACTATGCCGAAAGTAACAAAAGAAGATGCGCTTCTCTATCACAGCAGAGGCCGTCATGGTAAAGTAGAGGTAATACCGACAAAACCTTACAGTACGCAATTTGATCTGAGTCTTGCTTATACACCGGGAGTTGCCTGGCCATGCCTGGAAATCCAGAAAAACCCGGAAGATGCGTACAATTATACAGCAAAAGGCAACCTTGTGGCTGTTATTTCAAACGGAACGGCTGTTCTTGGTCTCGGCGATATAGGGACTTTGGCCGGTAAACCTGTTATGGAGGGTAAAGGCCTGCTCTTCAAGGTATTTGCTGATGTTGATGTTTTTGATATTGAAGTTGATGAGAAGGATCCTGACAAGCTCATTGAGATTTGTGCTAAAATTGCACCGACTTTCGGAGGCATTAATCTTGAAGATATCAAAGCTCCGGAGTGTTTCGAGGTCGAGACCAGGTTGAAGAAAATGCTTGATATACCTGTCTTCCATGATGACCAGCACGGAACTGCAATTATATCCGGAGCCGGGCTACTGAATACCCTGGAAATAACAGGGAAAAAGATCGATAAGATAAAATTGGTAGTCTGCGGAGCAGGTGCAGCAGCAATTTCCTGTTCAAGGCTTTATCTATCCATGGGCGTTAAGAAGGAAAATATAGTGATGGTTGATTCCAAGGGTGTTATAAACCGTAAAAGGAAAGATCTTAATAAATACAAGCAGGAGTTTATCACTGACAGGGACATCGACACTCTGGCTCAGGCTGTTAAGGATGCAGACCTTTTCCTGGGGCTCTCAGTGGCCGGTATGCTGACAAAAGAGATGCTGGCTTCGATGGCTCCAAATCCGGTTGTCTTTGCCATGGCGAATCCTAATCCCGAAATTACCTTCGAAGATGCAATGGCAACAAGAGATGACCTGATATTTGCGACCGGAAGATCGGACTATCCAAACCAGATTAATAATGTCCTGGGATTCCCGTTTATTTTCCGTGGCGCTCTGGATGTCAGAGCCTCAACAATTAACGAGGAAATGAAGCTGGCTGCTTCGAGAGCACTGGCAGCTCTTGCAAAAGAACCGGTACCGGCCAGTGTTTTAAAAGCCTATAGTCTTGATAAACTTACATTTGGAAGAGAATATATTATACCAAAACCTCTCGATCCAAGGCTCATCTCAAGCGTTGCATCGGCTGTTGCAAAAGCTGCTATGGATAGTGGTGTTGCAAAATACCCGATAAAAGACTGGGATGCTTATAAGAAAAGCCTTGACAGAAGATTAAGTGACCATATTAAAAAGGTAGGGGAATTAAATATATAAAATAACGCAGGAGGTTGTCTCAAAAGTGTCTTAAACCACCCCGTCCCGACACTAGGTTCGGGACACCCCTCCTTTAAAAGGAGGGGAAAGTAATGATTTACTATATTATAACTTTCTCCTCTTCTTCAGAGGAGGAGTACCCCGACGGTAACGTCGGGGGGAGGTGGCAGACTTTTGAGACAGCCTTCTGTGACATTTACATTTCAGAATATCTGTGAGGTTTTCTTGCGTTCAGCAATCTGTCTGCCAATTTTCTTTTCATACATTGAAACAATCAGTTCGGCTGTTTCAAAAATATTATACGATTTGCGGTTTATTGTTGTATCAAACAGATAATCAATGTTTAGTGATTTTTTTTCGAGGAAAGTGGTGATAAGGTTGAATCTTTTTTCGTCGGTATCAATGACATAGGCTTCAGCAGTTTCCAAATCCATCTCCTTTTTTTTCATCACATTTTCAACCCTCCAGTAAAAAGGCGCAATAATTCTGACATGAAGGGCATCCTCAATATTATTGGCAATGGAAACCCCTCCCCTTCCGACAAGAACAACATGACCCTCCTTACAGATTGTTAAAACAACTTCCTTAATAGCTTTCTTTACACGCAGATCACTTACAAAACCACCCGAAAAAGCCATAATCATTTCGGACATATTTGACAGTTCAATACCTTTATAGAAATTCTCAACACGCTGAGTATTTGTATTTAATTCTTTTGCTATAGCATAAATAATATCTTTATCGACCCATTTCCATTTTGTCGTTTCATATCGCCGGTTAAGGTTATCAACAACATTCTCAGCAACCTGCCGGGCATCACATCCTGTCTGGCGGGAAATTGTAATAACAGGACCATCATCGGTCGGAGGTCTGCTAAGGATTGAATCTCTGTACCGACCATCAAAATAATCAAAAAATTTATCCATCTTACTCTTTTATTTTTCTGGTTATTTGTTAAAAGATGTTGATATACAGGGTTTATTAATGTTTATAAATGAACTACTTCTGCTACATGACTAACGGATGGGATAAATACATATCCCGTATCAATCTCATTGAAATTATTCCCGTTATAAGTTACAATAAAAAATTAAAATTGAAAATTTTTTTATCACACAAACGTTATTTACTTTGAAAGATAATTATTCAACTGTTACTGATTATTATACAAATTGGTCTGATTTTTGTTGAAAAGATGTGATCCGATAACCATGAAACAGTTTCTGAAAATAACCGTTATTCTTTGTTCTGTCCTTCTGTTTACAGGGTGTAAAAAGAATTATGTCATCAGCGAAAGGCAGAGAATATTATTTCAGTATGAGTACATTAATAACGCCCAGGCAAATCAGCATTATGGCTTTATCATTGATAATGAAGGAAATGTACTTACTTATAATAATCCTGTGGAGTGGAATTTCCCGGATAAAGATTTAATTATAACCGATAGTCAGGTTGATGAAAATATTGGCAAATGCATTTATTCGGGCAAAAAAATCCCTGGAGAAAAATTGCTGAAATTTTCAAACTTTATCGAGAATATCGCATCAAGCAAAGTAACTGCCACAAAAAATACCGGTTCTGATGCCGGAAAAACAGTATTCATCTGTTACCAGTTTTCTGAGAGTATCAGAACTTATAAAGGTTCCCTGATAAAAATGGAAGGTGACAATACATGCGAAAACCTGAATTTTTATTCCAAAAAAGTTACATCATGGATGAGGGAAATATGCGACAGCATTTCCATTAAATAAATTATCCCTTTCCCGGTTTAAATACTATTCTGCATATTTAAAAGCAAAGTGTTGCTGTTCGTCATTTTGTGCCAATTTTATTTTATCTTTACTTATTACTAAGGAATTTCCCAGGAAACAATTTAAAACTTTAATTATGAGTACATCCATTTTTTCCAGACCCGAAGTGATCTGGTTTATAATAGGTCTTGTGTTATTTCTTCTTGAACTTGTACTACCTGGTTTTGTAATCTTTTTTTTCGGTGTAGGTGCATGGGTTACTGCTCTTCTCTGCCTTATTGCCAATCCCGGAATAAATTTACAGGTTATCGTATTTGCAGTAATTTCAGTGCTTTCCCTTTTAGCTTTAAGAAAAATAATCCAGAAGAAATTCTTTTTCAGCAGGGAAGACCGTTCTGAAGAAGTTGAAGATGAATTTTCCGGGAAAGAAGCTGTTGCAGTTACCGGGTTCGGTCCGGGCAGTAAAGGAAAAGTTGAATTCAAAGGCACAACGTGGAATGCTGAATCTGAATCAGAAATAAAAGACGGACAGACAGTTATAATAATTGAAAAAGATAGTTTTAAATTAATAGTTGAACCCAAAAAATAAATAAAATGGCAAGCACTACTTTAATCCTTGTGGGTGTAATCATTCTTGCTTTCATCCTCATTGCGTCTATGGTTAAAGTTGTTCCCCAGAGAACAGCTATAATTATTGAAAGACTTGGGAAATACAGGGCAACATTTACCGCAGGTTTCCAGGTACTCATTCCTTTTATTGATAAGGTACGTTACAGGCATACACTTAAAGAACAGGCAATTGATGTTGCTCCCCAGATATGTATAACACGTGACAATATTGCAGTTGAAGTTGATGGTATCCTGTATCTTCAGGTCCTTGATCCCCAGAAAGCTTCATATGGTATTGACAATTACAGGTTTGCTTCAATACAGATAGCTCAGACTACCATGAGAAGTGTTATTGGTAAGCTTGAACTTGACAGGACATTTGAAGAACGTGAAACTATCAACGTTACCATAGTTGAAGCTGTTGATAAAGCAAGCGAACCATGGGGTGTTAAGGTAACACGTTACGAGGTAAAAAATATTTCCCCTCCGCAGAGTATCCGCGATGCCATGGAAAAACAGATGAGAGCAGAAAGGGAGAAAAGAGCAATTATTGCCGAATCGGAGGGAACAAAGCAGGCCAAAATTAATGTTGCTGAAGGTGACAGGCAGGAGTATATCCTGAAGTCGGAGGGTGAAAAACAAAGGCGTATCAATGAAGCCGCAGGCCGTGCATCTGAAATTGAGCAGGTTGCCAATGCAACAGCTAACGGTTTGAGAGCTATATCGTTGGCAATCTCCGAAGAGAACGGACTTAATGCTGTAAACCTGAGGATCGCTGAACAGTATCTGAACGCGTTCGGGAATCTTGCAAAACAGAATAACACCCTTATCCTCCCGTCAAATCTTACAGATATAGCCGGTATTGTTGCAACTGCCACTTCTGTATTTAATGAGGTAAGGGATAAGAAGAAGTAAATTTATCACCCCCTGTACCCCGGTAATTAATTTACCTCCTCAAATTCCGTTCTCAGAATGATCTCATTCTGCAAATCTTCACCAAGATCATTAAAATAATCACTGTAACCGGCTACCCTGACAATAAGGTCGCGGTATAATTCAGGATGCTTCTGTGCTTCTTTCAGGGTTGCAGCATTGACAACATTAAACTGGATATGGTGACCGTCGAGGGCGAAATAACTGCGGATCAGAGCAGTAAAACAACTGTAACTTTCCTCATCCTCAAAAAACTGAGGAGCAAATTTTTGATTCAGAAGTGTACCACCTGTACGCAGGTGATCGATTTTTGATGCAGATTTAAGAACTGATGTCGGCCCCTGGTTGTCAACTCCCTGACTTGGCGAAATGCCTTCCGAAAGAGGTTTATATGCTTTCCGTCCATCTGGTGTGGCGCCTGTCACACTTCCGAAATAGACATGTGATGTTGTTGGCAGCATATTTATCCTGTGTATACCTCCTCTTGAAGAAAGCCTTCCGTTCACAGCATCATAATAAATTTCAAAAACTGCAACAGCATGCTGATCAGCATAATCATCATCATTGCCGTATTTTGGAGTATCATAGATCAGGTCATGCTGAATTTGTTCATAACCATTAAAATCTTTATCAAGGACCTTTGTCAGTTCAATCCAGGTGAATCTCTTCCTGTCATAAATATTATATCGTATTGATGTAAGGATATCTGTAATGGTACCCAAACCCACTCCCTGTATATAATTTGTATTATACCGTGCTCCGCCATTGTTATAATCCTTTCCATTCATTATGCAGTCTTCAACAAGTAAAGAGAGAAATGGTACAGGCAGCCAAACAGCAAAAGTTTTTTCGATAACATTATTACCTCTTATCTTTATATCTATCAGGTAATTAACCTGGGCTTTGAAAGCTTTCATCAGTTCATCAAATGATTTATGCTCATGGGCAAACCCTGTCTGAAGTCCGATCTGTTTATTAGTAAGACTATCAAAACCATTGTTGAGTGTAAGTTCCAGGACTTTGGGAAGGTTGAAATATCCTGTGAGCCAATAAGCTTCCGTGCCAAAGGCGCCCGTCTCCACGCACCCTGATGCGCCGCCATTACGGGCATCAACGATATTTTTCCCCTGGCGCAGCAGCTCCTGCATTATCGCTTCGGTATTAAAACAGGAAGGCTGACCGAAACCGGTCCGGATGATATCTAGCGCTTTATGAATAAACGTATCCGGAGTCTTCCTGCTGATCTGTATCATGGAACTTGGCTGAAGAATCCTCATTTCTTTTATGACATCGAGCAGGATATACGACATCTCATTTACAGCATCGGTCCCATCGGGTTTTATGCCCCCCAGATTTATGAGACAAAAGTCAGTATACGTACTGCTTTCTGAGGCAGTTACACCCATTTTAGGAGGTGAGGGATGGTTATTGAATTTTACCCAGAAACATCCCAGTAGATCGTACAACTCACCCGTCGTCAGTGATCCTGCATCAATCTCCTTTTTATATACCGGGAAGAGGTGCTGGTCAAGACGACCAGGATTGAATGAGTCCCACGGATTTAGTTCAGTAATCACACCTAAATGAATAAACCAGTAGTGCTGAAGCATCTCATGAACGGTTTCGGGAGCATTAGCCGGTACTTTACGGCAGACTGCAACCATTTTCAGCAGCTCTTTTTTCCGTGCTTTGTCCCGTTCACTCCCGGCAAGCCTCTCAAGTTCATCAGCATAGCGGTTTGCATACATTATAATGGCATCGCATGCGATATTCATTGCTGACAGCTCTTCATACTTCTCATAAGCTTGCGGGTCATTGAAATAATCAAGCCGGGAAATGCTTTGTGAAATCTCATCTTTCAGTTTCAGGAATCCGGTTCTGAACATTTTATACCCGAGTACAGTATGTCCCGGAGCTCTCTGCTCCTGAAATTCAGTGAAGATGCCGGCATTATAAGCATTAAGCCATTCAGGAGTCATCAGGCTCATAATCCTGTCGCGGTTGCTTTTACCTTTCCAGAACGGGATGATTTCTTTTTCATAAATTCTTTTCACCTCACCGTCCACCCTGAAAGAAACCTTTTCTCTGGAGTTAAGGATCTCAAGGTCTCTGACCGAATGGAGGCTGATCTCCGGATAAGTTGGTGTTTCCTTCGGAGCCGGGCCTCTTTCTCCAACAATCAGTTCGCCTTTACCAATGTATACCTTTTTATTTTTTAAAAGATATTCAAAAGCTTTTGCTCTTTTAACCGGAGCTGACAGTTCACGGGCTTCATCACTTTTATAGAACTGGGTCATAAGCAATGCTCTTTCTGCAGAAAGCTTCTCAATAGCATTCAAACTCAATTCTCTCAGTTTCTTTACTCTTTCAGATAATACCATAATTAATTTTCAAATTTTCAAATTTTATCCGCCTATTTTAACTTTAATACCAGTTTCACTGAAGAACATTTTCAACTCGTTCATTCTTTGCCTGGATGGTTGCTGCGCATCACTCATACGGTATGGGATATTGAACTTTTTATATTTTGAAGACCCTATTTTATGATACGGCAGCAGGTTAATCTTTTTCAGGTTTTCATTCTTATTATTCATAATGAATTCTCTAAGGCTCTCCAGATGGTCATCATCATCATTGATCCCAGGTATTACCGGGATTCTGATCATAATATCCCTGCCACTTGAAAGAAGCAGACGCAGATTCTCGAGGACTAACATATTTGAAACCCCTGTATATTCATTATGAAGATTGTCATTAAGGTGCTTAATATCAAAGAGGAACAAATCGGTAAAAGGAATAATAGTTTTGAAGTTATCGGTAGAAGAGTATCCTGAAGTGTCAACTGCAGTGTGATAACCGTTTGCCTTACAAACCTTTAAGGCTTCACTGAGAAAATCCATCTGGAGCATTGGTTCCCCGCCGGAAAAGGTAATGCCACCTTTTGAATAGCTTATAAAAATTCTCTCTTTATCAAGGATTTCAAGAATATCGTTAACCGAATAGAATCTCCCTGCCTCTTCTGTCTTCCTGAACTCCATCTCTCCCACTTTTTCAATCTGTTCGACAGTTTCTTGATCAGGAGATATACCTTCAGGATTATGGCACCACCAGCATGAAAGAGGGCACCCTTTCATAAAAAAGGTTACCCTGATCCCCGGACCGTCATGGATTGAATATCGTTTAACGCTGAAAATGAGACCTTTCATACAGAAAGATTATTAAGAAACAGTAATAAAATTGTCAGGAAATACGTTAGAATTCTGAGAAATCAGAATAAAAGGAATTGACTAAATATTGTAGAACATCAGGCAATGATAAAGCCGGCGTCCAAGACGCTGCATCATAAAACTATATTTCATTTTTGATATCATCCTGAAGAAATTCAGGTGCAAGTTATACAATTTTTTTCATTAAATAACCAAACAGTCGTTTGAGCTTTAACTTAACATTAACAAATCATTAACACATTTCCCTGCAACAAACAGTGAGTTTCAACGTCTATTATTTGTAAAACGACAGAAAAAAGAATTTTACGATCCCATCTACGGCCATTCGGCCATTTCTACGATCAGGTTTTAGTTAATCACGGAAAGACATTGCCAGATGTCTTTCCTTTTTTTATTCTTCTCTTAAAACTGGTAACCTAATCCGAGATATAATCCTGAAATGCCGTCCTGTGGATCGGATGGAACAGCAAATTCGGCAGAAAGGACAAAATTCTCGTTCATTGCAAGCTTCAGTCCTGCCCCGAAAGATTTATGGATTGACCTGTCACCAGTGTTGAAGTATGTGGACAGACTTTCCGGAGGAAGGTCGTCGAGGTTCAATTTTACTGGATTGAGAATTCTGCCCGCATCCATAAACAATACTGCCCCTATGTACCAGTTTTGCTTGATCAGTCTGAAATTTATCAGCCGGGATCTTAATTCTAATGTACCGAGAAGGAAATCATCAGTTACTATCCGTTGCATTAAAGCCCCGCGAATTGTGTATGCTCCTCCGTATCCTTCCACACCGGTAAAGGTGGTCAGCAACTGCCTCGCATAGAATGGCTGATTGCCCGACAGGCTGGCATTAAGCTAAAGACGGTATGCAAAAATCAGTCTGCGGTCGAGAATGGTAAAATATTGCTTGTGAATCAGCTCTATGCTAAGTCCGGAAAAGCCGCCCTCTGTCAGAAATGAAGGCATCCATCGTATGTTCAGCTCGCTAAAAATCCCTTTATCAGGATTGGTAAGCTTGTTTCTTGAATCATTGATAATTCCCCCATTCATCTCGGCATCACCTATAAGTCCCCAGTCACAGTAATTATCATAGAGGGTTGCAGTATCAGGCAGCATTTCATCAACGGAGAGCTTTTTGTTCATCTTTTCAATGTTTACAGGAACTATCCTGTAATAGCCCATAAACCATCCGGCATGCCACTGGAACCGGCTGTTGCCAATGGTATCCTGAAGATCGGAGGATATCTTTATATTCTTCCTTTCAATCCTGTAGAACATCCTTGTTTTATAGGCAGGGTCATCAGTAACTTCCCATTCATGATGATACATGGACTCATTACCATTAAACCCGTAAAACGGAAATGCTTTATACCCTTGATATTTCAATCTTGCATTGAATTTAAGACTGGGGAGAAGTGAATAAGATTCATATTCAAAAATATGTTCTGAGCTTCCCCGGGAGTATCCCGATACCTGCAGGTAAACAGACTGGAAGTAATTCGGATATATCGATCCGTCGCCATAATCGAAAGGATTAATAATTATTCCGTAATAGATGCCCAGGTCGGAATCGGATGCTACTGCAGGGAGGAATCCCACATTCCATCCCTTTTTTATCGAATCCGCGTCACTCTGGGAAAAGCTTATAACTGAATGCAGGCAAAAAATTACAGTGACTATTCTTTTTTTCATAGGTTATGCTTCTGAATATTAAGCAAATTATGAACTTTTTCAACTTAATTCTAATAAAAATGGTCCATTTTTCGTATTCCGGTTATCATTGCAATATTTTTAATATCCTTTAAGTATAAGGAAGTAACCTGACAAATCTTTGTTTTTGCAAAGGGTTTTTGTATTTTGCAGGCTGTAATCTGATAATCCTACTTTAAATATGAAAAAGACAATAATACTTCTCATAATGCCACTATTCGCTTTTTTCGCCTACAAGAAGGCAGAAAAGAATGATAATCCATTTCTGAATAAAAAGTTCGATACACCTTTTGAGGTACCACCGTTTGAAAAGATTATGGCAGCTCATTTCAAACCTGCCTATCTTAAAGGTTTTGAGGAGCAAAACAAGGAGGTAAAGGCAATAATAAACAATCCGGCGGAACCTACTTTCGAAAACACAATTAAGGCTCTTGAATACAGTGATGAACTTCTTACAAAAGTGAGCAGGGTGTTCGGATCGGTCAACTCCGCCAATACAAACGATTCCCTGCAGGCAATAAACAGGGAGATGGCACCTCTTTTATCCAGGCACAGGGATAATATAAATCTGAACGACAGCCTGTTCAGGAGAATCAAGGCAGTATATGAAAACGGGGATAAATTCAAACTCACTTCTGAGGAGAAAAAGGTTCTTGATGATACCTATAAAAACTTTATAAGAAGCGGAGCTGCATTATCCCCTGAAGATCAAGATAAACTGCGCAAAATAAATGAGGAGCTTTCACTCCTTTCAGTCCGGTTCGGTCAAAATCTCCTTGCTGAGACAAATGGATTTAAACTTATTATTGAAAACCAGGAAGATCTTTCCGGCTTACCTGAAAGTGTTAAAGCTCAGGCGGCCTCGATGGCGAAATCTTTGAACATGGACGGCAAATGGGTATTTACTCTCCAGGTTCCAAGTATGACACCCTTCCTGCAATATTCTGACAGGCGTGACCTCCGGGAGAAGCTATTTACCGGATACTTCATGAAAGGTGACAATGACAATGAATTTGATAATAAAGCAATTATAGCAAGAATTGCAAGACTCCGTGTTGAGAGGTCTAAACTACTTGGTTATGATAGCTATGCAGATTTCACTCTCGAAAAAAATATGGCAAAAACACCTGAGATAGTCCTCGATTTCCTGAAACAGGTGTGGAGTGCAGCTGTTCCTGTCGCCAAAGCAGAAGTAGCAGTCCAGCAGGAGCTTATTGACAGGGAAGGTGGTAAATTCAAACTTGAACCATGGGACTGGTGGTACTACACTGAAAAGATTAAGAAGGAGAAGTACGATCTCGATGATGAAGTTACAAGGCCATATTTCAAGATTGATAATGTAATTGAAGGTATGTTCTATGTTGCTAACCGACTTTATAGACTTGATTTTAAGGAAAGAACCGACATACCAAAATATCATCCTGATGTTAAGACCTTTGAAGTCACACGTGATAGTAAACATGTTGGTATCCTTATGATTGATAATTATCCTCGTTCGTCAAAACGTGGTGGAGCATGGTGTGGCGCCTACAGAGGACAGAGCCGTGATAAGAACGGGAAGATGATATACCCCGTAGTGACAATGGTCACCAACTCAACCCCTCCTGCTGCTGATAAACCGGCTCTTCTCACATCAACTGAGGCAGAAACTCTTTTTCATGAATTCGGACATGCTCTTCATCAGCTTCTTTCAAACTCAACTTACCCGGGCGTCTCCGGGACTTCCGTTGCCCGGGATTTTGTCGAACTTCCTTCACAGATCATGGAACACTGGGTACTGGAGCCGGAAGTGCTTAAAGTGTACGCAAAGCACTTCCAGACCGGTGAGATAATCCCTGCTGAAATCGTTGATAAACTTGACAGGTCGTCTAAGTTCAACACCGGATTTGCTACCGTTGAATTTCTTGCTGCAGCGCTACTTGATATGGAGTATCATACCTTAACAGAACCGGCAGACCTGAACATCCGGGAATTTGAGAATAAAACCCTGGACAAATATGGCTTATTACCTGAAATAAAACCCAGATACAGATCGACATATTTTAATCATATATGGGCAGGCGGTTATGCTTCAGGATATTACAGCTATTACTGGAGCGAGATGCTGGATGCAGATGCATTCCAGGCCTTTAAAGAAACAGGAGATATTTTTAATAAAGAAGTAGCTGCAAAATTTGAAGAAGAGATCCTCTCGAAAGGAGGAACAAGAGAACCGCTGGAAATGTATATAGCTTTCAGAGGAAAAGAGCCCGGGGTCGATGCCCTGCTTATTAACAGAGGACTTAAATAGGTTGATTATAAATCTAATAAGTATATTCTCATTATATACCTTACTACTTCGGAAATGAAGATCAGGCTGCTTGTTCTGTTTTTAATATTTTTTATATCCGGATGCAATCCGTACGTAAAAGTTGCAGCGCCAGGAGCAGTGAGGGGTGTTATTGACCTTCGCCAATTAGAAGATAAAGAGCATTTTATAGTAATACTCAATGGTGAGTGGGAGTTCTACTGGGGTAAAATGCTTCATCCGCATGATTTTACCACTGGCAAAAGAATACCTGACTACTATGGGAAAGTCCCTTCATACTGGACCGATTATCCCCGGGAATTGGTAAAAACGGAAAAAGAAGGTTACGCCACTTACAGACTGACAGTCATTCTCCCGTCAGGTTTCAGAAAATCGCTGGCAGTCGATATGCCTGTTTTTGATTCATCATACGATATCTATATTAACGGGGAATATTATGGAGGTAATGGTATCCCCGGCCGTTCTGAAGCCGAGACGGTACCTGAGTACAGAAGGAACTTTTTCAGGCTTAATCCTGATGCCGATTCTCTTTCGATAGTAATAAACGTGGCAAATTTTTCACATCGAAGGGGCGGCTTCTGGCTACCGATGAAGATCGGAACATTTAACGAAGTCCAGAAAAGCCTTGCAAACAGCTGGGCCAGGGAATGGGCAACTATCAGCCTGCTTCTGGGATTTTCACTGTTTTTTCTGTTCTTTTTCATAATATATCCGAAAGAAAAGATGATCGGATACTTCTGCATGGCCACCATCGGGCTTGCATTAAGACCGCTTTTTACTTCTCATGTACTTATCAACAACTACCTCATAATTGGGTGGACCTCAATCATCAGGTTTGAGTATCTTGGTTTGTATCTCGTGATCGTCGGATGGCTGTGGTTTGCAAATACTCTCTATCCTTCAAAGTTATTCAGGATATTTACCATAACGATGACTGTAATCTTTTCACTGTCATTTATCCTGGTCCTGTTTATCCCTGTGAAAATATTCAGCTATTCCACCCTGATATTATACCCAGCAATGCTTGTGCTTGTAGCATATGTGCTGGTGCAGAGCTTTATCGGGATAATCAAAGGCAGTAAACTTGATCTGATTTATTTATCCGCCTTCCTTTTGCTTCTGGCCGGAGGAATTCACGACATACGGGTTTCACTAGGGAAATCAGACAGCAGTGAAGGCTATGTCCTGACATATGTTGTAGTGATTTTCGTTTTCATACAGGCTGCATTGCTGCTTTACAGATGGGTCAGATCGTACTACGACAAGGAAAAACTACAAAATGAGCTGGAATTTATGAACCGAAACCTTGAACTTCTTGTAGGTGACAGGACACAGGAGCTGCAAAAACGCAATGAAGAAATTGAAAAACAGAGCAAAAGAATAGCTTTGCAGAACAAGCAATTATCAGATACTATTCAACTTAAAAACAAGATTTTTTCTTTAATCGCGCACGATTTAAGAAGTCCTGTTGTCAATATCCTATATATGCTGAATTTGCTAAAAGAGAAAGAGTTCAAAGAAAAATATGACACCTTTGCCAACTCCAGCATTCAATATGCGCAGCTTGTTATTTCTCTGCTTGAGAATATGCTTGTCTGGGGAAGAGGGCAGGAAGATAAGATTAAGTACTCTCCTGAAAAACATAACCTTGCTGATATTATTCTGACGAACCTCAGCATTTTTAAAGAGACCTCAGACAAAAAAGAAATCCTGGTAAATTTTACACAGGTAGGTAATCCTATAGCCTTCTTTGATAAAGATTTGCTTGATATAATAATAAGAAATCTGTTTTCAAATGCTGTGAAATATACACCAAGGGGAGGCCGGATCAGCATTCTGCTTAAAGATAAGACTACCGACGGAGGCGGTATACTTCTTAAAATATGCGATAACGGAATCGGTATTCCTGCTGCAAAGCAAAAATATCTGTTCACTTCAACTGAAATCTCAAGCACACCAGGTACTGAAAATGAAAAGGGGACAGGACTTGGACTAAAGCTCTGTTATGAACTTGTCTTAATCAACAAGGGAACTTTAAATGTTGAAAGCAAAGAGGGCGAAGGGACCTGCTTTTCGATAACCTTGCCTGAATAATTTCAAATAGTAAGACAGCGGATTAAATATTCAGTATCAATCAGCGGTAAGCTTTGCCAGACCTGCTTTATCCAGGATTTTTATGTTTTTCCCCCTGGCTTCTATCAGTCCTTCATCCTCCATTTCACCAAGAGCTCTTGCCACAGATGGCCTTGCTACACCAAAGAAATCGGCAAGATCATTCTGGGTTATTTCCAGAATAATATCTGTTTTATCTCCCACCGCTCTCTGAAGGATAAACTGTGCAAGTTTACCTTTAATTGTTTTAAAACTCAGGAATTTAATTTTCTCTGACAGAAATTGAGACCGGTTCGATATCATATCCAAATAGTTAACCAGAATCCTGTCATTTCTCATTAACAGTTTCAGAAATTCAAATTTCTCGATCAATAATAATTCAGCATCCGAAACGACAATAATATTGACAGGGTATCTGTTTTTGTTACCAAATAGAAAAGCCGGAGCAAGTGCCCCAGGTGCAGGAATATCTTCAATCTTAATTACCCTTCCTGCAAAGTCTGTCATTTCACCTTTTACAATCCCTTTAATAACTACCATTAACGAATTAACCTGTTCCCCGCTCTGCACGATGAGAGTTCCTGATTTGAATTTCCTGGTACGATGAGATACTATTGCCAGCATTCTTTCGATTTCTTCAACCGAAAGTCCTCTGAAAAGCGGTGCTTTAATTAGAAGTGAATAATCCATATTTTTTTAAATTTGAAACCATAAAAATTAAAAATAAATGAAAAGATTCAAAATTCTGCTGATTTTCTTCCTTATATCTGATCTGGCAATTATTAATGCACAGGATGATTTTGAAACAAAATTGCTTAATCAGTTTCATAAAATTACAAGCGAAGAAATGATGGTCTGGATTGAGAAGCTCTGTTCACCCGAATTTAACGGCAGGCTTACCGGAACGCCGGAGTTCATTGCCAGCGCAGAATGGGTCGCAATAAAACTCAAAGAATGGGGAGTAAAACCGGCAGGTGATGAAGGAGATTATTTCCAGTGGTTTGATCAACCTTATACTGTAGTAAACGATATCGGGAATCTCTCGTTGAAAATTACCCAGTCTGATGGCTCAGTAATAATAAAAAATTATAATTATCCCGTAGAATATTATCCCGGTATGAACTCAGGTAATGGCGAAGTTACCGCCGAAGTAATCTATGCGGGTTATGGTGTTTCTGCCCCGGAACTAAATTATGATGATTATAAAGGGATTGATGTAAAGGGCAAGATTGTTCTGGTTAACAGGGATGTTCCATATGCTGATACGCGCAATCCTGAATATAAAAAATGGGTAGGATACTGCTACCACCAATATAAACTGGAAAATGCTGTGAAGCATGGTGCGGCCGGTTTCCTGTATATTGACGGTGCCAGCGCTAATCCAAATATTTTATATGCCCCTTCCATTATTGTTTGTGGTATCGGTACCCAGCCACTCTCTGATATTTTCGCCGGACTTAATACTTCAAACACAGAACTGACAACCAGAATAAAAAAAACATTTAAACCGGCTTCATTCAATACCGGAAAGGTTATGACCATCAGAGCAAATACAACAAGACATCCGGAAGGCAAAGGATGTAATGTAATCGGAATAATTGAAGGGGTTGATCCTAAACTGAAGAACGAGGTCATTATCATCGGGGGACACCTCGATGCAGTGGGCAGGGCAGGGAAGGTTGTTAACGGAGCTCTTGACAATGCAAGCGGTGTTGTGGATATTATGGGTGCTGCAAAAGCTATGGCACAATCAGGAATTCAACTAAAAAGATCTGTTATGTTCCTGTTCTTTGGTGGTGAAGAAAATGGACTAATAGGCAGCAGGTTCTACACTCAGAAACCTGTGTTCCCAAAAGAAAAAACCATAACCTTTATCAATCTTGATATGGTAGGGAACGGTACCGGTTTGTCTGTTAATGCTTCAAATCCTTATAAGCAACTCCTGACTTATTTTGAGGAAGCCAATTCTAAATATATACATCGCCAGTTCCGAGGTTCTGCCCCCGAACCAATGGAATATTACGGACGTCCGAGAAGTGATTCTTTCAATTTCAGTTCTATAGGATACAGGACTATGTCGATCGGTACTCCCGGAGGTTATAAAAGAGTTTTTTACCATCTCCCGGGTGATGATCCCGATGCAATCACAATTGACATAATGGAAGATGTGGCCAAAATGATCTATGTAGCGCTCACAAATATGGCGAATGATACTACGCTGACTTTCAAATAATTATCCCTTATCTTAGCCACTTACACCCATGAAGGGGAGCTAAAAATCATAAATTGTAACATTTGTTACAATTTCTTTGTTTACACTGTTGCATTTTTGCATCAAGAAAACCGATAAAATCAGGTATGAAAAGAGATATTTTGAAGATTGATGAGGAGCTCTGCAATGGCTGCGGACTTTGTGTTCCGAATTGTCATGAAGGAGCTTTACAGGTAATAGACGGCAAGGTACGGCTGGTAAGTGAACTGATGTGCGACGGGCTGGGTGCGTGTATTGGCCATTGCCCCGAGGGAGCCATTACAATTGAAACACGGGAATCAGAGCCGTACAGTGAGTCAAGAGTTGTTGCCGGCGTGCATCACGGGCATCATCATGGCCAGCCGGGAGGTGGTTGCCCGGGTTCAAGGGAGAGGGTAATTGAAAAACCATCGGCTGTTTCTCCGGTTCCTGAAAGCGGACAGTCGGAGCTTCGCCAGTGGCCTGTTCAAATGCATATAATAAATCCTAATGCCTCATACTTTCATGGTGCAGACCTTTTAATGGCTGCCGTTTGTGTGGCTTACAGTACCGGTGGATTCCACAACAAATACCTGAGAGGCAGGTCACTCGCGATTGCATGTCCCAAACTTGATCATAATACCGAGATCTATGTCGAGAAACTTACTGCTTTAATTGATACAGCGAAGGTCAATACTATCACAGTTATGATTATGGAAGTACCATGTTGCGGCGGATTATTGCAGATGGTAAAAGCTGCATCAGCCAGAGCATCAAGGAAAGTTCCTGTAAAGGAGATGATAATCAGTATATCAGGCGAGGTATTGAAGGAGGAATGGGCATAGAAAATGCCCAATTTCAGGTGTCCGTAACTATCAGTTTAAATGCTTATTGATTGGGATATTTAATATGATATTACTCATAAAATAATCCCTGTCATTGGTACTGAAAAAAGAAAAATATATATTTGTGCCCTGCTATAAACAGCATAGGGTAATAATGTCTTAAAACAAACAGAGAGGGTATGGCAAATAAATCTTTTCCGATCGCTCAAAATGGCAATGGTGTATATCTCGGTTTCGATATTGGATCGGTTTCTCTGAATACGGTATTAATGGACGATAATTATAATGTCATTGAAGATTATTACGATTATGTTCATGGAAAACCTTTTATTGTTCTTAAGGAGAGATTATCTGATATTCTTGAAAGAATTCCATCTGAATCAATTAAAGGAATAGCTATTACAGGCACAGGTGGCAAGCTGGCTTCAGAGCTGATTGGAGGAATATTTGTAAATGAAATTATAGCGCAGGCTACTTCCACAGGCAGATTATTTCCTGATGCCAAAACTGTCATTGAGATTGGTGGTGAGGATTCAAAGCTTATCATTCTTGAAAAAGATCCGGCTAACGGGCATTCAAGGCTGGTAGATTTTGAGATGAACAGTATATGTGCTGCAGGAACAGGCTCATTTCTCGATCAGCAAGCCCGCAGAATTGGAGTTCCTATTGAAAAAGAGTTTGGTGAGATGTCTCTGAAATCAGTCGATCCCCCGAGGATTGCGGGTCGTTGCAGTGTTTTTGCGAAAAGCGACATGATTCATCATCAGCAGATAGCTACTCCGTTGCATGATATAGTAGCAGGATTATGTTTTGCCCTGGCAAGAAACTTCAGAAGCAATGTAGCAAGAAGCAAGGAGATTAAAAAGCCTGTTGTTTTTTCGGGAGGTGTTGCAGCAAATATCGGTATGGTAAGAGCCTTCAGGGAAGTGCTTAATCTTAATGGAGATGAGCTTATTATTCCACATCATCATGCCTCAATGGGGGCTATAGGTGCGGTCATGTATGCTCATTCAAATAAACTTGAAATGAACCATTTCAGGGGAATGCAGAAACTTGAAGAATATCTTTCATCTGATTCGACTGCCTTTGTAAGCATGCCTCAGCTTAAAGAATCAGAAGCCATATATAATAAGGAAGTACATTTCATAAGAAACGGAAAAGAAAAGCTGCCAGTTTATCTTGGTGTCGATGTTGGTTCATTAAGTACGAATGTGGTTCTGATAGATAAAGATCATAATGTCATTTCAAGACGCTATCTTCCAACAGCCGGGAAACCTCTTGAAGCAATACAGAAAGGAATTACTGAGATTTATGATGAGGTTGGTGAGGATGTTGAGGTAATAGGTGCCGGAACTACCGGATCAGGACGATATCTTACAGGTGATTTTATTGGTGCGGATACAATCCAGAACGAAATTACAGCCCAGGCAACAGCTGCCATTGATTATGATCCGACTGTTGATACAATTTTTGAAATTGGCGGACAGGATTCAAAATATATAAGCATAGAAAATGGCGTAGTAGTTGATTTTGAGATGAATAAGGTTTGTGCAGCAGGTACCGGATCATTTCTTGAAGAGCAGGCAGAGAAGCTTAATATAAATATAGTAGAAGAATTCGGTTCTATGGCTTTGAAATCAGAATGCCCGGTAAAATTGGGTGATCGCTGCACGGTTTTCATGGAATCGGACCTCAACTCTTTTATGCAGAAAGGAGCCCGTAACGAGAATCTGGTCGGAGGTCTTGCCTATTCCATCGTATATAATTACCTGCAAAAAGTAGTTGCCGAAAGGAGAGTTGGCAACAAAATATTCTTCCAGGGTGGGGTTACAAATAACAAAGCGGTCGTTGCTGCTTTCGAACAGGTGCTTGATAAAAAGATAATCATACCTCCTCATTTTGATGTTACAGGTGCTATCGGAGCCGCTATTCTTGCCAAGCGATCAATGTTAAAGGGTCAAAAAAGCCGGTTCAAGGGATTTGGTATTCGCAATATTACTTATAAAATGAGCAGATTTGTATGTCCCGCATGCACCAACCACTGCGAAATAAGAAGGGTGCAAATAACAGGGGAAAAGAAATCACTCTATTATGGCGGACGCTGTGAAAAATATGAGACTGACGACAGGAAGAAGATTGCAAACAATATACCGAACCTGTTCGAGAAAAGAACTGAGATGCTCATGGATGGCTTCACAGAAAAAGAAACATGGAAAACCACAACTATAGGGATTCCGAGAGCCCTTATGGTATACTATCAGCAGTTCCCGTTCTGGAGGACATTTTTTGAGCAGCTTGGGTTTACAATTGTTCTATCCAACAAATCGGATAAATCGCTTGTTACTAAGTCAATTGAAACAATGACTACAGAGACATGCCTTCCTGTTGAACTTATGCATGGTCATGTCATAGACCTGATTGACAGAGGTGTTGATTATATTTTTCTTCCGTTTATTGTCAATGCCAAACCAAACAAATTTAATAAGACATTTAACTGTAACTGTCCATGGGTTCAGACTTATCCTTTTATGGTAAAAGCTGCCCTCAAAGGGAAAGTCGATGAATCAAAATTTCTTGTTCCCACACTTCATTTCAGGTTTTTCAAACGTGCTCTTGAAAAAGAAATGACTGTTTATTTCCATGAAAAGTTCAACATCAGCAAGAATGAGATCAGGAAAGCTCTTTATAAAGCCGACGAGGTTCAGGTTGCTTTTGAAAAAAGGCTTGTGGATTACGGAAAAGAGGTTATGAATGCCATTCCGGAAAACTGCCGGCCTGTTGTTTTACTTGGCAAACCATATAACAGCTCCGATCCCCATCTTAACCTGGCTCTTATCGAAAAGCTTATAAGCCAGAATGTCATGCCTATTCCTCTGGATATGCTTGACACTTCGGATAATAATATATTTACAAGCTACCGTAACATGTACTGGCCTAATGGTCAGAAGATTATTGCCGGAGCTCAATTGGTAGCAAAAACCGATGGTCTTTATGCTGTTTACATCAGTAATTTCCGTTGCGGTCCCGACTCATTTATCCATCATTATGTAACCGAAGAACTTAAAGGTAAGCCGTTTCTTCATCTTGAAGTTGATGAACATTCAGCCGATGCCGGTATGGTGACACGAATTGAAGCCTTTCTCGACAGTCTGAAAGGTGCCGAGCAGAATGAAAAGAGGGACCATGAGATTTTCCGTCCCCGGCCAAGTCCTTCATCACCACCCAAAGAGAGGGTTCTGTACTTTCCATACATGAACGATGGCGCTTATCTGCTTGCCGCTGCTGCACGTTCCTGCGGTATTCCGTCAGAAGTACTGCCGATGCAGACAGAAGAAGATATTGCCATAGGAAGAAAATATACCTCGTCAAAAGAATGCTTCCCAATGATTTGCACTACCGGTAGTTTTATCAAGAAACTGCAGGAACCCGGTGGAGACCCTTCAAAAATGTGCTTCTTCATGCCTGATCATAACGGGCCATGCAGGTTTGGCCAGTATAATCAATTTCACAGAATACTCTTTGACAAATTAGGGTATAAAGATGCGGAGCTGATTACACCATCGAATGATACATCTTATGAAGATGTTGCGGGTGAACATGGGCAAAAATTCAGAATAAATGCCTGGAAAGGATTTATAGCTGCCGATTATCTCCGGAAAATTTACAGGGAAACCAGGCCTTATGAGATAAACAAAGGAGACTCTGACAAACTCTATTGGGAATCATATGAGAAACTTGAAAAATGTATTGAAAAAGGCTCAAAGGGATTAACAAAGCTGCTTGAAAGAATTGCCTCTGATTTCCGGGCAATAAAAGTCGATAAAAGTGAACGAAAACCGGTTGTGGCAATTATCGGAGAGATATTTATGCGCGATAATGCCGGTTGCAACGGCAATATAGCAAATCGACTGGAAGATCTTGGCGTTGAAGTAGTTATAGGTCCGTTCTCGGAATGGATATACTATTCCACCTACAGGTTCACACGCGACAGCAGATGGAAAAATGACAAAATGGGAGTTATTAAATCCAAGATCCAGGGACTCGGTCAGGACGTTATAGCTTATTCCCTGCTGAAGAATATAAAGAAATTCACTGATCATGAAAAAGATGTTTCATTGCATGATATGCTCAGTATGTGCGATACTTATGTAAATAAATACTATGATGGTGATCCACCTATAGCAATAGGTACTTCTGTAGCTCTATACGACAGGGGAGTTTCAGGGCTGGCTGCCATTCTTCCTTTCACCTGCATGCCAGGAACTCTTGTAGCATCAGTCAGTGATACCTACAGGAAAGATCATGAAAATATACCATTTATAAATATTGCCTATGACGGGCAGGATTCTGTCTCGCTTGATACAAGACTTCAGGCGTTTGTTTTCCAGGTAAAAGAGTATGCAAGGTTGAAGAAACACATCAGATCTGAGAAGACTGAAAAGGTACTCCAGGAAGCCGAATGAAAAATCAGGTGCCAATAATTTTCCTGACTTTTTTCAACAATGCTTCGACTTTTACGGCAGGGTCTCCATCTCCGAGAGTCTCAAGCGGCAGGTAACCCCGGTAATTACATTGCCTGACAATATCAATGATTTTTGAATAATCCGTTTCGACCTGTTTGTCTTTAATAAATACATTCTCCTTCAACTGCCAGGAAATTGCGTATTTTGATGTCCGGGCTATATCGTCATAAGGGTCATCAGTATGATAGCTGCCGATATCGAGCATCAACCCGACCCATTCGGAATTCACAAGCCTTAAAAGCTCTTCCACCTCCGATGCATTTCTGACAAAGTCGTTGTGATTCTGAAGCGCAATCATCACACCATGATCTTTACCATATTCTGCACATTCCCGAATATCATCAGCAATCCATTTTGCCCTCTCTTTCCATGTGAAGTTTTCTTTTGACAGATTTCCGCTGAAGATCCGTATTGACGGAGCACCTAGTTTCTGGGCAACCACTATCCATTCTTTCACAAGCGTCTTCTCTTCATTTCTTTTTTGCGGATCGGACCAGGTAAAATCGTTTCTTACTCCTGTTCCGTTTATATAAAGACCCAGCAGGAATGCCTTCTTTTTAACGGAGAAGATAAAATCGTCGGAAGGTACAGCTGGATATCCCGGGAAATAATAGCCCGTAAGATCAACGCCATCAAAACCTGTTCCTGAGCAATAATCAAGCATGTCACTGATTGTGAATGTTCCTGCCCGCAATGGCTTGTCGAAAGAATATGCATTCAGACTCAGCCTGAATTTTTCCGGGTAAGACGGCTGGGCAGATTTATTGCCGGATTTCTGTCCTTTTACAATAACAGGCGATACTATACTCCCGATACCTGCAATTGTCAGGGTTCTTGTGAAATCTCTTCTTTTCAGATTCCGGATTTTCATTTCTAAATTATTTAGTAATTTTTTAACCACGGATTCCATGCGGAAAACACGGAGTAATACCACATATCTCCCGTTCTCCCACTCTCCCAGCCTCCCCCTCATCCTTACGCTACCCTGAATCCCAAATCCTTCAGCATCTTAACTGCTATTTTTGAGCCACCTTTAAGTTTTGCTGTGTAGGCATGAAATTCTCTTCTTAAGGGGTAATCACCTCTTTGGTTCTCAAAATCGTAAGGTGAACTCCGGAGATTAAAATTATCCGTTTCAATATCATATGTAAGATTTACAGCTTCCCTGATAATGTCTTCATCGGATTTCCCTTTACCATCCAGTTTAATAACAGGAGAAGCGGGAGGAGGTATATTTTCCGGGAACCAGCCTTTCAGTGGAAAATTAAAATATCTGCTTAAAGCGTTTACAATCATCGATGTACCATTTGCTTTCCCGTCTGTTGAATAACCGGCAATATGAGGTGTAGCTAAAAATACTTTTCCCATCAGCTCAAGATCAATGTCAGGTTCATTCTCCCATACATCAATTACTGCACCTCCCAGCTTGCCTGACAGAAGCACTGACTTCAGAGCCGATGTTTCAACTACCTCACCTCTTGAAGCATTAAATAACCATGCACCTTTTTTCATCCTTTTAAATATCTTTTCATTGAAAAGATTATAGGTTTTGTCATCACCTACAATATTTAAAGGTACGTGCAATGTAACTATGTCTGATTCCTTTAGAAGCGTATTAAGCTTTACAAAAGTCTTGTCACCTTCTTTCCTTGCCCTGGGAGGATCGTTAAGGAGAACATTCATACCAACTATACGGGCAAAATTCTCAACTTTCTTTCCGACATTCCCCACTCCCACTATGCCGATTGATTTGTCTTTAAGACTAAATCCGACTTCAGCAGCTGTTTTAAGGAGTGCAGCTGCCATGTATTGCTGTACTGACGATGAGTTACAACCGGGTGCATTAGTCCATTTAATCTTATGCTTTCTACAGAATTGTATATCAATATGGTCAAATCCAATTGTTGCAGTACCTATAAATCTGACACCTGAACCTTTCAGAAGGCTTTCTGTACACTTTGTCCTTGTCCGTATCAGCAGTGCATCAGCATCCTTCAGTATTTCATTCACAATATTTTTCCCGGGCAAATATGTAATTCTGGCAAATGGCTCAAGAATTCCCTTCAGAAATGGAATCTTATCATCTGCAATTATACTGATCATTATAATAAATTTTACACGTGAAAGATACTAACAATCCGGGAATTAGATATCATAATATTCATTATCATTATAAGGCTGGTGGTATTTATGAACTGACGGGATTCAGGTATATAGATAGTATAGGCATACTCGGGCTTGCCTATTTATCCTTCAACAAGGGGAAGGAATGTTTTATCAGAATCAAAAATAACTTTAATTGCACTTGTGCTAAAGTCTGAAATTTTTTGTATTTTTATAGATCAAAGAAGCCTGATCACTAAAATAAATACCATGAAATCAATTTCTATATTCTTATTGCTGATTTTAATTCCATTTTTCGGAATTAAAGCTCAAAATCCGATTTTAATATCGGAGGATAGCCTTAAGGTAGGTAATAACCGTTTACCTGGACTGTCAGTGATTATTCCTGAAATTGAGTATGAGAATACTCTTAAAAACTGGATAAAAGAATTGCAAACAGGGACCAAATCGACCGTAGTCACGGATAACGGAGAAATGTCAATTTTTGGTGCTTTGCTTAAGAGCATTACTGAAAATCCTGTGAATGTTTACAGTAAACTTATAGATCAGGATAGTGCTCTTAACCTGCAGGTTGCAATTGAAATGAAAAAAGATCAATATGTTGAAAGAGCAACAGGGGAAGCTGAGGTTGCCAAAGCAAAGAGTTTTTTATTAAATTTCGCTAAAGTCCAGTATGTTGATCTGGTCACGGAACAGGTTAAAGCTGAAGAAAACAAATTGAAGGATATTGAAAAAGAGCTTGGTTCGCTTGAGAAGGACCAGTCTGGGATGCAAAAGTCGATCCGCTCAAATAACAAGATGATATCCTCTGAAAAAGACAGGCTTATTGTACTCAACAATGAACTTACTTCTGTATCAGCTGCAATCCTCGAACATAACACACAGTTAAGTGCCATGGAAGCAGGAGATATCAAAGATGAAAAAGTAAAATACATTAAAGACCTTGAAAAGCAGAAAAAGAAAACCCTGAAGGCTATCTCATCTTCCGAAAATAAAATCAGCAAGGCTGAAAAATCAATTGATAATGCTACCAGGGCTATTCCTAAAATCGACAATACACAGGAAAGGACGAGGAAAAGGATAGCTGACCAGGAAGCTGTTCTTCAAAGATATGTTGATAAACTGAATACAATCAAAGCCTATAAGTAAATCCATTTTCAGCGACTCCCTGATACAGATTTTATAAAGCAGCGTAAGTTTAGGAAAATAGAGGATTCAGAATTATCTTTCGGGCCAAAAAAAATCCAGGCATGATCCGTATTTCCCTGATTATTTTTGTTTTCCTATTATTCAGCTTCAGTGATCTTTTCTCACAACCTGGTATTAAGGCTGTTCTGACAGAAGTAATTCCTGTAATTGATGGATTCGTTAATGATGAAGCCTGGATTAAGGCTGCAGTTATTAATGATTTCTATCAGAGGGAGCCAAAAACAGGTGATCCTGTTTCAGAGAAAACCGAATTCCTTTTTCTTTTCGATAAGGACAATATTTACATAGGAATACGCTGTTATGATGAACCATCAGGGATAACTGCCAAGGAGCTGGCCAGGGATGTGAGCCTCGGTGAGGACGACAGGGTACAGGTCATCTTCGATACATTTCTTGACGGACGTAACGGTTACTGGTTTCAGATGCCGGAAGAATTACCGGTCTGACAGGGATTACCCAGGGAATAGGCCTGGATATTATTCCATATGCGACAGCCGGCTTCAGCAGAAAACAGGATGCCGATGCCCAACCGCTCCTGAATGGCGGGTTTAATGCATTTTACCAGATCACTCCCTCGCTTAAGGCAGCAGTATCGGTAAATACCGACTTTGCGCAAACAGAAGTAGATGAGAAGCAGATAAACCTTACCCGTTTTAACCTTTTCTTTCCGGAAAAGAGAGATTTTTTTCTTGATGGGGCAAATTATTTCACTTTCGGAATCAACGGTGACCTTGTAAATTTCAGGATAGGTTATCTGCAGATAGGGAAGAACTTTATTCCCGGACTTGGATTTGTTCCCAGAAGGGATATCCGCGATTTTTATGGAGGATTCGGGATAGTACCGCGTCCAAAAAATTCAAAAATCCTGCAGATTAGGTCGGGTATCAGGTTTTCGGTAATCTCAGGTCTGGAAAATACGGGATTACAAACCTCTCAGATTGATTTCAACCTTTCTGAAATTACCTTCCTGAGCGGTGATATTATCTCAATCTCCTCACAGTACCAGTTTGAAGTCCTTGAAAAGGATTTTAATATTTTCAGAGATATTGTGATCCCTTCCGGTTCATATCATTTCTGGCGTCATTCCCTGCAACTCACATCAGCAAAAAGAAGGAACATATGGGTATCAACCAGATTCAGCCTGGGCAGTTTTTATTCCGGTTCAAGGAGAGACTGGCTTATACAGGCAGGTTACAAAGTTGTAGTTCCTGTTTATATCGGGGTTGAATCGGACCGGAAATGGGTGGATCTTCCTGATGGCAGCTTTATAACCCAGATCTACCGGCTTAATCTGAATTTCCTGTTCAGTCCGAACATATCATGGTATAATTATGCACAATATGAGAACCAGTCAGAAACAATCGGCTGGCAATCGAGGTTTCAGTGGATTATCAGACCCGGTAAAGAGCTGTTCCTTACATTTAACTCCCCCCTGATCGATCCTCTTGAGCGATTCACTCCGCAGGTCTATGAAGCAAGGATAAAAGTAAAGTATACGGTACGGTTCTGAGGATTGTTGTCTGCAATGCACTGAAGGGATTACGAGGTAAAGTCCATTAATTCTCTGTAAAGCCTTTGAACCGGTAATCCGACAACATTAAAATATGATCCTTCAATATGGCTGCATGCAGCAATGCCGATCCATTCCTGGATCCCGTAAGCCCCGGCCTTATCAAAAGGTTTGTATTTATCAATATAAAAAGTTATCTCATCATCAGTCAGTGTATCAAAAGTAACTTTTGTGGAAACGGCAAAAGTCTTATTCTTGAGAGCTGAAAAAAGACAAACACCGGTTATCACTTCATGAGTGTTTCCGGATATCTCCCTTATCATCCGTTTTGCATCTCCGTCATCTGACGGTTTACCGAGCACCTTATTATTACACCATACTATCGTATCTGCCGTAATAACTATTTCATTATCAGATATCTCTTCTTTAAATAGTTTTGCCTTTTCCAGTGCTACGTACAGAGCAATCTCCTCCCCTTTGAGGTTCTCCGGGTATGCCTCAGGATAGTCCTTTAAAACCACGTCAAATCTGATTCCCAGTTCCCTGAGAAGCTGCTGTCTCCTGGGTGACCGTGATGCAAGTATAATCCTGTATTTGTTCAGGTTCCTAATTATCATCTTCAGAGGAGGTTCCAGGTAAGCATTGCTTTCACCAGCAGGGAATAAAGTATTCCGGTGAGCATGGCAATTTTCAAAATATTACTGGCGCTGTGAATTTGTTTCTTATTCTGGCTGGCAACTAACTGATACATAACATAAAGAAGCGGGAGTACAATAAAAACAGAAAGGTAAACTAGAGTAATCGGATCGTTGATAAAAGAATACCACACCAGATAAAGCATTGCTATTGTAATTATTATCAGGCTGATTGCCACTATCTTAGCAGGAGTGACACCCATAACAACCGGAACAGTATTTCTTCCATATGCTTTATCTCCTTCAAAGTCTTCAACGTCTTTAATTATTTCACGCGTAAGAGTTGTAAGAAATGCAAACAAAGAAAAACCTCCAACCCAGTAAAAAATAAAATTAAGGTTTGCAATTTCAAATGCATTAGCAGTATAAAACCTGTAAAGTGCAGGCCATTCGTAAAGTACAACAAGAAGGGGAACCATCGCAGTTAGAATAGCAACGATTATGTTCCCGATCAGAAATTGTCGTTTATAACTTGCTGAATAAAAATATAGCAAGCCCGAAACAATCAGAAAGAGAGCTCCCATCCAGAAATATCCTGCTTTCCATGAAATATAAAATCCAATCGATACCCCGACAATATTGAAAAGAGTATGCCACATCATAGCTTTGCGCCTTGGGATTTTTGTTCCGACAATAACTTTACCTCTGTTTATCAGGTCTGTTTTAATGTCGAAGTAATCATTTATTACATATCCTCCCGCAGTAATAAAAACAGTGGCAGCTATCAATAGCAGAAAATGGTACCATGGAAATTTGAGTGCCATCGGGATTTCCTCACCGGAACCTTCCAGCATTACAACACCAATCCTGCTGATTAATGGTTGAATGACAGCATATCTCATCAGTACCATTGTCAGGATAACAATGAGAAGATTTTTCCACCTGATAAGATTTAGAAACTCGCTTATATTACCATTTAAATGCATCTGTATCCATCCAGTTATTATGCAACCTTAGTACCTGTTCAATAACATCTCTGACACACCCTTCCCCTCCCTTTTTATCTGAAATATACGAAGCAACCTGCTTGATTTCGCTATCAGCATCTGAAGGGCAGACAGCGACACCGGCCTGCTTCATAACCTTATAATCAGGTATATCATCACCCATGAAAAGGATGTCAGAGTCATTAAGATTGTGTTTCTTCTTAAAACTTAAATAGTGTTCAAGTTTTGTGCGGCTATTCAGATAAATTTCAGTCACACCGAGCAATTTAAGTCTTCTCTTGTATTCAGTAGAGTTACTGCCCGAAATTACACATACATGATAACCTTTTTTAACTGCAAGCTGTATTGCATAACCATCCCGAAGGTTTACTGTTCTGTTCGGGACTCCAAAGGAATTCAGGTTGATTGTCTGAAGCGACAAAACTCCGTCAATATCAAAAACAAATGCTTTTACTTTAACCAGATCTTCTTTGAAATTAGCCATTCATCAATTCGTTTTTATAATGCTTTATTATTGATTGTGTAATTTCCCTGTATATTTTTTGCAATTCCGGTGAGAAAGATAATAATTCCATATGCTTTTCAATAGTATTAAAATCATTTCGTATAGCAGGACCTGTCTGTGATCTTACGGGGCCATTATCTATTGCCTTTGATATAGTTTCAGCAATCAATGGCTTCAGCACTTCAAGTGAAAAACCTGCTCTTAAGGCAACTTCATTTCCGGCCATCAGCATATGATTTATGAAATTGCATACAAAAACAGCCGCGAGATGAAGCATTTTTCTGTGCTCAGTATCGACAAAATGCACTTTCCCTCCGATCGATTCAACCAGTTTTTTTAAAATATCAGATGAATCTTTATCAGATGCTTCAATAAAAAAAGGCAGATCGCTGAAAACAACCTTTCTCTCTTTTGAGAATGTCTGTAACGGATATAAAACGCCGGTTCTTTTCAGTCGGTCAGGAAATACTTCAAGGCCATAGCTTCCTGCCGTATGAGCAACAACAGCAGATTCATGGCATTCAATATCACCAAGTAATTCTTTTAACTTGTGATCGGGTACTGCAACAATAATAATATCTGTTGTATCAGGAAATTTGAGTTCAGATGACCACGATGCATTGCAGCTGTTCGCAAGAGATCTGCCATCGTCTTCAAATTCAGATACAATTTTTTGAATTTTTATTCCGGTACGATAAAACTCCATGCACAGGGCTCCGGCCACTCTGCCTGCACCTGCAAAAGATATAATATTCCGTGCCATGGAAAATTTTACTTTTTCCCGTACAGGTACGATTTAATTTCAGTAACCTGTATATTGTATATCTTGTAATAGGAATAGTAATATGAACTGCTGCTGTTCATGAGGTAACTGCATTCCCAGAAGGCATCCCCTGACAGAAGGATCTGATCATCCGATGAAATATCTTTAAAGGTTTCATACATCTCACCGGGATTGCAGAAGTAGTAAGTTGAGTATCCTATCATAAAGTAGGCATTTGTGCCGTCACTATTATATATAATATCAGAATAATCCAGAAGTTCTCCATCCAAAGAAAACAGTATATCTTTTCCACAGCCGCATTTTGCCTGCTTTTTGCATCCGGACCAGGAAACAAGAGGTAAAATCATTATAAGTACAACGAGAATTTTTCTAATAATGTAGCTGTTCATTTCAAAAACTCCTGTTTGTATAATACTTTATTAACTTACAAAGTAAAGTTATATTTCATTCATAACAAAACATATTTGGCGCCTCGTCCCTTAATCCCCTAAATGGGACTTATTCCTTCAATCATTTAAAGCCCCCTTCAGGGGATTGGGGGCAAAAATAAGCCGTCAAAACATATCTGACGGCTTTTAATGAGAATAAATGTCATCTCAGGCCTGTGCTGTAGGTCCGCCAAAACTTAAAGGCATTACAGGACCTGAACCTTTAACTTCCTTAATGGGTCCATGAACCGATTCGTATTTTGCTATATTATCCTGAAGTGCTGCTACAAATCTCTTTGTGTGTTCCGGGGTCAGAATTATCCTGGATTTAACCTGGGCTTTGGGGATCCCCGGCATTATACGAACGAAATCTATCACAAATTCCGAAGGCAAATGAGTTATTACAGCAAGGTTTGAATATATCCCCTGAGCAACTTCTTCATTCAGTTCAATGCTTATCTGGTTTGGATTTTTCGGATCTGTCATTAGCTTAATTAATTAGGTTCCTTTTTTAGTCTTTGTTCTGGTTTTGGTAACGGTTTCAGTTTCGGCTACAACTTCAGCTTCAACCTCTGTTTCGGTTTCCTGCTCCGCACCGACAAGATTTTCAAATTCCTCGAGAGATCCGACAATTATGCTGTTATAGTCGCGTTGTCCGGTTCCTGCCGGAATAAGATGCCCTACAATGACATTTTCTTTCAGTCCTTCAAGTTTATCTACCTTGCCTAGTATTGCAGCTTCATTAAGTACTTTTGTGGTCTCCTGGAAAGAAGCGGCAGAGAAGAAACTTTTGGTCTGAAGTGCAGCTCGTGTTATTCCCTGTAAAACCTGACTAGAAGTTGCCGGAATTGCGTCTCGTGCTTCAACAATCTTCAAATCTTTACGTTTCAGAATTGAGTTATCATCCCTCAACTTACGCGCAGTTATGATCATACCTGGACGAAGCGTCTGAGAATCACCGCCATCAATAATTACTTTTTTGCCATAAATCCAGTCATTTTCATCCATAAATTCAAGCTTATCAACAACCTGACGTTCGAGGAATTTTGTATCGCCCGGATCAACTATTTCTACCTTGCGCATCATCTGGCGGACAATAATCTCAAAGTGTTTATCATTGATTTTTACTCCCTGCAACCTGTAAACCTCCTGTATTTCATTTACAATATATTCCTGAACCTTTGTAGGCCCTTTAATTGCCAGAATATCTGAAGGAGTTATGGCTCCGTCAGAAAGAGCAATACCGGCTTTTACATAATCATTTTCCTGTACAAGAATTTGTTTTGACAGAGGTACAAGGTATTTCTTGGTCTCATCAGTTTTTGATTTGATAGCAATTTCTCTGTTACCTCTTTTGATTTTTCCGAAAGTAACCTCTCCGTCTATCTCGGAAACAATTGCCGGATTAGAAGGATTACGCGCTTCAAACAGTTCCGTAACCCTCGGTAAACCACCTGTTATGTCTCCAGATTTGCCCACTGCACGAGGTATTTTTGCGAGTACTTCACCAGCTTCTACAGTCTTATTGGTATCAATAACAAGGTGAGAACCTACAGGCAGGTTATATAGTCTGAGCTCTTCTCCCTTGGATGATAAGATCTTTATTCCCGGGTTCTTTGTTTTATCCCTGCTTTCAATAATCACTTTCTCCTTAAATCCGGTCTGTTCATCCGATTCTTCCCGGAATGTAATACCTTCAATAAGATAATCATATCCTATTTTCCCCGCCATCTCTGAAATGATAACAGCATTAAAAGGATCCCATTCACATATCAGTTTGCCCTTTTCAATCTCCTGTCCGGGTTTAACATAAAGTTTTGAACCATAAGGTATTGTATGAGTGGTAAGAGCGATTCCGGTTTTCTTGTCAATTATCCTGAGTTCCGCAAGACGCCCTATAACAATATCAATATTCCCTTTGTCAGTATCTTTTTTGGGTACTGACCTTAATTCCTCTATTTCAGCAATGCCACCGTACCGAGCAATAAGCCTCGATTCAGTTGTAATGTTCGACGCAGTACCACCAACGTGGAATGTACGCAGTGTAAGCTGTGTACCTGGTTCGCCAATACTCTGAGCAGCAATAACACCAACAGCTTCACCTTTCTGAACCATATGTCCGGTTGCCAGATTCCGTCCATAACATTTTGCACACACTCCTTTTTTGGATTCACATGTTAATACCGAACGGATCTCGACCTGTTCGATCGGGGAATCTTCTATTTTTCTTGCAAGGTCTTCTGTCAGTTCCTGTCCGGCATCAACAATAAGTTCTCCTGTAAGTGGATGAAAAACATTATGAACTGTTGTACGCCCAAGGATTCTTTCATAGAGAGATTCTACAACTTCTTCGCTTTTCTTGATTGCAGTAGCGACAAGGCCTCTCAAGGTCCCGCAATCTTCTTCAGTAATAATAACGTCCTGAGATACATCGACGAGACGACGTGTCAGGTACCCTGCATCTGCTGTTTTAAGGGCTGTATCAGCAAGCCCTTTACGGGCACCATGTGTTGAGATAAAGTATTCAAGAACCGAAAGTCCCTCCTTAAAGTTAGAAAGTATCGGGTTTTCTATGATTTCTGAACCTGTGGATCCCGATTTCTGTGGCTTTGCCATAAGACCTCTCATTCCTGAAAGCTGACGTATCTGCTCCTTCGAACCTCTCGCTCCGGAATCAAGCATCATATAAACCGAATTGAAACCCTGCTTGTCGTTAGAAAGCTGTTTCATCAGCGACTGGGTAAGCCTTGCATTTACGTGTGTCCAGATATCAATAATCTGGTTATAGCGTTCATTATTGGTTATGAATCCCATATTGTAATTACTCAGTACCTCCTCAACCTGCTCATAACCCTCCGTAACGAATTTGGTTTTTTCATCAGGAATGATTACGTCGTCGAGGTTAAATGACAAGCCGCCTTTAAATGCAGAATAGAACCCCAGATTCTTTATAGCATCAAGGAATTCAGCAGTCTTTGCCATTCCTGCAAGCTTAAGAACACGTCCGATAATATCCCTGAGCGATTTCTTCGTTAAAATCTCATTTATGAATCCGACTTCTTCAGGTACATACTGGTTGAAGACTACCCTTCCTACCGTTGTCTCAATAATATGATTTACGAATTCACCATCAATCCTGTCACTGACTTTGACTCTAATAATTGCATGGAGATCGACTTTCCGTTCATTATATGCTATTGTCACCTCTTTGGGTGAATAGAAAACAAGCCCTTCACCCCTGACTTTGTCTGTTGGAGTGCTCTTTCTACCCTTGGTAATATAATAAAGTCCGAGAACCATGTCCTGCGAAGGCACTGTAATAGGAGCACCATTGGCAGGATTTAGAATATTGTGTGAAGCCAGCATAAGCATCTGGGCTTCAAGAATTGCACCGTTGCCAAGAGGAAGGTGAACTGCCATCTGGTCACCATCAAAGTCAGCGTTAAAAGCTGTACAGACCAGAGGATGAAGCTGAATAGCTTTTCCTTCAATCAGCTTGGGCTGGAACGCCTGAATGCCAAGCCTGTGAAGTGTCGGAGCGCGGTTTAGCAGAACAGGATGACCTTTCAGAACATTTTCAAGGATATCCCAGACTACAGGATCCTTCCTGTCGACTATTTTCTTTGCCGACTTAACAGTTTTAACTATCCCTCGTTCAATCAGTTTACGGATAATGAACGGCTTATACAGTTCTGCTGCCATGTCCTTTGGCAGACCACATTCATGAAGATTAAGTTCCGGACCAACTACAATTACAGAACGTGCCGAGTAATCCACCCTTTTTCCAAGAAGGTTCTGACGAAATCTGCCCTGCTTACCTTTGAGACTGTCGCTCAAGGATTTAAGAGGTCGGTTTGCATCAGTTTTGACAGCGTTGGCTTTTCTTGAGTTATCAAATAGTGAATCAACAGCTTCCTGGAGCATTCTTTTTTCATTGCGAAGGATCACCTCCGGAGCTTTTATTTCGATAAGTCGTTTCAATCGATTATTTCTGATGATCACTCTCCTGTAAAGGTCGTTCAGGTCGCTCGTTGCAAAGCGGCCGCCATCGAGTGGAACCAGCGGTCTCAATTCCGGTGGAATTACAGGAACTACCTTGATGATCATCCATTCAGGCTTGTTGACATGTTTTGAATCCCTGAATGCTTCAACAACCTGGAGACGTTTAAGAGCCTCATTTTTACGTTGTTGAGATGTTTCAGTATTTGCTCTGTGACGGAGTGAATAAGACATCTCATCAAGATCAATACGGCTCAGAAGCTTATAAAGAGCTTCCGCTCCCATATCAGCAACAAACTTATCAGGGTGGCTATCCTCGAGGTATTGGTTCTCCTTTGGAAGCGATTCCGTAATCTCCATGTATTCCTCTTCCGTCAGAAAATCGAGATACTTAACACCATCCACTGCTTTTACGCCCGGATTTATTACTACATATCTCTCATAGTAGATAATAGAATCGAGTTTTTTTGTGGGGAGTCCGAGCAGGTAACCGATTTTGTTGGGTAAGGACCGGAAGTACCATATATGGGCAACCGGAACGACAAGGGAAATATGTCCCATCCTTTCGCGGCGTACCTTTTTTTCCGTAACCTCAACACCACAACGATCACATACAATACCTTTATAACGGATACTTTTATATTTACCGCAATGGCACTCATAATCCTTTACCGGTCCAAAAATCCTCTCGCAGAATAATCCGTCGCGCTCTGGCTTATAGGTACGGTAATTTATTGTTTCAGGCTTCAGGACTTCACCACTGGAGCGATCGAGTATTTCTTCAGGTGAAGCAAGACCAATGGAGATCTTTGAGTAACTGGTTTTTGTTTTGTTATCTCTTCTGAATGACATATACTGAATTTTTTTTCAATAATTTAATAACTAAGGGGATGAGCTGTCTGTCTGTTAATCAAGAATAACGCTTAATCCCAGGCCTCTTAATTCGTGGAGCAGAACATTCAATGATTCAGGAATACCTGGCAGAGGCATCGGCTCACCTTTTACAATTGCTTCGTATGCCTTGGCACGTCCAACAACATCATCTGATTTGATAGTAAGTATCTCCTGCAGTATATGCGCTGCGCCAAATGCTTCAAGAGCCCACACTTCCATCTCACCGAAACGCTGGCCTCCGAACTGGGCTTTCCCTCCTAATGGCTGTTGTGTGATAAGTGAATAAGGTCCTATTGACCGGGCATGCATCTTATCGTCAACCATGTGCCCCAGCTTTAACATATAGATAACTCCGACTGTTGCAGGTTGATCGAATCTTTCACCTGTACCGCCATCATAAAGGTATGTTTTGCCATACTTGGGGAGTTCGGCTTTTTCAGTATAGGAAGTGATCTGGTCGATGGTTGCTCCATCAAAGATCGGCGTTGAGAATCTTAGCCCCAGTTTCTGTCCAGCCCAGCCAAGAACAGTTTCATAAATCTGTCCGAGGTTCATCCTTGAAGGCACTCCAAGCGGATTCAGAACAATATCGACCGGAGTACCGTCTTCAAGAAACGGCATATCTTCGGCACGGACAATCTTGGCAACAATACCCTTGTTTCCGTGGCGTCCTGCCATTTTATCACCGACCTTGACTTTCCGTTTTTTGGCAATATAAACCTTGGCCAGGCGAACAATACCTGCCGGTAATTCATCGCCAATGGTAATATTGTATTTTTTGCGCTTATAAACACCATCAATTTCCTTATATTTAATAATATAGTTATGAAGGAGCTGCTTGATACTGTCGTTTTTCTTCTTATCTGTAGTCCATTTATTCGGATTAATATTCAGAAAATCAATCTCCTGGAGCTGCTTCAGGGTGAATTTGCTGCCTTTTGGTATAACATCTACATTCAGATAATCCCTGACGCCCTGAGATGTTTTTCCATTCACCAGAATGAAAAGCTTATCAACAAGCCTGGACTTCAGTTCATCAACATTTTTGTTGAACTCATTTTCGATCTTGTCGAGCATAGGTTTTTCCACAGCTTTTGCTTTCCTGTCCTTGATAGCTCTGGTGAACAGTTTCTTATCGATAACGACACCTTCAAGAGATGGACCTGCTTTAAGCGATGCATCTTTCACATCACCTGCTTTATCACCGAAGATAGCTCGCAGCAGCTTCTCTTCCGGAGAAGGATCAGATTCACCTTTCGGAGTGATCTTCCCGATAAGTATATCACCCGGTCTGATATGCGCTCCGATCCTGATAAGACCATTCTCATCGAGATGTTTTGTTGCCTCCTCGCTGACATTTGGAATATCAGATGTAAGTTCTTCCAGTCCTCGTTTGGTATCACGTACTTCAAGCAGGTATTCATCGATATGTACTGAAGTGAACATATCTTCCTGAACAACCTTTTCGGAAATTACAATAGCGTCTTCAAAGTTATATCCTTTCCACGGCATGAATGCCACCTTCAGGTTTCTTCCAAGAGCCAGCTCTCCGTTCTTTGTACCATAACCTTCTGTAAGTACCTGTCCTTTTTTGACTTTCTCGCCTTTTTTAACAACAGGGATGAGATTGATACAGGTATTCTGATTGGTTTTTTTGTACTTTGGAAGAAGATAACGTTTTATGTCATCATCAAAGCTGACAAACTTCTCCTCATCAGTCCTCGTATATCTTATGACTATTTCGTTTGAATCGACATATTCAACAATGCCATCTCCTTCAGCTACGAACAGAATCCGGCTGTCTTTTATAACCTGTGTTTCGAGTCCGGTGCCCACGATTGCTGACTCAGGATTGATTAATGGTACAGCCTGACGCATCATGTTTGATCCCATCAAAGCCCGGTTAGCATCGTCATGCTCCAGGAATGGGATCAAAGAAGCAGCTATCGAGGCAATCTGGTTTGGAGCAACATCCATCAGGTCGACTTTACCGACTTCCTCAAATGGATAGTCAGCTTCATATCTGCATTTTGCCCTGGTATTTTCAAATCTTCCGTCTTTAAGCAACGGGGCATTTGCCTGGGCAATCATTTTTTCTTCTTCCTCCTCGGCGCTGAGCCATACTATTCCATCCTTGCTGAAGTCTACCTGCTCATCCCTGACTTTAAGATAAGGTGTCTCAATAAAACCAAGACTATTGATTTTTGCATAAACACACAGAGATGATATAAGACCAATATTGGGACCTTCAGGTGTTTCAATAGGACAAAGACGTCCATAGTGGGTATAGTGAACGTCCCTTACTTCGAAACCGGCTCTTTCGCGTGAAAGACCTCCTGGACCAAGTGCTGACATACGACGTTTATGTGTCATTTCAGCCAGAGGATTGGTCTGATCCATGAACTGTGAAAGCTGGTTTGTTCCAAAAAATGAGTTGATTACCGAGGAAAGGGTTTTTGAATTAATCAGGTCAACAGGTGTGAATACTTCATTATCCCTTACATTCATTCTTTCCCGGATTGTCCGCGCCATACGGGCAAGGCCTACTCCGAACTGTGCATAAAGTTGTTCACCAACGGTACGTACCCTTCTGTTACTCAAATGATCGATATCATCAATATCAGTCTTGGAATTGATAAGTTCAATAAGGTATCCGATGATCTTTATTATATCCTCTCTGGTAAGTATCTTAACATTCATTTCAGTGTCAAGACCGAGCTTTTTGTTAATCCGGTATCGTCCAACTTCACCAAGATCATATCTCTTATCGGAGAAAAAGAGTTTGTCGATAACATCACGTGCTGTAGCTTCATCCGGGGGTTCCGCGTTGCGCAGCTGACGGTAAATGTAAATTACTGCTTCTTTTTCAGAGTTGCACGGATCTTTTTGAAGGGTGTTATAAATTATTGCATAATCCGACAGTGTTGAATCTTCTTTATGCAGCAATATTGCCTTTGCGCCTGAATCAACTATCAGATCGACATGTTCCGATTCTATTACAGTTTCCCTGTCGAGTATAACTTCATTTCTTTCTATCGAAACTACCTCACCGGTATCTTCATCTACGAAGTCTTCCACCCATGTTTTAAGTACCCTTGCAGCCAGTTTCCGTCCGACAAGTTTCTTGATATTTGTTTTTGAAACTTTATGTTCTTCAGCGAGGTTGAAAATCTCAAGTATTTGTTTATCGCTTTCGAATCCTATGGCACGAAGAAGAGTTGTTACCGGCAGTTTTTTCTTTCTGTCAATATAAGCGTACATCACATTATTGATATCAGTGGCAAACTCAATCCATGATCCCTTGAATGGAATTATTCTTGCTGAATAAAGTTTTGTTCCATTAGCATGGATGCTCTGGCCGAAAAATACTCCGGGAGATCTGTGCAACTGGGATACTACGACTCTTTCTGCGCCATTTATCACAAATGTACCGCGTTCTGTCATATAAGGCACTGTTCCAAGATATACATCCTGGATCACTGTATCGAAATCCTCATGTTCAGGATCGGTACAATAAAGCTTCAATTTTGCCTTAAGAGGAACGCTGAATGTTAGTCCGCGTTCGATACATTCTTCAATGGTATAACGGGGAGGATCAATATAATAATCCAGAAATTCAAGAACGAAATTGTTCCTTGTATCAGTGATAGGGAAATTTTCTGTAAATACTTTGAATAGTCCCTCCTTTTTTCTGTTCTCAGGAGTTGTTCCGAGCTGGAAAAACTCACTGAATGACTTTAACTGAACTTCCAGAAAATCAGGGTACTCAAGCGGGCTTTTTCTGGATTCGAAACTTATTCTTTCAGTACTTTTTGAAAACATTTAATAAAAGATTAAGTGAACTTATAATTTAAAGAACAAAAGGCTTAGTCCCGAGTGCCCGGGACTAAACCTGTAACCCATAAATAGGTATTTCTTATTTAAGTTCAACTTATTTAAGTTCAACTTCAGCTCCTGCTTCTACCAATTGACCTTTAATAGCTTCAGCTTCTTCTTTTGAAACACCTTCTTTTACCGGAGACGGAGCAGCATCAACAACTGCTTTGGCTTCTTTCAGCCCGAGTCCGGTGATATCTTTAACCAGTTTAACAATTTGTAATTTCTGACCGCCGGCGGCTTTGAGAATAACATCAAAAGTTGTTTTCTCTACTGCAGCGGCTTTTTCGTCACCTGCAGCCGGTCCGGCAACGGCTACAGCAGCTGCAGCCGGTTCAATACCATATTCTTCTTTAAGTATTTTAGCCAGTTCGTTTACCTCTTTAACAGATAAGTTAACCAGTTCTTCCGCAAATTTCTTAAGATCTGCCATTTTTATTGAATTTTAATTTGATTATACTTTATTAATTTTATTTTTTTGACAGTGTTTCAAGAACACCATGTAATTTATTTCCACCTGATTGTAAGGCTGATATGACGTTCTTAGCAGGAGATTGCAGGAGAAGAATAATATCTCCGATGACTTCCTGTTTTGTTTTAATGGAGATCAGTGCATCGAGCATTTTGTCGCCGAGATATACTGATTCCTGAACGTAAGCGCCTTTTAGAACAGGTTTATCATGTTTTTTCCGGAATTCCTTGATAAGTTTAGCAGGCCTATTCCCGGTTTGTGCAAACATGATGGACGTAGTACCTTTCAGAACCGGATAGAGTTCTTCAAAGTTCCCAGTAGACTGCTCAAGTGCTATTTTAAGAAGAGTGTTTTTAACGACAACAAGTTTTATGTCATTTTCAAAACATTTTCTTCTAAGGTCACTTGTATCAGCTGCATTAAGCTGAGCAGTATCAGTCAGATAAAAGTGGCTGTACTCTTTAAATCTCTCAGCAAGGCTGTCAATGATAGCATTTTTTTCTTCCCGTCTCATAATTTCATTCCGAGTTTACATACAACTTAATCATCAAAACCTTTAGGATCAATCTTAATACCAGGGCTCATTGTGCTTGAAAGGAACATGCTGCGTATATAGGTTCCTTTGGCAGCAGCCGGTTTAAGTTTATTTACCATTGCTAAAAACTCTTTTGCATTCTCAGCAATCTTATGAGGCTCGAAAGAGACTTTACCTATTGAGGCATGAATGATTCCGCTTTTATCAACCTTGAAATCAATCTTACCCTGCTTCACTTCTTTAACAGCCTTACCAATCTCCATTGTAACAGTACCACTTTTGGGGTTCGGCATCAATCCGCGAGGACCGAGTATTCGACCTAACTGACCGACTTTCCCCATAACAGATGGCATGGTTATTATAACATCCATATCTGTCCAACCACCTTTGATCTTTTCCACATAATCATCAAGACCAACATAATCAGCACCGGCTTCTTTTGCTTCTGTTTCCTTATCGGGAGTGCATAGCACAAGTACACGTGTAGATTTTCCTGTCCCGTGAGGTAGAGAAACAACGCCGCGAACCATCTGGTTGGACTTCCTCGGATCTATACCTAACCGTACATCCAGGTCGACGGAAGCATCAAACTTTGTCTTGGTTATTTCCTTTACCAGAACAGATGCTTCTTTCAACGTATAAAGCTTGTCCTGTTCGAGTTTATCAAGGGCAAACTTGCGGTTTTTGGTAAGTTTAGTCATTTTTTTTTCCTAGTTAAATTTTTACCGGGAAATCACCTTTTATGGTTATTCCCATACTTCTGGCAGTACCAGCTACCATCTTCATTGCAGACTTGACTGTAAAACAGTTTAAGTCTTCCATCTTATCCTTAGCAATTGCTTTAACTTGATCCCAGGAAACCTGTGCCACTTTATCTCTGTTAGGTTCTTTTGAACCTTTCTTTGACTTGGCCACTTCAAGAAGCTGAACAGCAATTGGTGGTGTTTTTGTAACAAAATCAAACGACTTGTCAGTATATACTGTTATAATCACCGGTATTACTTTTCCAGCTTTGTCCTGAGTCCTCGCATTAAATTGCTTGCAGAAATCCATGATATTGACACCTTTCGAGCCTAAAGCAGGTCCGACAGGTGGAGATGGATTAGCTCCTCCGCCACGAATCTGTAACTTGATAAGTCCAGCAACTTCTTTTGCCATAATTTTAAATTTGCGTGTTTATTGCGAGAGCTTGACAGTTATTCAGGAAGCATTATAATTTTCATAACTGTCAATATCTTCTGTTAATTTTCTTTTTCAACCTGCATAAAGCTCAGCTCTAATGGTGTTTTTCTGCCAAATATTTTTACCATTACCTTAAGCTTTTTCTTTTCTTCATTCACCTCTTCAATTATTCCCGTAAAACTGTTGAAAGGGCCGTCGATTACCTTAACCGATTCGCCAACAAAAAACGGAATATTTATTTCTTCATCACTTGCATTAAGTTCATCCACTTTTCCAAGGATCCTGTTAATTTCAGTTTTTCTGAGTGGAACAGGCTCACCATCCTTAGAGCCAAGAAATCCTATTACATTAGGGACATTTCTTAATAAATGAGGTATTTCTCCAACGAGAACTGCTTCAACAAGGACATAACCAGGGAAGAATGTTCTCTCTTTGCTTATTTTTTTCCCTGATCTTATCTGGTATACTTTTTCGGTTGGAATAAGTACCTGTGAGACAAATTCTTCAAGCTTTAGGCGTGCCACTTCGCTATCAATATACTCTTTGACTTTCTTTTCCTTCCCGCCTATCGCCCGCAGCACGTACCACTTCTTAACATTCTCACTCATTGGATGAGGTCCCCGCTTTAGTACAACAAATTGTAAATGAATTCCATTATCCTGCTGAAGAAAAAATCCATTGCAGCAACAATAAGAGCTATGATAAGACTAGCGACCAGAACCAGTACGGCGCTGTTCTGAAGCTCACTTAATGTTGGCCATGTAACTTTATGTACCAGCTCTGTGAATGATTCCTGAAAATAACTTTTTATACTCATACTACTAATATTTTTGCACGGGAGGAGAGGCTCGAACTCCCGACACCTGGTTTTGGAGACCAGTGCTCTACCAACTGAGCTACACCCGTGTTACAATTGGTAGTAGTAGAATCCTGACAGTAGGTTTCTACTACTGTGTATCCAAACCTATTATTCAAGAATTTCAGTTACTGCGCCAGCACCTACTGTTCTTCCACCTTCACGGATAGCAAAACGAAGTCCGACATTAATAGCGACCGGATAAATAAGATCAACGGTTATTGTGACGTTATCGCCGGGCATTACCATTTCTGATCCTTCAGGAAGAGTAATCTCCCCGGTAATATCAAGTGTCCTAACATAGAACTGAGGACGATATTTATTATGGAATGGGGTATGACGTCCGCCTTCCTCTTTCTTAAGAACGTAGATCTCAGCTTTGATTTTTGTATGAGGTGTTATTGAACCCGGTTTTGCAAGCACCATACCTCTTTTGATCTCTTTCTTGTCAACACCGCGGAGAAGCAGACCAACGTTATCGCCGGCTTCACCCCTGTCAAGGATCTTGCGGAACATTTCAACACCGGTACATACAGTCTTACGCTTTTCTGCACCCAGTCCGATCATTTCAAGCTCCTCGCCTGTAACCACAACACCGGTTTCGATACGACCGGTTGCAACTGTTCCACGACCGGTGATTGAAAACACATCTTCAACCGGTAACAGGAACGGTTTCTGATTATCGCGTGGAGGAATTGGAATATATGCGTCGACAGCATCCATCAGTTCCATAACTTTTTCTTCCCATTTTGCTTCACCGTGCATTGCGCCAAGAGCAGAACCGCGGATAACAGGAGCATTGTCGCCGTCGAATTTATAGAAGTTAAGCAGGTCGCGAACTTCCATCTCAACAAGATCAAGAAGTTCCACATCGTCAACCATATCAACTTTGTTCATGAAAACAAGCACTTTTGGAACGTTAACCTGGTGGGCAAGAAGGATATGTTCACGCGTCTGTGGCATCGGACCATCAGTAGCTGCAACAACAAGAATAGCGCCATCCATCTGTGCCGCACCTGTAACCATATTTTTAATATAGTCGGCGTGACCTGGACAGTCAACATGTGCATAGTGACGGGTTGCTGTCTGATATTCAACGTGAGAAGTGTTAATAGTAATGCCTCTCTCCTTTTCTTCGGGAGCATTATCAATTGAGTCGAAATCCCTTATTTCAGAGAGACCCTTTTTGTGAAGGACCATTGTGATAGCTGCCGTTAAGGTGGTTTTACCATGGTCAATGTGACCGATTGTACCAATATTTACGTGCGGTTTAGTCCTGTCAAATTTTTCTTTTGCCATAACTCCAAGCGTATTAAATTAAATTAAGTTCATCTATTCTAGTTTCATTTTTAAATCAAATTCTCGTTGAGCCGGAGAGGGGAATTGAACCCCTGACCCCTTCCTTACCAAGGAAGTGCTCTACCCCTGAGCTACTCTGGCATCAAAAAGTGAGCGGGAGACGGAGCTCGAATCCGCGACCCTCAGCTTGGAAGGCTGATGCTCTACCAACTGAGCTACTCCCGCCTGATATCGTCCAACGAGATCCGTATCCTTATCCATAAATCTGATTCTTCAGTATACGGCTTTCTCCCCGTTTTAAGTGGGGAGAGCAGGATTCGAACCTACGAAGGCGTCCGCCAACAGATTTACAGTCTGCCCCAGTTGGCCACTTTGGTATCTCCCCCTTGAAACAGAGTCAACTCCTAAAACACACATCTACAACTCTTTCAAGAGCCGATGAAGGGATTCGAACCCCCGACCTGCAGATTACAAATCAGCTGCTCTGACCAACTGAGCTACATCGGCAATTTAAAGAACGTCCCGAATGAGGCTAAAATACCCTCAAAAATCGGTCTGCAAATGTATGAATTTATATTTCATTTATCAAAATAAATCAAAAGATTTTTGAGGGGAGATCTGCTATACCCCTCTCTTCTTCTGTTTGTGCTTGGTAATCTGCTTTTTAAGAGCGCTAATTGCATCATCTGTAGCTTCCTCAAAAGTCTTGCTTTGCTTTTTTGCAAATAAAGGTCTTCCTGATAAATCCAGCTTAATTTCGCTAATCTTGTTCTCCCGCGTCTGATCTTTGTCAAGTCGGAGATAGACTTCAGCATTAACAATTTCTTCACTAAACTGGGTCAGTTTATCCAGTTTCTGATTGACAAAATCGATTAGCTTTTTGTCGGCATCAAACCGCACTGAATGAATCTGAATGTTCATAATAGTACCTCCTGTTTATTTGTTTAAAAGTTAAGCCCTTGGATGAGCCTGTTTATATATTTTCTTTAGTTTTTCAAATGTAGTATGAGTGTAAATCTGTGTTGCTGAAAGATTTGCATGTCCCAGAAACTCTTTTATTGAGTTCAGGTCAGCGCCTCTGTTAAGCATATGTGTAGCAAATGTATGCCTGAGAATATGCGGACTTTTCTTTTCAATAGTTGTCACCATGGAAAGATACCCCTTGACAGTATTATAAACATATTTGTCATATAACTTGTTCCCTTTATCTGTAATAAAAAACCACCCGCCAGTTCCTGGTTCAAAATTTTTATCTCTTATCTCGAGATATTCCCTGAGACGGATAGTAAATGGTTTTGTCAGAGGAATTATCCGCTGCTTGTTTCTTTTCCCTGTAACCTTAACGGTAGCCTCAGTAAGATCAACATCGATGTTACGCAGACCAGTCAGCTCCGACCTTCTCATTCCTGTCAGGTATAACATCTCAATTATAGTCCGGTTTCTGATGCCATTAAAATCATCTCCGAAACAATAATCATCAAGCAGTCTGTTGAGAGCCTCTTCCTCTACAAATACCGGCAGGCTTTTCTTCCGTTTGGGCAGGACTACCTTTTCAAGCGGATCCCTGTCCACAACTCCTTCTTTCCTGAGGTAACGGTAGAAAACTCTCAAACAGGATATTTTTCTGTGTACACTAATTGATGCATAGCCGTTTTCCATCATGTAAACAATCCATGCTCTTATTTCATGCGAGGTTACAAGCTCGGGTATTGCCGGCATATCCTGAGATACTAAAAAGGAAAAAAACTGTTCCAGATCGTTTTTATATGACCGGACAGTATGCGGAGAATACCGCTTTTCTATTTGCAGATATTGTAAGAACGATTCCTTTTGACTCATGAAGGAACCTCTCAACTGTTATGTTAAAATCTTTGATGCGGATTGACGAATTATTCTTCGCTCTCCTGCATTTTCTGGACGTACATAGCCTTCTTGATTTCTTCCCTCCGGCGTACTGAAGGCTTAACAAAAGCCTGACGTGAACGTAATTCTCGAATCACTCCCGTCTTCTCAAATTTTCTCTTGAACTTTTTTAAAGCTCTTTCAATGTTTTCGCCTTCTTTTAATGGTACAATGATCATAATTAAATTTCAGTTTTTAAACGAGGCGCAAATTTAGAAATAGAAAAATTCTTTTCAAAATTTTTAAGGAGATAAATTGTCCATGTCACTTAATTTTTAGTATTTAAATATTAAAATAGCTTTTTTAGCGAATTAGGATTTATTAAAGATACAGAATTTTTGGGAAGTATCAAAATTATAAGAGTTAATTATTTCTTAAATTATATTTCACTAACACTACCTACTCACCAAACTCCAGATAAGGCCGCACCTTTCCAACAGTTTCAGCACTGAGTAAATTATTCTCCAAAAGATCACCCATTCCAATAATCCTTCCCTTTAACTCCCTGTACTTCAGAATACCCGAAACTTCATACTTTTTAAAATATGGAAATCGTATAAGCTGCTTATAATCAGCCTTGTTAATGTTAATCTTCTTTACTGCCGAAGAATCAGCAAAAACTCTTCCTGATATTAGTTCGAATGTTTCCGGAGGTAATCCATAAACCTCCTTCAGCTGGTCGGTTTTGACAAAACCGCCAAGCAGGTTACGATACTTTATAATCCTGGCCGATAAAACCGGTCCTATTCCCGGTAGTCTCTCAAGATCTGCAGAATCGCAAGTATTAATATCAAGCAATCTCTTTTCCTGTCCGGGTTTCCAAACGCCTGGTTTATTGCTGTTTTGTCCCTTCTTCACGGGCATGGCTCCAGGAGATTTAATGCCATCTGTGGTCAGATTTACCGGGAGCTTTTTGACTGACCAAACCGTATCAGTATTTGTTATGCTTAATTCCTGCAGGATATTTTTCTCAGGTATAGAGTATCTCAATATGAGAACACACATAATTATAAGGAGCAAAATGGTTGTGGCTCTTCTTTCCCTGCGGGTATAACCAAACCAGTTTTTTAATGGTTCAACAAAAAAGTCATTCATTTAAAACTGCAGTGAGACAATCTGCAATTTACGAATTCCGGTTCGAATATTTCTGAAATTAAATAACTATTTTGACTTCCCCGAGATCAGAATGGATATCCGATACCAAATACAACAGTGAAATCGTCTTTGCTATATGGACGTTGCATCATGATCCACTTTGAATGGTCTGTAGGCCATAGATCGTATGGATCGCGAAGTTTTATGCCAAGGTCTACTCTTAAAATAACAAAATCAAGGTCGAGTCTCAAGCCAGCTCCGGTACCAATTGCAATATCATCATAAAACTTCTTAAAACTGAATTGTGAGCCGACCTGGGAAGAATCGTTCTTAAACGTCCAAATATTGCCTGCATCAAGGAAGAGAGCGCCTTCAAGTATCCAGAATAGTTTAAACCTGTATTCCGCATTAACCTCCAGTTTAATATCGGCTGTCTGGTTCAGGAAGGGGGGAACATATTTCCGCGGAGCAATATTTCCTGGGTAATATCGATATGACCCGGGACCAAGCGATCTCACCTGCCAGGCCCTTATTCCGTTTGCACCTCCTCCGAAATACTGTTTTTCAAAAGGTATTGCCTTAGAGTTGCCATAAGGAATTCCTGCACCAATAAATCCACGCAAGACAACTGAGCTGACATCGTTCAGGACATAGGTAAACCGCAGGTCTAAATCTGACCTGATATACTGCGCATATGGAAGTCCGAATATGCTGTCATTTTTGAGGATTCCTGTCAGTTTGCTTACCCCGGCAAGCATATTACCTGCGCTTTCAGCATTTACCCTCAAAAACCAGTGCTTCGAGCTTTTTGTCATCTGGTCATTATATATGAAGGAATAGTTGCCTCCAAGGATCATAACATTCCTGTAGCCGTAGGCAAGATAAGAGGAAGCATCTATTCTTGCCTGAAAAGATGGATCGATAGATCCTGGTTTAAGTTTTACTATGTTCAGCTGAAGTGGATTGACTATATGTTCCTTTAAGTTACCAGCTTTCCAGTTATAACCAAAGGTTGCTGTAACCATCGTTCTGGTATAAAATGGCATACTTTGATAGTTGTAAGCGGCCAGCAGGATTGTTGTTGGATTATATCTTTTAATGAAATCCTCTTTTCTCAGGAAAGGGATAAGAAATTCGGGAAACCTGAGGCTTGTTTCAACACCATATTCCTGGGAACTCCTCAGTTTACTTTTCTCTTGTCGTAGTACTTCATAAGCTCCTTTCAGTTTCAGATTGAACAGGTCCGCACCATGAAAAAGATTCTTATGCTGATAAATCAGGTTTAAAGCTCCTCCAAGGTTGCCGGCTGAATTGGTACCTTCAACTTCGACCTTAAAAGATTGCTGACTCAGCAGTGTCATCTGAATATTGCAATCGAGCATAGGTTCGGAATTCTCACCAGGTACCTGGGATGGAAGTTCATTATAAAAAATATTTACCAGGCGAAAAGTCTTCAGCGAAAGAAGATGCGACTGGGATCGTTCTGTATTTGTAACGCTGTAAATCGATCCAGGCTTCAGATAGAGTGACTGGACGATAAGCTCATATTTGATTTCGGGTTTTTGCTTTGGCGTAATAAAATAATAGCCATTATAAATAGTAGTATCGAGACTATTAAGGTATTCAGAACCTCCTTCAAGGGCATCCTTCGGAACAAAATCGGGATAAATGTAAATGTTCCTTACCTTATAGTATGAATGCGGGACAGTAACGACTCTGTTGTAAGCATCTGTTTTCATGAAATTCTTTATCACGTAATAGATATTTACCTGCCTGTTACCTATAGTACTGTCGACATTGAAAGAAATATGATCCCTGGAAAATTTATAGAAACCATGATCCTTTACAGATCGTTCAAGCCTCGACCTTTCAGCCTGAAGGAGATCCACATCATAAGGGTCTCCCCTTTTGATTGTACAAAATGCAGAATCAAAATAAAAGATCGTTTGTATTGTTGAGTCTGCTATTTCGTAGAAGAGGTTGCGGATGGTATAAGGTGTTTTAAGGTCGACGTTGTAAAAGACTTTTGATTTCTGGTTTGCCGTTTCTATTGTCTCCGTAACCTGCCCGTCAAAATAGCCTTTTGATTCTATATATGATTGAATTTGTTCCTTGCTTTTTGTGGTGGAATAAGGATCAAAAATAACAGGTTCTTCTCCTATTGCCCTTAACCAGGAATGTGGCCATTTCTGCTTGTTTATGTTGGAGAGGTTGTATAATCCGAGGTGAAACTTAGTCCCGAAGATCCGTTTATTAGGTTTTTGTTTTATGTATGGTGCCAGGTCGGATTTCTTAATTCCCTCATTGTTTATTATGATATGATCCTCATCAAGGAGTGTTTCACCCTGGGGAACATATTTTGTCGGATTACAGGATGATGCAACCAGTACTGTAAATATAAGAAGGAGAAAATATCTCAGAAAAGATATATTTTTATTTGAAGTATTTTTTTTCAAAATTTGTGCCGGAATATTGTTAAGCAAATATATCAATAATAATAAATAATGCTCCGGATAATCCTTTAGTATAATGGTAAGTAAGAATAAGGCAAATTACATAATTTCACTTCAGAAGAAGAAGGTGAGGGATGAAGAACGATTATTCGTAATAGAGGGTGATAAGCTGGTAAAAGAGTTTCTTCTTGCCAGGGCTCCGGTCAAGACACTGATAGCCAAACCCGAGTTTTTGAATTCTCTTCCATTATTTCTTAAACAGGGGGTTGCAGAGATAATCCCGGCAAGTTATGACGAACTGAAAAGAATAAGCACACTGAAGACCCCCCATAACGCTCTGGCAGTCATCGTAATACCAGAAAATATTCCGGATCCGGCTGAACTTAAAAAAGGATTAACCGTGGCTCTTGATTGTATCCAGGATCCGGGAAATCTGGGAACTATAATAAGAGCCGCAGCATGGTTCGGGCTAAAGAATATCTACTGCTCCCACGATTGTGTTGATGAATATAATCCCAAAGTAATCCAGGCAAGCATGGGTGCAATTTTGCATGTCAACGTTTTTTATACTGAACTAAATGAACTGCTAAGGAAAGCTGCTGAAATTAATTTGCCTGTATTCGGTACTATGCTTGAAGGAGAATCTATTTATACTTATAAACTTGCCAGTAAAGGTATAATCCTTCTGGGAAACGAATCTCAGGGGATCTCAAACGGGTTGCTACCTTTTATTACAGATAAAATAGTGATACCCAGATTAACTGATGACTCGTCAGGTATTGATTCACTTAATGTTAGCATGGCAGCGTCAGTGATATTTTCAGAGTTTACGAGAAGCAAGGGAAGACAGTTATAGGGTACAAGGTTCAGGGTTCAGGGTTTTATTGCTTCTTTAGCTTAATTCTTACAGCCCAGCCATAGGAGGTCGGAGTTGAAACATCTACGCCTTTAACATTCTTATTCGATGGATCAAAACGAGTAGTTGATTCTTTTGTATTTATTCTGATGGTAAAGTCGGGTATGCTGTCTGAATCAAAATCGATTGTATCGACAATCGTTTCAGGAATATTTCCCCTCCAGTCAATCTGCACAAATCCGGTTTTTCTTTCCTTTAGCAAACCGTTAAAAACAGGCTTCCGTGTAATAAGTGTACAATTTACACTTATCCTTTCAGATGCAACATCCCCTCCTGAGTATCTGGGATTAATTTTCATAAAAGGAAGCTTTGAAGCTGATGAGGTGAAATTTGTAAATCTGGGAAATAAAATTAAAATCAGAAACAGTCCAAGAATTGCCCACATTATACCGGCTATTATTTTAATTTTTTTCATAATTCAGATTTTAGAATATAAGATTAAGAAGACTCTTTATACTGTTAATTATTGAACCTGATGAGAAAACAGCAATAAAAAGGAAAGAGGTAAATAAAAAAATGTTTCTTGAGAAGTTTTTCATGGTACCTGCCGGAATTCCCTTTATTCCAAAGTGAATTGCTTTTTTCGAACAGGCATCAACGCATTTTCCGCATTTACTGCAAAAAACCGAAACCTTTCCGTTTTTGACTCCGTCAGGTGTAAGAGCAAACAATGGACATACTTCAACGCATTTCAGACAATCGCTGCAGAGATTCTTATCAATCTTAATTGTAAATGGTGTTACCTTATTCGACAATGTATTGATGGCACCAAGAGGACAAAGGAAACTGCACTGTGTCCTTTTTCGTGTCATAATTGGAAGCACAACAACCAGACCACCAAATAATGAGATAAATACTCCGGCTTTTATTGCTGACTCAACATTTGTTACCTGCTCGAATTCAGTTACAGCTTTAAATGGACAGATCCAGTCACAATAAGTTGGTACGAGTGTGAGAGCTGCAGTTAAAGATACCATGATAAGTACAGCAAAGGGCATCCACTTCCAGAAATCACTGATTTTCTTTATCACCGGTTTCTTTTTTAATCTGGAAAAACCATCATCCCAGCCACCATAAAAACAACCCCAGCTGCAAAAGCCCCGGCCTAAAACGATTGTCGCAACAAGCCAGAGAACCAGCATCGCTGAAATATCTGCAAATCCTCCGATAATTGATCCGGGGAAAATAATTGATTTGGTAAATGCTGCAGGAATTATCATCATGGGTATCACAAGATGACAGAAGGGAATTTTGCATTCCACTACGTCAGCTTGTGAGAATGACATTGAATTTCTTGTTTCAACCATATTGCTGATAAGGGTGAATGAAAGTGACAGGGCGAAGATTATGAATAAAATCGCTCTGTATTTATCTGTTTTTCCTGTGTAATGCATCAGGAAATAGAGAACATTCATTCCCAAAAATGTCAGTAAGATCGCTAAACCATTGGCAGGATCAGAAAAATTTGGTTTGCCTCCCGTAATAAAGACAAACGTTATAAGAAACATTGGCAGTGTATAAAGAATAGATATTCCAAATGATTTATTCATACTGTTGCTGATTATAGTTTTATTCATTTATTATTCCTCCGATCAAGATTGTTATACCTTTTATCAGGAAAATTGCTCCTGCGAGACCGGTTGCAAGAACTCCAATGGTTGCTATTATCTGTTTTTTTCTCAATTTGCCGGCTAATGTCAACGGGATGAACCATATTGATGAACCGGCAAAAAAAGCAATAAAAGCTATATAGCTTTTTACCAGACTATCCTGTGTTGCTCCACTCGTAAGCATAATCAGAAGAGCAGGACAAAGTCCCAGGCTGTTGACAATACCAAGCAAGACAGGAACAAATTTAGTATTATCAATCACAGTGACAATTCTGGCAGGACACTCCTTTCTGGGATTGCGACCGATGCTGTACCATATAAGCATGCCTGCAAAAACAATATATAATATTCCGGGAAGATAGTTCTTTACACCAGCGGATGAAAAAATTGCCTGTCCAAAATACCACGCAAGAGTTGCAAGAATTATATAAATGATAAGCCTGGTTAAAAGAAAAACGGAGAGATCTGCAACAATTCTCCTTGTACCCGCAGATTCAGCCATAAGGTAAGGGAACATGACCATCCCACAGGTAACAAGACAGGCTGATCCGCTGCTTAAGCCAAGAATAAATGATTCTGCCATTTCAGCTTTCTCCTTTTAAATCTGGCTCCGGATTTGGTTTGGTCAAATGAGCGACTAAATACTGAAGACCTTAGAACAAATTTACACAATATGGGAAAATAGAATCCTTATCAGTCTGTTTAAATAAAGTGGAAAAACAGCACACTCACCTGTAATTTGATGCAATTGCCTCAGCAGCTCTTATCCCGTCAACTGCGGAAGAAACAATTCCTCCTGCATAACCGGAACCTTCGCCGCAGGGATATAATCCCATAATTTTAATATGCTCCAGAGTTAAAGGATTTCGTGGTATCCGTACAGGAGAAGATGTTCTGGATTCAATGCCAAGCACAACAGCTTCGTTAGTAATAAATCCTTTCATCACTTTATCAAACAACCTGAATCCATTCCTCAGCCTTTTGCCAATTGAAACAGGTAACCACTTGTGAAGAGGGGATGATTCAATCCCTGGAAAATAAGAAGCTTTTGGCATAGTACCTGATTCCTTTCCTGAAACAAAATCAGCAAGTCTTTGCGCCGGAGCTATTTGTGTATGGCCTCCATTTTCCCAGGCATTTTTTTCAAGTTCTTTTTGAAATTCGAGGCCTGCCATTAAACCATATTTGCTGTATCGCTGAAGATCTCCAGTTTTTATTTCTACGACAATTCCTGAATTTGCATAGGGTGAATTTCTTTCTGACGGTGACATGCCATTCACTACAACTTCTTCCTGTGATGTGGCAGATGGTACTATGAATCCACCGGGGCACATACAAAAAGAGTATACGCCCCTCCCATCTACCTGCTTTGCAATGTTATATGATGCAGCGGGCAGATATTCACCCCGGGAACTGCCATGATATTGTATAATATCAATTAATTCCTGAGGATGCTCTACCCTGATACCCATTGCAAAGGATTTCATTTCAAGATCAATCCCGCGAATATTACAAATGTTATAAATGTCCCTGGCAGAATGACCGGTCGCCAGAATTACTGATGAGGAAATTAGCTTTTCATTTCCTGATGTCACAATACCCTTTATCTGGTTTCTTTCAATTAATATGTCATCCACCCTCTTTTCAAAAATTATTTGCCCACCGGAATCAATTATTGTTCTCCTGATCCTTGAAATTATTCCGGGTAACTTGTCTGTCCCAAGGTGCGGATGTGCTTCATACAATATGTTTTCATTCGCCCCATGAAGACATAAAAGCTCAAGAACTCTGGTATTGTCACCCCTCTTCTTCGACCTTGTATAAAGTTTACCGTCGGAAAATGTCCCTGCACCACCTTCTCCGAAACAGTAATTGCTATCAGGATTAACAATATGTTCCCTGCTGATTCTGGCAATATCCTTTTTACGTTCCGATACATCTTTGCCCCTTTCAATTATAACCGGACGCATTCCAAGCTCAATCAGACGCAATGCGGCAAATAATCCTGCAGGACCTGCACCGACTATTATCACTTCCCGCTGGTTTGAAACATTTTTTGGAATAAATGGATTTACCAACAGTCTTGCAGATTCCCCGTGCGATAATACTTCAACGGTCAGATTAACACGGATGTTTTTCTTTCTTGCATCCACTGAACGCTTAATAATCCTGATATCAGATATTTCTGCAGGGTCTATCTTTGCAAGTTTACCGGAAATTTTACGGATAAGGGCATTATCGGCAGCTTCTGCCGGATTGAGGCTGATCTGAACCTGCTTCACCATTTCTACTCAAAATGAAACGCCAGAATCCATATCTGAGACTTCATCTTTTCGATGGCATTGCGATATTCCTGATGACCTGCAGCTGCCTCATCGACCAGGACATTCCTCAGACCATTTGACATTTTGATTTCGACAGATAATTTAAAGTATTTGAGGTAAAAATCGAGTCCGGATCCCATTTCAAAATAGAGATCAGACCTCTTAAGTCTTAAATAGACAGGTTTCTCATCATCAAATTCTTTTTTCCCTGCCAGGTCATATCGGAAATTTAAACCGCCAATGACATAAGGCCTGACATTATTAAGCCTGTCGCCCTTATATTTAAGCAATATCGGGAATTCGAGAAAAGACGATTCAAGTCTCTGCCTCTCATTGACTAATACATTATTTTTATAATATCTTACATTCCGTTGTCCGAAAGAAACACCGGGAAGGAACCTTAGGTCAAAGTATTTTGAAGCATGTAGATTGGTTACTATCTGAATGTTTATGCCGGGATTAAGTTTGCTTACTTCAGGATAGAGTGAATCGGTTTCCAGATAGTATTGAGATGGCGTAATATTGAAATCCATTGCATTGAGTCCCAGGCTGAAACCAAAATGCAGCAGCTTATCATCATACCATGATTCATTTTTTGGTTTCTGTTTCTGTCCGGAAAGACTGCAATGAATTAACAGAAAAATAACTGATAACAAAATATTCAGGATCCTCCTTTTCAAACTGTTCAAATCTTTATCAGGGGTACAAGATAATAAACTGCTTTAAATAAAAAATATTGTACTCAAGGTTTGATACCGGTATAAATGCTGGCAATACCGCCTGTTAGCTTTTTCTGACGGACATTTGTAAAAGCGGCATTCTCCAGAAGACTAATAAATCTCTCATTATCTGGGAATTGCATTACAGAATCCGGAAGATACCTGTATGCATTCCTGTTCTTTGAAAATATTCTTCCGATAAAAGGAAGTATATTCAGGAAGTAAAAATTATATATCTGTCTGAAAGGAAATCTGACAGGTTTTGAAAATTCAAGTACCAAAATAAGTCCGCCATTTCGGATGACCCGTCTCATTTCGGTAAGACCTTTAACAGGATCTGCAAAATTTCTTACACCGAAAGCCACCATTGCCACATCGAAGCTATTATCATCAAAACAGATATTTTCAGAATCAAACTCAATAAGATCTATCTTATCTGAGAGTCCTTTCCTTCTGATCTTTTCTCTTCCTGCTTCCAGCATTTTTCGGGAGATGTCGATACCGGTTATATGCCAGGGATTGAGCTTCATGGCAGCAATAGCAAGGTCGCCGGTGCCGGTTGCGACATCCAGGATTTTCATCTGATTCTTATGGGTTCCGGAAATGATCTTAATTGCTGTTTTTCTCCAGCAACGGTCAATACCAAATGAAAGGAAATGGTTCAGAAAATCGTATCTCCCCGCTATTGAATCGAACATTGATGCGACGGTGGCTTTTTTGCCCTGATCTGAAATTTCCTTAAGATTTCCCATATGAAAGATAATGGGCAAATATAAGGTAATTTTGAAATCAGCCTCATATAAACTAAACATGTACTCACCCCCCAGCCCCCTCTCTGCTTCGCAAAGAGGGGGAGATAACTCATTATATATTAACTACTTTCCACTCTTTACGAAGTAGAGAGGGGGAAAATAAGGGGGTGAGTTCGTGAAACCATATAGAAAGAATAAGGAAAATTTAGAAGAAAATATTCCTATTTTTACATACTTCAACTAACTGAAAACATCATGAATAAAACAATAATGATCACCGGCGCTACCTCAGGATTTGGAAGGGCTACAGCAATAAAATTTGCAAAGAACGGATACAATATTATGATTACAGGCCGCAGAACAGATCGTCTCAATAAGCTTAAAAATGAACTCATTGCTTTTGGGAAGATAAAAGTATTATCCCTCACCTTCGATGTAAGGAACAGGGACGAAGTCGCATCTGTAATTATGAATCTGCCTGAAGAATGGAAAACCATTGATATCCTGGTCAATAATGCCGGACTGGCTGTCGGACTGGAACATATTGATAATGGATTCATTGACGACTGGGAAAGGATGATTGATACAAATGTGAAAGGGCTTCTATATGTTACAAGAGCTGTTGCACCACTTATGGTTACCCGCGGACAAGGACACATTATAAATATTGGCTCCATTGCAGGTAAGGATGTATATGAAAACGGCAATGTCTATTGCGCTACAAAATCTGCAGTGGATTCCCTTTCAAAATCAATGAGAATCGATCTCCTGAAAAATAATATTAAGGTAACACAAATTGCTCCCGGTATGGCAGAAACAGAGTTCTCGCTTGTCAGGTTTAAAGGAGATGAAGAGAAAGCAAAAACAGTATATAAGGGAATTGAAGCGCTCAAAGAAGAAGATATAGCGGAGGCAATCTACTATTGTGCAACCTTACCTACTCATGTTTGTATTAATGATCTCGTCATAACGCCCACAGCACAGGCAGGAGTGAATCATAATTACAGAAAGGTTTAAAGGCGCAAAGGCACAAAGGCTGAAAGGTAAAAGTGTTTACGACTGTAAGGGTGTAAATACAAACTATTAAATTTTGTAAATCTATTTTTATAATCTATAGTCGCAATTCTCAGGAATTTGGTAATTTCATATCCTGCAAATTACTATTATCGCAAAAGGAATAGGGTTAAACTTAAAATTCTGTTATGAAAAGATTTATTATTCATTTTTTCTCAGTTCTTATCCTGTTTGGGTTTATCTCCAGCTTATCATATGGGATTAACACAAAAGATACGAGGATGATGGCACAACCTGCAATCAGCAATGCACATATTGCTTTTATTTATGCAGAAGATCTGTGGATAGCAAATGCTGATGGTTCCCAACCTGTACGGCTTACTGTTGATGAAGGAATCGAATCTGATCCTTTCTTTTCTCCTGATGGAAAACTTATTGCTTTCAGTGCCCAGTATGACGGGAATACTGATGTTTACATAATTCCGGCAGAAGGAGGTGTTCCCACAAGGCTGACATGGCATCCTGGTAACGACCTGGTGAGGGGCTTCACACCTGATAGTAAGAGTATCCTCTTTGCATCACAGCGTTCTGTCTTTACCAACAGATTTTATCAGCTTTACACAGTAAAAACAGAAGGAGGTTTTCCCGAAAAGCTGGAGATTCCCAATGCATGGTCAGCATGTTATTCACCAGATGGTACGTCAATGGCTTACACTCCTCTTGCACCTGCCTACATGCAATGGAAGAATTACAGGGGTGGAAGGATCTCAACTATCTGGATATATTCTTTCGCGGACCATGCAGTTGTAAAAATACCACAGCCAAAAGAGGGTTGCAATGATGCAGATCCGATGTGGATTGGTGGCAAGATTTTCTTTGCCAGCGACAGAAATGGAGAATTCAACCTTTTTAGCTATGAGACAGGAACAAAAGAATTGAAACAGTTGACTTCCTTTACCGACTTCCCAATCCTGAAAGCGTCCGCTGGTAATGGAATGATAATTTTTGAACAGGAAGGATATTTACATACTTTTGATATAAATTCAACTACTGTAAAGAAGCTCACGGTTGGAATTGCAGCTGATCTTCTCGAGCTAAGACCAAGGTATGTTCAGGGGAACAACTATTTTCGCAGCGTCGACATCTCGCCGACAGGATCCCGTGTTGTTTTTGATTTCAGGGGGGACATAATAACATTGCCGGCTGAAAAAGGTGACCCGAGAAACATTACCCTTACTACCAACGCTCATGAAAAATACCCTTCATGGTCTCCAGACGGAAAAACCATTGCATATTTTTCAGATGCTTCGGGAGAATATATGCTTTACCTGAAATCACAGGAGGGTAAGGGGGATGTCAAGTCTTTTAAACTTACCGGAACAGGTTTCTATGCATTCCCGGAATGGTCTCCTGACAGTAAGAAAATCTGCTATGCTGACAATGGAAGAAATCTATATATTATTGATATCGCATCAAATTCTATTAAGAAAATTGATGCTGATGAGCTTTTATATCCGGGAGCATTTCGAAATATCTTCAGTGACTGGTCATCAGATTCAAGATGGATTACATATACAAAAATGCTGGAGACAAATTTTAAAGTTGTCTACCTGTATTCACTTGACCAGCAGAAATCATTTCAGGTAACAGATGGATTAAGTGATGCCTCAGAGCCAGTATTTGATCCGAACGGGGAATACCTTTATTTCTTTGCTTCAACTGATGCCGGCCCTGTTGTCAACTGGTTCGATCTTTCCAGCGCGGATATGAGGATGACAAAAGCAATTTATCTCGTTACCCTTAGAAAAGATATTGAATCTCCCTTTGCAAAAGAGAGCGATGAAGAAACGATTAAACCTGAAAAAAACGAACCGGAGAAACCAGTTGAAAAGAATAAAAAAGATACAAAATCTGCCTCGCCCTCTGAAGTAAAAACAGAAGTATTAAAAATCGAAACGGATGGCATTCAGGAAAGGATAGTCTACCTGCCGGTCAGGTCCGGCAACTTCGTAAGCCTTGGTGTTGCTGCCACAGGAGAAATCTTATATATAATAAGGCCTTCTGTCCCGTCAGAATCTTCAAAGTTGCATAAATACAGTCTGAAAGAACGTAAGGATGAGGAGGTTATGGAGCTTGATGGTTATAAAGTATCTGCTGACAGGAATAAGATGTTCTACAATAAAGGAGAGGTTTTTGGGATAACAGATGCAGGTAAAAAACCTGAACCCGGGAAAGGAATATTAAACAGAGGTGCTATTACAGTCAAAATTGATCCTCTAGCTGAATGGCCTCAGATTTTTGATGAAGCATGGAGAATCAATCGCGACTATTTCTATGATCCGGGAATGCAGGGAGCCGACTGGAATGCCATGAAAGTAAAATATTCAAAATTCCTTCCTGACCTTGCCTGCAGAAGTGATCTCAACAGGGTCATTCAGTGGATGTGCAGTGAATTAAGTGTAGGACATCATTCTGTTGGCGGAGGTGAAAGGCTTAATAATCCTCAACGAATAGGCGGAGGACTACTTGGAGCAGATTATGTGTTATCAGCCAACAGATACCGCATAGATAAGATCTATGGCGGACTGAACTGGAATCCCGATCTGAGATCGCCACTGACAGAACCAGGTCTTAATGTCAAAAAAGGAGACTACATTCTCGCTGTAAACGGGAAAGATATAACTGCTGATAAAAACATTTATAGCTTTTTCGAAAATACCGATGGTAAGATAGTGGAACTGACTATCAACGATAAACCCGATTATGCAGGTTCGAGAGTTATAAAAGTCGTTCCGGTAGCAGGTGAATACTCACTTAGAAACCGTGACTGGGTCGAAGGCAACCTGAGAAAAGTTACGGAAGCAACTAAAGGACAGGTAGCTTATGTTTACGTGCCAAATACCTCAACCCAGGGACACGAATATTTTAAAAGGTACTTTTTCCCCCAGGCAAACCGGAAAGCAATTATCATTGATGAAAGATTCAACGGAGGAGGTTTATTGGCAGACTATTATATTGATATTCTTCAGCGTCCGCTTCAGGCTTACTGGAATATGCGTTATGGTAAGGATTTGAAATCTCCCAGCGCTTCAATACAGGGGCCTAAAGTCATGATTATTGACGAAATGGCAGGATCAGGAGGTGATATGCTACCCTGGATATTCAAAAAATTCGGTTTAGGTACACTTGTAGGTAAAAGAACCTGGGGTGGTCTTGTTGGCACTTTAGGCTTTCCTGAATTAATTGACGGAGGAGGAGTAACTGCTCCAAATCTTGCAATATGGACAAATGATGGATTCGTTGTGGAAAATGTCGGAGTAGCACCTGATATTGAGGTGGAACAATGGCCTGTGGATATTATAAACGGAAAAGATCCTCAGCTCGAAAAGGCTATAGAAGTTGCTCTTAAGGAACTGGAAAAGAATCCTCCTGAAGAACCTGTCAGGCCGCCTTACCCGGTAAGGGTCAGAAAATAAGGACTTAACCACCCAATAGTTTATTTTATGTATAAATACAATTACCTGTTCGACTTTACAAGAAACGTCTTCATGAAAATGGGGTGCAGCGCAAGTGATTCAAAGATCATCGCTGAAGTATTTATGGCTGCAGAATTAAGGGATCATGCTTCTCATGGAATGATCAGGATCAAAGATTATTACGAGTTGTGGAAAGCAGGACGTATCAATGTAAAACCTGATGTCAGGATTGTTCATGAATCACCAAGTACTGCCGTTGTTGACGGAGACAATGCCGTTGGTATGATATCTGCAAGGAGATCTATGGAAATTGCAATTGAAAAAGCAGGAAAAGCAGGGACAGGATGGGTATCAACACGACATTCGAACCATTTCGGGATTGCCGGATACTACTCCATGATGGCCCTCAGGTATGACATGATCGGTATTTGCCTGACTAATGCCAATCCGCTCGTTGCTCCGACATTTTCAATCAGCAGGATGATGGGAACTAATCCGATCGCTGTTGCGATACCTGCGCTGAAACAACCACCATTTGTTGCCGATTTTGCCACAACACCGATAGCCAGGGGAAAACTGGCTGTAGCAGAAAAGAAAGGTGAGAAAGTTGCATTGGGATTAGTTCAGGATAAAACAGGTAAACCTTCCGATGACCCTGCTATCCTGAAGTCGGGAGGTTCAATGCTAACCCTCGGAGGCGACAGGTTACACGGAAGCCATAAAGGATATTGTCTCTCTGCCATTGTCGATATTTTCTGCGCTGTCTTCAGTGGAGCTAATTTCGGGCCATACGTACCTCCAAGCGTTGCTTATCTTCCGGTTCTTGACAAGAAAGTTGGTGAAGGTACGGGGCATTTTTTCGGGGCGATGAGGATTGATGCTTTTCAGACAGCGCATGAATTTAAAACAAAAATGGATGAATGGATAGAGACCTTCCGATCAGCCAAACCAGCTGAAGGCCAGGATCGTGTTTTGATACCTGGCGATCCTGAAAGGGAAGCAGAGAAAAGGATTATGAAAGAAGGTATTAATCTTGTTCCTGCAATAAAGGATGATCTGATATCAATTGCCAAAGAACTGAAAATCGAATTTGAATAACCTATAACCTGCTGATAATCCTGCCGTCAAGTGTTATATATTCCTTCATAAGATTGGCAGTTGTGCAGGAATGTACCGGTAACACCAGTATAATATCTCCGATTTTATACTGGCTGACTATATCAGACGGCACATAAATTATCCCATGCTCCTGCGACAGTTTTTTAAGATATGCTCCTTCAATGACTTCCCCCCATCCGGTGTCATCGTTTCTTACTACCCTGCCATAAATTGTTTTACCATCCCTGTCTGTAACGCTGTCTTTCGCAAAATGAACGCTCCCACCATAGATAACGATCTCATTCCTCTCCTTATGAACAGCAACCACGGGACATGCCATTGCAACAGCTATCTGGTCAACTGAGCATGAGCCGATTATGTTCTGAGTGACATCATAAAAAACAAAATTCCCCGGTCTGATTTCATCAACCATGCCGAAATCTTCCATCCTGCTGCAGGTTGGTGTATCGCCGACTGAGATCTTAAGGTCAGGATATTCAGCGATAAAATGCTTCTTCAGGCTTACCATCCTGGATGTGCTTTCGTCATGGACAGCCTGGATCTCACTGATGCTTCTCGACTTATAGCTGTACCCGGCATGTGTCAGGAAACCGCTGAATGAGATTTTGCCGGAATTGTTAACAGATTTCAGGATCTCTGATACTGTCTGATGATCATCCCAGCTTACTCCGGTCCGGTGAAATCCGATATCAACTTTTACATAAACACTGACAGGTGATTTCAGATGTTGTGCCAGGTACTCCACAGCTTCAACAGATTCGACCAGGAGTGATAACCTGATATTTCCTGCAAGCCGGTTAATTGTATCTATTTCCAGGATATTGACCGGAAAAGCAACCAGAATGTCTTTCCAGTTATCCTGCACAAAATAGCCTGCCATTTTCAGGGATGAAACAGTGATTCTGTCAATCCCTTCCTCCCTGAACCACTTTCCGATTTCTATGGACTGATGAGTTTTAAAGTGAGGCCTCAGGATTATTTTGTTTCTCCGGGCTTTATCTGCCATTTCCTTAATATTCCTGCGGCAAATCTCTTCGTTGAGAAGAAGTGTAGGGGTTGTAATCATAAGAACGTAGTTATTACCAATAACAGGATAATCAAACAAAGGCAACTGCTTCAGCTTCAATAAGACAACCATAATGAAGCTTACCGACAGGAATGACACATCTTGCCGGTTTGTGATCCCCGAAAAAACCGGCATATACTTTATTGACCTGATCCCACAGGGATATATCAGTTATATAGATCCTTACCTGAAGTACCTTATTCCTGGAGCTTCCTGATTCCCTTAATAGCAGATCAATTTTTGAAAGGACCAGCTCGGTCTGCTCCTCAACAGTAAAAGGGACTTTCTGTGTTATGGGATCTACCGGCACCTGTCCTGATAAATAGATTAATCCGCCATGCTCAATAACAGGTGAATAATGACCTTTTACAACCGGCATCCTGTCTGTTAATATTGTTTTCATATTGCTTTATTTATGAATAAAAAATATAATCATATTCCCCAGTTTTTATTTGGTGTATTTCCCATTATAAATACAAGTTTACCCCCATTAATTATTTCCTCGTGAGTAATATTTGATCTCTGAAAAGGTTTTCCATTCAGTGTGGCAGACTGAATGTAAATGTTTTTTTTATTCATACCGACTGTACTTATAACAAATTTTCTCCCCTTATAAATTGAATTATCCAGGTTTATCGTAACCTCATCAAAGATTGGTGCAGTCAACTGGTAGACAGGATTCCCAGGACAAACCTCGTAAAAGCCCATGGCGCTCATAGCGTACCATGCAGCCATGCAACCATAATCATCATCCATCTCTTCGAGATATCCATCAGGTGTCGTTTTATAAATCCGATTGAATCATATTTTTCAGGCATTTGCAGCATCACCTCTTTACGCATATATGGATAAACAGGTTTTATATCAGTACGCATCAATCCCTTGAAGTATGCATCAGCCACAACCATTAACATATGTTCATGTCGACATGAAGCGAATATCTGGTACCCGTTCTTACCGGCAGCTTTGAAGATCACGCCATGAGGAGGATGATCACTTCCCGGGAGGATCCCCAGTTATCAGCCTGCTCATAAAGATCACGTAATGATGTGACAATATCACTGTAGATACCGGGAATGAAAAGGCTATATAATGGATATTTGGTCCGGAAAGAGTCCCAGAATGCAAAGCCATCATAATGAATGTAACCTTCAGCCCTATGAAGCTGCTGGTCAAGCCCCGGATATGTACCGTCCGTATCAGTCTGGTTCACAGGTAAAAAGCACGTATGATACAGAGCTGTGTAAAAAGTCACTTTATCATCATGGTTTCTTCCTTCAACCTTTATTGCAGACAAAATTTCATTCCACGAGTCAGCTGCATTCGCTCTGACCTTTTCAAAATTCCAGTGATTACATTCGATATCGAGATTTTTCCGCGCGGCGTCAACAGAAGAGAGAGAGATAACAGTTTTAACCAGTAGTTCCCTGGTTCCAGGATCATTGAATTCACAAATAATCCCGCCGTTATCCTGTTTTTCAAGCATATTACCTTCAATTATCCGGCTGCCGTTCCATAACCTTATCTTTTCAACAGGTTTATTGAACCTGATTACGAAATACTTGTTTCCTATTGAACCTTCCAGAGAATTACCGTCAACCTGTCTGCATGATATACCAGTTGCTCCTCCCCTGTTTCCTTCATAAATAAAGATTTTATTGCTTTCAGAACCGTTAAAAGTATAACGGTGAATTCCCGAATGCACTGTAGCAGTCAGTTCAGCCAGTATGTTATCCTCAGGAAGATGAACGGAATAATATCCTGCCTCAGCCTTTTCGGTTGATTTATCTATTTTAAGGACCGGGTTAATAAAAAAAGAATCAGCAGGGATGCCGCTAAACGGAACGACGGAGAGCAGTCCTGCCCTGTCGCTAATGTTTGTTCCTCCTGAACTTGGATGGTGAAGATGGCTGAAACCGCGAATATGCTCATCAGAAAAATCATAACCGGAATGTGCCAGATCACCGTCTGCAGTGAGACTTCCGGGCCAGGTATCGGGGCAAAGCTCAACCAGACCAAAAGGTACCAGTGCCGCAGGAAGCCATTGCCCGTGGTCGCCCTCAGTACAGATAAACGGATCAACATAATCAACAGGAAGATCTGACTTGCATGAGATCAGAATCCATAAAACCAGGCAGATCAATACAGGGGTAAGCCATGGTTTATTCATACCTGACGGACATTTTGTATTCATAATATTGCTCGACTCCAGTCAGAACATTTTCCAGATTGAAATAATAATTCATTGTTTGCCCTTCAGGTTGTTTAGCCCTTAGTATGATTGTCCCTCCTGGAGGCAGGATTGTCCTACCGGGAAGTTCAGAATCATCCGAACCAGTCTTTACCAGGGTGAATTCAATATCAGTCAGATTCTCAACAGCAAACCAGGCATATCCGTCCTGCCATAAATGAGGCTCAGCAACCCTTATCGACTGGTTTACCAGGGGCTCAATGAACTCTTTTTTCCCGACAAGTTTGTTAAAGAAGAGTGTCGCAGTACGTTTGGCGAACATTGCTTCCTTAAGCGATTCTTCTGTTTTTTCTCTGGCAAATACCAGGGTGACAGGACGTATCGGGAACCGGCCGGTATTGTAGTAATTTTCATAGAAATCATGGATATCAGAATTACCGGTTACTGCCAGGTTCTTTTCCATTGCCCATTGTATAGCTTCCGGATACCACTCTTTTTCATTAAAGACTTCAATGCCATGCATCCATCCTTTATTATAAATGGCTTCATGTTCAGCCATCCATTTTGTTGTATCAGTTTGTTGTCTGCGCCAGCCCGGGTGATTCCAGATAATAAATCCGCCCTGCTTTACTGCCTCGCCTATTGCGTCCATATAATCAGCCACATTGAGAGCATTCACATCCGTTACAAACAAAGCATTGAAATGCCCGGGAGGCATGCTTCTCGATATCTCCCCTCCTTTCACCAGGATGATATCAGCTGCCTGTGCAGAAGCAAGTGCAATTTCATATTCAGTATGTTTCTGACCCGGCAACTTTCTGGGATTACCTTCAATATGATCTGTTATGGCGATAGCATCAGGGCCATCTTCCCAGGCCTCGCTGACACGTACCGTAGGCCACACAGTTCCGTCTGAATAGACTGTATGAATATGAAAATCACACTTTAATGTTTTATAGCCTGGTAAATCAGGTATCAATATTTCCTGCCGGAAATGCGGACGCACAATTTCATCCAAAACAATTGTTCCTGATTTCTGGGCTGATAACTGAAAGCCTGAATAGCCAAAAATCAGTAGGAGAATAAGAGTAGATTTGTTCTTCATTTGAAAGTATGTTAATTATTAAATGTATTTACTCATTTCGTCTTACCCCCCATCCCCCCTGAAGGGGGGCTATTGATTCATAAATCCCTGGTCCTTAAGTACCTGTAATAATATTTTCGAAAAATGAACACTGTCATCTTTTTTGTACCGGACATCAGTAAATACCTGGGCAAGTGTTTCTTTGCTATTCTCTTTCACAAACTGCCGTGAGTCTTCCCTGTTCTCCTTCTCGCTGTAGTACATATTAATATCCATGTCATTATAATCCTGGTAAACTTCATAATGAATTATTGATTCCAGTGGTAACCTGTCGACCTGTTCGGGTTTTTCGTCAGGCCATCCGAGAGTAACCGTTGTAACCGGTACCACGCCCTTTGGCAGCTTCAAAGTTTCAATGATTTTGTGAGCCATATATGTAGTAGTTCCCAGGTAGCATATACCCAGACCTTTCGCTTCAGCTGCAATGCAAACGGTTTGTGCAACAAGGAGCGCATCAATTGCAGCAGTGAAAAATGAAAGAAAATTATCATATCCAGGTTCTGCATTTCTCTCTTTGCACCATTTGTTGAATCTGTTAAAATCTGCACAGAATGTCAATACTACCGGTGCTTCAGTCACCATCTTCTGATTAAAATGGAATGGAGCCAGCTCTCTTTTCTTTGCACCGTCCCTCGTTATAATAATACTGTAAACCTGCATATTCCCTGTTGTGGAAGTACGGCAGCCGCCTTTCAGGAGATCTCTCAGCAGCACATCATCAACGGGTTTACCGGAATATTTTCGTATAGTCCTGCGCTCAAGTAATAAATCAGAAATCTTAGCCATTTTTTATGTAATAGAATATAATACAAAGGAAACAATTTCCTTCAAAACCTGCAGAATGGTTGAGAAGGATTTTCTTATCTTAGCATGATTCGAAATAAAATAATCATTCAATCAATAATACTATGAAAAGAAGAATTCTCATAACCCTGTTTTTAGGGATATTTTTCTGTTTTATTCCGGTTTCGGCTCAAAAAAAGAAAGAAGCTGCAAAAGAACCTGAGAAAAAAGAAACAGGAATTAGCTCATCAACCTTTTCCGGTCTATCCTTCAGAAGTATTGGTCCTGCCTGGGCATCGGGAAGGATCTCTGATTTTGCAGTCAATCCTGAAAATCATTCTGAGATATATGTTGCTGTTTCTGCAGGTAACATCTGGAAAACCACCAATAACGGTACTACCTGGTCACCAATATTCGATAACTACGGGGCTTATGCCATCGGATGTCTTAAGATGGATCCGAACAATCCTTATGTAATCTGGGCAGGTACAGGAGAGAATAACCATCAGCGCCAGCTTGGTTATGGTGATGGTATTTACAAATCCGAGGACGGAGGTGCAAACTGGAAGAATATGGGACTTAAGGATTCCAGACAGATAGGGATGATTGAAATTGATCCGCGCAATTCCGATGTCGTTTATGTTGCTGCGGAAGGTTCAATATGGGGACCAGGAGGTGAGCGAGGGCTGTATAAAACAACTGACGGAGGAAAAACATGGAACAAGGTGCTGGATATCAGTGAGAATACCGGAATCAACAATATCGTGATGGATCCCCGCAATCCTGACGTGCTTTACGCAACTTCAGAACAGAGGAGGAGACATGTCTATACCAAGATCGGCGGCGGTCCCGAATCGGCAGTGTATAAATCAAAAGATGCCGGTAAAACATGGGATAAAATAATGAAAGGCCTTCCATCCGGAGATATCGGCGGTATGGGTATTGCGATTTCTCCTGTTAATCCTGATGTACTCTATATCATCATGGAAGCCGCCGGTGAAACAAGTGGTTTTTTCAGGTCGTTAAACAGGGGAGCATCATGGGAAAAGATGAGTTCTCATGCATCAAGCGGTCAATACTATAATGAGATATATTGTGATCCTGAGAATGTTGATAAAGTATATAGTGTCGAGACTGTGTCGCAGGTAACACTCGACGGAGGAAAAACCTGGAATGCTGTCGGTAATAATCAAAGACATGTTGACGACCATGCTCTGTGGATCGATCCGGATGATACAAAACACCTTTATATCGGGGGTGACGGAGGTATCTACGAGACATATGATGAAGGAAAGAACTACATATTCAAATCAAATCTGCCAGTAACACAATTCTACAGGGTAAATGTTGATAATGCATTGCCATTCTATAATGTATACGGAGGAACCCAGGATAACAATTCCATGGGCGGTCCGTCAGGGAATACAGACAGAGATGGTGTTATTAATGATGACTGGTTCGTAACTATGGGCGGTGACGGTTTCTGGGTTGCAATCGATCCGGTCGATGAAAATATCGTTTTTACCGAATACCAGTATGGAAATGCCTTTCTGTACGATAAGAAGAGCGGAGAAACTGTCAGCATAAAACCAATACCCCCTGAAGGAGAAAAAACTTACCGGTGGTACTGGGATGCTCCTCTTATTATAAGCCCTCACCAGAGAGAAAGGATCTATATGGCTGCCAATAAAGTTTTCAGAAGCAATGATCGTGGTCATAGCTGGGAAGTTATTTCGGATGACCTTACCAGGAATGAAGATCGTAACCAGTTTAAAGTGATGGGTAAATACTGGAGTGTTGATGCGTTAACAAAGGATGTATCCACCTCACTCTGGGGGTTGATAGTATCCCTTGCTGAATCAAAGGTAAAGAAAGATCTGCTCTATGCAGGAACTGATGATGGGATTATCGCAGTAACCGAAGACGGTGGAAAGAAATGGACCAGGATAACTTCATTCCCCGGTGTTCCTGAATATACCTACGTGAGTGATATACTTCCGGATAAGTTCAACGAAAATATAGTCTATGCCTCATTCAATAATATGCTGCAGGACGATTTCAAACCATATATCCTTAAAAGTACAGACAAGGGAAAGAACTGGACAATGATAACAAATAAACTTCCTGTAAACGGGAGTATTCACACACTAGAGCAGGATCCGGTCAACCCGAATCTTCTTTTCGCCGGGTCTGAATTTGCATTCTATTTTTCAGTTGACGGTGGCAATGAATGGATTGAATTTAAATCCGGATTGCCTACATCAGCGGTTCGCGACATTGCTGTACAGGAGCGTGAAACGGATCTGGTGATTTCAACATTCGGAAGAGGAATTTATATCCTTGATGATTATTCCCCGCTAAGAAATTTCAGCAAGGATATTCTTGATAAAGAAGCTCATATCTTTCCTGTCAAAGAAGCTAAAATGTTTGTTGAGACATCTGGTTTCTCCAACCAGGGTTCAACCTATTTTAAAGCAGACAATCCGCCTTATGGCGCATCAATAACATATTTTATAAAAGAGGTCCCCAAAACCGGTAAAGCAATAAGGCAGGAAAAAGAAAAAGCACTGTTTGAAAAAGGAGAAAAAATTCCACAGCCTGATTATCTGACACTCCAGACGGAAGAAAAAGAGATCAAGCCATACCTTATTTTTACAATTACTGATGAAAACAATAATGTAGTCAGACAGATCTTTAAATCAGCCTCAAAAGGAGTAAACAGGGTAAACTGGAACTTCACTTATTCAGGTTTCTCTCCGGTCACCACAACTAAATTTGATCCTCTAAGTTCAGGCAGGAACGGAATAATGGCAATGCCGGGCACATATAAGGTTTCTCTTGCCATATATGCAAAGGGTGAGACAAAAGAACTTTCAGTACCTGTTTCTTTTACATGCAAACCGCTTGATATAGTTACATTCCCGGCAACAGACAACCAGGCTAAACTGACATGGCTGAAAGAAGCATCCGATTATGCACGGACTATTTACGGGACATTGAATTATACAAACGAGCTCCTTTCAAAAGCTAATGCCGTGATGCAGGCTCTTCAGCTAACTCCTGCATCTACATCTGAAATGAAAAAGGAAGCAGGAAGACTTATATCTGAACTGGAATCGGTTATTTTCAGGTTCAGAGGTCCTGAAGCAAAAGCCAGCTCGGAAGAAATACCGCCCACAGATGTTCCGCTTTATGACAGACTCAATGAAATCGCAATTACAAGCTATAGCCTGAGCAGTAATATTTCACAGATCGCAAAAGATCAGCTTATCGTGCTCAAATCTGAATTTCCTCCTGTTCTTGCCCGGGTAACCAAAGCAGGAGAAGACCTTCAAAGGCTTGAGAAACAGCTTGATGCTATTGGTGCACCATGGACCACAGGAAGAGTACCAAAATTATGAGGATTAGAGTAGTTTAAGATTGGGAAATGAGGATAGGATACAGATATTTTTTTTTATAAACAGGCATAAACAAGTTGATTTTTACATCAGAATTTATTAACCTTGTTAGGGAAAATTCAGAGGTAAATCATAATGAATGTAATTTATTCACTTATAAACCAAACTATAGAAATATGAAGAAAATTTTTTGCAGTATTATCTTGTTACCGGCAGTGGCCGCTTTTAGTGTCCATGCACAGCAGACACAACTAACCCTAAAGCCGGTTGATCCTTACAGGATGACACCTGGTATGGTAGAGATCATGGATCCTGAAGTTGAAATTATTAAACCTGGTGCAACAGACCGGGATCCTCCATCTGATGCGATAGTTTTATTTGATGGAAAAGATATAAACACAGAATGGGAAGATACCAGGGGTAATCCTTCAAAGTGGATCGTTAAGGATGGCACCCTGATCAGTGTCAAGGGATCCGGTTTTATACAGACAAAACGGAAGTTTTCCAGTATCCAGCTGCATATTGAATGGAAGACACCTTCTGAAGTAACCGGTGAAAGCCAGGGCAGAGGAAACAGTGGTGTATTTCTTCAGGAGCGTTATGAAGTTCAGGTACTAGATAGCTATAATAACCGTACTTATCGCCATGGCCAGGCAGCAAGCATTTATAAGCAGTTCCCCCCACTGGTAAATGCAAGCAGAGGACCAGGTGAATGGCAAACCTATGACATTATATATACTGCTCCTACTTTCAATAAAGATTCGATCACATATTTTACTCCTCCAAGGGTCACAGTACTGCATAACGGGGTTTTGGTTCAGAATAATGTAAGCTTAAGTGGACCAACTGATTACACTAAAATTCCTCAAGCTTTCATTAAAGCACATGGCCCTGGAAGCCTTCAACTTCAGGACCATGGTAATCCTGTAGCTTTCAGGAATATCTGGATAAGAGAACTGTGAATAAAAGGTTGCTGGTTACTGGTTGCTGGTTAAAATAAATAACTAGCAACGAGCAACAAGCAACGAGGAACTGATATAAAAAAATTAGAATGATTATTCATTAAACAAAACTAACTTTAAACTTATGAGCAGACCAGTTACACTATTCACAGGCCAATGGGCCGATCTGCCTCTTGAAAAAGTATGTCAGAAAGCTAAATCGTTCGGATATGACGGACTGGAACTGGCATGTTGGGGCGATCACTTTGAGGTAAATAAAGCAAATGATGCTTACTGCAAATCAAAACGCAAATTGCTTGACAAATACGGGCTGAAGGTATTCTCAATATCAAATCACCTTGTCGGACAGGCTGTTGCAGATCAGATTGATGAAAGGCATAAAAGTATTCTTCCGGCTTATGTCTGGGGAGATGGCAAACCGGAAGGTGTCCGGAAACGCGCTGCAGAGGAAATGATAAAAACAGCTGAAGCTGCAAAAAGGCTTGGCGTATCGGTTGTAAACGGATTCACAGGAAGTCCGATTTGGCATCTTGTTTATTCATTTCCTCCCGTTATGCCAAAAATGATTGATGATGGTTATAAAGAATTTGCCAGACGCTGGAAACCAGTTCTCGATGCATACAAAAAGCTTGGGATTCGTTTCGCTCTCGAAGTTCATCCAACCGAAATTGCTTTCGACATCACCTCAGCAAGGAGAGCTCTGAAAGCAGTTAACAATCATCCCGCATTCGGATTCAACTACGATCCTTCACATTTCGGATATCAGGGAGTTGATTATGTTGAGTTTATACATACATTCGGAGACAGGATCTTCCATGTTCATATGAAAGATGTCGGCTGGTCAGAGGTTCCTGTTGAAGCCGGCGTATTCGGAGGTCATACCGAGTTCGGCTCAAAAGGACGCTACTGGGACTTCAGAAGTCCTGGCAGAGGGAACATCAATTTTGAAGAAATCATCAGGGCACTAAATCGTATCGGATACAATGGACCTTTATCGGTGGAATGGGAAGACAGTGGTATGGACCGTGAACATGGAGCTAAAGAGGCGTGTGATTTTGTCCGTGCTGTGGACTTCCTTCCTTCCAATATTGCTTTTGATTCTGCTTTTGAAAAATAGAATAAAAATCATCCGGCTAATTAATACTTATTAACTTAACCAGCCTCTTCATGGATACAACAATTAAAAAAACCCAATTATTCAATGCAAGCTGTGTTGCATTGGTTGTTACTGCACTGGCCTTCGCCACAAGAGGATCTTTTGTGGAAGCATGGGCAACTGAATTTAACCTCACCCATACCCAGGTAGGATGGATCGTAGGAACAGCGTTCTGGGGCTTCACCCTGGCAATGTTCTTTGGTGGACCTTTGGTCGATATTATCGGGCTTGGACGGATTTTAGCTATAGCATTTTTCTGTCATGTTGTCGGTATTGTTCTTACTATTGTTGCAACTGGCTTCTGGACCCTGTTTATTTCAACTTTATTTATAGGTGTTGCAAATGGCAGCGTGGAGGCAGCCTGTAATCCGTTAATAACCAGTATGTATACTGATGAAAAGACCCGCCGTCTGAACCGGTTCCATGCCTGGTTCCCGACCGGTATTGTCATTGGCGGTCTGGTTGTTTATTTATTTAACAATATTGGTCTGACTGACTGGCGTTGGGCAATGGGTATTATGCTCATACCGACCTTTATCTATGGATATATGTTCCTTAGTAAGAAATTCCCTGAGACGGAACGAGTCGTTTCAGGATTTTCCTACAAAGACATGTTAAAAGCATGCATCAGCCCTCTGTTCCTTTTTATGGCATTCTGCATGATACTTACAGCAGCGACTGAACTGGGTACTAACCAGTGGATTGCAGCATTACTAGCAAATGTTTCAGATAATCCTATCCTGCTGCTTGTATGGATTTCTGGTATCATGGCTCTTGCACGCCAGTTCGGCGGTACTTTTGTTCATAATACAAAATCGACTGTAATACTACTATTCTCATCAATACTAGCCTTTATCGGATTGATCCTGATGGGATATATGACTGGAGCAGTGCTGGTATTTGCTTCAGCAGGCATTTTTGCACTGGGTATTGCTTTCTTCTGGCCAACAATGCTCGGGTATGTTTCTGAAAATATCCCTCAGAGTGGTGCACTAGGACTCGCAATAATGGGAGGAATTGGCTTTCTTGGCGGAGCAATAGCACAGCCAACGCTGGGTGCAATTTTTGATTCCCAGACTGCTGCCGCTATTCCTGCAGGTCAGGTGATTGATGTGCTTAAAACAGCTGCAGCAGGCACTCAGGAAGCAGCAGCATTGGCTCAGGCGACTCTGACTGGAGGCGCTCATACATTAAGATTTGTTGCAATAGTCCCTGCTGTATTGATTATTTTCTTTGCTTTTCTTCATTTTAGAAAGAGATAACACCCATCCCCCCTGAATAGGCAACCCCCCAATCCCCCTTTAGGGGGGCTAATAAACTGCACTGAATTACCCCCCCGGCATGAAATCCCGATTTATCGGAGGGGGATTGGGGGTGAAAAAACAGGGAGTGGCAAGGGGTGGGTTCTTTATTTTATGAAACAATAATTTTAAATCTGGTTAATTATAATTGAAATTCATATGAAAAAAATAAAAATGGGAATGATCGGAGGTGGAATCGGGGCATTCATCGGAGATGCTCACCGCCGTGCTTCACGTATATGCAACGATTTTGAGCTTGTTGGTGGTGTCTTTGACGTTGATTATGAAAAGAGCAGGGAATTTGCTGTTAAAGAGGGTATCACTCTTGACCGATGCTATAAAAGCGTTGATGCTCTTATTAAAGCTGAACTTGCATTACCGTCAAAAGAAAGGATGGAAGTTGTTGCTATTGTCACACCCAATGCACTTCATTATCCTTTTGCAAAGAAATTCCTTAACAATGGTTTTCATCTGGTTTGCGAAAAACCTATGACCATTACCGTAAAAGAGGCTCTTGATCTGGAAAAACTGGTTGCAAAAAACAAGCTTACTTTTGCCCTGACCCATACATATACGGGATACCCGATGGTCCGGCAGATGAGGGATCTGATAGCAAAAGGAGTCCTTGGTACTATTCAGCGTATTGATGCGCAATACTACCAGGGATGGATTAATTCAATAATCCATGGTACAGGAAGCAGGATCACCGGGGTATGGAGGCTTGATCCTAAACATGCCGGTGCCAGCAGCTGCATGGGCGATATCGGGGTTCATGCATTTAACCTGATAGAATACACCACCGGCCTTGAGATCAAGGAGATCCTCTCCGACCTGAATTCCGTAAAAGAAGGAATAAAGCTGGACCTTGACGGCACCGTTCTTTTACGTTTCAATAAAAAGCTTAAAGGTGTTATCAGGGCAAGCCAGGTATGCGGAGGTCTGGAGAATGATATAGTTATCTCGGTTTACGGATCAAAAGCAAGCTTAAGGTGGGGTCAGGAAAATCCGAATTACCTCTATATGTTCAGTGATACGGAACCGACAAAGATTTTCAAACCCGCCCATGGTTACAACGAAAAGCTTGCCGAGGAAGGTCATACCATGCCGTCAGGGCATCCTGAAGGAATTTATGAAGCTCTAGCAAATATTTATAAAGGTGCGGCAAAATCAATACGGAAACAGAAGTTTAATACGGCCGAATTTCCGACTGTTCATGATGGCGTGAGGGGAATGAAGTTTATACATGCTGTCGTGAAGTCCAATGCAAAAGGGAATGTGTGGATGAAAGTTTAATGGTCATCATCCATTCCGATGGGATTTGAAAATACCACGTAAAGCCCATTGTCATAAGCTCTTGACGGAAGCCATTTTAACAACCATTCACGTCCTTTCAAGCCATCAAACTCCTTCCGTAAAGATGCGGGATCAGACTCCCTGTGTTTCCATAATTCAGGATCTACAAAGCCGGCTCCGGGCCGTGTTGAAGGAGTGCACATCGTCACGTGAGGCATGAAAATTATGTCTGCCCCCAGCAATGCAGTTGCCCTTACATTCTCAATAATATTATTATCATAACAGATCAGTATCCCGCATTTCCAGCCGTAAAGGTCGAAAACGCAATAAGAGTCACCTGGTGTAAGCCATTGATTAATAAAGGGATGCAACTTCCGGAATTTCGCTATCAGCCCGTTTTTATCAACACAGACACAGGTTTTATAAAGCTTCTCTTCCCTGTCTTTCTCAAAAAGACCTGCAATGACAACAATATTAAGTTTCTTCGCTATCCGGATCAGCTCCCCGACGGACTCGCCTTCAGGGACAAATTCTGCAATTTCAAGCATCTGCTCTTTCGAAAGATGCCTGGCAAAGGTGTAACCTGTAACAGAGCATTCGTGAAAAGCAATAACCTGAGAACCCTGAAGGGAAGCTTCTTTAGCAAGAGCTTCAATCCTGGATAAATTATATCTTTTGTCACCGCTCCTGTTCTCGAACTGGGCTGTTGATACCCTGATATTATCCATATATCAAATCATGAATCCGTCGATCCGGCTATTTCTTTTTCTTCAGAAGAAAGAATCCTGCAGCACCAACTGCCACAACGGCTCCAACGATGATTGCTATTAATCCTGTTGAGTTTTTACCTGTTCCTTTATCTCCGTTTGTTTTCTCATCCTCAATCGGGTAATAAAAAGTCGGTTTTGCATCTGTGTCCATATTTACAGTATCCTTCTGCGGCTTTGGCTGTTCCTGTGCTAATGACGGGATTAATCCGCTGACAGCAATAATTACAGAGAATGAGAGAATTAAGATCGTTTTTTTCATTTTGAAATTATTTTATCATTATTTGATAGTTTCTGCAAGTTTATCATATTTTTCTGCAACATCGGGATCAGTTTTCCTGTAGGAGTCTGCCAGTCCTGTAATCGCAGGTTTATACTTCGGGTTGATAGTCAGACATGCCCTCAATAATCCCCGGGCTTTTTGCAGATCACTTTCAGCCAGCAGTCCCGCTAATTCAACATACGCTTCAAAATACTTCCTGTTCACACTTATCAGTTTCTCATAATACAGTATAGCGGCATCTGTCCTCTTTTGTACTTTGGCAATATTTCCGAGATACATTAATATTGGCTCAAAATCCGGATTTAATTCCAGACCTTTTTTCAGGACAGAATCTGCTTTCTCATGCTGCCCGTCATCATATAATGCCCGTGCAAAATTATAAAAAATCATTTCATCCTTACTATTAATTTTAAGAGCAGCATCAAAGCACTTTATTGCTTCCTGAACATTTCCCTCCTCCAGAGCTTTAAAACCATAATAATCTGTTTTCGTCTTCCGCTCAAGCACAGCACATATCGGTACATCTTCAGTGTAAATGACATGTATGGCGTTTTCAGGCGGCCATAAATTATTCTTGAGCTTGAAGAGGGGAATGTACCTGTTGGCAACAATTGCATAATCCCAGTCAGACTGACTCCTCTCTTCAAACCTGAAATATGATGTCTCTATTAAGGGATGATTCCTGAACTGCCATTGAACAGGATAGGTTGCCTTAACTTTTAAAGGAGTTGTAATACTCTTGTCTTTAAGGTAATTGATCAGCCATTCTGATGCTTCTGTCTGACTTAAATAATAATAATCAGTCTCATAATTGCCATAAGCACCATTTAATCCCTTAACTAACTGGTTATAATACAAATAATAATAAGAGCGATTATGGTTCATAAAACTGACCGGATGTATTGAAAGCATGAACAGCACTGCAAAAAGAATCCACCTGGAAATCCGGCTTTTCATGAAATCAAATAAAAAACTAAAGCCAGTTGCCGCTAAAAGGATTATTCCCGGATATACAAAAAGGAACTGACGCCAGGAACTGTAAATGTTCGATTTAATAATTATGGCAAAGAAAACAGGAAACAGAATTGTGAAGATTATAATTCCATAAATCAAAGCTTTCCCTGAATCAAATATTTTTTTCGTAAAGAGCATGCATATGAAAAAACCTGTAAAAATGATAACAGGGATTGTAATTGCCATCGACTTAGGCAGATAATACCAGGGCATAAAATCCGACCATTCGAATTTTCCTTCGAATATCTGCCTGAATGTATCAGGGAAATGAGCCATTACACGATACGATCCAATGACATTTTTAAAAGGTGACTGTAATGCAAAAGGCCATAGCAAAATACTTAGAAAATATGCTGCACACGCAATTAATATAATAAATATCAGCCTTTTACCATTTTCATTGAAGTCAGGTCTTCCATCTTTTATGTAATTTTTAGCAAGGATGATGAGAAAGAATATGAACAGGTAACATATAAGCAACAACCCTACTGTCCGGATACTTAGTGCAAAGGCTATGCTTAATATCAATAATAATATATCAGAAAACGAGGTTTTCTTTTCTGAAGAAAAAATTTTAAGTGTAAAAAATACACTTAAAATATAACCAAGGGCAAAAGGTATATCTTTCAGGTTATTCTGAGCATGCCCCATGAATGTGGGTGAGATGGCAAAAAGAAACAGAACGAGTATTCCGGTCCTGTAGCCGGACAGCCAGATAGCAAAAAGGGCTGTAACAAAAATGGTAAGCCATCCGGCTATGGAGCTCATTATATGACGAAATCCGTAAATATTGTCAATCCCCAGTAAATTTGAAATGATGGTTACAATATTATCACAAGATTGCCCATAGTACTTCAGGTGAGTGACGGGTGTGTTAAGGGCAGACTGATCCTGTCCATGAGAAGCAAAGTAATTACAGACCGATACAGAATGCTGATAATGAAGAACTTCGTCGCAAGAAATACCGGCATTCCTGCTAAGAAAAACCATCACAAAAAGAAAAAAAGCAGAACCGGTAAAAAAGAAATATTTTAACCTTTTCTCTTTCATCATTTTTCTGAACTTCCGTCATAGTACTTCTTTACAAAATAAACCGGACGGTTTTGTGATTCCTTATAATTTCTGTAGATATATTCGCCTATTATTCCCATGAAGACGAGCTGGATTGAACCCAGAAAATAGATGCTTAATAACGTGGATGACCAGCCCGGAACTGCAATTCCTGCAGCTTTGGCAACCAGAACATATATACCGGCACCCAGGAAAACCAGGGTTCCGATCGTCCCCAGTATAAGACATAAACGGACAGGAAATCTTGAAAATGAGAAAATAGCATCTGCAGCAAGGATAAATAATTGTCTCAAACTCATTTTGGGCTTTCCCCTGAAGCGGTCATCCCTTATATATTCCACATACCCCTGCTTAAAGCCTATAAAAGTCCTCAGACCTGGCAAATAACGTACTTTTTCTTTCATCGACAGCAGCGCATTAACGGCGATTCTTTTCATCACTGAATAGTTGCCATAATTTTCCATGTTCTTTATATCGACGATACTTTTAAAGAGTAGGTGGAAAAGCACAGCAAAAAGATTGCGTCCTGTATGTCCTTTTCTTCCTGTTTTTTTTCCGCTGACTATATCATAGTTTTCCTCAATAATTTTCCGGTACATTTCAGCGAGCAGTTCCGGCGGATCCTGAAGGTCTCCATCCATCATTGCTACAATATCTCCCATGGCATATTCAAGTCCTGCAGTGTAGGCAGCCTGATGTCCGAAGTTTTTCGAAAGTGATAATATTTTTATCCTCCTGTTTGTTTTCTGCCACGAAAGAATCTTTTCAAGGCTCTGATCTGTACTTCCGTCATCAACAAAGATCAGCTCATAATCCGATGTAAATGATTCAACAGATGTTAACGTCCGTTTTACCAGCTCATCAACCAGCTTCTCTTCATTGAATATGGGGATAACCAATGAAAACATAATTATTGTATTATCCTTTGTGTTCCTTTGTGTTAACCTTGGTGCTCGGACACTAAGTTCACACTAAGAGCACAAAGGATTATTATTTAACAACTTGTAAACGTGTCAATGCAAATTCAACATCATCTTTCAGTTCTGTAACATCTGCAAGACCTTTTATCGCAGGAATGCTGTATTCTGTTCCCATCCAGCTAATCTCGCGAAGCAGAAGTTTCTTTGCATCCACCGAAGCCTCTTTGTCTGTCAGGATATTTACCATTTTCTTTTCCAGCTTTAAAAGAGCTTTTTCATCTCCTGCTGCTTTACGGATCTGGCTCTGCAGCCAGGTAAAATATTTTGTACTCTTTTGAATATCGTAGCTGCCAATATTCCCGAAAGCCTCTTCAAAATTTATCTCTTTGAAATCCGGTCGCAGGACGACACCTGCTGCTGTTGGAAAATCAAACGGAACCTCCTGTGTTACGGAACCCATAGTTGCCCACTCAGCACCTCTCAGCAAAGTGACTATAAAGCCAACACATTGCATTGCAGGACCACCACCCTCATCCGCATGTCCCAATGTGGTATGGAATATCCTCCCGTTCCCATAATTTATAACCATCAGTGCCGGTTCATCCCTGCCTGTACCATCAAAGGCTGTATCTGCAAAAGCAGTTGCAAGTACCTGCATGTTTTTAGCCGGCCCGCGAAGCTGCTGGTATAGTTCATCACTGCCATGCATCCACCTGCCAGGTAAACCACTGGTTATGGGGTGGTCAGTAATTCGGGTTCTCACTTCAAAATCATGTCTCTCGCCATGAGAACCTGCAATCCCAGCTGTAGTGTCTATTACAAGTTCATTTCTTCTGTAATAGACATAAGGACCGTCTTTTTCATTACGATCCCGCCAACCACCCAGCCCGGTCATTTCGTTGTATTCTTTCCAGTCAGGAAATGAAATACTTGAACCATGGTAGATAACCACTCCTCCCCCGTTTCTTACATACTCCACGAATTCCTTGTTAGTCTTTTCGGACCATGAATCGCCGCTGTAGTCAAGAACAACCAGTTTATATTTAGAAAAATCCGGATTAAAGCTTGCCATATCACCGCCTTTTTCAGGGGTGATCAGTATCTCGGAAGAGAACATACCGGTTCCATCGAGTATCTGTTTCAGAACAGGTGAGCTTGCTTTCCAGTTATGTTCACTCTGACCTGTGATTATCAATGTTTTATATACTGTTCCTTTCTTGCAGGAAGGAAAGAATGCTATCAGAAATACTGCTAAAAGAATAATCAGATATTGCTTTTTCATGTCTTTACATTTATACGGTTGGTAATGTCCATGGCTGGCGGTATGGTCTGCTTAACAGGCGGCTTGCCCGTGGATTGCCGGTTATTTCTTCCTGTTCAGGATCCCAGTAAATAGTCTGCCCGGTTGTCATTGCAATTTCTCCCAGAAGTGCGACTGAAATTGCCCGGTATGCTACATCCACAGGAGCAATTGTCTGATTTCCTGAACGTACACAATCAATGAAATTCTGCCAGTGGTCTTCACTTTTATAAAGGTGTATTTCATTTTCACCTATCACCTCCTCAAGAATTTTCGGATCGGAAGCAGAGAGTCTGTTTCCTCTGTCGGTATGTATCCATCCTTTATCGCCATACCATGTAGTTCCCATGCCGAGCTTCAACCTGGAAGCATTGGCTACTCTCATCTCGATTCCATTAGCATACCTGCAAAGGAAATCATATTCAACGGACACATTATAGATCCCTTCAGCCGGGTAAACTCCTGTGCCTGATACCTCCACTGGACCCGTATGTTCCAGTCCTGCACCCCAGTTGGCGATATCAATATGATGACCTGCCCAGTCAGTCAGCTGACCTCCGGAATAGTCTAGTATCCAGCGCCAGTCCCAGTGCGACACTCCGCGATAGGGAACTTCGGGAGCCGGCCCAAGCCACATTTCCCAGTTCAGCTCAGGAGGGATTTCCTTTACAGGAGGGGTTCCGATACCCCTTCCACCATCGGGTAATCCCACTTCGATGTATTTTATTTTACCTGCCCGTCCGTTTATGGCAAGCTCCGCACCTTTGTGAAAATTAGGTAAAGAACGCTGCCAGCTTCCTGTCTGCCATATAATGTTGTTCTTCTTCACAGCAGCGACAATCGTCTGGCCGTCTTTTATGGTACGGCATATTGGCTTTTCTCCATATACGTTGAGCTTTTTATTTACTGCCTCAGTATAAATAATCCCATGCCAGTGGTCAGGCAACGCTATTGAAACTGCATCGAGTTTTTCTTTTTCAAGAAATTCACGGAAATCCTCATAGGTCCGGCAGTCAGTGTTTTTATTCGCAGCATCAACTGTTTCTTTTGCCTTAGCTAGACGAATTGAATCCACATCGCAGACAGCAACAAACTGAACAGCATCCTTAAGTTGCAGAAAATCTCGCATATTGGACATTCCCTGCGAACCGGTGCCAATTGCTCCGATAACAACCCGGTCGCCAGGAGCAGTTCTGTTCCCCATTCCAAGTGCAGAAGACGGAATAATGTGGGGAACCACAAAAATCCCTGCTGCTGCTGCAGCAGAACGTTTAACAAAATCTCTTCTTGATGTACTTTTTGACATGACAGTTTAAATTATTTGTCCTTTATATGAAGGTGTTACTGAACTGATTACAGGTGTTCCCGGGACCGGGGTTTCAAAAACCATATTAACAGGACCAAATTCGATTTTTGAAGGACCAAGGTCCATATCCGATTTGAAGATTTCGTCCCATGTTATAGCCCGGCCGGTATATGCGGCCGTCCTTCCCATTATGGCAGTAAGCGTTGAGACAGCTGTCTGTTCGGCCTCATTTACGTAATTGCCTGTTCTTATTGCATATACGAGATGCATATGTTCCTGAACATAGGGAGGAATCAGAGTTGTCTCCATTGAATTGCCGTTTTCATCCTTCGGATATTCAAACTGCCACTTTAAATTTCCTTTAAGATCCCAGATCTTATTCTGGCAGTTGGTATAACCTTCTGTTCCCATTATCAATTCACCTGTTCCGTTTGCACAGCTGTCTATCTGGCGGCACATGCTATGAGAACTCACACCATTCCCATAATCAAAATCGATACTGAAATAATCATACTGGTCACCTGTAACTCTCCTGGCCCTGCCGCCGTAACCGATGGCTCTTTCAGGATGTTTGCCCATGAACCAGTTGATCACATCAATATTGTGCACATGGGTATCAAGTATATGATCGCCACAAAGCCAGCAGAAATTATTCCAGTTACGGATCATATATTCCATATCATTCCATCCCGGTTCACGTTCTCTGAACCAGACATGATTCTGATTCCAGAATGCTTTTGCGGAAGTTATTGTCCCGATAGCGCCGTTCATAACTTGCTTATAGGTTTCAATATAATCTTCCTGGTGGCGGCGCTGTGTTCCGGTAACAACGTTCAAACCAATAGCTTCGGCCTTTTTTGCAGAAGTTATTATTGAACGGATGCCGACAGGATCCACTGCAACAGGTTTTTCCATGAACACATGTTTATTGGTTTTGACAGCTTCCAGAAAGTGGTCAGGCCTGAATTGTGGCGGAGTGGCCAATATCACAACATCAAGGTCGGGAAGGGCCATCAGCTTCCTGTAACCATCAAATCCTGTAAAGCAGTTTTCGGCAGGGATGGGCAGATTAAATGAGGTGAACCTTTCACGGCAGGTATCTATCTTGTCCTGAAACAGATCGGCAAGTCCGATGATTTCGAGCCCTCCTGGACTCCTTCCGGCGCTTAAAAAATTTATAGCCGCACCCGTACCCCTGTCTCCTGCGCCAACAAGTCCGGCTCTGAGCTTTTTCCCATCAGGAGCACCTTTCAGAACAGGCGGCAATTTTAGTTCCCTATCATCAACTTTTCTTTTACATGCTGAGATAATTGCTCCTGCTCCGGCAATTCCGATACCCGCAAGGGCTGTCTTTCCAATGAATTTTCTTCTGTTTATATTCTCCATTTTTCAATATTTTGCACTCGTTTTCAACCTTCTTCAACCCATTCAACTCTTTCAACCTTTCAATCCTACTCCTCAACAGCGCTATCCGGTTCACATACAACCCTGAATCCCACATCTATACAATCGGAATACCACCATTTGCTTTTTGGCATCTGAGGGTCAGTAGCCAGCCAGGCTTTTGTCTTTGTAAAATCTCGGGAAGCGCTCCTGACATCTTTTGCATCACTTTTAAATGAGCCTCCACGAATGACATGCTCCTCTCCTTTTTCAGGTCCTTTCGGATTTATTCCGGTTGAGTCAGCTTTATAAAAGTCGGCGGAATAGAAATCGGAGCAGAACTCAGCAACATTTCCGGACATATTTTTTAAGCCAAATGGATTCCCCCGCACAAAAGAAGGCTCTTCTGTTTTTGATGCACTGTTTCCGTTATATACAACTCTTGATGCTATATTGGCAGTATCCGGTCCAAAAAGCTTCTTAAGAAATCCATGTGAAGTAAATTTCTTAGGATCGCCTTCAAAGAAATAAGGTGTCTGTGTCCCTCCCCTGCAGGCATATTCCCATTCTGCCTCAGTTGGCAGACGATATTTCTTCCCAGTCACTTTAGATAACCATTTGCAGTAGACATTTGCAGCATACCAAGACAAAGTAATAGCCGGGCGCGATCCTTTTCCCCAACCCTGGTCAGGAGCTCCCCATGGAGGAGTAGCGCCGCTGATTGCATCTGTATTTTTATTGCCTGCAAACTGCCCTTCAGTTCTTCCCTGGGAGCTTGTTGCTCTGAAAAAAGCCATGTATTCATCCCATGTAACTTCGGTCTCGGCAATCCAGAATTGCGAGATTTTCACCTCCCTTACAGGACCTTCATCAGGGTCACGCAGGGATTCGTTATCGGGGCTTCCCATATTATATGTGCCGCCGGGTAAAGCTATCATCTTGAAGGAGACCCTTGTATCTGGTATCATATCTGTAAAGTCCTCAAATTTTGTGACTATTGCAGGTTCAATAAAAGGTGGCTCTTTAGAGGTGACACTCACTCCGAAATTTGTATCGTGGGCATGTAATACCGCATTCTTATCATAATGTCCGACATTCAGATGGCAGTTGATGCAATTAAGCGGATCTTTGCTGGTTGTAAAGAACAGGTGAGCATTGCCTCCGTTAACTGACAGTGTAACAGGGAACAGGTTCTGATGACATTCAGTACACGATTTTTCATAAACAAAGCCTTTTGCATTTTCAAGAAGATTCTTCTTTCCCCAGTCTATTTTTGCACTATCCCTTAAAAAGTAACCATACGCATCTTTTAATCCGTGTCTGGCTTTTGCAAATAAATACCCATGACCTTCGGGAGGAAGATGACATTCCGTGCAATGAACAATATTTCCTGATTTGTTATTATAATGAGTTGATAATTTCCAGCTCTGATCTGATGAAGGATGTATATGACAAGACATGCAATATTTGTCAGATGAAGTGAAAGTTACGGCTTTTTTGCCGGACATGAATATTACAAGGCAGATTAAAATACCCAGAATAAAAAACCAGACTTTTGTCCTGCGGGTGACAGAAGTCCTTTTGTGATTACTTTTAAAATTCATGCGGTACTTAACAAATCAGAAAACTTGCTAAAGTTAATTGATTGTCTGACTTAGCAACACAAATTCGGGATATTTTTAACTGAGTTTAAAATCTTTTAACATAAGCATGGCAATAAGGAGTTTTGCCATTGCTGAAATAATAATCCTGGTGATAATTTTCAGCATCATAGAATTCTGATGCTTTTGTGATTGCAGTCGCTATTTTATAACCCTTATCCTGAAGTATCTTAAGGTTTTTTTCTGCTGTTTTTCTCTGCTCATCATTCAGATAGAATATCTCGGAACGATACTGATCGCCAATATCGGGACCCTGTCTTCCAACCTGGGTAGGATCATGAATTTCCAGAAATAGTTTTAGCAGTTTTTCATAAGTTGTTTTTTCCGGATCAAAAATAATTTTTACAGCTTCGGCATGCCCTGTATTTCCGGTACATACTTCTTTGTAGGATGGATTTTTAACATGACCGCCTGTGTAACCGGATGTTACAGATATCACTCCTGGAGTCTTCTGAAGGAAGTACTCAACACCCCAGAAGCATCCACCGGCAAAAACAGCGGTCCCATATCTGCCTTCATCCAGTTGTGCAGGTACAAAATCAAGCGATACCGAGTTAACACAATGGCGTACATTTTTCGGAGTTAGCTGCTCTCCTGTGAAAATATGTCCAAGGTGAGCGCCACAGGCATTGCAGGCAATCTCTGTTCTCATCCCATCAGGATCAGGAAATCTGTCGACAGCACCCTTAATTTCACCGTCAAAGCTTGGCCAGCCGCAATCTGACTCAAATTTATCTGTCGAATAATATAATGCAGCCCCGCATTTTTTGCAGATATAGGTACCTTTTCCCATATGACTGGTATACCTGCCTGTAAATGGTATCTCAGTACCCTTATTATTTATAACATCAGATTCTGCTTTACTGAGATTATTAAAGGGCAGCTTTTCCTGTGAATATGATCCATTGCTCATAATAACAAAGAGTATGGTAATAATAATTTTAAATCCCGCCTTCTTCATGACTGATACTTCCTATCCGTAAATAACAAATTTACTTAAGAATAGTTTTAAAAACAGGAAATTAATTCAAAATCTGAGTTCTGGAAAATTTGTCTTTATTTTAGGGTATTTAGCATCAGATAACAATAAAATATGTCAAAGATTTCCAATATTTTGTCAAAATTGACGTTTTGCGTACAATATTATAGCCGTTTTTTGCTTTTATTTGTAACTGTAATTAGCATGAAAGTTAAAAGCTACTGGTAATAAGGATTATTTTCTATATAATTTATGTTTTGGCATAAAGATTGTTTTTAGAATGAAAAGTTTATTTTTGTACTTAATTTAATAATTTCTGTATGAAAAAAATTGCTCTCATACTCGTTGTTGTGTTTATTACTGCATTGGTGATCAGTTCATGTAATAAAGAAGCATGCCCGGCTTACAGCAAGGCAGATACTGAACAATCAGAGCAGGTAGGCTGATCTTCATGCAGCGAATCTATCCCCGTTTAAAAAGTAAGTACGCATGAAAATTAAAAAGCTGCTTATAACTGCGGTCATTTTTTTATATGGTGCAACTTCACTTGATGCACAGGGGGAATTAGATGAGCAGCAGAAAGTATTTTTCCGGAATGAAAGATCATTTGCTATTCTGATAAGTTCTGACGGAATTGGATTAGGCTACCGCGAAGCAAAAAGAATTAATTTTCTGAATAAACGTCTGTTCGAAATAGACGCAGGAACACTTAAGCATCCAAAAGAATACAAACTTTCAAATCCCTATTACCAGAACACTGGCTCTTTTGTCTTTGGAAAACTTAATTCAGTCGGGTTTCTCAGGGGAGGAATAGGTCGTCAGCATGAATTATTCAATAAGGCAGATCTTGGTGGAATTGCCATAAGATATTTTTATTCAGGCGGACCCCTAATTGCCCTGTACAAGCCTATATATTACAATGTGTTGTACCCAGTAACCCCTCGTTATGCTGAACTCAGGCAGGAGAAGTTCGAGGTATCAATTCACGTCCCGGAAGATATTTACAGCAAAGCTCCTTTTACAAAAGGACTGGATGAGGTAAAAGTTCTGCCGGGACTCTACGCCAAGGGAGGTTTCAATTTCGAATACAGTAAGGAAGATAAGATAATACATGCAATTGAAGTTGGCGCTCAGATCAATGCATTCCCCAAAAGAATACCTATTATGGCAATTACTAACAATAAAGCAATATTCTTCTCATTATTTGTAAGTTACAGATTTGGAGTAATTATTGATCCTCTTAATCCGGAGTCTTCCAAATTATCTAACCTTTTTAAGAGAAGAAAAGAATAATAGTTCTTTTTTCTTCTTTGTCAGTTATCCGGAAAATATTACTTTTGTGAGTTCAAAATTATTAACTAATTAATGATATAGGTATGTCAAAAATTAAAGTAGCTATTAACGGTTTTGGCAGAATTGGCCGCAATGTTTTTAAAATTGCACTTGAACGGAAGGATATTGAAATAATTGGTATAAACGATATCACCGATACAAAAACACTTGCACACCTGCTGAAATATGATTCAACCCAGGGAAGATTTCCGGGAGTCACATACGATAATGAGAATATTATTGCCAATGGAGTTAAGGTGAGAGTGACCGCTGAAAAAGTGCCGGCAAATATTCCATGGAAAGAAAAGCCTGATGTAGTTATTGAATCGACTGGCATTTTTACATCAAAAGAGAGCCCGAAAGGGGGTTATGGCGATCATCTGAAGAATGGCGCCAAAAAAGTGATTTTGTGTGTTCCTGCCAAGGATACAATTGATGCCATGATCGTTCTTGGGGTAAATGAGAAAGATCTGAAACCCGAACATCAGTGTATTTCAAATGCATCATGCACCACTAATTGTCTTGCTCCTGTTGCAAAGGTTCTTAATGACAATTTTGGAATCGAGATCGGCTATATGACTACTATTCACTCATATACTAATGACCAGAGGATACTTGACCTGCCGCACTCCGACCTCAGACGTGCACGTTCAGCAGCTTTATCTCAGATCCCGACAACAACAGGTGCAGCTAAAGCCGTAGGGAAAGTGATCCCTGAACTCAAAGGCAAGCTTGATGGCATTTCCGTCAGAGTTCCTACCCCTACCGGTTCACTTGTTGACCTGGTTGCTGTTCTTAAAAAAGAAGCTACAAAAGAGGAGATCAATGCAGCAATGAAAAAGGCTGCCGAAGGTCCGATGAAAGGAATTCTCGAATATACAGAAGATCCGATTGTTTCTGCTGATGTTATTCATACGACTGCATCTTCAATCTTTGATTCATTAAGCACAATGGTCAATGGGAAAATGATTAAAGTATTGGCATGGTACGATAATGAGTGGGGTTACTCCTGCAGGGTCGTAGACTTAATACCGCTTGTTGCTAAATAAGTCAATACTATACAATAAATAGCAGGGACGTTACATTCAACGTCCCTGCTATTTTTTAAACAACCATTTCAATTTCGAGAGGAATACCTGCTGTATCACGGTAGTGTTCGCCAAGTTCCAGCATTGCTTCATCATCCTCCTCGTAAAGCCATTTCATCTTTACGATATTACCCGAACGACCATAACCGGTCAGCTTCTTCAGAATTTCATACAGGTATTTTGAAGATCCGCTGTTAATGTATTCAAGCTGGATACTTACAATAAGCTCCTTATTCTTTTTAAAATGGAGAGTGATCCATTCATCAAGACGCCTGAATATTATCTCAGGATTTTCAGGAATTGACCTTCCAATAATTTCCAGCTTATTTGAATCGGTATAATAGACAATTCCCGGACAATTTTTCAACTCTTCCTGAATTACATGTTTTTCCATATGCATTTGTTTTATTCGTATCTTAAAGCTTCAATAGGATCTATATTTGCGGCTTTCATTGCAGGTGCATAACCGGATACTATTCCAACGACAAAACATACCAGGATACCCATTGTTACCCATACCCATGGTATAATAAAACTTGATTTAAGCATCGATGAAACTAAATTTCCGATGAGAATTCCAAGAATAATACCAAAGATTCCGCCAAACTGTCCGATAAGTATTGATTCAAAAAGGAACTGGTATTTTATGGTCCTCGTCTTGGCACCAATAGCTTTCCTTACACCTATTTCTCTGGTACGTTCCGTAACTGACACCAGCATAATATTCATTAAACCTACTGCGGCACCAAATAAGGTCACAACACCGATTAACGTTGCTGCAAGAGTAACAAACTTTATATTTTTAAGAAGCAGGTTGACAATGTTATCGCTTTTTGTAACAACAAAATCCGATTCGTCACTGGGGGCCAGGTTACGCACTATCCTGAAAATTGCTTCTGCTTCACCTGCCATTATATCAAGATTTGCAGGATTAATAGGCATAATCGAGATACTGAAAGTCATATTTGGCTGGGAAAAATATTGCCTTGCAGTTGTAACCGGCATAAAACATATATTGTCACTACTGAGAGCACTTGCTCCTTTACTTTTCAATACACCAATTACCTTGAGCTTTAATCCTGCTACAGTTACTACCTTTCCGATAGGATCAAGCCCTGAAGGAAAGAGATCATCTGCAATATCAGATCCGATCAACACAAAATGGCGTGTCAACTCTACCTCATCGGCACTGAAGCTCCTTCCCGTTTCGATCTCATAACCAGAGACTGACAGAAAGTTCTCATCCACCCCGGTCAAATTGACATTTGGATTTGTTTCTTCTGACTCATATTTAACAGTTGCAAACCCGGAAGCATTAAAGGAAACAGAAATCAGTACCGGCTCAGTAAACCGGTTTTTAAACTCATTTGCCTCACGGTAAGATATTCGTGAATTATTTTTTGTCCTTACCCTGTCATTTCCGACCTGTATATTCATTCCACGTGAGGAGATAGTGAAAGAATTGGCACCCATCATTGTAAACTGGTTGGTAAGTGACGATTTAATGGCATCAATTGCTGTCAGAATTCCTACAAGCGCCATTATACCAAAAGCAATTATGCAAATAGTAAGTGCTGTGCGCACCCTGTTCGATTTAATCGCCCTGAATGAAATTCTTAAATTTTCCCTGAAGATGCCAATTTTCATATTTTAAGATTCACCAACAGGTAAATCCCTGCTTTACTTCAATATAAAAATACTATTTTTTTCCTTTACCAAGCAAAATGTCATACTAAATTACATTTTACACTTTCCCTGAGGTAATTTAGTTATACGAAATTTCAGTACTCCGGGTTACCTTAACCGCTACGCTGTATTAACTTCATCCGGGCATTACAATTTTCTACATTTCCCTGGCACCAGTGCTGTTTTATGTCAGGAATTTAACGTTTGTTACAAAACTCTAACCTCCAGGTTGTAATGATTTTGGATTCTATTAACAGATATTTTGCCCGTAGGGCATATGGACTTGTAACAGGGGAATTATCATATTATTTATACCTCGTAGAGGTTACGGGGAGAAAAGATCAAAAATAATTAAGATTCTAGTTGCATAACTAATTTTTTCGTTGCATATTTGTTGAAACGCGATGCATCGCGTTTCAACAGGAAGTAAGAACTTAGAACATAAAGAAATGAGAGAACTAACCCGTGCAGAAGAACAGGTAATGCAGGTACTCTGGAAGATAAAAAAAGGATTTGTCAAAGATATCCTTGAACATTTTGACGATCCGAAGCCTGCATATAATACCATAAGCACAATCGTCCGGATCTTACAGGACAAAGGCTTCGTGGACCACAAGGCTTATGGCAGAACTCACGAATACTATCCGGTTGTGTCAAAGGATGATTATTCGAAAACTCATCTCTCCACCTTTGTAAATAACTACTTCTCAAATTCTTTTGAGAAGATGGTCAGTTTTTTCGCTAAAGAAAGGAGGATTTCTGTTAATGAGATGGAAGAGATTATGAAGATAATGGAATATGAAGTGAAGAAACAAAAAGCTGAGAAATGAATCCGGTGTTATTATATATAGTAAAGGCCGCTTTTTGTGTAACGGCGTTTTATCTCTTCTACCTTTTTTTCCTTGGAAGGGATACAATGTATGAACGCAACAGGATCTTCATTCTGTTGTCATTTCTTTCCGCTCTGATTTTACCGCTGGTTACCATTCAGACAAAACAGCCTCTCGATATCCAGTTTTTCGGAAAAGACCTGACAGGGGTAACAATTAATGACACAACGGGTGCAATACCGGATATGGCTGAAAGCCTCCCATTATTGAACTGGAAACAGGTTATTTTCATGATATATTTATCCGGTGTATTCCTGTTAGGCCTTAAGCTGCTTGCAGAAATAATGAGTCTTCTCCTTCTTATACAAAAACAGAAGAGAAACGGCAGCCATATTGTAAGTCTGAAAAATCATAAATCTTCAGGATTTTCTGCATTCGGGCATATATTCATCGATTCAGGGTTAATTCCTGAAGAAGCGCAGGAAATTATAAAGCATGAACAAAAGCATCTAAACCAGTATCATTTTTTTGATTTGCTTTTTGTTGAGGTATTAAAGGTATTGCAGTGGTTTAATCCATTCATTTACCTGTTTGACAGATCATTGCGAGCAGTGCATGAATTTCAGGCAGATGAAGAATGCCTTAATTCAGGTATTACCGTTCAAAGCTACCAGGGTCTCATGTTAAACCAGGTCTTCAGGGTAAAAGTATTTAGCGCTGCAAACAGCTTTTCTAATCCTACCCTAATAAAGAAACGAATGATCATGATGACAAAGAAACGTTCCAGAGCCCTGGCAAACCTGAAAATAATTCTGGTAATGCCGGTGCTGGTTCTTTTGTTGATTTCATTTTCTACCTGCGCTGTAAAAAAGAAATCAGCCGAAACTTTGACTGTCACTCCTGCGTACACAGTAATCAACGAAACAAAATTGACCCGGAGTCGTGAACCGGAGCCATTTGTCGTGGTTGAAGAGATGCCCATGTTCCCAGGTGGCGACAGTGCACTTTTAAAGTATATCTATGAAAATACAAAGTATCCTGAATCGGCAAAAGCCAATAACATTTCAGGAAGGGTGGTTGTAAGATTCTGTGTAACTGAAACAGGTAAAGTTGACAGGATAAGCGTACTTAAAGGTGTCAGCCCGGAACTTGATGTTGAGGCGATCAGAGTTATTTCAACACTACCGGCATTTAAACCGGGTAAACAGGGAGGTATTGCAGTTCCGGTTTGGTATATGGCTCCTATTCAATTCGGACCTGTAACTAAAACCGCTGTACTGCCTCAGGTCCCGCCTCCGCCACCTCCACCACCTGCAACCGATACAAAAGGCAAAACTGAACCCTTTGAAATTGTTGAAGAAATGCCTCAGTTCCCCGGAGGTGATTCTGCCCTGTTAGCTTACATTTATCAGAACACAAAATATCCTGAAACCGCAAAAGCAAATAAGATTATGGGCAGGGTAGTAATCAGGTTCTGTGTAACCGAAACCGGAGTTGTTGACCAGATAAGCATTCTGAAAGGTGTCGATCCTGCCCTTGATGCTGAGGCGTTCAGGGTTGCATCAACTCTCCCGGCATTTAAACCGGGTAAGCAAGGAGGCGTTCCGGTTCCCGTATGGTGTATGATCCCTATAACATTTTCATTGAAATAGTCAAACACCGGAATATTTTCTTGCTCATTTGAACTGACCTCTAACAGGGGTCAGTTTTTTTGCCTTTTCCCCCTGCTCTCTTCTTTGATTTTGACCTCTCCCTAACCCCACTGCATTTTTAACCTCACCCCAATTCCTCATAATTTTTACCTCACCCCAACCTCCCGCTGATGCGGGGGACGGAAGAGAGTGAGGCAGATAATAAAATTTCCCTAAATTTGCATACCTGTTATTTCAGATATGAATTTAAGCGAACGGATAGAAGCATTTTCTGAACTGGGTGAATTACTCAGGAATACTCTCGCAGGTAAGCCAACAAAATATTCTTCTAACCTTACTCAGCTTATTGAAACCCAGCATCTCAAAAACCAGTGGTTTACTCCGGATAATGTCAGGATGGCAATCAAAGCAATAGCAGATGAGATGACCCTTGAAAATCTTACGAAATGGACAAATGCCTATCCGGCTCTGAAGCTACCCTGTCGCCAAATAAGAGTTGGGATTATAATGGCAGGCAATATCCCGCTGGCAGGATTCCATGATTTTCTTTCAGTGCTGATAACCGGTAATAATCTGGTTGCAAAAACAAGCCAAAAAGATGCAGAGCTTATTGTTTTTTTATCGGAAATCCTTTGTGATATCAACCATGGATTCGCTGACAAAATAAAATTATCTCAGGAGACCCTTTCTGATTTTGATGCGATAATTGCCACAGGAAGCGATAACAGTTCAAGATATTTCGAATACTATTTTGGCAGATACCCTAATATCATAAGGAAGAACAGGAACAGTGTTGCAATTATTGGTGGCTCAGAAACAGACGAAGAGCTGCAGAATCTTGGAACTGATATTTTTTCATATTTTGGCCTTGGATGCAGAAATGTATCAAAGATTTATGTACCTGAAGGATACGATTTTACGAATATGATCCGGAGCTGGAATTCATTTGCCGGCATAATGAATCATAATAAATATGCAAACAACTATGACTTCAATAAAGCAGTTTTTCTTGTTAATAAGGAGAAGTTCATGGATACAGGTTACCTTCTTCTGAAAGAAAATAATGCATTATCTTCACCTGTTGCAGTTCTTTATTATGAATTATATAAATCCGTGGATAAAGTCAATGGACAAATTGAAAATCTGAAAGAGAAAATTCAATGTAAGGTCGGCAGAAATTTTATTCCTTTCGGAAAAACCCAGTCACCTCAACTGTGGGATTACGCAGACGGAATTGATACAATAGAATTTATTTTAAAAAAAATAGTGCCGGAATATTGTAAAATAAAAAATATTATATTGCACCCATCGAATTAGGACATGTTATGGTATACAAATTTGTAGTATTATCGGATGAGGATGAGTCGTTTGTGAGAGAATTCGAATTCCTTGATTCGCAGACTTTAATGGATTTTCATAACATTATTCAGGACGAGCTGGAATTTGATAAGTCGCAGATGGCCTCTTTTTACCTGGCCACTGACAATTGGGAGAAAGAGGAAGAATTTACCCTGTTTGATATGGGTACAGGTTCTTCCACGATGGAGGTGGCTGTACTTGAGGATATTATTTTCCGCAAGAATCAGAAATTACTATATGTTTTTGACTTTTTCAACGACAGAGGCCTGTTCGTTGAATATACCGGTGAATCTAAAGAGATTGACGGGCGGGAATATCCCAACTGCACTAATTCGAAAGGGATACCTCCTAAGCAGGTTGTCTTCGGAAGCAGTTCACGGAAATTATATAATAATATAGTCGTTTCAGATGACGATGAGGATGAGGATGAACCTGAAGTTGACGATCTCTTCCTTAATACTGATGATGAGGAACCTCTTCCCGATTTCGAAAATGAAGATACCCTGAACGAAGAAGAAGAATAGTCTTTGCCGGGTAATTTACAATGAAAAACTTACTGATAGTTCTTCTTGGTCCGACCGGCGTCGGGAAGACAGATGTTTCTATTGACCTGGCTCAGCATTTCAGAAGTGATATTATTTCGGCTGATTCAAGGCAATTCTTCCGCGAAATGAGAATCGGAACTGCAGTTCCATCAGAACACCAACTAAATACAATTAAGCATCACTTTGTCGGTTTTCTCTCCATAGAAGATTATTACAGCGCAAGCATTTATGAAAGGGATGTTCTGAAAATCCTTCCTGACATTTTTGAAAGAAACAGGATTGCACTGATGACAGGAGGATCAGGTATGTACATCGATGCTGTTTGCAACGGGATAGACGATATACCTGATGTCGATCCGGTTGTACGGCAAAAGTATTTAAACAAATATAGAGAAGAAGGAATTGAGAGCCTAAGAGTTTCACTTAAACTTCTTGATCCGGTATATTATGCAAAGACAGATCTCAGAAATCAAAAGAGGATAATCAGGGCTCTTGAGATATGTGAAACTACAGGACGTCCCTATTCATCCTTTCTGACAAACCAAAAAAGAGACAGGGATTTCGAGATATTAAAGATCGGGCTTGAGCGGCCAAGAGAAGAATTATACCGCAGAATAGACCTTAGAGTTGAAAATATGGTTGATCGGGGACTCGAGGAAGAAGCAAAGAGTCTTTTTGTATTGAGACATTTAAATGCTTTGAACAGTGTAGGGTACAGAGAGTTATTCGATTTTTTTGAAGGGAAAATCTCCCGTGAAAAGGCAATTGAGCTTATAAAACGCAATACCCGGCGTTTCGCCAAACGGCAAATGACCTGGTGGGGAAAAGATGGGGAAATATCTTGGTTTAATCCGGATAATATTGCTGAAATTATTGGCTTTATTAAAAGTAAGATAATGTCTTAATGTCTTGCGGTCTTTTTATTACATGAACTCACCCCCGCGCCCCCTCTTTACGAAATAGAGAGGGGGAAAAAGAAAGGGGGTGAGTACATGCAATTACTTCAGATCCTTCAGCCTCTTTATCGTCTCCATCGGATTCTCCGAACTGAAAACAGAATGTCCTGCAACCAGAACATTCACACCGGTTTCAATTAATTTCCCTGAATTGGTTGTATCAATGCCTCCATCGACTTCAATCAATACCTTATAACCGCCTTCCTCTATCATCTTCCTCAGTTCAGTAATCTTGTTATAGCTTTCCATAATAAATGATTGTCCGCCGAAACCGGGATTGACGGTCATGATAAGAACCATGTCAATGAACGGGAGGGTATTCTTCAGGAGTAAAACCGGAGTATGAGGATTAACTGCAACACCTGCTTTCATACCAAGACTATGTATCTCACTCACTGTTCGCTGCAAATGGATACATGCTTCATACTGAACAGTCAGAATATCTGCACCGGCATCACGGAAACGGCTGAGATAACGGTCAGGATCCACAATCATAAGATGAACATCAAGCGGTTTTCTGGCAATTTTCTTCACATGTTCAATAACAGGAAAGCCAAAGGAGATATTCGGAACAAAGACTCCGTCCATAATATCAAGATGGATCCAGTCAGCCTGGCTTTCATTTACCAGCGAGACATCCCTTGCCAGATTTCCAAAATCTGCTGCCAGAAGTGACGGAGAGACAAGATGGTCCATTTAAGATTATTTTGGATAAAGATAAGAACAAATAATTATCCCAGGTAAGATTTAAGTATTCTGCACCGTGTGGTAAACTGTATTCTCTTTATGGCTTTTTCTTTTATCTGCCTTACACGTTCGCGGGTAAGGCCTAGCTCCTCTCCTATCTCTTCAAGTGTGAATGGATGCTTCATCCCAAGTCCAAAATAGAGTTTCAGAACTTTTGCTTCACGGGGCGAAAGAGTATTAAGGGCTCTTTCTATCTCATATGCCAAAGATTCGTTAATAAGGTTTTTATCAGGACTTGGTGTATCGGTGCTCTGGAGGACATCGTACATATTATTATCCTCTTCAGAGCTTATAGGGGCATCCATGCTGACAGTCCGTCCGTTTGTTTTAAGGGCTTCCTTAACGTCTTCAGGTATCATTTCGAGCATGTCGGCAATTTCCGAGGAAGAAGGTTCACGCTCATATTCCTGCTCAAGCCTGGCAAGAGCTCTGTTGATACGATTAATCGAACCGATTTTATTAACGGGTAACCTCACAATCCTTGACTGCTCTGCCAGAGACTGGAGGATTGCCTGGCGGATCCACCATACAGCATAGGAAATGAATTTAAAACCTCTTGTTTCATCAAACCGCTGGGCTGCTTTCATCAATCCCAGGTTACCTTCATTTATCAGGTCGGGCAGGCTCATTCCCTGATTCTGATACTGTTTAGCCACAGATACTACAAACCTCAGGTTGGCATTAACAAGTTTTCTCAGAGCGTCAGCATCACCCGATTTTATCTTCCTTGCCAGAATTACCTCATCCTCAGGAGAAATAAGGTTCACTCTGCCAATCTCCTGAAGATATTTGTCGAGAGATGGGGTGTCACGGTTAGTAACCTGTTTTGTAATCTTTAACTGACGCATTTACAGGCCTTATTTATTTTTCAAAGAAATTACGGGAAAGAGGTACAATTTTAATAAAAAAATATAGTTCTCCAATATATTATTCTGATTTTTTTTTGCCGATTAGAGTTTTTTTAAATATCTTGCAGCGTTATTTTTCATACTGAATATCATACTATTGATTTAGTCTGGTAAATTACCGTAGCATTTTAATAACATTTGACAGGAAATAATTAATCATTTTTATTTATTGTTGCACCGGTTTTCGGATATGTGAGATAAGTATTGCTTAATCCAGCAAGTTTATAATCAATTCTAGACCTGGTTTCTAAAAGAAATCATTAATATCTCTTAAATTCCATTTTATCAATACATTATGTACGACATTCTTGAGCTAAGTAAGAAGCTGCTTCCAGAATTAAGGGAAATAGCAAAAGAACTTAAAATCAAAAAAGCTGAATCATTAAAAAAGCAGGACCTGGTATATAAAATCCTCGATCAGCAGGCAATTGAAGCAACAGAAGATAAAGTTGCCGGTAAAAACGAGAATAACATTGTTCGTCCTGCAAACGAAATGCCCGGACAGGGACCATTCTCCGTGCTGAGAAGAGGAAAGAGGCCCAGAACCATCAAACCTGTTATAAACCGGCCGGCAGAATCTGTAATGTCTGTTTCTCCTAACGATCTAAAAAAGCCAGATAATCAGGAGGATGAAGGGAATGAGCCGGCAATAAGCCAGGAGAAAAATGAAGAGAAACCCAGTCTTTTCAAAACAGAAGAGCCCGTAACTGAAGAACGAAAAGCTCCTTTCTTGAAAATTGATCAGACGCCCGATGAGATCATAGACAGGTCAACGAAATATGAAAAACAACAGAGTGAAAAACCTGAAAATGTCTTCCCCGAACCTGTATCAGAATCGTTGCAAGAGAGCACTCCCCCTCTGAATGAGAGTATACCCCCTCTGAATAATAATGAACCTCCCGTTGAGGATACAAGCCCTGTTATGGATGAATTCTCCGGAGACATTATTATTGAGCCCCCGGTAAGTGAGGTTATATCCGAAGCCATACCTGTAAAGGAAGAAAAGAAAGAAAAACCTTATGAATTTGAAGGAATAATTTACAACACGGGAGTCCTTGAAATAATGCCTGACGGATATGGTTTTTTGAGATCCCCCGATTATAATTACCTTAACTCCCCCGATGATATTTATGTCTCACAATCACAAATAAAGCTGTTTGGCCTTAAAACAGGTGATACCATTAAAGGATCCATACGGCCTCCTAAAGAGGGTGAAAAATATTTTCCTCTTATAAAAGTAGATGAGATAAACGGAAGAAGCCCGGATTTTATCAGGGACAGGGTCCCTTTCGATTTTCTCACACCGCTGTTTCCCAACGAGAAATTCACGCTATGTACACCGGGTGAAGGGACATTGTCGGTCAGGGTGATTGATATGTTCACTCCTATCGGCAAAGGGCAGCGCGGACTAATTGTAGCCCAGCCAAAAACCGGAAAGACCATTTTACTCCAGGAGATAGCAAATGCCATTGCTAAATATCATCCCGATGTTTATCTGATGATCCTGCTCATTGACGAAAGACCTGAAGAGGTGACAGACATGGCCAGGAATGTCAATGCTGAAGTTATCGCATCCACTTTTGATGAACCTGCTGAAAGGCATTGCAGGGTCGCTAATATTGTTCTCGAGAAAGCAAAAAGGCTTGTTGAATGCGGACATGATGTGGTAATTCTGCTTGATTCAATAACCAGGCTTGCAAGAGCATTTAATACAACAGCACCCGCATCAGGTAAAGTACTGTCGGGCGGGGTTGATTCCAATGCACTTCATAAACCTAAAAGATTTTTTGGCGCAGCCCGGAATATTGAAGACGGAGGTTCACTTACAATTCTTGCCACTGCTCTTACAGAAACGGGATCTAAAATGGATGATGTGATTTTCGAGGAATTCAAAGGAACAGGTAATATGGAACTGCAGCTCGACCGCAAACTCTCGAACAGGAGAATATTCCCTTCCATCGACATCCCGGCTTCCAGTACCCGTCGTGAGGATCTGCTTCTGAATAAGAATATCATGAAAAAGATCTGGGTTTTGCGCAACTATCTTGCTGATATGAACGCCGTTGAAGCAATGGAATTCCTGCGCGACAGGCTTATGCAGGCCAAATCAAATGAAGAGTTCCTGATTTCAATGAATGGCGGATAACCGAACTGAAAATTCCATAAATTTATGATCTGTTAATAAAATAACAATTAATCAATTATATATTAATTACAATGGGAACAAAAAAATTCATAACATGCGACGGCAACCAGGCCGCAGCACACATTGCATACATGTTCAGCGAAGTCGCTGCCATATATCCTATTACACCATCATCCACAATGGCAGAATTCATTGATGAATGGTCAGCCAACGGACTGAAAAACATATTCGGGGAACAGGTAAAAGTTGTCGAGATGCAATCGGAAGGCGGCGCTGCAGGTGCCATGCACGGAGCATTGCAGGCCGGCGCTTTATGTTCGACATTTACTGCATCCCAGGGATTGCTGCTCATGATACCCAACATGTATAAAATTGCCGCTGAGCTGCTTCCCGGTGTATTCCATGTCAGCGCCCGCACGGTAGCTGCTCATGCTCTTTCTATTTTCGGCGACCACAGTGATATTTATGCCACACGCCAGACAGGTTTTGCCATGCTGGCCAGCGGCGGTGTCCAGGAAATAATGGATCTTGCAGGTGTTGCTCACCTCAGTGCAATTAAATCGAGGATACCTTTCCTCCATTTCTTTGATGGTTTCAGGTCATCAGCCGAAGTTCAGAAGATTGAATATCTTGAGATGGACGATCTCAAAAAGCTTCTCGACCGGGACGCTCTTAAAAAGTTCCGTGATAATGCCCTGAATCCTGAACATCCTGTAACCAGAGGTACTGCCCAGAATCCGGATATTTTCTTCCAGGCCAAAGAAGCTATAAATGCTTTTTATACGCCGGTTCCTGACATCGTCAATTCATATATGGGTGAAATATCGAAGCTTACCGGAAGAGAATATAAGCCGTTTGCATACTATGGTGCCCCCGATGCCGAGAACATCATTGTCGCAATGGGTTCAATTACAGAAACAACCAAAGAAGTCATTGATTACCTGAGAGCTAAGGGAGAAAAAGTCGGACTGATATCCGTTCATCTTTATCGTCCTTTCTCTTCGAAATACTTTTTTAATGTTTATCCGAAATCTGTTAAAAGAATTTCAGTACTTGACAGGACCAAGGAGCCAGGTTCACCAGGAGAACCCCTGTACCTCGATTTAAAAGAAATGTTTTACGACAGGCAGGAAAAACCGGTGATTCTTGGCGGTCGTTACGGACTGAGCTCAAAAGACACTACTCCAAGTATGGTTCTTTCAGTTTTTGAAAATATGAAGCTTAAAGAGCCAAAACATATGTTTACTGTCGGAATCGTGGATGATGTAACTTTCAACTCACTTCCAGTGCTTCCTGATATAAATGTTGCACAGCCCGGAACCTATTCAGCAAAATTCTATGGGCTTGGGGCTGATGGTACCGTCGGTGCAAATAAAAACTCGATCAAGATCATCGGAGACACGACTGATAAATATTGCCAGGCATATTTTGCATACGACTCCAAAAAATCAGGTGGTATAACCACTTCTCACCTTCGTTTTGGTGATAAACCAATCCGTTCCCCGTACCTTGTCAATACACCTGATTTCCTTGCATGTCATGTTTCATCATATCTCGAAAAATATGATATGCTGAAAGGACTTAAGAAGGGAGGAACATTCCTTCTGAACTCCATCTGGGATGCAGAAGAAACAAAGAAGCGCCTCCCCGACCATATGAAGAAATATCTTGCAGAAAACAAGATCAACTTTTACATTATCAATGCTACGGCGATAGCTGAACTTCTTGGTCTGGGTACACGTACAAATACCATAATGCAGGCTGCATTCTTTAAGCTGGCCAATGTAATTCCTTATGAGAAGGCCGAAACAGAGATGAAAAAAGCCATTTATAAGACCTACGGAAGAAAAGGCGAGGATGTGGTAAACATGAACTATGCCGCTGTTGACAAAGGAAGCCAGGTTGAGAAGGTCGAAATACCTGCAGAATGGGCGAATATCAAAGTTGAAAAGAAGAAAGATACCCGTAATATTCCTGAATTTATCCGCGAGGTTGTTGAACCGATTAACCGCATGAAAGGGGATGACCTTCCTGTAAGTGCCTTTAAAGGCAGGGAAGATGGTACTTTCCCGTCAGGGACGACTGCCTGGGAGAAACGGGGAATTGCAGTAAATGTTCCTGAATGGCAGCCTGATGAATGTATACAGTGTAACCAGTGTTCTTACGTTTGTCCTCATGCATCAATAAGACCGTTCCTGTTAACTGAAGAGGAGGCAGCCAAAGCACCCGAAGGAACAAAAACCATCCAGGGTATCCCGGGTCTTCTGAAGCAATACAGGTTCAAAATCCAGGTGAGCATTTATGACTGTACCGGCTGTAGTAACTGTGCTGACGTATGTCCCGCAAAGAACAAAGCCCTTATCATGAAACCATTAGGGACTCAGCTTGCTGAAGCAGAACGCTGGACCTACATGCATGAGAAGGTCGGCTATAAGGATAATATTGTTGATAAATTTGTGAATGTCAAGAACAGCCAGTTTTCACAACCATTATTTGAATTCTCAGGCGCATGTTCAGGCTGCGGTGAAACACCATATATCAAAGCTATAACCCAGCTCTTTGGCGACCGGATGATAGTAGCAAATGCAACAGGATGTTCGTCGATTTATGGCGGATCTGCACCTTCAACACCTTATACCTATAATAAAAATGGTCACGGACCGGCCTGGGCAAATTCACTTTTTGAAGACAATGCTGAATATGGATTGGGATTATCGCTTGGAGCAAATAAACTCAGAGACCGTATTGCCCTAAGGATGAAAGAAGCTGTTTCAGGCGGATCAGTAAGTGCAGACACAAAAGCTGCTTTTGAAGAATGGCTGAAAGAAAAAAATAATGCCGAGCTATCAAGAACAGCCTCTGCAAAAGTTGTTGAGGCATGTGAGAAAGATAAATCGGAAGCAGCAAAAGAGATCCTCACCCTTAAACAATATCTTGTAAAGAAATCACACTGGATATTTGGCGGCGACGGATGGGCTTATGATATAGGTTACGGAGGGCTTGACCATGTTATCGCCTCAGGTGAAGATGTAAATATCCTGGTTCTCGATACAGAAGTCTATTCAAATACCGGCGGTCAGGCATCCAAGGCAACTCCTGCCGGAGCAGTGGCCAAATTCGCTGCTTCAGGCAAGAAGATCCGCAAAAAAGATCTAGGCCAGATGGCAATGAGCTATGGTTACGTATATGTAGCACAGGTTGCTATGGGTGCAAGCAATGCCCAGTACCTGAAAGCCATTAAGGAAGCCGAAGCATTTCCGGGACCATCGCTTATTATTGCTTATGCTCCCTGTATTAACCATGGATTAAGGGAAGGCATGGGAAAAACCCAGACACAGGAAAAAGCAGCTGTAGAAGCCGGTTACTGGCATCTCTACAGGTATAATCCACTGCTGGAAATTGAAGGTAAGAATCCGTTCACGCTCGATTCAAAAGAGCCCGACTGGAGTAAATTCCAGGGATTCCTGAATTCGGAGGTGCGGTACACATCGCTGGTCAAATCCTTCCCCGGTGAAGCTGAAGTACTTTTCAAAGCTGCCGAGGAGAATTCAAAGTGGAGGTACAAGTCGTACCAGCGGCTTGCCACGATGGAGTATGCCAATGCCAAGGCTGAGTAAAATAGTCATATAATCAATAAAAAAGCCATCTGAGAGGGTGGCTTTTTTTATTGTTGCGAAAATATTTAGTTACACAAAGAGTATTACCCTCCTGCCCCCCTAAAGGGGGGTTTAAATCAGGTTATTTTAGATAATTCAGCTTGCGGGAGCGGGTTGAGGAACTACATTGAAGATAAGGAAGTTATAGTTTTTAGAATTTCTTTGATAACAAAATATCTTTTTTTGAAGACCTGATCGTTTTTGAACCGAAGTATTTTAATACCAAACTTTTCAATATCATGGATTCGTCCATCATCATATTCAGCAACTTTTTCATTTAAATGAATCCCTCCATCAATTTCAATTGCCAACTTTAATTCATGACAGTAAAAGTCCACTATAAAAATATCAATCGGGTGTTGCCTTCGAAACCTGACCTTAAACAAACATCTGTTTTTCAATACATTCCACATAATTTTTTCAGCTTCAGTCATGTCTCTTCTTAACCTATGTGCTTTGTCAAATGTGCTTCTGCAGGCTCCATAGAACATATTTCTCTCGATAACATGTGATTTCATCATATGATTATTAATAGCAGCGAACAGTCTAATTTACATAATCTTTCCTGATTAACAAAACATATTAAACTCCTCCATTATATTTAAAGGATAGCCCTCAAAACATTCGGATTTCAACCCCCCTTCAGGGGGGCAGGGGGGTCACCTCTCTGTGGTTCTCTGAGACTTCTCCGGATTTTCTCTGTGTAAGCGTTTCAATTTTATTAGTATTTTTGCCTTCGATATAAGAATATGGGACGGATACTCGGAATAGATTACGGCAAAAAACGTGTAGGTCTGGCAGTAACGGATCCGCTTCATATATTTGCTTCTCCGCTGGAAACGGTTAATCCGGAGGATTTTGACATTTTTTTAGATGATTATTCAAGGTCAGAACAGATCGATGCATTTGTTGTAGGTTATCCCGTCCAAATGAACAACCGGCCAAGCGAATCTGTTAAATATATTGATCCGTTTATCAGAAAACTGAAAAAGAGATTTCCTGAAAAGCCGGTGCATCTTATTGATGAGAGGTTTACGTCGCGGATGGCATTCAGAACAATGATTGACGGAGGAGTTAAAAAGAAAAACAGGCAGGATAAATCACTTGTTGACAAAATAAGTGCTTCCATCATTCTGCAGTCTTTTCTTGATAAAATATCAAATGAGAAAAACAGTAATCTGAAATGACTTACCCTATAGTAGTATACGGACATCCGATTTTAAGAAAAGTCGCGGAAGATATTGACAGGCAATATCCTGATCTTGACCAGACAATATCCGACTTATTCGAGACAATGTATAACTCCGAAGGCCTCGGACTTGCAGCGCCTCAGATAGGAAAATCAATAAGGATCTTCGTTATTGACGGCAAACCAATCGGCGATGAGGAACCTGGTATGGCTGACTTTAAAAAAGCGTTTATTAATGCCCGCATTACAGAAAAATACGGCGAAATTAAACCAATGTCAGAAGGCTGTCTCAGCATACCTAACATGAGAGAAGAGGTTAACCGCGAGGGGCATATACGTATCCAGTACTATGACGAGAACTGGCAGTTCCATGATGAGTCATACGATGGATATAAAGCAAGGGTAATCCAGCATGAATATGATCATCTGGATGGTGTCCTGTTTACCGACAGAGTCAGTCCATTGAGAAAAAGGCTTATAAAAAGCAAGCTTACTGCCATCAGCAAAGGAAAGTTTGAAGTTGAATACCGGACAATTCTTCCCGGACAAAAGATAAAAAGTGTCTTGAGTGCCTAAAGTTTGAAGTGCCTAAAGCAGTCATTCCTTAAAACTCTAAGTACTCCAGACTTTAGCTCACTTTAAATACTTTTTCCTATCTTTATACAGTCTCTTTAGCTGCAGGCTGTGCTACACCGGGAAATTCCATTTCTTCGAATCTGCATACCATTATGTGCAGGAATAGTTTCGGGGCTCTATTTCAGTCCCGGAAGCTTATTTCTTTTGGCATCAGGTGTCATTATCCTGGCAGGTTTCTGTGCCAGCCTGTTTTTTAATAAGTTCCTTACTAACAGGATCTATGGAATTTTTTTGACAATGGCACTTTTTTCCTGTGGACTCCTTCTTTATAATAACCAGAAGAACAGCATTTCAAAACTCGAACCCGTTGAAGCTCTGTATTCAGGCACCCTGTCAGATTATCCTGAGGAAAAAGAGAATAGCTTCAGGCTGACTGTAAAGCTTAACCGGAAGATGCTGAAGGAAACAGCACAGGATGTAAGAGGTTCAGTAATAATATATAATAAAAAAGAGCCATTAATGTCTTCATTGATGCCTGGAGACAGGCTGATGATTAGATTTACACCTTATGAAATCACAAACAGGGGCAATCCTAATGAGTTTGATTACAGGTTTTACTTGGAAAACCAGGGTATAAGGTACTATGCATTCACTGACAGCAGAGATATCATCACTCACATCAGACCCGAACGGAGGAAACTGATTCACAGTGCATTGATCATCAGGGAAAAGATCATAGGGATGTACAGGGAAAGAGGAATAACCGGCGACAGGCTGGCTCTTGTCGCAGCCATTACATTGGGGCAGAAGAACATGCTTGATCCCGAACAGAAACAGCATTTCATTAAAGCTGGAGTAATGCATATTATGGCTGTATCAGGTTTGCATGCAGTTATACTCAGTCTTTTTGTTTTCAATCTTCTTTTCTTTCTTAAAAGAAGATTCAATATTCTGAGAGTAGTTATAACAATACTGATTCTCTGGGCTTTTGCATTTGTAACAGGTCTTACTCCTTCTGTTCTGAGGGCAACACTTATGTTCTCCTTTCTTCAGGCAGGTAACCTGATGAAAAGGCCTGTAAATGGCATTAATTCGGTATTGGCATCAGCATTTGTTCTAATTCTGATAAGACCATCTGTAATATTTGAAGCTGGCTTCCTGCTGTCATATTCGGCAGTAGTCTTCATAATCAGTTTTTACCGCGATCTTTACCTGAAAATCCAGCTAAAACACCGGTTACCGGATTTAATCTGGCAATCGGCGGCAGTGACCATCATTGCCCAGACAGGCACACTGCCATTGACTATTATGCTTTTCAACAGGTTTCCGACATGGTTTTTAATTTCAAATATCATAATTGTACCACTCTCATCAATTGTTGTAATCACAGGCTGCCTGGTACCTCTCACATTTCCCATTCATTTCCTTTCACAATTTCTCGCCGGTTTGCTCAATTATCTTACAGGTTTAACAGAGTGGCTGACTGAAAAAGCATCTTCATTGCCCTTATCAACAATTGAGAATATTGGTATGATGCCTGTTGAGTGTATCCTTCTGTCTGTGACTATATTCCTGTTCACCTTTTTCCTGTTGAAAAGGGAATCTTTCTCCATCAATTATCCTCTTGCAGCACTTCTTCTTTTGATTTTTGCCGGTACAGTTAAAGACATTTTCACAGCAAGAACCGGGGAAGTGATAGTATATAATAGTATCGGTTCAGCAACCATTGGTGTCAGGACAGGAAGAGTGTTAAATCTGTATTCCGATACTAGCGTAGCAAAACCTGAGGTTTTAAAGCACTGTGCTACAATGCGTTTAAAATTGAACATCGCTCAGACGGGCAATAAATGCAGGCTTATTCAGACTGCTGATAAAAATATTCTTATCTCCGGCAATCTGAATCAAAACATAATTCTAAACCAGAAACCTGATATAGTTATTCTCTCAGGTTTATATCCGCACATAGAAAAAGGGAATGATTTCATTAAACCAATTGAGGTTCTGGTAATTACTTCAGAAGCATCAACAGCTTATCATTTGCCCGATGACTTTGGTTATGAAAAGGTGGATTCAATACATTTTGTAAGGAAATCGGGGGCTTACAGGGTAAGATTATAAATATTTACCCCCATCCCAACCTTCCCCCACGGGGGAAGGTCCTCCGCGGCAGGCTGGCCCCTTGGGGAAACCGGGAAAGGGGGCAAAATCCAAAATAATTCTCTTAAAAAAGTTGAGTATTACGCTATTTATCTCTTATTTTGTCCTGTTTTTTCAACTAAATTTTTATGAGAATAATAATAGCCGGTGCAGGTGAAGTTGGGACACATCTTGCCAAAATGCTGTCGAATGAAAACCATGAAATAATTATTATCGATCCGGAAGAAACAAGGATAAAACCTATCGAATCAACTCTTGATGTCCTTACCTATCATGGTTCTGCTACCTCGATAAAGATCCTGGAGGAAATCCTTCTGAAAAAAACAGATCTGTTCATTGGAGTTACCCATTCGGAAGATACAAATATCATTTCTTCAATACTTGCAAAGCGATTTGGAGCTATTAAAACTATAGCCCGGATCGATAATATTGATTACCTCGAGCACTCAACACCGGATTTTTTTAAATCTCTTGGTATTGATTCTCTCATTTATCCCGAGCTGATTGCGGCAAGGGAAGTTCTCGGACTGCTTCAGGAGACAGGCACAACAGAGTTCATGGAGTTTTCAGGTGGCGCACTTACCATGTTTGTTCAGAAACTTGACGAGAATGCTCCGATTCTGAATAAAAGCCTCGAAGAAATATCAATAATTAACAAGACTGACAAGTACAGGGCAGTCGCAATAAAACGTAACGATAAAACAATCATACCGAGGGGAAAAGAACAGTTCCGGCTGGGTGATCTTGTTTATGTGATTTCAACAAGTGAAGGAATTGATGAGGTGATGAAGACCTCAGGCAAAGAGAGCTTTGAAGCTAAAAGCATCATGATACTGGGAGGCAGCAGGATAGGTAAGCATGTTGCACTTTATATGCAGAAGAACTGTGAGGTAAAACTTATAGATTCAAATCCGGAAAGATGCGAAGCTCTTGCTGAAATACTTGATAATACGCTCCTTATATGTGGCGATTGCCGGAATGCTGATCTGCTTGAACAGGAGGGTATTTCAAAAATGGATGCATTCGTCGCTGTAACAGGCAACTCTGAAACAAATATTCTTTCCTGTCTTCTTGCAATAAAGATGGGAGTTAAGAAGACAATAGCAGAGGTCGAGAACATGGAGTATATCAACCTGGCTGAAAATTCAGGAATCGACACTATAATCAATAAGAAAATATCTGCTGCGAGCAGGATCTTCAGACATACCACCAATCCCAATGTTACACAGGTAAAATATATGGCCGGCACCGATGCCGAGGTAATTGAGTTCAATGTACCGGAAAATGCAAAGATCACGAAAGGAACTCTCAGGGGCATTGATTTTCCAAAGGATTCCATTGTCGGAGGCGGTACAAGAGATGGCGTTCCGTTTATAGCTACCGGCGATACGATGATAAAAGCCAATGATAAGGTTGTGGTCTTTACTTTACCATCTGCATACGACAGGCTGACAAAATTCTTTACCTGATAAGGTATGGTCAATTTCAGAGTTATAGCCAGGGTTTTCAGCCTGGTGCTCATTATTGAAGGTTTATTCATGCTGCTTTCGGCGGGTGTTTCATACTTGTTTAAGGAACATGCTGCTTCCTCTTTGTTATTCTCTGCAATTATTACTGTTGTAACAGGTGTGATAGTCTTCACTCCTTTACGTAATGAAGAAAGGGTTTACGGGAACAAGGAAGGATATATAATCGTAACCGGTATATGGCTTATCTTAAGTCTTTTTGGTACTCTGCCATTTATTCTGAGCGGAACGATTAAAAACTTCGGAGATGCTTTTTTTGAATCGATTTCAGGTTTCACGACTACAGGAGCCACAATCTTAACCAGCATAGAATCACAACCTCATGGTATTCTTTTCTGGAGAAGCCTTACACAATGGCTGGGAGGTATCGGATTTATTCTCATATCACTCTCGGTATTACCTGTTTTCAAAACTATCAACATACAGCTGGCAATTACTGATTTTGCAGGTCATGCAGCCGACAAAATACACCCGAAGGTCAAGGAAGCTTCAAAACGGTTGATTACCGTTTTTACAATCCTCACAATTGCTGAAGTTATAATGCTGATGATTGGTGGAATGAGTTTATTTGATGCAGTATGTCATTCATTTTCAACAATGTCAACCGGTGGTTTCTCCACAAAGAATAATGGTATTGCCTTTTTCGGGTCTCCGTATATCCTGATCGTTCTGACAGTATTCATGTTTTTTGCCGGGACAAATATGACCCTTGTTTACTTCGCTCTCAAGCGCAACTTCAAAAAGATTTCCGGTAACAGTGAATTCCTCTTTTACATAATAACCTGCCTCGTTTTTATAATTATTGCATTTTTTTCTCTTTGGCTGAAATCAGATTTTCCTGCCGGGAAGGCATTACGCGAGGGGGCTTTTCATGTTGTTTCAATTTTAACTACCACCGGCTTTTACAACACTGACTATAATCTGTGGGGAGGATTTATGGTACTCATCCTCTTTATCCTTATGTTTACGGGAGGTACTTCAGGTTCTGCAAGCGGCAGCCTGAAAATCATCAGACTTCTCCTGATTACTAAGAATTCCCGTCATGAAATGAGAAGGATGATACATCCTAACGCTTTCATTCCCGTGCGCCTGGATCATAAGGTTATACCACAGAATCTTGTGTATAATCTACTGATATTTATTACTTTATATTTCATACTGACCTGTATAAGCGCACTTGTTATCTCATTTATGGGATATGATGTTATAACCTCTTTCAGCACTTCTGCTGCTATGCTTGGGAATATAGGTCCTGCATTGGGATCATTCGGGCCATTTACAAATTATGCTGCTGTTCCTGTGGCAGGTAAATGGTTCTTTTCTTTATTAATGCTCGTTGGCAGACTTGAACTGCTTTCAATCCTGGTCCTTTTCACCGGTGGTTTTTACAGGCGTTAAAGAATAAAATGTTCGTAAATCAGCGTTTCCGATTGCGCAGATAGTCCGTTTGCCGGTCGGACTCTTTACCATTCGAGGACTCCCAGACCCTGTCTTATGATCTGTATCTCCACGCCGGTGCAGTCAACAATTGTTGATGCTTCGTTTTTTCCGGAACCGCCGTCTATTACTATATCTGCAAAACCACGGAACTTTTCATGGATCAGTTCAGGATCAGTTGTGTATTCTATGACTTCATCCTGATCATGAATGGAAGTAGTGATTATTGGCCGTCCAAGCTCCCTTACAAGCTCAAGTACAATGTCATTATCAGGTATTCTTATACCGACAGTTTTTTTCTTGTTCTTGAACATCTTGGGAATCTGATTATTCGCCTGCACAATAAAGGTAAACGGTCCGGGAAGGTTTCTTTTCAGAAGCCTGAAAATAGCATTATCTCTGATTATTGTGTATTCTGCCAGCTGACTCATATCGTGGAAAATAAGCGACAGGTCAGGATTTTTCGGATTCAATCCCTTAAAGCGGGCAATGCTTTCGATCGACTTACCGGCTTTTATATCGCAACCCATAGCATACACAGTATCAGTTGGATAGATTATTATTCCTCCTGCTTCAAGCAGATCTACTACCTGCCTGATGTGCTTTTGATTTGGGTTTTCGGGATAAAGACGGAGCAGCATGAAATTTAAGCTTTGTACAAAAATAAATAAAAGAGGGTAAGCTACTTATATCGCACCGCTACAACCGCCTGCCCTTGCTACCTTCCGATCCTGGGGGAGTTCAGCGGGAGCTGGTCGTATAAGACTTACCCTGTGCAAAAATACTATATTTTGAGTTGTCCGCAAAATAATTATTCCGGATAGGCGAAGACGCTCTTTACCGTTTTTACACTATATTTGTCGTTATTCAATGAATTATTTTAAACAATCAAATTACTTCAACCATGGAACAAAATGCCAATCCCTGGAAAGCAAATCTGACCAATGGACTGATTCTTGGACTTTTAGGAATAGTATATTCCTTAGTAATGTATTTTCTTAACCTGTCGTTCAATCAATTACTAGGTTGGGTCTTTCTTCTTATTCAGATTATAGTATTGTTTTTCCTTGTTAAATCATACCGTGACAACTATATGCATGGTAATATAACTTTTGGCCAGGCGCTTGGCACCGGAGTAATAATCTGCCTGTACTATGCAATCATAATGGCAGTATTTTCATATATTCTTTATGCTGTTATTGATACCGGATTATTGGATAAACAGCTTGCTTTCGCTGAAGAGCAGATGGTTAAAAGAGGTGCCACACAGGCCCAGATCGATGCGGGAATGTCGATCCAGGAAAAAATTATGAAACCGGCTATTATGGCTCCGATTAGCATTTTTGGAAATATGTTTTCGGGAGTGATAATGTCGCTTATTGTTGCAGCATTTGTTCGCAAAGAAGGAAATCCTCTTATCGACACAACGCAAAAATAGGCTGAAACCAGTTCAGATGGATCTGTCTGTAGTAATTCCTGTTTTTAATGAAGAAGAGTCAATCCGTGAGCTTGCAGAATGGGTTGAAAGGGTCTGTATTCCGGCCGGGCTTTCTTTTGAGATATTATTTATCGATGACGGGAGTTCTGATACATCATGGATCAGGATAACCGATCTTGCCGGTAAAAAATCCTTTGTCAAGGGTTTAAGGTTCAGGAGAAACTATGGTAAGGCTGCTGCCCTTCATACCGGATTTGTGGAAGCATCAGGTGATATTGTAATTACCATGGATTCTGACCTTCAGGATAGTCCAGATGAAATTCCGGAACTTGTCAGGATGATCAGGGAAGAGGGATATGACATGGTTTCGGGATGGAAAAAGAAAAGGTACGATCCATTCATTAAGCGTTCTACCAGCAGGATTTACAACGGAACTGCAAGATTATCGTCGGGGATTAAACTGCACGATTTTAATTGCGGACTAAAAGCTTATCGCAGTGAGGTTGTAAAGAGCATTGAAGTCTATGGCGAGATGCACCGTTATATCCCGATGCTGGCGAAAGAAGCAGGTTTCAGGAAAATAGGCGAGAAGATCGTTGAACACAGACCGCGGAAATATGGAACTTCAAAATACGGGCTGGACAGGTTTATAAAAGGCTATCTGGATATGCTGACAATCGGATTTATAACCCGTTTTGGCAAAAGTCCCATGCATCTCTTCGGATCGCTGGGCACTATCATGTTCCTGATCGGTTTCGTTATGGCAGGTTATCTTGGTATACGCAAGCTGGTTTTCGTACACCAGCATTTAAGAGCACCGCTTGTGACTGACAGCGCTTATTTCTACATAGCCTTGACTGTTATGATAATCGGATCATTCCTTTTCCTTACAGGTTTCCTGGGGGAGTTGATCAATCGTAATTCATCAGAAAGGAACAGCTATCTGATCAAAGATAAAGTGAATTTGTGAAGGTTTGATTCAGGTATTCCGGCTCTTCTTCCGGCTTCAAGATCGCTTTCCTTGTCTCCAATAAGAACACATTCAGAAATGTCGAGATCGAATTCTTCTATCGCCCGGAGGATCAATCCCGGACTGGGTTTACGGCACTGGCAGGGTCCGGTTATATCAGGATGATGAGGACAGTGATATACTTTCGAAATAATGATGCCCTGACGATTAAACTGTTCAGTCATCCAGTCTGTGAGTTTAACGAAATCTGCTTCAGTGTAAATTCCTTTGGCAATTCCTGCCTGGTTTGTGATAACGAGGATGATGTATCCCTCACTGAGGTATTTCCTGCATAAATGAAAAATACCTTCGGAAAATTCAAAATCTTCACTGAGGTAAACATGGCCTTTATCCACATTAATAACACCGTCGCGGTCTATAAAAAGCGCCTTGTTCATTTTACAAGTCAAGTTGCCGGGTGCTGGTTGCTTGTTGCTGGTTAATAGTAGTTTTTCATCATCAATTCTGCTCTGTTGTAATCCTCTGGTATGCCGATATCAATAAACAGTTCATCGAAAACCAGACCTTTTAATAAAGAAGTTCCTGCTTCCTGCTCCAGTATTTCTTTCTCCAGCGAAAATACCGAAGGCAACTTCCGGGATTCAATAAATTGCCTGTTTACCAGGTATATACCTCCGTTTATTAATCCGTCTTTACAGAATCTCTTTTCATTGAACTTCAGTATTTTATTTCCCGTACACTCGACAGTTCCGTAACGGTCAAAATCACGCATCCGTTTTAAGGCGACGGTAAACAGACTGTTGTTTTTATTATGAAATGAAAGAAACTTATTAAGGTTAATCGGGAAATAAGTATCACCGTTTAAAATAAGGATATTCCTGCCTTTTGTTTTCTGAAGCGCATATTTTACAGCTCCGCCTGTACCTAAAGGTTTTCCCTCAACTACATACTCCAGGGGAATATTAAAGATGGAATTCCCAAAATACTCTACAATTCTCTCTGATTTATAACCGGCAGAAAGAACCAGTTTATCAACCGGATATTGTTTAATCCATTTAAAAAGATAATAAAGAAACGGTTTACCATTGACCGGAGCCATTGGTTTGGGGACATCAGTAATAACTTCACGCAGACGGGTCCCCATTCCTCCAGCCAGGATTATTGCTTCCATTCTTCATTTATTTTCCATCCATGGCAGCCGTTTTCGCTGAAATGGAAGTTAAGTACTTTACCATTAAACCGGTTCAGGGAGTTTATTAAATTCAGTCTTTTAGCAGGATCAATTGTAAAAAACATAAAACCGCCACCTCCGGCACCTGAGACCTTCCCGCCGTAAGCACCTGATTTTATGGCAGCTTCATATATTTTTTCAATATGCTTATTGGTGATGGATGATGCCATTCCCTTTTTATTTTCCCAGTCTTTGCCCAGCGCTTTTGCAAATTGAATTATATCACCTTTCAGCAAGTGCTCTTTCATAATATAGGAATTTTGCTTTATCCTGTGTGTTGCTTCAACCGATTGCTTTTTCCCCTTCCTGGTATTTTCCTGCTGTTCTTTAATAATCTTATCGGAAGACCTGGATGCCCCCGTATAATAAAGTACCATGGATACTTCGAGTTCATCGATTACCCAGCGTTTGATCCTGAGAGGATTCACTATCACTCTTTCATCTTTCGAAAACTCGATAAAATTAAAACCTCCGAAAGTAGCTGCATACTGATCCTGTTTCCCGCCGCTGAGCCCAAGGTCGATACGCTCAATCTGATATGCCAGGTATGCCATATCATAATCGCCTAAAGGAAGATTAAGCCATTCAGCAAACGCTTTAAGAATTGCAACAACCATCGTTGATGAAGTGCCTAAACCGCTTCCCGGAGGAACATCACAATATGTTGTCATCTTAAATGAGAGAGGTTTTGTGATCCTGAATTTCCGGACAATCCGGTTATACACTCCTTTGTGCAAATCGAGATGACCATCAATCGGAAGATTAAGGGCAGAAGGATATCTTTTCCGAATATCCAGGTCTGCAGCATTGATAATTATCGTGCCCGCAGATGTTTCTTCAATTGTACAATATGCATACTGATCAATTGTAGCATTCAGGACGGCTCCGCCGTATAGCTCCGAATAAGGAGAGACATCGCTGCCTCCTCCGGCCAGACCGAGACGTAAAGGGGCTTTGCTTCTGTATATCATCGTTTCGCGTTTATCGTTTCGCGTTTATCAATTCGGATTCTGAATTCCGCATTGCCGGTTGCCGGTTGCCGCATGCCAGTTGCTACGTGCCGGATCCCTCATACTCATCTCTTAATCGTTTTATCATATACATCTGTTATTGAAGCTGTTAATTTATCCCAGGTGAATTTGGTTTTTTCCTGTTTTACTCCTTCTGTAAAACGGATACTACGGTGATTATCGAAGAAATCAGTTATGGCTTCCGCAATGGGTCCGGGTTCGGGTTTTACGACATAGCCGCATTTGCCGTCTGGGACAATCTCACTTAATCCTCCGACATCAGTTACCAGCATCGGCTTTTCGAAATGATAGGCTATCTGGGTGACACCGCTCTGTGTGGCGTTCCTGTATGGCTGAACAACAAGGTCGGCTACGCTGAAAAACAAAGCAACCTCATCCTCTTTTATAAATCGGTCAAACAATATGACATCATTACCGATATTAAATTTTTTAATAAGCTCTCTGTAAGGCTGATCACTTTCATAAAATTCGCCAGCAACTATTAATTTCAGCTTCCTGTTCCTAAGCCGCTTATCACCGAAAGCCTCGAGGAGAAGGTCAAGCCCCTTGTATGCCCTGATAAACCCGAAAAAAAGCAGGTATGAATACTCATCAGGAAGCTTGAGTTTTTTTAAAGCTGCTTCACGAGAAATAATGTCACCGTAATTGTCATACAGGGGATGAGGATTAAATGCAACCGGGATATTTGTCCGGAATCTTTTCAGATCATCACCGACACTTCGCGACATAACCACCGCACCATCGATGCTCTGAGTAAAATATTTCGTCAGTAGCCGGTCGAAAGGTTTCCTCTCGTGGGGGATGACATTATCAAAAATACAAATAACTCTGGTTTTACCTGCCTTGTTTCTTATTGCTATCCGGGCAACTGTTCCAAAGCATGGAGCCATGAACGGATGCCAGTACTTAATTAATATGATATCGGGATTCTTTTTCTTAATCTTGTACCCTGTTCTGATCCAGTTAACCGGATTAATGGAATTCAGCATCCTGACTATCTTCACTCCTTCTGGTGCCGGACCATCAGTATATTGTGTTTTCCCCGGAAAAAAAAATCCAGGATACTGAAGGGTGAAAGTCAGAATTTCAGTATCATGCCCTTCGTATGTGAATTGCTGAGCAAGACGCTCATTATATGATGCCAGTCCTCCCCGATATGGATGTGCGGTTCCCAGAACGATAATCTTCATTGGCTTTTATAATACGGGGTAAAGATATTAAAATCCAAAGTCACTTGTTTATGGGTACTGGTTATCGAGCTCTGGCATAGATTAAGTAGCCAATAGCGTCATTTGTTTGTTGTTTCGAGTTTATCGTTTCGCGTCTATCGTTTCGAATTAAGTGTATTTGAGACCTTTTATATCTGAGTTTTTAAGGTGCAGCATCAAATTGTATGTCTTTCTACTTAAGCTATCAGTACGTTCAAGAAGTTCGTTAAACTTCTCTACAGTGATATATTTATTATCAAATGCACGATATGACTGCGATCTGACTTCCCCTGTTGAACCTCTTGAAACTGAAAGAAACTGATAGAATTCCTTATTGCCACCCCTATCAAATCCTTCTGCTATGTTATCCATAGAGGAACCACTAGATGCTCTCATCTGATCATGAAATTTAAAGTCATTGCAAAAGGGATAGGCTGAGGTAATTTCGTAAACTACCTTGCATAACTCCCTGGCTTCCTGCCAAATTTCCAAATCCTCAAATCGTTTAACATTCATATTTATTACTCTTTATTCCTCCTTCGAAAGATACTCGGAACACGAAACACGAAACGCGAAACGCAAAACTCGTAATCCAGAACTAAAACACATTTATTACTTCATATCTGCTTTCATATTTTCATATTTAGCCTGGAATCTCCTGTAAAGCTGCTTATGTTTATTATCCAGACTGATGTTTCGTCCGGTTATGAAAGCATATTCAATATTATTTGTCATCATGTCGAGAATATCTCCGGTCGAAACCACAATATTTGCATCCTTTCCTGCTTCCAGTGAGCCGGTAACATTATCAATGCCAAGTATTTTTGCATTGTTCAATGTAATAGTCTGCAATGCCTCCTCTTTTGTCAGACCATAAGCTACAGTTTGCCCGGCAACAAATGGAAGATTATATCCATAGGCCTGATTGGAGTAAGTTAATCCGACAAGGATCCCCTCTTTGTGAAACATCGCTGCAAGCTTAAAGGGAAGGCGGGTATCGCTATGCTCATATTTAGGAAGGGCATGGACATGTGCAAGTATGACAGGTATATTATTCTCTTTCAGGAAATCCTTTACTGCCCATGCTGATTCATCAGCTCCGGTAAGAACAATTTTCTTCACTCCGTACCTTTTTGCAAAAGATATTGCTGCAATAATCCCTTTCGGTTCCGGAGCGCTTACATATAATGTTTTAGTACCGTTAAAAAGTCCTCTTAATGCTTCGAGCCGGAGATTTGTATCTTTCGGTTTTTCAACTGCTGAATAAGCTAAAGCATCAGTAAAAATCTTTTCCAGCTGTTCAACATTTTTATCATAATTGCTTTCTCCGGCTCCCGGGGATATCGTGGCAATGTTAAAACCGCCTCTGCCGGTTGGAGCTGATTTGCGTGGCCATCCCATCTGAATGCCGTTGTCGGCTTTGTAAATTGCATCTTTCCAGTTCCATGCATCAAGCTGAACGATGCTCGATGTACCTGGCAGCAGAGTTCCTGTCGGCACAACCTGGGCAATAAGAATTCCATTTGACCTGACAACAGGAATAACATGTGAATCTGTGTTATATGCAACTATTGATCTTACATTAGGATTCAGGTCGCCTGTTTCACGGTTATCAACAGTGACATCAACGCCGCTGATTTCTACAAGTCCCAGGCTGGTATTGGGGAAAATCAGTCCCGGATATACCTGTTTCCCGGCTACATCAATCACTTCAGCATTGGTTCTGTCACCCTGAAAATCTGATGCTTTACCAGCAAAAGTTATCTTGCCTCCCGAAAATGCGATGATGCCATTATCAATAATTTCCCCGGTACCGGTATGAATGGTTCCTCCGGTAAGTATTACAGGTTTCTTCTGAGCAGGAGCAACTACAGGGCTCTGCGCTTCAGCTTTCAGCAGGAAAGCTGAAATTAATATTATTATGATAAATATCTTATTTTTCATCGTCTTGGAATATTAGGTAATGAGGGAGGTGTTGTCTGAGGTGTTTCTCTGAGGATATTGCCAATGATCCTGTTACGTTCGCTGTCGATCTGTTCCTTCATTTTTGCATCAGTCTCCTCATCAAAATAGATAGTCCCGTCAACCATTGTTTTGCTGGCACGGGCATAAATGGAAAGAGGATGATCGGTCCAGAGAACCAGGTCTGCGTCTTTGCCCGGTTTGATACTCCCCATCCTGTCATCAAGGTGGAGCAGCTTTGCAGGATTAAGAGTTACCAGCTTGAGTGCTTCTGTTTCACTCACCCCTCCGTATTTGACAGTTTTCCCGGCTTCCTGGTTCAGTCTTCGTCCCATTTCCGCATCATCAGAATGGAGGCATGTCAGTACTCCCTGGCTCAATATTAAAGCGGCATTATAAGTAATACCTTCATACACTTCGTATTTATAGTCCCACCAGTCAGCAAAAACGGATGCACCACCTCCATTTTCCGCGATCTGGTCTGCGACTTTGTATCCTTCATTGAAGTGGATAAGTGAATTCACCTTCAGACCAAAGTCCTTTGCCAGGTTCATAATCATTGTTCCTTCTGATTGCACATAAGTATGGCATTCTATAAAGCTTCTTTTTTCAAGGACATCAACAATAGGATCAAGCTCAAGGTCACGGCGTGGAGGTACTTTACCTATCCTGTCAGCAGGTTTCATAGAATTCCATGCTTTCCATTTATTATTATAGTCAATAGCTCTTAGATAGGCATCGCGGATTATCTGATCGACTCCCATCCGGGAATTTGGATAGCGGTTTGAAGAACGCTTTACATTTTCACCGAGAGCATGTTTCAGAAACCCGACCTGGTTTTCTATTTTCAGCTCCTCGGCTGAATGTCCCCAGCGATGCTTGATAAGTACCGACTGCCCTCCTATTGGATTGGCTGAACCATGAAGGATATGAGCTGCTGTAACCCCACCGGATAACTGGCGATATATGCTCGGATTTTCCGGATCTACAACATCTCCGACCCTCACCTCTGATGTTATTGCCTGACCTGTCTCATTGGTGCCATCCATCGCAATATGGGAATGTTCATCAATAATGCCAGACGTCAGGTGCATTCCTGTGGCATCAATTATCCTGGCGCCATCTGCTGAAAGGTTTTTACCTACTTTTGATATCTTTCCTGACTTCACAAGGACATCTGCATTAAGTAGCTTGCCTTCCTTCTCATTGGTCCAGACTGTTGCATTTTTAAACAGTACATCTTCCTGCTTTGGCAGTTCGGACCAGCCATAAGCAGCGAACGGATATATAACTTTGCCAATCTCCGGAATTACAGATGGCTTCGAAGGTCTGGTTTCTTCAGAAGAAGGTCCTTCATATGCAGCTTTCCAGCTAAACCATTTCCCATCGTCGAGCTGGCCTTTACCTTCCAGATTCTTTTCAACTATATAGCCTGACAGCCTGAATTTTCTTTTTGCCCTTTCAAAGGCAATACTTACAAGATCTTTCTCCTGCGTAAAAGTGGCGCCTCTTACTTCAGTCGAATCATAAATCAGCTTTATGGCAGGTTTATCAAAAGTGCCGGAAAGAGTCATTTTGTATTTAACCGTATCGACAGTCAGAGTGTATGTTCCGCGCATATCCTTTGTCCTCAGGTCAACCAGCCTGTACGGAACACCCTGTACCCAGGTCTCATAAATAATGCAGTTGTCGGTAAAAATACTCCCGGAGGTGATCAGCAGATTAGCGATCATATTCTTTTTTACTGCGCCAACAAGATCAGAGGCACCAATCATAAGCGCCGGAGTATAAGTCAGGGCTTTTAGGGCTTCATTTTCCGGTAATCCATATTTTACAGCTTTCCTCAGGTTGGTCAGGAAATCTGAACGTCTTCTGAGATCGGATGAAGTAATGGCAAAAGGGATTCCTGCTTTCGAAACATACGAAAGGTTTGCAGGTGCCATTTCATAATGTTTGAGAGTTGTATATGAAACCGATGCTGCATCGTACGGATCCTTTACATCCGGTGCTTCAGGATAATTGACCGGAATAATAAGTTTATTGCCTGCTTTCTTTATATCAATGATAGCCTGGTATTCATCACCTGCTCCCTTGATTATATAATTTATATTGAATTCCTTTCCGATCTTATCGGCACGCATGACCTGCATCTTATCCGTGACCTCAAATATCTGGGGAAGAGAGGCATTATAGATAAATGCTTCAATACCATCATCATGGAAATATCCCGGCGGCAGTTGTTCATACCATTGAACATCATAATACAATTGCCTGAGGAGTGCAATTATTCCAAATTGTGCCAGAGGATAGATGTCCTGTGAACGACCTCGGGTAAAGGAGTAATTTGATGAAGCCCTGTTTTTGATCATCAGGTTGTTTGCTTTTCCGTCGCCGGTGGTTACCAGGGCTGATGTACCCCGTGCCAGTCCGTCGGCTTTAAACGTAACAACAGCTCCGAAGCCGATCTGCCTGTATTCACCAGCCGTTCTGGCATCAGGAATAAATTCCTGAGATACGTTATATGAGGCATTTATTCCATCATTCCAGTAGTCAGCTATCCTTGGCTCTGGTGTTGATGGAGCAGATTGCCTGCCGGTTTGCGGTTGCTGAATCAGCGCGGCAAAAGGATTGGATTCAGCAGCTCCTGTCTGAGTTTTAATACCAAAGTTGCCTGCATATACATCAATAAATGATGGATATACAGTTTTTCCTGTAAGATCATAGATAATTGTTCCTTTCGGGAACGCCAATCCGGGACCAATTGCTTCAATCCTTCCATCAGAAATAAGTATATCAGTATTTTCAATAGTTGTCTGGTAATCGACAACAACACGGGCATTTTTCAGTCCGTATATCTCAATCCTTTTATCACTAACACCCACGACGGGGGCATTGTCCTGCTGGGCGGAAAGCTGATATGGAAGAATTAACAGAAGTAATAAGAGAATTTTTCGCATAATTATTAATATATAGATTAAGGTACAAAATAGGTTATATTATTTTGTTGCACAGAGAAAATCCGGAGAAGACACAGAGAACCACTGAGAGGTAACCCCCCATCCCCCCTGAAGGGGGGCTAATAACTGCCCCGAATTAACCCCCCTTTAGGGGGGCAGGGGGGTCGCATCATAAAGATAATCATTTAGGTAATTAAATGTTGGAGTAAGTCTTCCATCTTTAAGAATGGTTGCCCTTTCAATCATGGGGCTTTCGGTTTCTGAAAAAAGATCACGCAGCGCATTTTGCATCAGCTGCCTGCCAAAATCCGTTGAGGCATCCCTGGGAAGTTCACCCGGGAGATTGTCTACAGACATAACAGTAATGTTTTCAGGCCTGGAAAATGCCGGTTCTTCTGTCTCCAGGTACGGATTGTACCCGTAGAAAGGATCCGATATCGTTGAAGCTCTTAATGTTGAAGGTATTGGACCATTAACGTCGCAACTGATATCAGCAACCACAGAGATCCTGAATCCAGGCTTTTTCATATCATCCTTTGTGAAGAAAACCGGAGAACGGGGATCCCAGTAATGACCGGTAATAAGTAAATCTGTGGTCCTGGTATATGGGGAAAAAGTTGATTCATATTCTTCGGGATACTTTGTAAAATGACTAAAGCTGAACTGCTGCCTGACTTTATGCTTTGTATAATGTTCCGGCCCTATCTGGCAAAATACAGGCATATCATATTCACGCGACAGGAAATCATCAGGATTTACCTGACTTATATTGCAAACGTTTAAAGTCTCCATAGCGCCATTTGCCACATGTCCGCCTCCTGTAACAAGGATCTTCAGTCCAGACATTAGCTCAACGGCACGCAGACCGTCCCACATTTCTTTCAGGTCCCGGCATTGATGAGCTGGTTTAAGCTTATATTTATTTGTTAATATTCCTTTGGCTCTCAACCCGTTATAGGCTCCGACAATACCCGCATATCTTCCAAAGGCAACAATCCTCTCACCCTTGTCTGTTGTAAGGTGTTCATAATCGATGAGCCGGATTTTCTTTTCAGCCATTTCCCTGAACATCGCACGGTTATATGGCTGTTTTTTTGTCACATGGGCAAAAAACAGGTAGGTTTTACCCGGGATAAATGTACTCTTGTCCACTTCTTTTACACCCATCAGGATGTCACAATCACTCAGATCCTCAATAAGATTAATATTGAGGTTTCCATATTCATCATTGGAGTAGCATCTGTAATCGACTGGCTGGACATAAAACTCCACAAAAGGATATAATTCCCTGAGATCTTTAATCTGCAATGGTGTCAGAGGAACCCTTCTGTCGGGAGGATTTTTCGTCTCGCGGAGGATACCAACTTTAAGTGCTTTCCCCATGAATAAGGAAAATTTAATTATAGATTTTTCGGATCAAATGCCACACTTGCCCTGCCGGATGTACTTATCATTGCATTTCCGGCAAAAGACTGAATACTATTCAGGTTTCAATTCATTTATCTTCGCTTTGGGTACAAGTGCAACACTCTCTTTATCAACATTCAAATACTTCCCAAGGGTAAATGATGCTGTCTGTCTGATATCCTTGGAGGATGCGCCAAACTTAACTGTATATTGTCCGGCATCAGCAACCCATGATGAGGTGGGTGGGTTAAATGATGCAAGACTTTTTTCATCAATAGTGAAAGTCAAAGTATGAACTTCACCTGGCTGCAACAGCCGGGTCTTGGCGAATCCCTTTAATTCGCTTTCCGGCTTATCAATCCTGACAGACGGAGCACCAAGGTATAGCTGTACGATCTCTTTACCCGGAACTTTTCCGGTGTTTTTAATATCTACAGTTATAGTAATTTGTTTGTTGAACTTTGTTGCGCTCAGCATCACGTTGGAATATTCAAAAGTTGTAAATGAGAGACCGTAGCCAAATTCATATGAAACTGGTACATTGAAAGTATTATAGTAGCGATATCCTGTATAAATACCTTCTTCATAAGTGACTTCTGCAGCCTGGGGACGCATAAATGCTCCCATCATACCTGCCTCAGAGGTAGCAGGTTGTGCCTGAGCCTGTTCTGTTACTTTTCCCGGGAAATTCCTTGCAGAGGGTACATCTTTATAATTCACAGGGAACGTTGATGCAAGTTTTCCGGAAGGATTAACTTTTCCGCTGATAACATCAGCAATTGAATTTCCGGTCTCCTGCCCTGCCTGCCATGCAAGCAAAACAGCATCAGGAATTTCTTTCCAGCTGGCAGTTTCAACAACACCTCCGACATTGAGGATTAAAATCACCTTCTTGCTTTTTGCCTGATAAGCTGTTGCAACCAGCTTAATCAGGTCTTTTTCAGCAGAGCTCAGCTCAAAATCACCTTCTTCAGCTTTACGGTCATAACCTTCTCCTGAATTTCTGCCAATCGTAATAATAGCAGCATCAGTAACATTGACCATGCTGTTAACTATATCGGAATTAACAGTCAGCTCTGAAACCGGAACTGACCCCATCATAAAGCCGCGGCTTCTCTGTTTTCCTTCTTTGGCGGCTTTCAGATAACCGGAATACATTGCCTGAAGGTTTTCATTGACAGCATAACCGGCATTCTGCAATCCTTCAACAAGAGCTACACTGTAAGCTTCATTAACATCACCGCTTCCTGTACCGCCCGTGATAATCTCGTAAGAAGTATTTCCAAAAGCTGCAATTTTCTTTACTTCCTGGGGCAGAGGTAACGCAAAATTATTCTTCAATAAAACCATTCCTTCCGCAGCTGCCTGGCGGGTGACTTCTGCATGAGCTTTCAGATCAGGTTTATTTGAAAATTTATATCCTTTGAATCTGGGTGTCTGAAGGATGATATTCAGGATCCTCTCTACATTCCTGTCAAGTATTTTTACATCAAGTTTGCCCGCTTTAACTCCTTCTAAAATAGCTTTGGTTTGATTTGGATTACCTGGCATAAGTAAATCATTTCCTGCATTCATCATAGCAACAGGGTCTCTGCCGCCGAACCAGTCAGTCATGACATAGCCTTGAAAGCCCCAGTCATTACGAAGGACTTTAGTGATCAGGTCGTGGTTTTCCGGAGCATAAACACCATTGATAAGATTATAGGATGACATTACGGTCCATGGTTGAGCTTCTGTAACAGTTATACCGAATCCTTTCAGATAAATCTCACGAAGAGCTCTTTCACTTACTATAGTATTTAATGCATTACGGTTTGTTTCAGCGTTATTTGCGGCGTAGTGTTTTATAGAAGTGCCAACACCCTGCGATTCAATACCATTTACCATTGCAGCACCAATTTTCCCGGTTACCAGCGGATCTTCGGAGTAATATTCAAAATTCCTTCCGCAAAGCGGGTTTCTGTGAATATTCATTCCGGGGCCAAGTATTACATCAACTCCATATTCCAGGACCTCGTTACCCATTGCCTGTCCAACCTTATTTACCAGGTCAACATCCCAGGTTGATGCCAGGAGTGTGGCAACAGGGAATGCAGTACAATAATAGGTTGCATTATCATTTTGTCTGGTAGGACTGATCCTTAATCCTGCCGGACCATCAGCAACTACCATTGAAGTAATTCCTAATCTCGGAATTGCAAAAGTTGTACCGGCAGCACCGGAAACAAGATCCTGAGTTTGTCCGACAACAGGACTTGCCTGTTGAAGTGCTGCAGAGGTGGATGGGGGTGCTCCCGGCATTCGCATACCTACGCCAACAACAAGACTTACTTTCTCTTCAAGCGTCATTGCAGCAATCACCTTTGCAACAGGATCTTTACCAAGCTGCGGGACAGTCTGGCCAACAGAGATCAGCCCAACCGAAAAAAGTAAGATCAAAACAAATAGTTTGTTCTTCATGATATTCTTGTTTTTAATTAATGATTGTCTTTTTTACTTAAAAAGCATAGGGGCGAATTCCGAAAGATAAATGCGCCAGTTGGCCCAGGTGTGACCACCTGTGCTTTCACGATATGTATATTTAAAGTTATGTTTGTCAAGCAGATTGCGAAGGTTTACAGCGCTTTGATATACGAAATCATCCTTGCCGCAGCCAATCCAATATAGTTTGTAACCGCTGTTTTTCAGAGCTTCAATTTTAGCATCTCTTTCCTGCTCAAGTTTTGCAGCATCCTGGTTCTGGGGACCAAAATTCATCAGTCCCATGCTGTAAACTCCTATATAACCGAACATTCCGGGATTATTATTGGTTATTGTCTGGGTATGCGCACCTCCCATCGATAGTCCGGCAATAGCCCGGTTATCCATTCCTGTCAGGGCACGGTAGTTCTTTTCGATAAAAGGTACAACATCCTTTACGAGGTGTTCTTCAAATTTCCCGGCATAGCGCGTATAAGCTGCCATACCCTGGCCAGCCTGGGCAGGTATCTGAGGCACTTCATTCTGGGCTCCGGCCTGGTTGGCATTACCGTTGGTCATAACAACAATCATTGGTTTTGCCTTGCCCTGAGCAATTAGGTTATCCATTATCTGAGCGGTGCGGCCCATATTGGTCCAGGCATCTTCATCACCGCCTGCACCGTGCAGGAGATAAAACACCGGGTACTTTGCTGTGCTGGTTTCATACCCGGCCGGAGTATACACATATACTCTGCGGTCCATTTCAAGAACTGCAGATCTATACCATATTTTGGTCACTGTTCCGTGAGGTACACCATTTTTGTGGATATACAGGTCCGATTCAGGTCCTGGTATAATGAAGAAGCTTTCGTACCGGGAGCCATCACGACGAACCTGAACATTATTCGGATCTATCATCCTGATGCCGTCAACGGTGAATGCATAACTGTACAACTCAGGGTTTAACGGTACTACAGTAATTGTGAATAAACCGGTATCATTTCTGGCAAATAATTCACTGGTTCCAAAGCCCGGCATCCATTCTCCGCTTAAAGCTACTTCTGTGGCTTTAGGAGCATATAATCTGAATGTTACTTTGTTGTCAGGAAGGATCTCGGGAGAGATAATTCGTGCCGGCATCCTGAAAGCGGGTCTGGCAGCAGGTGCAGCAGCAGGTCTTGCCGGTTCCTGCGCAAAACCAGAAATAGAGAGCATTAAAATTGTAACAAATGTTACAAATGAGGTTTTTACATTGAGCTTCATTTTTAAATCTCCTTATTATTAATTTAAATATAACTTATCTAATTTATCAAACTTTTAACTCTAAGTACTTTAGGCATTCTAAGTACCTGGTAAAGCTTTCCTTGCTTCCCTGTCTGGATCATTTTTAACTTCTGAAGCATCATCAAGGACCATCACTTCGCCATTTTCAGTTGTGTATTTTGGCCATGAAGGCAATCCACCTCCGTCAGGATTACCTGTCTTCATAAATTGCAGAAGAGCTCCGGACATCTTTTCGGATAATTTCCTTGGCCTGGCACCACCTCCGGTATGGGTTAACATAAAGTCGGTATTATAGTACCAGAAGCAAATATCTGAACAATGGAATGCCCGCATCCGGTTGTCAAACAATGGCGGCTGCCAGCAGAACCAGGCAACATATACAGGCGGTGCCTGTTTTGATTTTGCATCAGCAAGAGCGACAACACCCTGACGATTGCCACTTATCATTGACCATATTTCAACGGGTTTCCTGTCGGGAAATACTTTTGCGTATGCTTCCACAACCTCTCCGGCTTTATCTCCGAATCCGGCGCCAAATCCGGCTCTCTGCTTAACTCTTTCCTTTACCTCGTCAAGAGTTACGTTTTCCAGAGAGGCATCTGTACGGCTGGGGGACATCTCATTCATGGTTGAGCAAATCATCATTGGCACATCTTCAGCAGAAGGAGCGGCATCAGGATAATAAGGATGCTGAGGAATTATTACACCATCAACGATAGGATTAAAGCCTCTGCGTAAACCTGCAGGTGCTGGTCCCGATTCCTGGGATAATTTCGCAGCAGCACGGTTAGCGATGGCAATATAATCGAGCCATGGAATTTCCTGCAGTTTATCTATTTGATTTGCAGTTAATCCGGCTTCTTTCAAAACATAGGCACCTAATTTTTCAGAATAATCCTTTTCGCCGGATTTTGTCCCGGCACCGCTGAGTACAACGGCTTTATGGAATAATCCTTTTGCTGAAGGCATTGCAGTGAGTGTTGTTACTTCTGCTCCCCCACCCGATTGTCCCATTATGGTTACAATTCCCGGGTCGCCTCCAAAATTAGTGATGTTATCCCTTACCCATTCAAGAGCCGCCACAATATCGAGCATTCCAACATTTCCTGATGCAGCAAACTTTTCGCCACCCACTCCGGCAAGGTTAGTGAAACCCAGCGGACCAAGCCTGTGGTTGACTGAAACGAATACAATATCCCCCTTACGTGCCAGATTTTCTCCGCTATACCCATCCTGCTCAATTCCGTTGCCATTTACAAAACCGCCTCCGTGCAGCCAGACCATTACCGGCCGTTTAATTCCGTCATTTATTGCCGGTGTGAACACATTCAGTCTCAGGCAGTCCTCGCTTACATCATCATAATTCCAATGATCTATAAAGGATGAATATACATTTGCATAACGTTTTTCCATTATCTGTGGAGCTGAATTGCCCCACCATACTGCCGGGAAGGTATCGGCCCATGGTTTCGGCTTTTGCGGCAGCATAAACCTGTTTGGACCAGAAGTATCCGCACCGTAAGGAATTCCAAGAAAATAGTTAATTCCCCTAAGGAGATACCCTTTCACTTTGCCGTACTGTGTATCGACAACAGCAATGTTATCGCCAATGAAAAGTAACTGTCCGTCATCTTCATCTTTTTTTGTGCCTGGAGAAGCACATGATGCTGTAGCAAAGGATGCAGCACCAATTGTAAGCCCTGTAGCCCCGGCTCCCACAGTTTTAATAAATTTTCGCCTGTCGGATTTCATAGATTAAATGTTAGGTAGTAATTATATCTCAACTTGTTAGTTTATTTTATTCTAAAACCCCCTTCCCAACCTTCCCCCACGGGGGAAGGATCTCCGCGGCAGACTGGCTCCTTCGCTAAAATTGCCCACCGGGCAATTTTTAAACGCTCGGCCCTCCCCTTGGGGGAAAAGGAAAGGGGGTTTTTCCTTTCTTTATTCTGATAAAAGCTGATCAGCTGCAAGTACCAGGAACATAAAATTGGTAGCGCCTCCGCCCATCACATATTCCTGTTGCTGCCACAGATACGGCCAATCCAGAAGTTCAGGATAGTCCGGGCGTATCAGTGCAGTGCCTGAAGAAACTCCGCCCGGGATATATGACCAGTCAGCCCTGTTTACCCCATAAGCTACAATGGTTGACCTGGATCCCACACCTGAAGCAAACGAGGCAGTATTTGATCCAGGATGCACGCCCAGAATAAAATTCAGGGCATTAAACATGTAATCAGCAGAAAAAATATCAGGAAAAGCTTTATGAAGGAAATATTGCCTCACTCCAAAGCTCTGAATATCCCATCCTGCTCCCCAGATATTCGGACGATAAGGAACTCCAAACGGGGTTTGGGCCCCCTGCTTGGTAATCTCAGATGAAAAACCCGCTGCAGCTTTGTTAATCGATTGTGTAAAAGCTGCATTATCAATTTTTGGAAGTGCCGCACCGATTATCCACCCCAGGTTCCGGAACTCTTTAACAATAAGGGACTCATTCTGAAGTATATAATCTTTATAAACCTGTTCCCCGGTGGTCCTTAACAGTTCTATTGCAGCATGTACCTTTGATGAAGCTGCACGACCTGTCACCGGGCGGTCAATGTTGAAGATTGCTTCAGCTACTTCAAGACATTGAGCACTAAGAGTATCGTTAAAACCTTTCAGTGCCCTTGAAGCTGCTGCCATATGTGCAGCTACTGTTAACTCCCTGCCGGGATTATCTTCTGTGAAAACCCAGTCATCGTCAGTGAGAGAGGAATGGGTACCGGTTTTTTCCCCGGATTTCAGATCATCGCTGTGAATAAGTCCATCAGTCATATTTACACCGTCCCCAAGCAATACATATTGCCGCAAGCCAGGGCTTATGATCCCGCGATACAGCCTTCCCAGATTCCTGTATCCGCCTACTACCGTGAGAGCGCCATGTTCAATCTGCTGAAGAATATCAGGTTTTCCGTCAGGCTGATGGATCTCGACAATCCTGGAGTGCTGATCGACAGAGGTTTCATCATATTTCAGGTTAAAAGCCTCATACATCTGTGTTAAAATATAAACCTCGCCGCTCTGCGATTCTACCCTCAGGTCATAATCGCCGGCATCGTGCCAGCCTCCGATATTAAGTCCCGGAACATGTTCACCCGGTTTATACTTAGTTAATGTAGATCCTCCCTGGATATAACCGTCAAAATGGTTGTAGTTAACCTGCGCCATCAGTGCATCGTCCATATGACACAAGCCATGCCATACACGGTACTTTTCGTTAACCCGCATGTGGCACATCTGCACCGGCAGAAAATATTCCAGTGTTGGCTGCCATACATTACGCTCAAAAACATCAGCGGCAATACGGAACGGTTGAGACTGTTGTTTTCCATATTTCACCAAGTACATCCCTGGATTTTTTACAGAGGAAAAATCAAGTTTCAAATAATTATAACGAAGGAATCTGCCCCATTCCTCAGGTTTCTGTGAAACAACTGTCTGCTGTTTCCCATCTGTACCTATCCAAACCAGTTCAACATTTTCTCTTTCTGGGTCATTCCTGTCCAGTTCAACAAAAGCAGTTTTTTGCTGTGCAGGATGATAACCTATCTGAGAGACATGAATAACCGGTTCACCGATCCAACCACTGATAACATTTGGTGTAATCACCCACTCGATGGCTTTTGTTGTTGCGCCGGTGGCAACCAGCGACCTGACAACAAACCAGCCGTTATTATGCTGATAACGGCCATCGATAAGCTGAAGATCGCCTGTTCCTGACCGGATGGTCAGTCTCAGGTTTTCATCTTCAGGAGCAACAACCAGTTGTTTTCCGGAAGCCATTGGTTTTGCGGCAACCAGTGCCCCTTTATGATCGAACATACCAGGCCCGTTAGCCTGTCTTGGAAAAATCCCTGACTGGTTATCCATGTACCACGATTTGCCAAACAGCCAGCCGGGAAAAAGTTCCATATTAAAACCGACTTTCCCGATGAATTCAGAATGCATTGGTCTGTCAAGGTCGACTGTAACAATAATTGATCCTCCTTCAGCACGTGTTTTTACTGTATAATTAAAATAGAGATCAGGATAGAATATTGGATTAAATCCTTTTCCATTTATTGCTGAATCGGGATAGGTCAGGTTAACAGTGATCAGATTGCCGGCAATATCTACTGTACGTTTCTTTTGCTTCGGTATTGGCTGCCATTGTCCGGGTGTTTCATCGAGACGTAAATCGCCGTTGGTTGCAATCCGCATACCATGCATAATAATTGATACGCCACCCTGGTGACCTTCGGGATAGATATCCTGGAAAGCCATAATATTGACACCCCCGTTTTCAAAATATTCCTGATCGTTCAGCCGGAAGCCTGTTTGCTGGGCAAAAGCATTTATTGTTGTTACCAGCATAAATAGAATTAAGAGATTTCTTTTCATCATCCTTACTGATTAATTTAATACTGTGAATATAATCACTCTGGTCTGATTTTTGAGAAAGATTTTTTAGTTCTTTTACAATGTATTATCTTTGTATTTCATATCACCGGGGCTGACCTGGTTTTGACAGCATGAGGGGTGGTATGTAAGCATGCAGTGTGTGGTGGCACGTCACTTAAACAGTGTCACAAAACAATAACTGGCGAATCTAATTACGCTCTCGCTGCTTAAGCGAATAAAGTAGTTTAAGCTTAATTCCGGTACCAGGTACCGGAACGGGACGTCTCCCGGGCGGTTCTGCCCTGATCCAACCCGATAAGGAGGCGCACGCAATCCGGGGCTAGCCTGAAGATCGTTCCGGTCGGATGGTGAAGCAAACAGGAACTAAGGGCTTGTTAGGTTGTTCTGCAGCTGACAGGTCACGAAAATCAAGCAGGACTAAGCATGTAGAAAGCATATGGTCTCCATGTTTGGACCGGGGTTCGATTCCCCGCAGCTCCACCTTCGCCCTCCGAAGCTACCCTGAGCCTGTCGAAGGGTAGCGAAGGAGGGTTTCGCTTTAAAGCGCTATCCAACCGCCAAGACTTCTCCGGGCTTACGCTTGCGCTGAAGCTTCAGCGTAGGCGCACGGTGGAACGAATTTTATTTACCGCTTTAGCAGTAATATATGGCATTTCCCCAATAAAAAAGGATAATTATATCATAATTTACTGCCATAGCAGTAATAATATGACAAATGCTTGTTGTTTTAAAATAAATTGCCTATTTTTACCGCTATAAGAGTAAAAAATGATACAATCGCAAGAATTAGCAGATGTAATAAGGATGCATCGAAAAGCAGCCAAATTAAGCCGTGCCCAATTATCAGAGATGGCAGGAGTAGGTAAAACTGTAATTTATGATATTGAGAAGGGGAAGGAAACGGTTCAGTTAAATACCTTACGAAAAATCCTCAAAGTGTTGAATATCAAAATAGTATTAACAAGTCCATTAATGGACAATTTACAAATAACTGGAAATGAGAAAGGCTAAGGTATTCGTGAAAGGTGCTGAGGCTGGAACTTTGGTAGAAATAAACCAAGGTAAGGAGTACGTATTTGAATACCTTGATGGATATAATGGTCTTGAAGTTTCACGGACGATGCCGACAAATGTTAAGGTCTATAAGTTCGATGAATTTCCACCATTTTTCGATGGATTATTACCTGAAGGTATCCAATTGGAAGGATTGTTAAAAATCAGAAAAATTGATAAAACCGATTACTTCTCACAATTATTAGCGGTTGGAGAGGATATGGTTGGAGTCGTTACAGTTAAAGAAATTGCAGAATGAACCTCTGCCCTATCACATATAAACCATGTGGAGAGAATCGATACAGTGATGCTGGTCTCAAACTCTTATCCACTGAACTGAAAACATTAAAAGACCTTGAGTATACTGCTGAAGAACAACGCAAAGAGGCTTATAACCGTGCATCAAAAATGTCAATTCAGGGGGTACAGCCAAAGTTAAGTGCAAAATTAAACATCAAGGATGAAAAATTCGAAATTGTAGACAAGGGTGGGAAATATATACTTAAACCTCAACATCACCTGTATCCGCAAATGCCAGAAAATGAAGACCTGACCATGAGGCTGGCAAAGGAGATTGGTTTGGAGATACCTTTACATGGTTTAGTATGGTCAAAGGATGACACATTAACATATTTCATAAAGCGGTTTGACAGGAAGGGACAGAATGATAAAGTTCCTGTAGAAGATTTTGCCCAACTGGCTGGATTAAGCAGGGACACAAAATATAATTATAGCATGGAAAAGATTGTTGATGTGATAAATAAATACTGCACTTTCCCTTCAATTGAAAATTTAAAACTGTTCAAACTGGTTATATTTAATTATCTAATTGGTAATGAAGATATGCATTTGAAGAATTTCTCCATTATCACTGAAGATGGTAAAGTAACATTGTCACCAAGTTATGACCTTGTTAATTCCACAATTGAATATAAGAAACAGGACGAAGAAATTGCTCTACCCCTGAAAGGCAAGAAAAAGCACTTAACTCGTAGCACTTTAATCGACTACTTTGGAATGGAAAGATGTGAATTAACTGCCAAGAGTATTGAAAAGGTTCTGGAGACAATCTCTTCATCAATCCTAAAGTGGAAGGAATTAATTGATATTAGTTTTTTATCAAAAGAGATGAAGGGCAAGTACTATGAATTATTGGATGCACGGCTCAATATCTTGAAAATTCAATTATAAAGTCTGTTCACAAGATTCCATAAGAGTTTACTCACATCAAATTCACCAATTAGTATACCAGTGTTTTTCGTGAATGGTGTAAGTAATTGAGATATAATGATTAGAGTTAATTAGGTTCGGTACTTATACGCTCCACGATCAAGGAGAAAACAAGCTCCCTCGCAAGGGGGTTTTTGTTTTTTGGGCGACCAATGTGAGCTTGCTCACGTAAGGGTGCACTAAAAACAAAAAATACCACGCATTTGCGTGGTGCTTGTTTTCTATTTGCAGGACTGAAACTTAGGGATCAATGAGCAAAGCCTAGGTGAAACCAAATGAACAATATCCAATTTTGCATCTCAAACAATTCTGATACTATATCTCGGACAAAGGGATCATAAAATATTTCTTAAATTTGTTGACCTTGATAAAATTTAAAAGAATATTCTTATGCAAAGCAAAAGAAAGAAAGTCTTTGTCTCCGGATGTTTTGATATGCTTCATTCAGGCCATATTGCATTTCTTAAAGAAGCTTCGGAATATGGGGATCTGTATATCGGATTAGGATCAGATAAAACAATTAGGGAATTAAAGGGAAGGGAAACTATAAATTCTGAAGATGAACGTGTTTATATGCTGAGTGCCCTGGCATGTGTTCAGAGTGTTAATGTTAACAAAGGGAGCGGGCTCCTTGATTTTTCTGATGAAATGAAGGCTTTAAAGCCGGATATTTATATTGTAAATGAAGATGGTCATTCTCCTGAAAAAGAGATTCTTTGCAGGAACCTTGGGATCGAATATAAAATCCTTAAAAGAGTTCCTCATGCAAATCTTCCCATCCGGTCCACAACTGCTCTGCGTTCAACAATACCAATGCCATACAGGATAGATCTTGCAGGGACATGGATCGACCAGCCTTATGTTTCAAAATATCATCCCGGATGGGCAATAACTGCTTCTCTTGAACCAACTATTGAGTTTAATGAGAGGTCGGGGATGGCCACCTCAACAAGGAAAAAAGCTATTGAACTATGGAATGATCATCTGCCTCTGGAAAAACCTGAAAAGCTGGCAATAACTTTATTCAGGTATGATAATGATCCAGGTACCCAGGAAGTAAGCGGTTCGCAGGATTCGATCGGATTAACAATGCCCGGAATCAATAGGTTTTATTATGACAGGGGAAAATACTGGCCATCACAATTTGAAACAATCAGTGATTTGGATGTAATTAAATGGATGGAAGAGAGAATCCACATGGTTACTCTCTGGCCGCGCCCGGTCGATTTTAATGTTCTGAAAGAGACCTACATTAACACAGACAATGTAAAAAATCTTACAGAAGCGGCAGAATTGGCATGGAAAGGATTAAACAAAAAGGACATAGTTATGTTTTCCAGAGGATTTCTGGATTCATTCAAAGCCCAGGTCAGAATGTTCCCGAAAATGATGAACTCTGAAATAGAGAAAGTAATAACTCAATATAGCGAAAATGCCCTGGCATGGAAGCTTGCCGGGGCAGGTGGAGGTGGTTATTTGATCCTTATCAGCGAAAAGGAGATTCCCAATTCCTTCAAAATCAAAATCCGTACTAAAAACCTTGGATTATAACTTTAATTACTGTGAGTTTTGGAAAAGCCAGTGGTCTTGATCATAGTTAGCCGGATCAAATTGACCACCAAAAGCCAAAGTTAAGTGCTTGTTGTTTAGTTATGTATGTTAATTGTTATCTGACCGGTCAATTGTGGTCAATACGCCCGGCTTTTGCAAGCTGATTACTAAAAACAATTTGATAATTTTTTGTATGTTTGTATTTTATTGATGAAATTTGATGAAAGAACTTTTCAAGATTACTAATTAAAATTTAAACTATGAAAGCATTAATAAAAGTGTTAAACTGGCTTGAATGGATTTCAGCTGTAGTTGGAGTGATATTCATGTTATTTGGTGCAATTTCAATAATTATTGCACGTCCAATTATGTCCGGTGACATAACAAGTTTTTTTCATGCAGCAAATAGCTGTTTCCTTCTAGCAATTTTATTGTTTCTTTTTATTCATTTTGGTCAGCATAAAAAGGAATAAGTTATAGTCGAACCGATGAAGTAGAATATTATCCTACCTTTGATTTTACCAGCATCCTCCCGCCTAATTATATTACAGACTACAATGGACGATCATATTAAGAGGGTGCTGTTTCCTTTTTGATGCGCTCTGAAACCTAACAATGCGTTAGCTGTAATTAGACTGTGTATAAAACACTATTAAGCTGACTGCAAGTGTAAAAACAATAAATTCGACAGATACGATACTAATAAAAACAATAAATGAAATTTACAGAAATGAAAAAGAAACTAATTTTTTTTATCCTTGTGTTTGTCTTGATACTGAGCGTAGAAATATTTTTACGGTTATTTTTTGGTTTTTGTGATGCTGTTCTATTCAAAGAAGATTCTGAATACGAATATATTGCCAAACCTAATCAAGACCGTTTCAGATTTAGAAATGATATAAAATATAATTCTGAATCGATGAGAAGTGAGGAGATTGATACCTCAGCCAATCTAATTTTAGGTTTTGGAGATTCTGTAATAAATGGTGGTGTTCATATTGATCAAGATTCTTTAGCTACAACAATATTGTCAGATGCCTTAACGAAACTTGAAGGTAAAAAAGTCCAGTTTTTAAATATTTCGTCAGGAAGTTGGGGACCTGATAATTGTTTTGCATATTTAAAAAAACATGGAGATTTTGGAGCAAAATCTATTTTTCTTTTTGTTAGCTCATGTGACGCTTATGATAACATGAATTTTGAAAAAATAATTGACGTTGAAAAAAGTTATCCAAGCAAACAATATTCAATAGCTTTATATGAATTGGTGGATAGATATTTGCTTCCCAGAGTAAAAATAATGGTAAAGAAGTCTGCATCAAACGAAGATAATTTGGGAATAAATAAGAAAAAAGATAATAGCGCTTTTAACACTGGATTCCTGTCTTTTCTTTCCTATACAAAGGACAAAAACATTCCATTGACAATATATCTTCATGCAGACAGAGAAGAAACAAAGGTAGGGTCTTATGACCAACGAGGACAAAAAATTGTCAGATTTGCAAAAGAAAACGACTTAGATATAATTATGGACTTGGAAAATGGATTGGATTTATCTGACTTCCTTGATTATATACATTTAAATTCAAAAGGACAAAAAAAATTAGCAGAGATAATAATAGATAATTGGAAACAATAACACCAACTCCCAATAAAGGCTTTATGCCATTATGGTTCATGTGGGAAATCAAGCGTTATGTTTAAGCCTCAATCCATTACGAGACCAAGATTATTTTGACAATAAAAGACTAAGCATAACTCTCTAAAAGTAAAATTGATGAACGGTTTGACAACTTACAATCATAAAACCATAAAACCATGATTTTTGCATATAGAATAGCATATTTTATAGTTGTATACGACCTTAAAATGATTTTTGTGTATTCGATTGTGTATTCGAATAAAAAAGGTAATCATTTTATATTTCCATAACTACCTGATTTACAGCATAGCGAGGGGGTATTGAACCCCCGACCTCATGATTGTGAATCATATACCAAGGTAACTCTAGTTTAAACTAATCACCCTGACTGCATTTGTGATAAAGTTCTATTTCAGGTTTATCAAATTCCATAAATCCTTCTCAAAAAATTTCGACATTTGTCCCGCCAGCTCCACAAAGGACTCTAAACCTATCTGTTAGAGTTTTTTTTACTACACCCCAAACGCAGATATATTAGGCGTTTCCGCTATTAAACGCTACGCAAACTTACATTTAGTCTGCGATACGCTTAATCTACACTGCGTAAAACGTTATAATTCAACACTTACACTGGCGGTAACATTTTTGCAGCCGCCCCCCGAAAAGCCAAAAAAGGTGGTAAATAAAATTCACCAATTGTTAAACCTATTTTATTTACTATACGTTTGGGTGTAAGAATTGGTGAATTTGATGTCTTCAAAACCGCATGATGCCTTGTTGTAAACGGTAAATAACAATGCGAGATTTCGGCAAATAAGGATGCAGGTATTCGGTAAATAAGGATGCGAGTATTCGGTAATTAAGAATGTAAGTATTCGGTAAATAAGAATGCAAGTTACCCCTCTTCGTTAAGCTCCCTTTCAAAAGAAAAGTTGGAGGCTTAAGAGCAATTTGCCCATGGGCAAATTGCTCTTAATAAGCCTCAAAGAAATTAATCTGACTTTTGGTATTTAAACCAAACCAGTCGGCTATGAATAAATTTGATAATAAATGGATTATGTATCACGAGTTACATCATCAACACCGAAACGGAATGACCCCGCCCCAGATTGCTTCATTTATGGGAATGGACACCCGAACAGTTAAAAAATTGTTAGAAATGAGCGAACAAGAGTATTTGGATTTTCAACAATTATTATCGGTAAGGACAAAGAAACTTGCACCCTATGAGAGTTATATCAAAAGCCGGATCGAACTTTGTCTGGAGGCTTCCTCTGCACAGGTGCACGACTGGTTGAAAGAACAATACCCAGGCTTCCCATGTGTGAGCATCAAGTCAGTTTATAACTTCGTATTGTACGTTCGAAATAAGCATCAGCTGCTAAAAACCTTTGACACCAGAGAGTACAGCCAGGTTGAGCAGCTGCCTTACGGCCAGCAGTCCCAGATCGACTTTGGCGAATATAATATGACTGATGTAGATGGCCGGCGTAAAAAGGTTTACTTCTTTGCCATAGTATTGTCGCGTTCACGCTTTAAGTTCGTATTTTTCGACGAGCACCCATTTACCGCTGAAACAGCTATTGCATCACATGAAACTGCTTTTGCATTCATTGAGGGCTATCCTCATGAACTTGTTTATGATCAGGACAAAGTTCTGCTGGTGGATGAAAATAAAGGCGATTTAATCCTCACAGAAGCCTTTAGATCCTATTGTCAAAGCCGACCGTTCAAGGTGCGTTTCTGTCGCAAAAGTGATCCCCAGAGCAAAGGGAAAATAGAAAACGTAATAAAATACATCAAGTACAACTTTCTCAGGGGCCGAATTTATTATAGTGTTCCGGGACTCAACGACCAAGCGATTGATTGGTTGGGACGAACTGCTAATGCCAAGGTACATTCTACTACGTTAAAAATACCAGCGCTGGAATGGGATCTGGAAAAAGAGCATCTGATCCCTTTAAAAC